>CP099650.1:6234393-6857832 GCA_024123915.1 Oxalobacteraceae bacterium OTU3CAMAD1 | reverse complement strand
CCGATCCAGATCAACGCCCTCAATAATAATGAATGGCGCCTGGCGTCCGACAAGAAAACCTTCCTCTACAGGGCCGAGTAGGTGAGCACAGCGCTCCGGTACTTTGCCGTCATCGGCGGCGCCGTCGTCAGCATCCTGCTGTTCCTGCTCGCCTCGGCCTCCGACAATTCCGGCTTTTTCGACCGCTACTACGCCTGGCTGCTGGGCCTGAACGCGGCGGTGGCCGTGGCGCTGCTGCTGCTGGTGGCGGTGTCGCTGTTCCGCCTGTATGCCCGCTACAAGAGCGGCAAGTTCGGCTCCAAGCTGATGACGCGGCTGGTTCTGCTGTTCGCCGCCGTCGGCGTGCTGCCCGGGCTGGTGATCTTCCTGGTGTCGGTGCAGTTCGTCTCCCATTCGATCGAATCGTGGTTCAACGTGCCGGTCGAGGAGGCGCTCGAATCGGGCATCAACCTGAGCCGCGAAGGCCTGGACCGTTCCCTGAACGAGCTGACCGCGACCGCCGCCCGCACCACGCAGCGCCTGGCCGGCGAGGGCGACGGCACCGAGCGCCTCATCCTGGCCCAGCTGGTCAAGGAGCAGCCCGGCATGCAGAACGCCATCATCGTCGACGCCGAGGGCGGGCTGGTGGTCAGCGCCCGCGCCAGCCGCAGCGGCAACCTCAGCGCCGACCTGCCGACCCGCGAGATGATGGCCAAGGCCAAGAGCGACGAATCCTACGGCGCGCCCGAGGGCGGCAACGAGCTGCGCAGCGACCTGGTCGACGCGCCCGTCAACGCCCAGGACAGCCTCAGCCAGCTGCGATTGCGGGTGGTGATGGCCATTCCCGACCGCGTGCGGCCCAACGGCACGCAGCTGGCGCCGCGCTACCTGCAACTGATCCAGCTGGCGCCGGCGCAACTTGCCGCCGACGGCGAGACCATCCGCAGCGCCTATTCCAACTACAAGGAGCGCTTCGTCGCCCGCGTCGGCCTGCGCAAGATGTACATCGTCACCCTGACGTTGACCCTGCTGCTGGCCGTGTTCGGCGCCATCGCTAGCGCCTTCCTGATCGCCAGCGACCTGGCGCAGCCGCTGCTGCTGCTGGCCGAGGGCACGCGCGCGGTGGCCGAGGGCGACCTGTCGCCGCGCCCGATCGTGGCCACCTCCGACGAGCTGGGCACGTTGACGCAGTCGTTCAACACGATGACGCGCCAGCTGTCGGACGCCCGCAGCGCCGTCGAGCGCAACCGCGCGGCGCTGCAAAACGCCAAGGCCCACCTGGAGTCGGTGCTGGCCAATATGTCGGCCGGCGTGATGGTGCTGGACCACGAGTTCCATCTGATTAGCTTCAACGATTCGGTCGAGCGCATCCTGCAGCAGGCCGGCGTGACGATGATCGGGCGCAAGCTCAACGAGGTCGAGGGCATGCAGGAATTCGGCGCCGCCATCGTCGCCGCGTTCGCCGCGCAGAGCGCGCAGTCGGCCGCCGGCCGCAACCTGCAGCGCATGCACTGGCAGCGCCAGATCGAGGTGCCGCGCCGCTCGGCCAGCCTGGACGACAACGATTTGACCCTGCTCACGCGCGGCTCGCGCCTGCCGATCGAGGGCGGCAGCGGCTACCTGGTGGTGTTCGACGATATCTCCGACGTCATCTCGGCGCAGCGCTCGATCGCCTGGGGGGAAGTCGCGCGCCGCCTGGCCCACGAGATCAAGAATCCGCTGACGCCGATCCAGTTGTCAGCCGAACGCCTGCAAATGAAACTTGAGGGTAAGCTGGCTGCGGACGACGTGGCGCTGCTCAATAAGGGAACGGCGACCATCGTCAACCAAGTGGCGGCGATGAAGCGCATGGTCGACGATTTCCGCGACTACGCGCGCACGCCGCCGGCGGTGCTGGAGCCGCTCGACCTGAACGCGCTGGTCGAGGAGATCCTGCACCTGTATGTGAGCGGCGAGGGCGACGACATCATCCACCCGCAACTGGCCGCCGGCCTGCCGCTGGTGATGGGCGACGCGACGCAGCTGCGCCAGGTGATCCACAATCTGCTGCAAAACGCGCAGGACGCGATGGCCGAGCAGGCGGCCGGGCGGCCCGATATGCAGCCGCGCATTGACGTCGTCAGCGAAGCCATCCATTATCAGGGTGCGGACGGCAGCACGCGCGTGGCGGTGCGTTTGGCGATCGTCGACAACGGCCCGGGGTTCGCGCCCAAGATCCTGGCGCGGGCGTTCGAACCGTACGTGACGTCGAAGGCGCGCGGCACCGGCTTGGGGTTGGCGATGGTGAAGAAAATTATCGACGAGCATGGGGGCAGGATTGATATCCAGAATCATGTCGATGGAAGTGGCGCGTCTATACTGATTTTGCTGTTAAAGTTAGCACCGACGACGCACAATACTTAAAGTTAAGTTCAATACAAAATCATTTGCCGCATCGATGGCGAAAATGAGGAAGGCAAGGGAAGATGGCAAACATTCTGGTAGTGGACGATGAGATGGGTATCCGCGAGTTGCTCTCGGAAATCTTGAGCGACGAGGGACACGCAATACAGCTGGCCGAGAACGCCCAGCAGGCACGCGAAGCGCGCGCCGGCGGCGCGCCGGATCTGGTGCTGCTCGATATCTGGATGCCGGATACCGACGGCGTCACCTTGCTCAAGGAATGGCAGCGCGATGGCTTGCTGACCATGCCCGTGATCATGATGTCCGGCCATGCGACTATCGATACGGCAGTCGAGGCCACGCGCATCGGCGCGCTCAATTTCCTGGAGAAACCGATCGCGCTGCAAAAGCTGCTCAAGGCGGTTCAGCAGGGCTTGACGCGGGCGCAGGAAACCGTGCGCGCGCCGGTGCTGGCGCCACGTCCGGCGGCGGTCCAGCAGGAGGAGGCGCCCAGCGTCGGCTTCAACCCGCCCAACCCTGCGGCCGCGATCGCGGTGCGCGGCGGCGCCACCATCGCCGGCGCCGACAACCATATGTTCAACCTGTCGTTCGACCTGCCGCTGCGCGAGGCGCGCGACGCCTTCGAGCGCATGTACTTCGAGCACCACCTGGGCCGCGAAGGCGGCAGCATGACACGCGTGGCCGAGAAGACCGGCCTCGAGCGCACCCACCTGTACCGCAAGCTCAAGCAGCTGGGCGTGGAGCCGGGCAAGCTGGCCAAAAAAAACCTCTGACGCCGTGAGTGGTGTTGGGGTAGCCGGCGCCGCCGTCCGGGCGCCGGTGCCGACCTGGCTGGTGACCGGCGACCGCGCCGGTACGCGCGAAGCGGCCATCGCCGCGCGCCTGGCCTTCGACGGCGGCATGGAATTGCCCACTGTTATTATTCTGGAAGGTCTGTCGGACGGCGGTTCGGCGCTCGCCTTCGATCCCGCCGACGCTCCCGTCGATGTTGCTCCTGTTCCAAAAGTGTTGCGAATTGCCCCTGGCTGTCTCCATTGCAGCGGGAATCTCGTTTTGCGGGTAACATTGAACCGTGTGCTGCGTCATCCACCGGCGCGGCTCTACATTAGTCTGGCCACTGCTGAACACCTCGAACTGCTGCGTGCATGGCTGTCCGAGCCCCCGTACGGCGACTTGCTAGATTTGCAATCCGACATCGCGGCCTAAGCCCTGCCTGCAGATCGGGTCCTGTTCTTTAGACTTGAATCGTCCACTTTAAGCCCCATGTGGGTAGTGAAGTGAAACCGAGCAGTGTTTCGCCCCTGGAGAAAGGAAGCAAAATGAACCTCATCTATAACAGCGAGCAATACAGCGTTGTCGAATTCGGCGCCGATCGTAGTCTGGATGCATTGCGCTTTGGCGGCTATGAAATCGTCGACAAAGGCGGCAAGCGGGAGATTTTTATCAACGGCATCCTGGCACAGAATTTCCGCCGCGACGTCAACGAACTGATCGCCGGCGAGCCGACCATGGCCGAGATTGATGAATTTTTGGGCAGTTATGACGAACTCATGAGCCATCCGGTGCTGTTGCACTGACGACTTGAGCCGTTTAACCGCTGGATTGAATCGACAGGGCGGGTTACCTTAGGGTAATCCGCCCTGTTGGCGTTTGGGGCTGTTATATTGTCTGTCGCAATTGTCAGTCGCAAATTAATCGAAGAGAAAAGAAATAATGTGTCAGCTACTCGGCATGAACTGCAATGTCCCGACCGACATCGTGTTCAGTTTTACCGGCTTCGCCATGCGCGGCGGCCATACCGACACCCACCATGACGGTTGGGGCATCGCCTTCTTCGAAGGCGCCGGCGTGCGCCACTTCGTCGATCACCAGGCGGCTATCGCTTCCCCGATCGCCGAGCTGATCAAGCGCTATCCGATCAAATCCACCAATGTCATCGCGCATATCCGCAAGGCCACGCAGGGCCAGGTCGCGCTGGAGAACTGCCACCCGTTCGTGCGCGAGCTGTGGGGGCAGTACTGGGTCTTCGCCCATAACGGCGACCTCAAGGAATTCCATCCGCTGCTGAACGGCGCCTTCCGGCCGGTCGGCAACACCGACAGCGAGCGCGCGTTTTGCTATATTTTGCAGCAGTTGCGCGCCCGTTTCGGCGAACAGCGGCCCGCGCTGGCGGAATTGCGCGCCGCCCTGGGCGCGCTGGTCGACGAGATCGCCGCCCATGGCACCTTCAACATGCTGCTGTCGTCCGGCGGCGAACTGTTCGCCCATTGCTCGACCAATTTGTTCTATCTGGTGCGCAAATATCCGTTCGACACCGCCAAGCTGTCCGACGAAGATGTCAGCGTCGATTTCTCCCAGGTGACCACGCCCAACGACAGGGTGGCGATTATCGTTACCCAACCGCTAACGACCAATGAAAAATGGACAGCTTTTGCCAGTGGCGAACTGAAGCTTTTTATCGACGGTGTGCCACAAGCGATTGATTAAACGCTAAATTCTCAAGACAGCCGGGGTCATTACTGTCAAAATCTTAGTACAGCGAAATATTCGCTCCCTGACAAGAATGGCAGAAGCAATGATCGATCTCTCCCAACATGACGCCGGCCCGCGCAATCTGCGCGTGCGCGAATTCTATCTGGGACGCCAGCCCATCCTCGACCGCAACCAGAACCTGTTCGGTTACGAATTGCTTTTCCGTAATGCTCCGGTGGGGCCGGCCCATATCACCACCGAGCTCTCGGCGACAGCGGCGGTGATCGCCCACGCCTCGCAGCTGGGCATGGAAAGGACCGTCGGCGACGCGCTCGGCTTTGTCAATGTCGACGCCGATGTCGTCATGACCGACATTTTCTCCTTCCTGCCGCGCGAAAAAATGGTGCTGGAGGTGTGCGCCAGCGAGCCGGCCACGCCGCAACTACTGGCGCGCGTGGAGGAGCTGGCCGGCCAGGGCTTCCGCTTCGCGCTGGCCGATGTCAGCGGCGAGAACGACGCCGTCGTCGCGCTGCTGCCGTGGATCGAATACGTCAAAATGGACATGCGCAGCACGCCGCTGTCGACCTTGATGAAGCTGGCACCGCGCTTCCGCCAGCAGAAAAAGAAGCTGGTGGCGGAGAAGGTCGAAACCCGCGATGAATTCAAAAACGCGCTGGACCTGGAGTTCGATTATTTCCAGGGCTATTACTTCTCGCGTCCGGTGATCATGAGCGGCAAGAAGCTGTCGCCGTCGCAGCTGGCGGTGATGGAGTTGATGACCCTGGTCACGTCGGACGCCGACAATATCGATATCGAGCGCGCGATCAAGCGCGACGTCTCGCTGGCGCTTAATCTGCTGCGGCTGGTGAACACGCCAGCGGTGGGCGCGCGCCAGCGCATCGATTCCTTGAGCCAGGCGGTGACCCTGCTGGGCCGGCGCCAGTTGCAGCGCTGGCTGCAGATCATGCTATATGCCGAGCCGAGCAAGCGCGGCCACAGCATGACGCCATTGCTGATGCTGGCGACCACGCGCGGGCGCCTGCTGGAACTGTTGGCCGGCAAGCTGCGGCCGAGCCAGCGGCACGTGGCCGACATCGCCTTCACGGTCGGCATCATGTCGCTGATGGACACGTTGTTCGGCATGCCGATGGCGGAGATCCTGGCGCAGATTCCGGTGAATGATGACGTTTCGAAAGCGCTGCTGTACCGCGATGGTTTCTACGGCGACCTGCTCAAGCTGGCCGAATGCATCGAGCGCATCGAGGAGATGGACGAGCACATCGTGCCGGCGCTGCGCAATCTGGCGATGTCCACCGACGAGCTGGTGGAGCTGGAGCTGGCCGCGTTCGAGTGGAGCGATAACGTGGTGCGGTACGCGCTGTAATGGTGGCGGTCACGCTCTGCCGTGACTTCCCAATCACCCCGGAACCACGTAGGGCGGATTAGCGCAGCGTAATCCGCCAATGCATGCTCCATCGGCGGCGCATGCATGGCCGATTACGGCGTGCCGCCTAATCCGCCCTACGTGTCCCCACGTGGGCTCATGGTTCTTAAGACAGGTTCGGCGCCAGCCAGCGCTCCAGCTCGGCCTTGTCGACCTTGCGGCGCGCGGCCATGTCGGCCAGTTGGTCTTCGCCGATTTTGCCGACCACGAAGTACTTCGATTCCGGATGCGCGAAGTAGAAGCCGGAGACGGCCGCGCCCGGATACATGGCGAACGATTCGGTCAGCTCCATGCCGATCTCACCGGCCTGCATGGTCTTGAACATGTCGCGCTTGACCGTGTGCTCCGGGCAGGCCGGGTAGCCCGGCGCCGGACGGATGCCGGCGTATTTCTCGGCGATCATGTCGTCGTTGCTCAGCGATTCGGCGGCGGCGTAGCCCCACAGGTCCTTGCGCACGCGCTCGTGCAGGTATTCGGCGAAGGCTTCGGCCAGACGGTCGGCCAGCGATTTGAGCATGATCGACGAGTAGTCGTCGTGCGCGTCCTCGAAGCGCTTTTCGTACTTTTCGATCCCCAGGCCCGCCGTGACGGCGAACATGCCGATGTAATCCTTCACGCCCGATTCCTTGGTGGCGATGAAGTCGGACAGGCACTGGTTCGGCCGCTGCACGCCGTCGATCACCGGCTTGACGCCCTGCTGGCGCAGGCCGTAATACGTGAAGTCGACGGTTGTACGCGTGTCGTCGGTGTAGATCTCGATGTCGTCGTCGTTGACCGTGTTCGCCGGCAGCAGCGAGATGACGCCGTTCGCGGTCAGCCAGCGGCCGTCGATGACTTTCTTGAGCAGCGCCTGGCCTTCCTCGAACACCTTGCTTGCCGCTTCGCCCACCACTTCATCGGTCAGGATGGCGGGGAACGGACCGGCCAGGTCCCAGGTCTGGAAGAACGGGCCCCAGTCGATGTAGCGGGCGATGGTGGCCAGGTCGACGTTCTTGAATTCGCGGCGGCCGATGAACTTCGGCTTGACCGGCGCGCTGGCGCCGTCGAAGGCGAGCTTCATCTTGTTGGCGCGCGCGTCCTTCAGCGACAGCATCGGCAGCGCCTTCTTGTTGGCGTGCTGCTCGCGGATGCGCACGTAGTCCGATGCGATGTCGTCGATGTACTGCTGGCGGCTCTCCGGCGTCAGCAGCGACTGCGCCACCGACACCGAACGCGAGGCGTCCGGCACGTACACCACCGGGCCCTCGTAGTTGTGGGCGATCTTGACGGCCGTGTGGGCGCGGCTGGTGGTGGCGCCGCCGATCAGCAGCGGGATCTTGAGCATGCGGAAATGCTCGTCGCGCTGCATCTCTTTCGCCACGTAGGCCATCTCCTCGAGCGACGGCGTGATCAGGCCGGACAGGCCGATGATGTCGGCGTTTTCCAGCTTGGCGCGCGCCAGGATCTCGGAGCAGGGCACCATCACGCCCATGTTCACCACTTCGAAGTTATTACATTGCAGGACCACCGAGACGATGTTCTTGCCGATGTCGTGGACGTCGCCCTTGACGGTGGCGATGACGATCTTGCCCTTCGGTTTGGCGACGATGCCGGTGCGTTTTTCCTCGGCCAGCTTTTCCTCTTCGATGTACGGAATCAGGTGGGCCACGGCCTGCTTCATCACGCGCGCCGACTTGACCACCTGCGGCAGGAACATCTTGCCCTGTCCGAACAGGTCGCCGACGATGTTCATGCCGTCCATCAGCGGGCCTTCGATCACGTGGATCGGACGGCCGTTGGCGGCCAATACCTGCTGGCGCATCTCCTCGGTGTCGTCGGTGATGAACTGGGTGATGCCGTGCACCAGCGCGTGCGCCAGGCGCTTTTCGACCGGGGCGTTGCGCCATTCGAGGTTCTGCGCGTCCTGCTTGCCGGCGCCGGCCTTCAGGGTGCCGGCGATGTCGATCATGCGCTCGGTGGCGTCGTCGCGGCGGTTCAGCACCACGTCCTCGACGCGTTCGCGCAGTTCGGCCGGCAGGTCGTCGTAGACGCCGACCATGCCGGCGTTGACGATACCCATCGTCATGCCGGCCTTGATGGCGTGGTACAGGAACACGGTGTGGATCGCCTCGCGCGCCGGGTCGTTGCCGCGGAAGGAGAACGAGACGTTGGAGACGCCGCCCGAGATCTTCGCGTGCGGCAGGTTCTCCTTGATCCAGCGGGTGGCGTTGATGAAGTCCACCGCGTAGTTGTTGTGCTCTTCGATGCCGGTGGCGATGGCGAAGATGTTCGGGTCGAAGATGATGTCTTCCGGCGGGAAGCCGACGGTGTTGACCAGCAGCATGTAGGCGCGTTCGCAGATTTCGGTCTTGCGTTCGAAGGTGTCGGCCTGGCCCTTTTCGTCGAAGGCCATGACGATGACGGCGGCGCCATAGCTCAGGCACAAGCGCGCCTGGCGGATGAACTCCTCCTCGCCTTCCTTCATCGAGATCGAGTTGACGATCGATTTGCCCTGCACGCATTTGAGGCCGGCCTCGATCACCGACCACTTCGACGAGTCGATCATGATCGGCACGCGCGAGATGTCCGGTTCCGAGGCGATCAGGTTCAGGAAGCGCGTCATGGCCGCCTGCGAATCGAGCATCGCTTCGTCCATGTTGATGTCGATGACCTGGGCGCCGTTTTCCACCTGCTGGCGGGCCACCGACAGCGCCTCGTCGTACTGCTCGTTCAGGATCATGCGCGCGAACGCCTTCGAGCCGGTGACGTTGGTGCGCTCGCCGACGTTGACGAACAGCGAGCTCTCGTCGATGGTGAACGGTTCGAGGCCCGACAGGCGCTGCGCCACCGGCACGTCCGGCACCGCGCGCGGCGTGGTGGTGGCGAGCATCTCGCCGATGGCCTTGATGTGGTCCGGCGTGGTGCCGCAGCAGCCGCCGGCGATGTTGACGAAGCCGGCGTCGGCGAACTCGCGCAGCAGCGCCGAGGTGTCGGCCGGCAGTTCGTCGAAGCCGGTATCGCTCATCGGGTTGGGCAGGCCGGCGTTCGGGTAGATGCAGACAAAGGTGTCGGCGATCTGCGACAGCTCCTGCGCGTAGGGGCGCATCAGTGCCGCGCCGAGCGCGCAATTGAGGCCGATCGTCAGCGGCTTGGCGTGGCGCACCGAGTTCCAGAAGGCCGGCACGGTCTGGCCGGACAGGATGCGGCCCGACGCGTCGGTGACGGTGCCCGAGATCATCAGCGGCAGGCGCGGCACACCAGGGTTCTCGGCATAGAATTTATCGATCGCGAACAGCGCGGCCTTGCAGTTCAGGGTGTCGAAGATGGTTTCGACCAGCAGCACATCGACGCCGCCTTCGACCAGCGCCTTGGTTTGCTGGTGGTAGGCATCGACCAGCTGGTCGAAGGTGATGTTGCGCGCGGCCGGGTCGTTGACGTCCGGCGAGATCGACGCGGTTTTCGGCGTCGGCCCGAGCGCGCCGGCGACGAAGCGCGGCTTGTCGGCGCTGCTGTACTTGTCGCAAGCGGCGCGCGCCAGCTTGGCCGCCTGCAGGTTCATCTCGTAGGCCAGGTGGGCCATGTGATAGTCGTCCTGCGCGATCGTGGTGGCGCCGAAGGTGTTGGTTTCGATCAGGTCCGCGCCGGCGGCCAGGTAGCGCTCGTGGATCTCCTGGATCACGTGCGGCTGCGTCAACGTCAGCAGTTCGTTGTTACCCTTGACGAACAACTCGCGCGCGCCGCTGTCGGCGGGGGCGGCGAAGTCGATGAAGCGTCCCGTCGGGCCGCCACGGTAGGCGGTCTCGTCCAGTTTGTACTGTTGAATGATCGTGCCCATCGCGCCATCGAGGATCATGATGCGGCGCGCCAGGATTTCGCGCAGTTGGGCATCGGTCTTGGACATGACGGTATGGGACACGGAGTTATTCATTTATTACTTTCTTTGATCGGAGGGCGCGGCGGACGAGAGCGGTCGCCGGTCTAAAATTATACGGCATCCCTGAATAAGCTTCAGGCCACCGCTGCATCTCAGCAACAGAAATTCGGTTGACAAGGTTTATCGATCCCTAAATACTGTACACATCGGTTCGCTTTTGAACTTTTGTCTCTGCGGACAGGGGGAAGCATTTATACTTCCCGTTCGTAAATTAAAGGAATTCTGATGTCCATCTCCTTCGCATTTCGTTGCATCGCCGCCGCCGGCGCATTGACCCTGGCGCTGGGCGCCAACGCCGAGAGTTTCGCTTCCTCGGCCTCCAGCGCCGGTTCCGCGTCGAGCGGCAGCGTTTCCGATTCCCTGTCCGGTTCCAGCGACAGCTCCAAGGGCGACCGCAAGGTGGCCGATGGCGATTACCGCATCATCCAGATCGCGCAAACGCCGGACCGCGCGGGCCGCACCCGCCTGACCCTGCAGGCCGACAATCCGGACGATCGCATCGTGCTGGACATGCCGCAGACGACCTTCGAGCAGCAGCAACTGGCCGCCGGCGACAAGATGTACGCGCAAAACCGCGTCTACGGCATCGAGTTCGGTCGCGGCGACACGCGCCAGCCGTTCTATCTGGTGCTGGCCGACGAGTGGTACAGCGAACTGGCTTCGCGTCCGGTCACTCTTTAAATCGTTGTGAAGATCGTGCGCGCGCTGGCGCCGCTGCTGCTGGCGTGCGCCGTTTTAGGTGTGGCCTGCGCGTCCGGCGCGGCGCATGCCGGCGCTTCCGGCACGTCCAACGCGTCGCGCTTTTGCGACCGCGCGCAGCCGCTGACGGCGGCCGAGCAGGATCGCCTGCTGCGCTTCGCCGGCGTGCTGCGCGAGGAATTGGCGGGCGGCGGCGACAGCGTGGCGCTGGTCAGCCGCTCCGGCCTGGATTTGTCGCGCTTCGGCATCCGCTATTCGCATGCGTCGCTGGCGTGGCGCTCGGAGGAGGGCGTGTGGTCGGCGCGCCAGTTGTACTACGCCTGCGATGAGAGCCGGCCGCGTATTTTCGATCAGGGCCTGGCCGGTTTCGCCATGGGCACCGACGATCCCAAAGTGGGCTACCTGAGCATCGTGCGGCTGCCGCCGGAATCGGTGTTGGCCTTGCGTCCTGCCTTGCTGGACCGGCCGCGCGTGCAGAGCATGTTGGCCGCGCAATACAGCGCCAATGCCTACGCTTACGGCACGCGCTATCAGAACTGTAATCAGTGGGTGATGGAGATGCTGGCAGCCGGCTGGGGCGACCTGCCCGACGGCGGCGATCTGCGCGAGCGCGCGCAGGATTGGCTGCGCGGACAGGGGTATGCGCCGCAGCCGGTCGATGTGAAGTCACGGTTGCTGATGCTGGCGTCGTACTTCGTGCCGCTGGTGCACTTGAGCGATCATCCGCAGCAGGATGTGGCGGAGATGAAGCTGCGGGTCAGCCTGCCGTCGACGATAGAGACCTTTGTGCGGGCGCGCTTCCCCGCCAGCGAGCGTGTAGAGCTTTGCCATGATGATCGGCAGATCGTCGTCCGGCGCGGCTGGACGCCGATCGCCGATGGCTGCAAGCCGGAAGAGGGCGATCGCGTGGTGCGGTTGGACTAGGTCTTAGCGTCGCGCTGTGCGTGGGCGAGGGCGTCGTCTAGCCGGTCGTTCCCCCAGAACATCGCGTCCCCGACCATGAAGGTCGGGGCGCCGAAGATGTGCAGCGCCTTGGCTTGTTCGGTGCGGGCGCGCAGGCGGGCTTTGTTGTCGTCGGTTTGCGCGTCGCGCAGGATGGCGTCGGCGTCCTGGCCGAGGGCCGACAGGATGTCAGCGATGCAGTCGGCGCTGGCGATGTCGCGGTCGTCGGCGAAATTGGCCAGCATGACGCGTTCGCAAAAGTCCGACATCCATGGCTGGTTTTCGCTTAGGATGCCGACGCGCGCGGCGAGCATCGAGTTGCGCGGGAAGTCGGTTGGTTGGCGCCACGGCAGGCCGTACTTGGCGCATTGGCGCGGCATGTCCTGCCAGACGTAGGCGCCTTTGTCTTTCTGGAGGACGAAGGGCGAGTTGTTCCAGCCCGCGTCCTTGAAGATGGGACCGAGCAGGAAGGGGCGCCACACCACGCCGCCGGGGGCGAGCCGGCGGATGCGCATCACGCTCAGGTAGCTGTAATTGCTGGCGAAGTCGAACCAGAATTCGATGGGCATGGCATGGCTCCTTCGTTAAATCACGTAGGGCGGATTAGCGTAGCGTAATCGGCCATGGTTGCGCCGTCGGCGGCGCAAAGATGGCCGATTACGGCGTTCCGCCTAATCCGCCCTACGTGTCTCCGAGGTATTTCGGCGTTACAGGACCGTTACCAGCTTTTCGCGTGGACGGCGTACTTTCTTCAGGCCTTCCAGCCAGTCGCCTTCGGGTTCCCGGTAGCCGAGCGGCAGGATCACGACGCTGCGCAGGTTGCGCTCCTTGAGCGACAGGATATCGTCGACGGCTTCCGGGCTGAAGCCTTCCATCGGCGTGCTGTCGACGCCCTCGAACGCGGCGGCGACCAGCGCCACGCCCAGCGCGATGTACGTCTGGCGGGCGGCCGATTCGTAGTTGCCCTGCTGGCCGCGCGCGGCGACGATGCCTTTCAATTTGGCGCGGTAGGCTTCCCAACCTTCGTTGACGGTGCCGCGCTGCTCGTTGGTCAGGTCGAACATCATGTCGATGCGCGCTTCGGTGATGTCGTCCCAGGCCGCGAACACCAGCAGGTGCGATGCTTCGGTCACCGGCGACTGGCCCCAGGCCACTTCACGGATCTTGGCGCGCAGCTCCGGGTTTTCAACGACGAACACCTCGAACGGCTGCAGGCCGCTGGAGGTCGGCGCCAGGCGCACCGCTTCCAGGATGCGCTCGAGCTTCTCGGCATCCACTTTCTTGGCGGGATTGTATTTTTTGGTGGCGTAGCGCCAGTGCAGTTTGTCGGTCAAATCGGTCATGCGGGGCTCCTGTCAAAAGTGCTTCCAGGCGCGGCTGGAAGCGGGGAACCATCATAGCGTGCAATCGGAGAGCTTGCTTGAAGCCGCCCAGAACTTACTCGAAAGTAAGGTTCTCCAGCGGGAAACCTTTGATGAACTCGGCGGCCGGCAGGCGCTTGCCGCCCGGTTTTTGCAGTTCCGTCAGGCGCAGCGCGCCGCTGCCGCAGGCGACCACGATGCCGTGCTGCGCGTCGGCCGCGAGCACTTTGCCGGCCGGGCTCTTGCTGTCGGCTTCCACCACTTCGGCGCCCCACAGCTTGACGTTGACGCCGTTGACCGTGGCGTGCGCGCCGGGGAAGGGGTTGAAGGCGCGGATCTTGCGGCCGATCTCGATGGCGGACTGGCTGAAGTCCAGCGCCGCTTCCTCCTTGCTGATCTTGGCGGCGTAGGTGACGCCTTCTTCCGGCTGCGTGACCGCTTCGAGCTGGTTGTGTTCCATCTTGCGCAGCGCCTCGACGATCATCTTGCCGCCGAGCGCGGCCAGTTTGTCGTGCACCATGCCGGTGGTGTCGCCCTCGCCGATGGCGACACGCTCGATCAGCAGCATCGGGCCGGTGTCCAGGCCTTCCTCCATCTCCATGATGGTGATGCCGGTTTCGTCGTCGCCCGCCTCGATGGCGCGGTGGATCGGAGCGGCGCCGCGCCAGCGCGGCAGCAGCGAGCCGTGAATGTTGAGGCAGGGTTTGATGTCGAGCGTGCTGCGCGGCAGGATCAGCCCGTAGGCGGCCACCACCATCACGTCATACGGGGTCGACAGCAGGCGCGCGTGGGCGGCCAGCGCCTCCTCGGCACGCTGCGGGTCCTTGCTGTCGGTGCGCAGCGACAGCGGCTGCAGCACCTCGATGCCGTGCGCGACGGCGTATTGCTTGACGGCCGACGGTTGCAAATGCATGCCGCGACCGGCGGGGCGGTCGGGCTGGGTCAGCACCAGCGGGATTTCGAAGCCGGCCTCGTGCAGGGCTTGCAATGCCACGGCGGCGAACTCCGGGGTGCCGGCGAAGATGACTTTCATGATCAGTACCGGCGGCCCTGCGCGCGCAGTTGCGCTTCGCGCTCGAGGCCACGTTCTTCCTTGATCATCTTGGTCTTGATGCGGTTGCGCTTGAGCGGCGACAGGTACTCGACGAACACCTTGCCCAGCAAGTGGTCCATCTCGTGCTGGATGCAGACGGCCAGCAGGCCATCGGCTTCCACTTCGAACGGCTGGCCCTTGACGTCGAGCGCGCGCACCTTGATTTTCGCGTGGCGTTCGACGCCGTCGTAGACGCCGGGCACCGACAGGCAGCCTTCGTCGTAGACCTGCTTTTCGTCGCTGGCCCAGATGATTTCCGGGTTGATGTAGGTGACCAGGTCGTCCTTGGTCTCGGTGATGTCGATGACCAGCAGTTGCTCGTGCACGTCGACCTGCGAGGCGGCCAGGCCGATGCCGGGCGCGTCGTACATGGTTTCGGCCATGTCGGCGACCAATTTCTCCAAACGCTCGTCGAAGACGGTGACTGGCTTGGCGACCTTGTGCAGGCGCGGATCGGGGTAACGCAGAATATTTAAAATGGCCATGTCTGTACTGTGTTGATAACTATGTGATTGCCTTGATAACGCGCAGTCCTGAAAGACGGTGCCGCGGCGATTTTTTTCCACCAAAAATGCAACAGCCGCGCTGCTTGCCGTAGCGCGGTTTCGCTTGCTAGTTCAGGGTTTTATGGGCAGAATTTGATTCAAATTAGCAACCTTATCCTCTGATAAGGACACTGCTTGCTGTTGTGTGCCGGCGCTGGTTTCTGGCGCATCTACCGGACCTACTAATGAAAAATTTTAGCACAGTCGGCACCCGCTTAGTATGGACGGCGCTATTTTGCGGCGTGGTGGCGGCCCCGGCGGCCGCGCTCACGTGCGAGTTCCGCGCCGACGCCCCCGACCAGCACACGGTGGTCCGGGGCGATACGTTGTGGGATATTTCCGGTAAATTCCTGCAACAGCCGTGGTGCTGGCCCACCGTCTGGGGCATGAACCGCGACGAAATCGCCAATCCGCACTGGATTTATCCGGGCCAGATCATCTGGCTCGACCGCGCGGCGGGGCGCCTGCGCCTGGGCAACAGGCTCGCGGCCAACGGCGGCGTCAACGATCCCGCCGTCCAGCGCCGCTCGCCTGGTGTGCGCGTCGAGGGCTTGGGCAAGGACGCGGTGCCGTCGATACCGGCCGGCGTCATCGAGCCTTTCCTGAGCCAGCCGCTGATCATCGAAAACGACGAGCTCAAGGGTGCGCCGCGCATCATCGCCACGCAGGACGACCATGTGTTCATCGGCAAGGACGACAAGGCCTACGTCCGTGGCGAGCTCAACGGCAATACCTCGTTCCAGGTGTTCCGGCCGGGTAACCCGCTGCGCGACCCGGTGACCAAAGAAGTGATTGGCCACGAGGCCTTCTATTTAGGCACGCTCAAATTGCAGGCCGCCGCGCAGCCCGCCGGCGGCGGCGATGTGCACACCTTCGTTGTCGCCAGCGCCAAGGAGGAAATGGGCAAGGGCGACCAGTTGCGCGCCATTCCGCCGATGCCGATGCAGAACTACGTGCCGCATCCGCCCGAGCAAGCGGTGGAGTCGCGCGTGATGGCCATCTACGGCGGCGTCACGCACGCCGGCCAGAACCAGGTGGTCAGTATTAATCGCGGAAAGCTTGACGGACTCGATGTCGGCGCCGTGCTGCAGCTGTACCATGCGGGAAGAACTGTTCGCGATTCCACCGCGCCGAAAAGCTGGCTGGGGATGCGCGAACAGCAGGTCAGGCTGCCGGACGAGCGAGTGGGCACCCTGTTTATCTTCCGCGTGTTCAAGCATATTTCCTACGGCTTGATCATGCAGGTGACGGCGCCGGTGGAAGTGGGCGACGTCGCCAAGTCGCCGGAGTAACCCCCGCCGTGCAAGCCACGGAAAACCTCACCCCTCCCACGGCGCCCGCGCTAATCGCCTGGTTGCGCCTGGAGCGCACCGAAGGCGTGGGCCTGCTGAGCGCGCACCGGCTGCTCGACAAGCTGGGTTCGCCGCAAGCCATCTTCGACGCCAGCCGCCAGCAATTGCTGGCGCTGGTCAAACCCGACCAGGCCGACGCCCTGCTGCGGCCGCCATCGCCGTCCGAGGCGGACGCCTTGACGGCCCAGGCGGACGCGGTGCTGGCCTGGCGCGAGCAGCCGGGCAACCTTTTCCTGACCCTCGACCATCCCGATTATCCAGCGCAGCTGCGCGAGATCGCCGCCGCGCCGTTGATGCTGTACGTCAAGGGGCGCGCCGAGCTGCTGACGCGCAGGTCGCTGGCGGTGGTCGGGTCGCGCAACGCCAGCGTCCAGGGCATGCTCAACGCCGAGCGCATGGCGCACGCGCTGTCGGACGCGGGATTGACCATCGTCTCCGGCCTGGCGCTGGGCATCGACGCGGCCGCGCATGCGGGCGGCCTGTGCGGCGAAGGCGGCACCCTGGCCGTGATCGGCACCGGCGCCGACCGCATCTATCCCGCCAGCAATGGCAACCTCGCGCGCCGGATCGCCGACGAGGGGTGTATCGTCAGCGAGTACCCGCTCGGCACACCGCCGTTGCGCGACAATTTTCCGCGCCGCAACCGCATCATCAGCGGCCTGGTGTGTGGAGTGCTGGTGGTGGAGGCGGCCGCCAAGTCCGGCTCGCTGATCACGGCGCGGCTGGCCATCTCCCAGGGGCGCGACGTGTACGCCATGCCGGGGTCGGTCCACGCGGCGCTGGCCAAGGGGTGCCACCGCTTGATACGCGAGGGCGCCAAGCTGGTCGAGACGGCCGCCGACGTGCTGGAGGATATGCAAATGGCAACCGACGGCATGGCCGGCGCCCGGCCCGCGATCGACGACAGCTTCGTCGACCGGGTGCTCGACGCGATCGGCGAGCATCCGGCCCGCGCCGACACCCTGGCCGTCATGCTGGGCCAGTCCGCCGCCGAGCTGCAGGGGCAGTTGCTGGCGCTGGAATTGGCCGGTTTGCTGGAGCGTTTGCCGGGCGGAATGTTTCAACGGTTGCGTTCGTGAGCGGATGACAATGGCAAACTGATAGGCAAGCTGTGCGGTACTTGTGTCCGATCTGTTTTAGCTGATAGAGTAGAGCCATGTTCGACATCCTTGTTTATCTCTACGAGACTTATTACCGTCCCGATGCTTGCCCCGAACCGGCTGCGTTGGCCAAGAAGCTGTCGGCTGTTGGTTTTGACGATGTCGAGATTTCCGAGGCATTGGTCTGGCTCAACGACCTGACCGCCATGGCCGGCGTCGAGCAGTCGTTGACGGCCGCCTCGACCGGCACCCGCTTCTACGTCGAGGAAGAGCAGGACGTGCTGGGCACCGCCGCGATCGGCTTCATCCAGTTCCTCGAATCGGCCAAGGTCTTGTCTCCGCTGCAACGTGAAATCGTTGTCGAGCGGGCGCTGGCGCTCGAAGAGGCGCCGGTCACCCTGGGCAAGCTCAAGGTCATCGTGCTGATGTTGCTCTGGAGCCAAGGCAAGGAACCGGACGCGCTGATGTTCGACGACCTGTTCGGCTCGGACGAAGACCAGGCGCCGCGCCTGCTGCACTAATAAGAACAGCCGGCGTGCCCGCCGGTGACCGTTCTCCGTTCCAAAAAGCAACACATTTGCCTCATCTTAGCCGCATACTCGCGCTATGGCACTGCGCGGTTTGCTTGCAGTCCTGCCGACAACCCGCTTATCATTTGCGCTTTGACAAGACTGTCACACACCGGCCTTGCCATCGGCGGCGCAAAAGTGCAGACTGCGGCGCGATCCATGTATGATGCGCATGCTGTACCCACCCCAAGTGTTAAAAAACGAGATACGAAATATGACGAAAACCCTCATCATCGCCGAGAAGCCTTCTGTCGCGAACGACATCGCGAAGACGCTTGGCGGCTTCACCAAGCACGATGAGTACTTTGAATCCGACGAGTACGTGCTGTCCTCCGCCGTCGGCCACCTGCTGGAAATCGCCGTGCCCGAAGAGCACGACGTCAAACGCGGCAAATGGAGCTTCGCGCACCTGCCGATGATCCCGCCGTACTTCGCGCTCAATCCGATCGCCAAGACCGAGGCGCGCCTCAAGGTGCTGAACAAGCTGATCAAGCGTAAAGACGTCACCACCCTCATCAACGCATGTGACGCGGGCCGCGAAGGGGAACTGATCTTCCGTTTGATCGCCCAGAACGCCAAGGCCAAGCAACCGGTCAAGCGCCTGTGGCTGCAGTCGATGACGCCCGGCGCGATCCGCGAAGGCTTCACCCATCTGCGCACCGACGAGGAAATGCTGCCGCTGGCCGACGCCGCGCGCTGCCGCTCGGAAGCGGACTGGCTGATCGGCATCAACGGCACCCGCGCCATGACCGCGTTCAACTCGAAAGAGGGCGGCTTCTACCTGACCACCGTGGGCCGCGTGCAGACGCCGACCCTGTCGATCGTGGTCGAGCGCGAAGAGAAGATCAAGAAATTCGTCGCCCGCGACTTCTGGGAAGTGCGCGCCGAGTTCGTGTGCGCCGCCGGCGTGTATGAAGGCCGCTGGCTCGACACCAAGTTCAAGAAGGACGAGACCGATCCGGAGAAGCGCGCCGAGCGCCTGTGGAGCAAGGCCGCCGCCGATTCGATCGCCACGGCTTGCCGCGGCAAGCAGGGCATCGTCACCGAGGAAGCCAAACCGACCACGTCGATGGCGCCGGCGCTGTTCGACCTGACCAGCCTGCAGCGCGAAGCCAACTCGCGCTTCGGCTTTTCGGCCAAGAACACCTTGGGCCTGGCCCAGGCGCTGTACGAAAAGCACAAAGTGCTGACCTACCCGCGTACCGATTCGCGCCACCTGCCGGAAGACTACATGCCGACCGTGCAGCAGGCGCTGGAAGTGGTCAAGGAGAATCCGAACTACCACCAGTTCGCCAAGCAGATCCTCGACAAGGGCTGGGTCAAGCCGAACAAGCGCATCTTCGACAACACCAAGATCTCGGATCACTTCGCGATCATCCCGACCACGATCGCGCCGAAAAACCTGTCCGAGCCGGAACAAAAGCTGTACGACCTGGTCACGCGCCGCTTCATGGCCGTGTTCTTCCCGCCCGCCGAGTTCCAGGTCACCACCCGCTACACGGAAGTGTCCGGCCATCAGTTCAAAACTGAAGGCAAGGTCATGACCAACCCGGGCTGGCTGGCGATCTACGGCAAGGAAGCATCGACCGACGACGACAAGGAAGGCAACGCCAACGGCAATCTGGTGCCGGTCGCCAAGGGCGAGAAAGTGCTGACCGACAAGGTCAACGCGAACGGCCTGGTCACCAAGCCGCCAGCGCGCTACACCGAGGCGACGTTGCTGTCAGCCATGGAAGGCGCCGGCAAGCTGGTCGAGGACGACGAGTTGCGCGACGCCATGGCCGGCAAGGGCCTGGGCACGCCGGCGACGCGCGCGGCCACCATCGAGGGCTTGCTGACCGAGCGCTATCTGCTGCGCGAAGGCCGGGAACTGATGCCGACCGCCAAGGCGTCGCAGCTGATGACGTTGCTGCGCGGCCTTGGTGTCAACGAACTGACCGCGCCGGAACTGACCGGCGAGTGGGAATACAAGTTGTCGCAGATGGAAAAGGGCAAGATCTCGCGCGAGGAATTCATGCGCGAAATCGCCCAGATGACGCAGGTCATCGTCAAACGCGCCAAGGAATACAACAACGACACGATCCCCGGCGATTACGCGACGTTGACGACGCCGTGCCCGAACTGCGCCAGCGTGGTTAAAGAGAACTATCGCCGTTTCGCCTGCACCAAGTGCGATTTCTCGATGAGCAAAACGCCGGGCAGCCGCCAGTTTGAAATCGAGGAAGTGGAACAGTTGCTCAAGGAACGCACCATCGGTCCGCTGCAAGGTTTCCGCTCGAAGATGGGACGTCCGTTCGCGGCCATCCTGCGCATCGTGCGCGACGAGGAGATCAAGAACTTCAAGCTGGAGTTCGACTTCGGCCAGAACGACGATTCGGAAGACGCGGAAGCGGTCGACTTCACCGGTCAGACCCCGCTGGGGCCTTGTCCGAAGTGCGCCGGCGGCGTGTACGAAATGGGTCTGGCGTATGTTTGCGAAAACAGCGTCGCCAAGCCGAAGACGTGCGACTTCCGCAGCGGCCGCATCATCTTGCAGCAGGAGATTTTGCCTGAGCAGATGGCCAAGCTGATCAACGAAGGCAAGACCGATCTGCTGCCGGGTTTTGTTTCGCAGCGCACGCGTCGTCCGTTCAAGGCCTTCCTGGTCAAGGGCAAGGACAACAAGATCAGCTTCGAGTTCGAGGAGCGCAAGGCCAAGGCGCCCGCCAAGGGCAAAGCTGCGGCTGACAAAGCGGCAGCGGGAGCGGACGAGGGCGCCGACGGCGCGGCGGCCGAGGCGGCTCCGGCCAAGAAAGCGCCGGCCAAGAAGGCCGCCGCCAAGGCCGCGCCAGCCAAGAAAGCTGCTGCCAAGAAAGCGCCGGCTAAAAAGGCCGCGCCGAAGAAGGCCGCTGCGACCGCCGAGTAAGCTTCGGCTGGCAAGCATAAAAAAGGACCGTCGAAGGCAACTTCGCGGTCCTTTTTTTATCGATGCAGATGCATCATTTTCGAGAAATTCGCTAATTTTCGTGATGAAAACGATGCGATAGCATCGTTTATATTGTCTCGGACTTGATGCGGCATATGGGATACCGTTTGGGCCAGCAGTTCCCTTACTTCAAATCGTCAGTTTCAAAGTACACCGTTCCGGTGATGGCACTGACGGGCACGTGCAGCGCGTCGGCCAGCGCCTGGTCGGACGGCTGCCGGAGCGTGGGCTTGCCCAGCGTGATGCGCATCGTCGGCGCATTGGCGGCGGCCGTGTAGGCGACGATGTGGTCGAAGTCCGGCCGGCTGTCGATTTGCTTGATCAGATAGCGCTGCTTGCCGCCGCCGATCTGCATATAGCTGGCGGTGGCGTTGGCCTTCGCCGCCGGCGACAGCTGGCGGAACATGATCACCTGGTCGACCACGATGGTGGCCGCCGCATATTGCGTCAAGCCGCCGCGCTCGAAATGGCCCTGGACCAGGTCGGCGTTGAACTGGCGCAGCGGCGCGGCCGATGTCGGTGCCAGGCGCGACAGCTCAAATTTTTCCGGCGCGATGGTCCACAGCGCGGTCTTGCCGTCGAGCCGGGCACGCAGCGCAGCGTCGGTCGTTGGATCTGCCACGTGCACCCGCAGGATCACCTGGTGGTCGTGCGGCGCGTGAAACAATGGTAAATGGGACGCGTACAGCCCCTCCTTGCCGCCGAACAGCGCCATGCCGTGTTGTCCATGGGTGGCGTCGGCCGCGTTGGCGGCGGTGGCAGTCAGCGCCAATGCGAAAAGGGCGGTTTTGCACCGCTGAATAAAGGTTGTCATGTCCAACATGGTAAGTGGTCCGGCATCGCCGGTAAAGCCTGCTGAAATTACTTTTTTGACATATTTAACGACCTGTTATCACAATCTTTTATTACAGCAGTAAATTAGTTGCTGTGCTAAACTATTGATTCTTCGGGGCAATTCACTCCTTCCGCCCGATTCGCGGTTCTCAAACTTCGCACCGCTCTAACTTCCAGATATTTTCCCCGACCGGGATTTTGACCATGAAAAATTTAAAAATCGGCACGCGCCTTGCCGCAGGCTTCGGCTTGGTCCTCGCCATGATGACTTTGATGACCGTGATCGGCATCACGCATATGCAAGACGTGGCCGAGGCTACCCGTGACATGATGCAACAGCCTTTGGCCAAGGAACGCATGATCAGCGACTGGTATCGGTTGATCCATACCAGCGTGCGCCGCACGTCGGCGATTTCGAAGAGCTCCGATCCGTCGCTCGGCCCGTTCTTTGCCGAGGAAACGGTCGCCTCCACCGCCGAAGTCAACGGCTTGCAGAAGAAGGTCGAGCCGTTGCTCGAGACCGAACAGGAAAAAACCCTGTTCGAGCAGATGATGGCCAACCGCAAGCGCTACCTGGCGTCGCGCGACACCATCGTCAAGCTGAAGAAGGAAGGCCAGATCGAGCAAGCCGCAGAGGTGCTCGACCAGCGCTTCACGCCGGACGGCAAGGCCTACCTGGCTTCGCTGAGCGGTCTGCTGGACATGCAGCGTAAAAGCATCGACGCCAACGCCGCCGAGATCGAGACGATTTATCAGAACAGCCGCCGTTTCATGATCGTCTTCGGTATGGTGGTGCTGGCGCTGGGCGTCGTTTGCGCCTGGCGTTTGACGCGCGGCATCACCGTGCCGTTGAACCAGGCGGTCGACATCGCCGTGGCCGTGGCCAACAAGGATTTGACATCGACCATCGAAGTCAGCACCACCGACGAGACCGGACGCCTGCTGCAAGCGCTGCGCTCGATGAACGACGGCTTGATCGGCATCGTCAACGACGTGCGCCACGGTACCGAAAGCATTTCGACGGCGTCGAGCGAGATCGCCGCCGGCAATATGGACCTGTCGGCACGCACCGAGGAACAGGCCTCCAGCCTGGAAGAGACGGCCGCGTCGATGGAAGAGTTGACCTCGACCGTCAAGCAGAACTCGGACAACGCCCGCCAGGCCAACCAGCTCGCGGTCAAGGCGTCGGAAGTAGCGCGGCGCGGCGGCACGGAAGTGGCCGACGTGGTCGACACGATGGAAGCGATCAGCGGCTCGGCGCGCAAGATCGTCGACATCATCAGCGTCATCGACGGCATCGCCTTCCAGACCAACATCCTGGCCTTGAACGCGGCGGTGGAAGCGGCGCGCGCGGGCGAGCAAGGGCGTGGCTTCGCGGTGGTCGCCAGCGAAGTGCGCAGCCTGGCGCAGCGCAGCGCCACGGCCGCCAAGGAAATCAAGGCGCTGATCGACGACTCGCTGCAGAAGGTCGACGCCGGCAGCACCCTGGTCACGCAAGCGGGCATGACGATGAGCGACGTGGTCGACAGCATCCAGCGCGTCACCGACATCATGGGCGAGATCAGCTCGGCCAGCCACGAGCAAAGCGCCGGCATCGAGCAGGTCAACCAAGCGGTGATCCAGATGGACCAGGTCACGCAGCAGAACGCCGCGCTGGTGGAGGAGGCCGCAGCCGCCGCCGCATCGCTGAACGATCAGGCCGATGACCTGCGCGCCATCGTCAGCATCTTCAAAGTCGCCGCCTAAAACAGCGGGGTCAGGTTGAGATAGCCCGGGTTTCATGGACATCCAAATAGAGGACAATACGTCCTGAGAGGATATTCATGGAAAAGAAACAGTCACCTTCCAAACGAGAGATCATTCCGACATCGGCGGAGCCGGTGCCGAAGCAGCGGGCCGTGTTTACGGATGAATTCAAGCGCGCTGCGATCTCCCGGCTACATGATGACAAGCAGAGCGCGACGGCCTTGGCGTTGGAGCTTGGTTTGCGTCGTAATCAGCTCTACAAATGGGCCAAGCAGCTCGAAGAGCAGCCATCTGGCGGCCAATTGCGCTCGCCAGGTCGTCCTGCGGTCAGTGAATTGAGCGAGGTCGAGCAACTGCGTCGCCAACTGGCCAAGGCCGAACAGGAGCTGGCCATCCTAAAAAAGTTAGATGCGTACTTAACTCGCCTCAAGAAGTGAAGTACGCCGTCATCGACGAGCATCGAAGCGAGTTTTCAGTCAAAGCGCTGTGTCTGGCGCTCGACGTGGGCCGCAGCGGCTACTACGCCTTCAAGACGGCACCGCCGAGCCTGCGAAGCCGGGAAGATCTGGCCATGCGCCAAGAGATCGTCAAGATCCATATGCGCCACCGCTCGGCACCCGGGATATTGAAAACGTGGCGCCTGCTCAATAGCGCAGGCATCTGTTGTGGAAAACACCGCGTGGCCAGGCTGAGAAAGCTGGAGGGCATACAAACTACCCGCGCCAAGCGTTTTCGCGCCAGCAAGGCGAAAGAACGGGTGCTGCCACCAGCGCCGGACTTGGTCAAGCGCGCCTTTCAGGTCGGCGCTCCGAACCAGGTGTGGGTCGGCGATATGACAGTGCTGCGCACTAAAGAGGGATTCTTGCATCTGGCCGTGGTACTGGACTTGTTCGCACGCCGGGTGGTGGGCTGGTCGACGGACACCAGGCAGGCGGCCACGTTACCGATGGCGGCGTTGTCCATGGCGATGGAACACCGGCGACCTGCGCCCGGGATCATCTTCCACAGCGACCAAGGCTCCGTGTACGGCTGCGCCGACTACCGCAACCTGCTAGCCAAACACGGGGCGCTGCCGAGCATGAGTCGCAAAGGCAATTGTTGGGACAATGCCGTGGCGGAAAGCTTCTTTTCAAACCTGAAAAACGAAACCATGCATAGGCAACTCTTTTCAACGAGAGCCGAGGCCCTGGGCGTGGTTCGCGATTACATCGAGGTGTACTACAATCGGATGCGCTTGCATCAGACCTTGGGCTATCAAACGCCTGCATCCTTTGAAGCGCAGTTTCGTGTGCTTCATTAACTGTCCGCGAAACCCGGAACACCTCAGGTCCGACATTCGGACACGACCTCGTCCGTAGAACCACTTTACGGACGGGCCCGTGTCCGAATGTCGGACCTGACCCCCGGGGTTTATTGGGCTTGGAGTTCGACGTTGACCATGTTGTCGTCGGGCTTGCGGTCGATGAGCTTGTTGTCGGGGTCGATGCCGGCCCTGGCCGGACGGCCGCTGACGACGACCGTGTAGCTGTTGTCCTTGCGGTCGATCAGCTTGCGCTCGCGCAGCAGGCTGTTGCCGTCCTTGTCGTCGACGCCGATGTCGATGTAGTCCTTCAACGCCACGTCCCGCTCCTCGCCCTGGTCGTTGGCGCGCACCTTGGCCGCGCTGACGACGAAGCTGACTTCGTATTTGCCATCGTTGAGCTTGCGCGCCGTCGCCGATACCCCGTGGTTTTCATATAGCACGATGTGGTTGAACAGGTCGTCGACCAGATAGGCGTATTCCGGCGGCGTGATGGCGCGCAGCGCGTCGACCAGCACCGTGACGCTCGGATACGGCCCGCCGCTGCGCCCATGTTTGGCCAGCAGTTCCTTGAGCGCGCCGTTGATCCTGTCCTCGCCCAGCACGTCCTGCAACTGGTACATCGCCAGGCTGCCCTTGCGGTACTGGATGTAGTTCTGGTTTTCGTTGTCGGCCAGCGGCAGTTCCTTCTTGCGCTCCAGCGCGCGTCCCAGCAGGTATTGGTGCAGGTCGTAGCTCAGGAAACGACGCATCTTGCTGGCGCCGAAATTCTTCTTCATCACCATCAGCGCCGAGTATTCGGCCAGCGTCTCGCTGAGCACACTGCCGCCGCGTGTGTTGCCGGCGACCAGTTGGTGGCCCCACCACTGGTGCGCCATTTCATGCGCGGTGACGTAGAACGGGTAGTCGATGTCCTTCGGATTGCTGTCGCTGACCTTGGCGATGAAGCCCAGCGATTCGGCGTACGGAATCGTGTTCGGGAACGATTGCGCGAACGTGGCGTAGCGCGGGAATTCGACAATGCGCACCAGCTTGTGCTGGTACGGTCCGAAGTTGCGCGTGTAGTAGTCGAGCGATTCCTTGATGCCCTTGTTCATCCGCTCGAGGTTGTATTCGTGGCCCGGGTGGTAGTAGATCTCGATGCCGACATCCTGCCACCAGTCGCGCTTGACCAGGTAGCGCGCCGACTGGAAGGCGTAGAAGTTCAGGATCGGCTGGTCCATCTTGTAATGGTAGTAGTGCCGGCCCTTGCTGGTCCAGTCCTTGACCAGCGTGCCTGGCGCGATGGCGATCTGGTCGGCGCTGGTGCTGACGATGGCGTCGAAGTTGATCCAGTCGGCGTCGTTGCCGCTGAAATTGTTGGCCAGGCCGCGTGCATCGTCGCGTGGCAACATGCGTTCGCGCGCGGCCAGCTGGTGCTTCTTGCGGTCGCGTGCCTCGCTCAGCTCGTTCTCCTGCTGGTAGCCGATGCGCGGCAGCACGCTGTTGTTGAAGAAGGTGCCGTTGTGGACGACCGGCGTGTCCTGGCCCATGCCCAAGATGCCCTTGGGCACGTAGTCGACCTCGAACTCGAGCGCCAGCCTCGCGCCCGGCGCCAGCGGCTTGACCAGCTTGTAGGTGTAGAAGCCAAGGTCGGTGTCGCGCAGGCCCGCGCGCACTTCCTGGCTGAAGCGCGCCTTGTAGCCGGTGGCGTCGGCGTCCTGCTGGACGATGATGTCGCTGACCGGCTGCGTGGTCTTGTTTTGCAGCACGTAGCGGCCCTTGACCTTGAGGCTGCGCTGCGCCGGCGTGATGGCGACGTCGAGTTTGACGTCGGTAATGCGCGGCTGCGGCAGCGCCGCGTATTGCTTGTATTTGCGTTCGTAGTCGGCGCGCTCGGCGTCTTTTTCGTAGGTCGACTTGTAGCAGTTGACGATGTGCGTGTTGTAGAACAGTACCGCGCCGGCGCCGGCGAAGACCAGCGCGCCGGCCGCCATCACCGTGAGCACCGGCCTGGTCAGCGCGTGGCGCGCCAGTTGCATGCGCTGGCGCCAGCCGTCGTTGGTGCCGCGCGCCCAGAACAACAGCGAGCCGACCACCAGCAGCAGCGCGGCGCCGCCCCAGTACGCCTCGAACCAGCGCTCGCGCGGCAGGTAGTGGCCGTAGCCGTTCATGGCGGAATAGATGAAGTGCGGCATGGTGCCGTAGGCCAGCATCGGTTCTTCCACGCCCATCGAGCTCATCGTCAACATCGCGACGTAGTACATGATCATCGCGAAATAGGCCAGGTAGCGCTGGTTGATCAGCACCTGCAGCGCGATCGCCAGCACGGCCGCCAGCGCGTATTCGGGTAGCTGGATCAGGAACAGCTGGTACAGATACAGCCCCGGCTCCAGGATGAAATAGCCTTTGCAGATCTGGATCGCCATGCCGCACAGCATCACGACCAACATCAGCAGGGCCTGCAGGCCGATCAGCGCGAACAGCTTGGCCAGCAGCGGCAGCCAGCTCGGGATCGGCAGCGCGTCTAGCATTTGCGCCATGCGCGCCTCGCGCTCGCGCCAGATCAGCTCGCCCGCGTAGAAGGTGGTGATCACCAGCATGAACAGCTCGAACGTTTCCGTCACCGAGTCGAGGATCAGGTAGGTGGCCGGGTAGGTATTGGTGCCGAACATCGATCCCATGTCCAGCGCGCTGGCGAACATCATCAGCACGCCGGCCAGCACGATGACGACGAAATAGATGTTCTTGGTTGTTTCGCGCAGGTTCAGCCAGCTCATCTTGATGAGCAGTCCGGCCAGGCTGCGCGATTTGAAGTCCGGCGTTTCCTGCGTATTGGTCGAGACGGCCGACAGGTGCGGCGGTTGCTCGCCCTCGCCACGGCTGGCGCTGCCGCTGGCGCCGCTGTCGACGGTGGCGATGAAGTGGAAGCGCCAGTAGCCCAGCAGCAGGCCGGCCAGCGCGAACGACGACCACAGCACGCGGTTGATCAGGTACACGCCCTCCGGCCAGACCATGCGCGTGTTGCGCTCGATGATGGGCCAGTACTCGGTCAGGCGCAGCACGGCGGTGGTGCCGAACGGGTCGATCAGCGCGGCCAGCGTTTTATAGTCGAGGTCGCGCGCCAGGCCGGGCGCGACGATGTAGCCGATCAGCATGACCACGCTGCTGATGTAGACCGGCAGCATGCGCCGCGTCAGCGCGGCGAGGATGAAGAACACGGCCCCGAAGATGAAGATGTTGGGCAGGATGACGACGAGGTAGGGAATCAGGTAGCCCAGCGGGCCCGGCAAGCCCAGGCGTTCCGGGTCGATGCCCGGCAGCATGCTGCCCAGCCAGGCGCCGAGGATGATGCTGGTGAAGATCACCGCCAAGGTGAAATAGGCGCCGAGGAAGCGGCCGAACATGTACTGGTGCTTCTTGATCGGCGCGCTGAAGAAGAAGTGCTGCATGTCGTACTCGAAATCCTGCTGCACCGAGCGGCCCATCATGGCCGCGATCACCACCACGCCCAGCGAGCCGAGCGCGCTGACGGTGAACATCAGCGAGCGCGGCGAATTGATCGCCAGGCTGCCGAAGGTGACCTGGGCTTCCTTGAAGAAGCCGCCGGCGGCGGCCATCCACAGCAGCGACAGCGCGAGGAACCCGACGAAGTAGACCCAGGTCGACAGCAGCTTGAGGCGCTGGCGCGCTTCAAAAAAGGCGATGGCGAACATGCGGCCGCCTTAGTCGCAGGTGGCGGCGGCTTGGTGGCGGCCGGCGATGGTGGCGAAGTAGACATCCTCGAGGTCGCCGATGGCCTCCTCGAAACCGTCGCCGGGATCGTTCTCGCTGTAGACGTGGATCAGGGTGCGGCCCGACAGCAGGCGCGACGAGATGACCGGGTGGCGCAGCTGGAACGATTGCAGGTCGCGCTTGTCGATGAAGCGGGCCCAGATTTTGTCGCTGACCTCGTGGATCAGTTCCTGGGTGGGACCGCACAGCAGCAGGTGGCCCTTGTTGATGATCGCCATGTTGGCGCACAGGTCGGCAACGTCGCTGACGATGTGGGTCGACAGGATGACGGTCTTGTCCTCGCCGATGTCCGACAACAGGTTATGGAAGCGCACCCGCTCTTGCGGGTCGAGGCCGGCGGTCGGCTCGTCGACGATGATCAGTTTGGGGTCGCCCAACAGCGCCTGGGCGATGCCGAAGCGCTGGCGCATGCCGCCGGAAAAGCCGCCCAAGCGCTGGTGGCGCACGTCGAACAGATTGGTTTGCTGCAGCAGGCCGTCGACCACCTCGCGCCGGCGGTTGCGGTTGGACAAGCCTTTGAGCTCGGCGAAATGGTCGAGCAGTTCGTAGGCGGTCACCTTCGGATACACGCCGAAGTCCTGCGGCAGATAGCCCAGCAGGCGGCGCACTTCGTCTTTTTCGTCGAGCACGTCGATGTCGTCGAGGAACACCGAACCGGAATCGCATTCCTGCAACGTCGCCAGGGTCCGCATCAGGGTCGACTTGCCGGCGCCGTTGGGGCCGAGCAAGCCGAACATCCCGGTGGGGATGGTAAGCGAAATATTGTCCAACGCCACGACGCCGTTGCCGTAGGTTTTAGACAAGTTGCTGATGCGTAATTCCATGCTGACTCCTGAATGATTCTGCCGCTGCACAACCAGCATTTCTGCACGGCCATACACTTTTCACATGATGGCATTGTATTGAATTTGTTCTATACATGGGGCGCCATTGCGATGGGCGGCGGAAACTGCGCGCCAGACTGCTCAAACGGCCTACCAGAACGCCGTTCATAACCACTTGCTTGAATAGACAACTTGCCCGATTCAATACCATTCTCGGCATCAATTTCTGAACAGCACCGCCTCGCGGTTGAACCACCAGCGGCATAGCGCGAGCAGGGCGCCGGCGGTGACCGTGGTCGACAGCATAATGACCGACAACATGCTGTAATCCATCGTGCCCTTGACCAGCTCTTTCATCGCCAGGGAAACATTGGTCAGGGGCACCATGGCCCATTTCCAGTTCATTTCCACGCCGGGCAGCAGCGCCGCCAGGGTGGGCAGGATGGTGACGATCATCAACGGCGAGATCAGGCCGGAGGCCTCCTTGTAGCTTTTCGCGTACACCGAGATCGACAGCAGGATGGCGGCGAACATGGCCGCCGTCGGCACCAGCATCAACGCCACCATGGCCAGGTCGAACAGGCCGATCGAGCGCGCCATCTGCGCCACGTCGCCGCTCATCAGCGACTCGCCGAAGATCATCAGCCCGCCAATGCTGGCGATCATCAACAGCGCCGAGGTCAGGCCGACGGTGAACAGCATCAGGAATTTCGCCAGTACGATGCTGGTGCGCGAGACCGGCGCCAGCAGCAAGGTTTCCAGGGTGCCGCGTTCCTTTTCGCCGGCGCCGGTGTCGATGGCCGGATACATCGCCGACACCAGGCACACCATCAGCAGGATGTAGGGCACCAGGCCGCCGATCATGGCGCCGGTTTGCTCGCGTTTGTTGGCGGTGGTGCGGTCCTCCAGCTTGATCGGATCGAGCGCGAAGCGCAGCTGGTCCTTGTTGAGGTTGAGTGCCGGCAGCGCCAGCTCGCGCACCGCGTTGTTGTGATTGCCCAGCACCGCCGCCACGCGCTTGCGCGTCATGTCGATCGCCGAGGCGCTGTTGTAATGCAGTTCGATGACGCCTTGCTGGTGCCGCGCCAGGGTGCTTTCCAGGTCGGCCGGTATCACCAGCGCGAACTTGATGCGGTCGTCGCCGATGGCGCGCTTGATCTCGTCGGGACCCGACAGCACCACCTCGCGCAAGCCTTTTTCCTCGGCGAAGCGGGCGGCCAGTTGCGGCGCGTGCTCCTTGCCGAAAATAGCGTAGGTCATCTGCGCCTGGCTGGCCTGCTTGAACATATTGGTCGACAGCATGCCGAAGCCGGTGAAGATCAGCGGCATGGCGATGACCGGCACGAAGACGGTAAAGAAAAACGTCTTGCGGTCGCGCACCAGCTCCAGCAATTCCTTCAGATAGATGGTCCACATGGCTCAGTCTCCCCGGTTGATGACGCCGACAAACGCGTCGTACAGATCGGCGCTGCCGCCGAGGTGGCGCAGGGCGTCGACGGTGCCGTGGAAGGCGGTCTTGCCGTGGTTGATGATGCAGACCCGGTCGCACAGTTTTTCCACCTCGTGCAGGTGGTGGGTGGAAAAGATCAGCGGCACCCGCAGCGCCTTGTAGCTGGCGATGAAGTCGAGCAGCACCTTCGCGGCCATGACGTCGAGGCCGGTGGTCGGTTCGTCGAGGATGACGATCTTCGGCTCGTGCACGACGGTGCGGGCGATCGAGCATTTCTGCTTCATGCCGGTGGAGAGCTGGTCGGCCCGCTTGTTGCCGTACTCGTGCATTTGCAGCAGGTCGAACAGTTCGTCGCAGCGGCGCTTCAGGTGCTCGGCGCGCATGCCGTGCAGGCGGCCGAAATATTCGACGTTCTCGCGCGCGGTCAGGCGTCCGTAGAGGCCGGTGCTGCCGGACAGGAAGCCGATGTGCTGGCGCGCCACGAGCGGGTTGTGCAGCAGGTCGACGCCGTTGGCGTGGATGCTGCCGGCGTCGGGCTTGAGCGCGGTCGACAGCAGGCGCAGGGTGGTGGTCTTGCCGGCGCCGTTGGGACCGAGCAGGCCCAGCACCTCGCCGGGCGCGCAGCTGAAGCTGACGTCGCGCACCGCGTGAAACCAGCCGTCGTGATCTCGCGGATCGAGCGCCGGCGCGGCTTTGCCGCCACGCGAGGGCAAACGGAAGCGTTTGGCCAGCCCTTTTACCTCGATCATTTCGCTGCCCTTTGCTGTTCTTTTATTAAAGATTTCTAGAATAGCATGTAAAAATTCTGGCTTGCAAGCAAGTATGGCGACAAATGTCTTGTTATAGTGATGACAGGGAGAACGGCGGACTATGAATGCTCAACTGCAGGAAAAAATACTCGCGGTGACACAGTGCGGAGTCGACCGCACCGAATGCACTGGCTTCTTCCGCGTTGCGCTGGGGCTGTATTACCTGGCCGGCCTGATGACCAAGGAAACCCTGGATTTCAAGGTGCTGGACCGCGAGTTCAACCGTTTCATCTATCACACGATCGGCAAGGGCCACAGCATCACCAGCATTCTGCAATACATGAGCGGAGAAAAGGTGGTGCGGGTGGTCGAGTCCAAGCGCTTTCTCAAGGCCTTCTCCGAGCATTGCAACGACGTGCCGGTCGAGAACATTCCCTTCCTGCTGGGGCTGAACCTCGGCGTGGCGAAGGATATCTCCAAGATCGACGTGCGCGGCCCTGTGGCCGACTACATCGAGCGCCAGCGGCAACTGCGCGAAGAGACGGACGCGAATTAAAACGCGCCTCTATAATGGTGGTTTTGACGAACCACGAACCGCCATGGCCGCATTCCACCACACCCCACTGGACCGTTTTATCGCCGACGCCGACAAGGCGCTGCGCGTGATCGCCGGCGTCGCCTCGGCGTCGCGCCCGAACCCCGGACTAAGGTCCGACGACGGCCAGCTGAGCGAGGCGGAGCAGCGCCACAGCGCCGGGCTGATGCGGGTCAACCACGTGGGCGAAGTCTGCGCGCAGGCGCTGTACAACTCGCAGGGCCGCTTCGCCAAGACGGCGGAGATGCGCGCCCAGTTCGAGCAGGCGGGCAGGGAAGAGGAAGATCATCTGGCGTGGACCGCGCAGCGGTTGAACGAGCTGGGCTCGCACACCAGCGTGCTGAATCCGCTGTTTTACGCCGGCGCGTATGCGCTCGGCACGGTGGCGGCGGTGCTGGGCGACGCCCGCAGCCTGGGTTTTGTGGTCGAGACCGAGCGCCAGGTGGAAGCGCACCTGGCCAGCCATCTGGACAAGCTGCCGCCGCAGGACGCCAAGTCGCGCGCGATCGTCGAGCAGATGCGCATCGACGAGATCGAGCACGGCGCTGCCGCGCAGGCGCTGGGCGCCGCGCAAACGCCAGCGCCCGTACAAGCCGTGATGTCGGTGATGGGCAAGATCATGACCAGCACCGCGTATTACATTTAACGGCCACCAAATTGAACGGACCACGGAGACACGTAGGGCGGATTAGCGAAGCGTAATCCGCCATGCAAGCGCCGCCAGCGGCGCCAGACGACATCACTCGACTTCGACGATCTCGAAGGTATGCGTAATCTCGGCCATCTTGCCCAGCATGATCGACGCCGAGCAATACTTATCGTGCGACAGCGAAATCGCGCGCTCCACCGCCTCCGGCTTCAAGCCCTTGCCGGTCACGACAAAGTGGAAGTTAATCTTGGTAAACACCTTCGGATCAACGTCCGCGCGATCCGCCTTCAAGGTGCACTCGCAGCCGCGAATATCCGCGCGGCCCTTCTTCAAAATCAGCACCACGTCATACGCCGTGCAACCGCCGGTGCCGAGCAGCACCATTTCCATCGGACGCGGCGCCAGGTTGTGACCGCCGCCCTCAGGCGCGCCGTCCATGTTGACCAGATGACCGGAGCCGGTCTGGGCCAAAAAACTCATGCCCGACGGGCCGTTCCAGCTGACTTTGCATTCCATCATTCTCTCCGTTAAAAATCGTTGCCCGTATTGTAAAGGAGTCCGGCCGCGAGTGGCTTGCACGAAGTTTTTTAGCTTGGACATCCACACAAGCCGCTTGATAATTTAATGCGCTTTGTTTGACTAAAATCAAGGAGCATTTAATGAGCCAAGCTATTGAGTACCTTTGTTCATATGGTGATCTGACCAAGCCGGGCAGCACGAGCGTCGGCGAACTGGCCGACGATTTCACGCTCAATTCCCCGGTCGGCGTGCATGCCGACAGCTACGGCCGGCTGTGGGTATGCGACACCGGCAACAGCCGCCTGCTGGTGTTCTCTCCCGACCTGTCCACCCTGCTGCATGTGATCGAAGGCCCCGGCGAGGCCACGCCGCAGGCGCCGCGCCTGCTGATGCCTTTCCATGTGTGCCCGCATCCGACCGACAAGATTATGTATTGCACCGACATGGGCCACGGCCGGGTGGCCGCCTTCGGCTACGACGAGCACGAGGTGTGGTTCAGCTTTGCGTTCGGCGAGGGTGGTGACGACTATCTGCCGCTGTCCGATCCGAACGGCATCACCACCGTGCGCGAACGCGACGGCGTCGACTACCTCTACATCTGCGACGAGTTCTTCCACACCCAGGACGACTTGGCCAGCCGCTGCGTCAAGTTCACGTTGGAAGGCAAGTTCGTCAGCCAGTTCCGCCGGGTCGCCTGCCCGGGCGCCGAGCATGGCGGCGGCCACGAGCTGCTGTGGCCGCAAGGCATCGCCAGTGATTCCAAGGGCAATATTTACCTCGCCAACACCGGCCACTACGAGGTGCTCAAGATCAGCACCGACTGGCCCATCGTCGATGAATGCGTACAGGCGCCGCACGAGACGGTGATGCTGCACCAGCACGGTAAACCGACCGGCATCGGCAAGTTCAACGTGATGCGCTCGGTGTGCGTGCTCGGCGACCGCGTGTTCGTGCCGGGCCACATCGAGAACGCCATCGCCGTGTACAACCTGGAGGGCGAGCTGGTCACCATCGTCAACGGCCTGCAGCCGTTGTGGAACCACCGCATGGAGCCGGTGCATTCGATGTCGGACCTGATTTATGGCGTGCTGGAGGACGTGGTCTTCGTCGGCCCCTATCAAGTGTGCGCGGCCACCGAGCCGGACGTGTTTTTCATCAGCGAACCGTTTGCGTCGAGCATCATCAAGGTGCGCATCCCGCGCATGAAGGGCGAGGAGGAGGCGTTATTGATCGCGTCCGTCGGCCACCGGCGCGACGACCAGGACCGTCTGCGCAAGACTTCTCAATTCAACTGCATGACGGCCGTGCTCGGCATCGATCCGGACCGCCGCGCGCCGCCGCAGGAGGTCGCCGGCGGCAGCTGGATCGACCAGTGGGCCGCGGCCACCACGCGCGTCTATCAATATTGGTACGACCAGTTCCGCGCGCATTCGGGCATCGATCCGCTGGCGCGCATCGGGCGCGGTTCGCTGAATATCGACTCCGGCAACTGGTGCATGAAAACCTTTAATACCGACAGCGACCCCTACCACCAGATGCAGGACATGATGCGCGGCTTCTTCGTGCCCGGCGACCTGGCGATGGATGTCTATTACCCGCACACGCCGCCGCTGGGGCAGATTTGCCCGGGCACGCCGATCATCTTCGTCACCAACTTCAATATGTGCACGGTGTCGATGTATCAGTTCAGCCCGTCTGGCTTCCTGATCAACTATGGCGTGCCTTTTGGACGCGAGGGCATCGGCGGCGACGGCACCCTGAAGGCGCCGCAAGGCATCGCCGTCAACAGCCGGGGCGAGATCTATATCGCCGACTCGCTCAATAACCGCATTTCGATGTGGCAGATCCAGCCGACCGGCTACGTGGTGTTCCGCAAGAACTTCCGCTGGCATGCGGACGAGGATTTCACGCCGTGCGACATCGCCATCGACGCCAACGACCGCTTGTTCGTCTGCGACCAGTTCAACAACTGCCTGCGCGTGTTCGACCGCGAGGGCAGGAGCTTGTGGAGCTACGGCTACCTCGGCTATTGCGACGATGTCGATGTCGATTACGAAAAGTTCATGCTGCCGGCCAGCGTCTGCATCGACGGCGACCGGCTGATGGTCAACGACCTGGTCAACCGGGCGCTGAAGGTGTTCCGCATCGGCGAGGACACGCTGACCTACGAAACCGGCATTTCCGTGTTCAAGAAGTACCCGGACGCGGGCGGGGTGTGGATGCCGTATTTCATCCACGCGGCGAACGGGCGTCTGTACGTGCCGGACACGACTTTCAATGTGGTCAATGTCTTCCGCTACGGTCCGCCGAAGCTGGTGGAGGACAAGATCGCGGAAGGCCAAATGGCGGCTTGACTCGGCCGGTGGTTCCCGCTTATACTTGTCGGCTTTCCGTTCGCTCAGGAAAGTAAATAAGAAGGCCGAGTCCGCTGAAGCAATGGCGGAACCACCATTTGAGCGTGTTTTACTATTTAGGAAGTCAACATGAAAACTTTTTCCGCTAAGGGCCATGAAGTCCAGCGCGATTGGTTCGTGATTGACGCGACGGACAAAGTCCTCGGACGTGTTGCCAGCGAAGTGGCACTCCGACTGCGCGGCAAACACAAGCCAGAATTTACTCCTCACGTCGATACCGGCGATTTCATCGTCATCATCAACGCAGGCAAACTGCGCGTGACCGGCACCAAAGCCACCGAGAAGACCTACTACCGTCACTCGGGCTACCCAGGCGGCATCTACGAGACCAACTTCCTGAAAATGCAACAGCGTTTCCCAGGCCGTGCTCTGGAAAAAGCAGTCAAGGGTATGTTGCCGAAGGGCCCACTGGGCTACGCAATGATCAAGAAGCTGAAAGTGTACGCTGAAGGTTCGCACCCGCACGCTGCCCAGCAACCTAAAGCACTCGAAATCTAAGGAACTGACATGATCGGTAACTACAATTACGGCACCGGCCGTCGCAAGAGTGCAGTAGCTCGTGTGTTTATCAAAGTTGGCACTGGCCAAATCATCGTTAACGGCAAGCCAGCGGCTGAGTACTTCTCCCGCGAAACCGGCCTGATGGTTATTCGTCAACCACTGGAACTGACCGGCAACGTCGAGCGTTTTGACATCAAAGTCAACGTGCACGGCGGCGGCGAGTCCGGCCAGGCAGGTGCTGTGCGTCACGGCATCACCCGCGCACTGATCGACTACGATGCAGCGCTGAAGGGCGATCTGGCGCGCGCCGGCTTCGTTACCCGCGATGCACGTGAAGTTGAGCGTAAAAAAGTTGGTCTGCGCAAAGCACGTCGCGCAAAGCAATTCTCGAAGCGTTAATATTTACGCTATGGCGCGCCGCTTGCGGCGTGCTGTCGAAAAAGCCGCCGGCCTTGTGTCGGGCGGCTTTTTTGCTATGGGGTATGGTCATACGCCCGTAGCGCATGCCTGATAAAATGGCCCTCCAGACACGGTGATATGGCAACGGATACACGTAGGGCGGATTAGCGCAGCGTAATCGGCCATGCCGGCGTCATTGGCGGCTCACGCATGGCCGATTACGGCGTTCCGCCTAATCCGCCCTACGTGTTTCCGTGGTTCTTTTGCGGTTTTTGGCCCTCTCTTATTCTGTAATACTTCACTGAAGGAACGAACATGATCAAAGTTGGCATCGTCGGCGGCACCGGCTACACCGGAGTGGAATTGCTGCGACTGTTGGCAGTCCACCCTGATGTGCAGCTGACGGCTATCACGTCGCGCAAGGAAGATGGCTTGCCGGTTGCCGATATGTTCCCTTCGCTGCGCGGGCGCGTGGACATCGCTTTCTCGTCGCCGGACAAGGCCGACCTCAAGCAGTGCGACGTGGTGTTCTTCGCCACCCCGCACGGCGTCGCCATGGCGCAGGCGCCGGAGCTGCTGGCTGCCGGCGTCAAGGTCATCGACCTGGCGGCCGATTTCCGCATCAAGGACAAGGCCGTCTTTGAAAAATGGTACAAGATCGAGCACACCTGCCCGGATCTGCTGGAAGAAGCCGCCTATGGCCTGGCCGAACTGAACCGCGACGCCATCAAGGGCGCGCGCTTGGTCGCCAATCCGGGTTGCTATCCGACCACGATGCAGCTGGGTTACTACCCGCTGCTCAAGGCCGGCGTGATCGACGCCGGTTCGCTGATCGCCGACTGCAAGTCCGGCGTCTCCGGCGCCGGCCGTAAAGCCGAGATCGGCACCTTGTTCTCCGAGTCGAGCGACAATTTCAAGGCTTATGGCGTGTCGGGCCATCGCCACACGCCGGAAACCGTGGCGCAGCTGCAAAAGTTCGCCGGCGACAAGGTTGGCCTGGTGTTTACGCCGCACCTGGTGCCGATGATCCGGGGCATGCACTCGACCCTGTACGGTCGCCTGACCAAGGAAGTGAGCAACGAGGAACTGCAAGCACTGTTCGAAGAGCAATACAAAGACTCGCCTTTCGTCGACGTCATGCCGTTCGGTTCGCATCCAGAGACCCGTTCGACGCGCGGCGCCAACGTGCTGCGCCTGGCGCTGCATCGTCCGGACAACGGCAACACCGTCATTGTGCTGGTGGTGCAGGACAATCTGGTCAAGGGCGCGTCCGGCCAGGCTGTGCAGTGTATGAATTTGATGTTTGGCCTGGAAGAATCGACCGGCCTGACGCAGATCGCGTTGCTGCCGTAACTTTGCGCACAATCTGGCGTTGATATTTGCCATAAGACCCCCCATTTTCGAGGGGTCTGGAGCATAAACAACGCCAACGGTCTATAATGACCTAAATGTTTTCACGTAGGAGTCTGAAATGAATGCTGTCGCCGAATCACTAGTAGATGTAATCCCGTCGCCGATCATCTTCACCGATAGCGCGGCCGAAAAGGTCGCCCAGCTGATCGAGGAAGAGGGTAATCCCGACCTGAAACTGCGTGTGTTCGTGCAGGGTGGCGGCTGTTCCGGCTTCCAGTACGGTTTCACGTTCGATGAAATCGTCAACGAAGACGACACCACGATGGTCAAGAACGGCGTCCAGCTGTTGATCGACTCGATGAGCTACCAGTATCTGGTGGGCGCCGAGATCGACTACAAGGATGACCTGGAAGGCGCGCAATTCGTCATCAAGAACCCGACCGCGACGTCGACCTGCGGCTGCGGCTCGTCGTTCTCGGTATAAATCAGTTCTAGTTGCACAATGCGGCGGACAACTTCGGTTGTCCGCCGTTTGTTTTTGTGCGCTCTGCCAGCAAACCCGCACCGCCACGCGGGGTCGTACCCCACGGGGTACGACCCCTAAGCCGCGACGCATACAGGTCGCCAAACGCATAGGGGGTTGGGTCCCGCCTGGATTAGCGGGGGTAGAGTGCTCCAAGCACCCGCTCACCTTTGGCCCCGGTCACCGTCGGCAGATTGCCGGCCAGGCGTTCGCTGAAGCGGTAACCCAGCCAGGCGAACGCCAACGCCTCGACCCGGTTCGGCGCGATGCCCAGGGCTTGCGTCGACGCCACCAGCACGTTGTTGCCCAGCGCGGCGCCCAGTTCGCTCATCAGCACGCCGTTGTAGGCGCCGCCACCGCAGACATACACCGCGTCCGCGCCGCCGCCATAGGCCTGTATCGACCGCGCCAGCGAGACCGCCGTCAGCTTGGTCAGCGTGAACTGCACATCCTCCGGCGCGGCGTCTCCGTACACGGCCAGCCGCGTGTCGAGCCAGTCCAGGTGGAACAGGTCGCGGCCGGTGCTTTTCGGCGCCGGCAGCGCGAAATAGGGCTCGTGCAGCAATTCCTGCAGCAACTCGGGGATTTCCTTGCCGCTGGCCGCCCACGCACCGTCGGCGTCGTACTCCTTGTCCAGGTGGCGGGCGATCCAGGCGTCCATCAGCACATTGCCGGGACCGGTGTCGAAGCCGATCACGCCGCCTTCGCCGTCCAGCACGCTGATATTGGAGATGCCGCCGATGTTGGCCACCACGCGGGCCTGGCCGGGCTTGCCGAACAGCGCCTGGTGGAAGGCCGGCACCAGCGGCGCGCCCTGGCCGCCGGCGGCGATGTCGCGGCTGCGGAAGTCGGCGATGACGTCGATGCCGCACAGCTCGGCCAGCAGGGCGGGGTTGTTGGTCTGGCGCGTAAAACCCAGTTCCGGGCGATGGCGGATGGTCTGGCCGTGGACGGCGACGGCGCGCACCGTATCCGCCGTGCGGCCGGCCTCGTCCAGCAGCTGTGTCACGCACTGGGCGTAGAACTGCGCCAGCTGGTTGGCGGCCAGCGCCTCGCGCTCGATCTCGTTGTCGCCGGAAGATTGCAGCGCCATCAGTTCGGCGCGCAGTGTTGGAGGAAAGGCTATATAGGCCGCCGCCAGCGTGTCGATCGTGTGGCCGGAGAAATCGGCGAGCGCGCCGTCCACGCCGTCCAGGCTGGTCCCGGACATCAAACCGATATAGTGGGGCATTGTTGTTTCCTCAAGCTGAAAAAGCTATTTTGCCTGACCTTACGTGTGGTGTCGCACGGAACAAGCGGTCTGGGCGGAGCATTATGGTTACAGGGCAAAAGAAACAGACGAAAAAAAAACAGGCCGATGCGGCGGCCTGTTTCGGATGAAGCAGTGTAAAGCGTTGTGGCTTATTTTGCCGCGACGCGGGTGCCGGTCGAGCCACCTGGTTGCAGCAGCGCGAAGCGGTGCGACATGTCCGACGCGTAGACCTTGAAGCGCGACAGTTCGGCGGCCGTCAAGGGCGCCTGCGCCGTCACGTTGAGCTTGCTCGGGTCCTTGGCTTCGCCACCGACGCGGAACTCGTAGTGGAGATGCGCGCCGGTCGACCAGCCGGTGCTGCCGACATAGCCGATCACGTCGCCCTGGCTGACTTTGGTGCCTTTTTTGACGCCAGGCGCAAAGCGGCTCATGTGGGCGTAAGCGGTCGAGTAATTGTTCCAGTGCTTGATGGTGACGAAATTACCGTAGCCATTCTGCGTGCCGGCGAAATCGACAACGCCATCGCCCGATGCGCGGATCGGCGTGCCGGTCGGCGCAGGGAAGTCGATGCCCTTGTGCGCTTTCCACTCGCCCGAGACCGGATGCACGCGCATCGAGAAGCCCGACGAAATCCGCGAGAATTCCACCGGCGACTTCAGGAAGGCTTTTTTCAGCGCCTTGCCGTCGAAGCTGTAGTAGCCGCCGCCCTGCCTGGTCTGCGGATCTTCAAACCACACCGACTGATACGTCGTGCCGCGGTTGGTGAATTCGCCAGCCAGGATGCGGCCCGCGCGAACAAATTCCCCATCCTGCCAGAACGTCTCATACACCACGTTGAAATGGTCGCCGCGCTTCAGGTCGCCCCGGAAGTCGATGCTGGTCGAGAACATCTCGACGATTTGCTTGACGATCGTATCCGGCAGTTTGGTGCCGTCTTCGTTCGAATCGGTGGCTGCGAACAGGGTCGAGGTGATGGTGCGGGCATGCATCTCGACACGACGTTCCAGCTTGGCCGGCTCTTCTTCCGCGACAAAGCGGTCGTTTTTGCGGGAAATCTTGATATTCTTGACAGGGATATCCTTGCCGTCGACCACGACCGCGCGCAGCCATTGCAGATTGCCCTCGTCGTCGGTCTGCGCCTGAACGCGCTTGCCGGTCTTCAGCTGCATGACGCCTTTGGCGACCTTGTCTTTTTTGATGAAGTTTTCGGCGGCGTCGTCTTCCACACCCAGGCGGGTGAGCAAGGTGGCCAGGGTGTCGCCGGCGCGGATGCGTTCTTCGTGGACGAAGTGCTCGCTGGACGATTGTTGCTCAAGTGCGTTGATCTGTGGTGCAAGATCCGGCATCGTGACCGCTTCCTGCACGGATTTAACCGGCAGATCGGCAGGATCCGGGGCGAGCGGCGCGACGCCGGCCGCACCGAACGCACATACTGTGAGGAACAGTGCCGAGGCGCTGACAATGCGCGCTTTGCGCGTTGAAGCTATCAGACTGTACAAGCGTGAGCTCGTGAATTTATGTATTTGGTTCATGCAATCAGTTAAAATTTGCCGCTTGAACTATTCAGGAACCTTTTATTTCTTCTAATTATTGTCGGGTTTCGTTTTCGTACGGCAAGATTGATGGATCGAGGATTATAACAAACTCCTGAGGCTGACTACCTTTTTTTGAAAAAAACTCCCAAAATATATGACTACCCCTTCTTCCACACCGCCGGTTCCCTCTAAGGTACTGCCCCTGACCGACCGTGTACAAGAGGCGCTCGCCATCACCAAACGGGGTATCGACGAGTTGCTGATCGAAAGCGAGTTCGCCCAAAAGCTGGCGCGTTCCGAGCAAAGCGGCGTTCCGCTGCGCGTCAAACTCGGCCTGGACCCGACCGCGCCGGATTTGCACCTCGGTCATACCGTCGTGCTCAACAAGATGCGTCAGTTGCAAGATCTGGGCCATCAAGTCATTTTCCTGATCGGGGACTTCACGTCGATGATCGGCGACCCGTCGGGCCGCAACATGACGCGTCCGCCGCTGACCAAGGAACAGGTCGAGCAAAACGCCATGACCTATTTCAAGCAGGCGTCCTTGGTGCTCGATCCGTCCAAGACCGAAATCCGCTACAACTCCGAGTGGTGCGATCCGCTGGGCGCGCGCGGCCTCATCAAGCTGGCCTCGCACTATACCGTGGCCCGCATGATGGAGCGTGACGATTTCAGCAAGCGCTTCAAGGGTGGGACACCGATTGCGGTCCATGAGTTCCTTTATCCTTTGATGCAGGGTTACGATTCGGTCGCTTTGAAGTCGGATCTTGAGCTGGGTGGAACAGACCAGAAATTCAACTTGCTGGTTGGCCGCGAGCTGCAGAAGGACTACGACCAGGAACCGCAGTGCATTTTGACCATGCCGCTGCTGGAAGGTTTGGACGGCGTCGACAAAATGTCCAAGTCGAAGAACAACTATATCGGCATCACCGAGCCGGGCAACACCATGTTCGCCAAGATCATGAGCATTTCCGACGTGATGATGTGGAAATACTATGAGTTGCTGTCGTTCCGCTCGATCGCCGACGTCGCCGCGCTCAAGGCCGCGATCGACGGCGGCGCCAACCCGCGCGACGCCAAAGTGGCGCTGGCGCAGGAAATCGTCGCCCGCTTCCACTCGCAGGCGGCGGCCGACGAGGCGCTCAACGACTTCGTCAACCGCTCCAAGGGCGGCATTCCGGACGACGTGCCGGAAGTGTCGCTGGCCGGCGCGCCGGTCGGCATCCCGCAATTGCTGAAGATGGCAGGCCTGTGCCCGTCCACCTCGGAAGCGATGCGCATGATCGACCAGGGCGGCGTGCGCCTGGACGGCGCCGTCATCAGCGATAAAACTGTCAAGATCGAGGCCGGCACCTTCGTGCTGCAAGTGGGCAAGCGCAAGTTCGCCCGCGTGACCCTGTCCGCATGATCGCGCTGCTGCAACGGGTCAGCGACGCGAAAGTGGTGGTCGACGGCGCCACCATCGGCGCCATCGGGGCCGGTCTGATGGTGCTGGTGTGCGCCGAACGCCACGACACCGAGAAGGACGCCGACACCTTGTTGACCAAAATGCTGGGCTACCGCGTGTTTTCGGACGACGCCGGCAAGATGAACCGCAGTGTGACGGACGTGGCCGGCGGCCTGTTGCTGGTGCCGCAGTTCACCCTGGCGGCCGACACCAAGTCCGGCACCCGTCCTTCGTTCACGCCGGCCGCCGCGCCGGCCGACGGCTTGCGCCTGTTCAATTATTTCGTCGAGCAGGCGCGTTTGCGGCACACTGTGGTGCAAACGGGCCAGTTTGGTGCGGACATGAAAGTCACGCTGACCAACGACGGACCTGTAACGTTTTGGCTGCAGACCACCTCTAAATAAGAACAGTCGGGGAGACCAGAGATGAAACTGTCGAGTGAGAGCTTTCGGGACGGCACCGCGATTCCAGCCGCCTGTGCCTTTGCCGCCATGGGCGCCGACGGCCAGGTGACGCTGTCGGGCAACCGCAATCCCCAGCTGAGCTGGAGTGACGTGCCGGCCGGCACCGAATCGCTGGTGTTGCTGTGCATCGACGGCGACGTCCCAACCGACGCCACCGACGTCAACCGCCCGGGCATTACCTTGCCGGCGAGTATGCCGCGCGACGATTTTTTCCACTGGAGCCTGATCGATATTCCGGTCGGCCTGCACCAGATCGCCGAGGGCGCGTTGTCGGACGGCGTGGCCGCGCGCGGCAAGCCGGGTCCGGAAATCAGTCTGAACGGCGCCGCCATGCGGCAGGGCGTCAACGATTACGCCCGGTGGTTTTCCACCGACCCGGCGATGGCCGGCGACTATTACGGGTATGATGGCCCCTGTCCGCCGTGGAACGATGAGCGCGTCCACCATTATATTTTTCGCATGTATGCGCTCGATGTGCCGCGCCTGGCATTGGAAGGGCGCTTTACTTGTGTCGACGTGCTCAACGCCATCCACGGCCATATCGTCGACGAGGCGCAATTGATCGGCACCTACACTTTGAATCCGGCCCTGGCCGCCGAACCGGCCCGCAAGCCAAGAAAAAAGACCGCATGAACAACACGAATATTTTGCTGATCCGCCACGGCGAGACGGCCTGGAACGCCGTGCGCCGCCTGCAGGGCCATATCGATATCCCGCTCAACGCCGAAGGCGAACGCCAGGCCGGCGCGCTGGCCCAGGCGCTGGCCGCCGAGTCGGTCGACGTGATCGTCTCGAGCGACCTGCAGCGCGCCCGCCAAACGGCCCAGGCCGTGGCCGACCAGTACGACGGCGCCCAGGTTCACACCGACGCCAACCTGCGCGAGCGCTGCTACGGCGTTTTCGAAGGCATGTTGTATACCGACGTCGAGCAGCAGTATCCGGCCGACTTCGCCCTGTGGCAGGCGCGCGATATCGACGCGGTGATGCCGCCCGGCGAGCGGGTGGCCGAGAGTTTCCGCCAGTTTTACGCGCGCGCCATCTCGGCCATCGGCGAGTGGGCCGAGCGCCATCCGGGCAAAACCGTCGCCATCGTCGCCCACGGCGGCGTGCTGGAGTGCGCCTACCGCGAGGCGGTCGGCATGCAGCTCGACAGCCCGCGCGATTTCCAGGTCAAGAACGCCAGCATCAACCGTTTCACGTTCTCCGATGGGAAGTTAGCGCTAACTAGCTGGGGCGAGGTGGAGCACCTGAGTCTGGCCGCGATGGACGATGTGATCTGATCGTTCATAACGTTCAGACTGCACATTTGCAGTTTTCATAAAAAATAGTGCTTATTATTTGAGCACCCCTTCGGTTAAAATAGAAGGTTCCTTCTTCCCCATCAGGTATCGCCAGTGCAAATCGGCCCTCATTTACTGCGCAACAACGTTTTCGTCGCTCCCATGGCGGGTGTGACGGATCGGCCTTTCCGTCAGCTGTGCAAACAGCTGGGGGCGGGGTACGCGGTATCCGAAATGGCGGCGTCCAATCCGCGCCTGTGGGCGACCGAGAAAAGCTCGCGCCGCACCGACCACACCGGCGAAATGGAGCCGAAGGCGGTGCAGATCGCCGGCGCCGATCCCAAGGATTTGGCCGACTGCGCCCGCTTCAACGTCGAGCGCGGCGCCCAGATCATCGATATCAATATGGGTTGCCCGGTCAAGAAAGTGTGCAATAGCTGGTGCGGTTCGGCCCTGTTGCAGAACGAGGCGCTGGTCAGGGAGATCGTCGAAGCGGTGGTCGGCGCGGTCGACGTGCCGGTTACTTTAAAATTCCGCACCGGCTGGAACCGCGAGAACAAGAACGCTTTGAGGATCGCGCGCATCGCCGAGGACGCGGGCATCGCCATGCTGACCTTGCATGGCCGCACGCGCGCCGACGGCTACACCGGCGACGCCGAGTACGACATGATCGCGGCGGTCAAGCAGTCGGTGGCCATTCCCGTGGTGGCCAACGGCGATATCACCACGCCGGAAAAAGCCAAATTCGTGCTCGATTACACCGGCGCCGACGCCGTCATGATTGGCCGCGCGGCGCAGGGCCGGCCGTGGATCTTCCGCGAGATCGAGCATTTCCTGCGCACCGGCACCCATCTGCCGCCGCCGTACGTGGACGAAGTGCGCGCGCTGATGGACGAACACCTGCGCGCCCATTATGCGTTTTACGGCGACTACCTGGGCGTGCGCACCGCGCGCAAGCACATCGGCTGGTACGTGCGCGACCTCGAGGGCGGCGAGGATTTCCGCCAGAAGATGAATCTGCTGGAGTCCACCGACGAGCAGTTGATCGCCGTCGACCAGTTTTTCGAATCCCAGTGGACTTACGGCGAGCGGTTACAATACCGCCTCCCTGAAGTTTTGCAAGCCGCATAAGAACAGTTAGCCAGCACTAAAAAAGTTATATCAGAAGGGTAAGCGCCTGGATCATGAGTCCCGGAGTGATTTACCAGCGTCAACAGATTATTTAGCGAACGACATCAAAATGAGCAAAGAAAGTATCCAGGAAGTAGTCCAGAAGAGCCTTGAAGATTACTTCAACGACCTGGGCGAGCAGCAGGCATCGAATATCTACGATATGGTCGTGCTGACCGTGGAAAAGCCGATACTGGAAGTGGTCATGACGCGCGCCGACGGCAACCAGTCGCACGCGGCGCAGATGCTGGGCATCAACCGCAACACCCTGCGCAAGAAACTGCAAGAACACGGCCTGCTGTAAACAGCGGCGATTTTTCCGGCATGGCGGCTGGGAACGGCCGTCGGGCCGCACTCAGACATCAACCCACCTAGCCTTTCACAGCCATGATTAAACAAGCTCTCATCTCCGTCTCCGACAAAACCGGTGTGCTGGACTTCGCCCGCGCGCTGTCCACCATGGGCGTCAAGATCCTGTCGACCGGCGGCACCGCCAAACTGCTGGCCGACAACGGCGTGGCCGTGACCGAGGTCGCCGACTACACCGGCTTCCCGGAGATGCTCGATGGCCGCGTCAAGACCCTGCATCCGAAGGTGCACGGCGGCATCCTGGCGCGCCGCGATTTCCCGGAGCACGTGGCCAAGCTGGAAGAGCACGCCATCCCGACCATCGACATGGTCGTGGTCAACCTGTATCCGTTCCAGGCCACCGTCGCCAAGGAAGATTGCTCGCTGGACGACGCCATCGAGAACATCGACATCGGCGGTCCGGCCATGCTGCGCTCGGCGGCCAAGAACCACAAGGACGTGATCGTCATCTGCGATCCGACCGACTACGGCGTGGTGCTGGCGGAAATGAAGACCACCGACAACGCGCCCGGCTATGTCAGCTACGACACCCGCTTCAAGCTGGCCACCAAGGTCTACGCGCACACCGCGCAGTACGACGGCGCCATCGCCAACTACCTGACCAGCCTGGGCGCCGACCGCCAGCACGCCAGCCGCAACGCCTACCCGACCACCCTGAACGTGGCGTTCGAAAAAGTGCAGGACATGCGCTACGGCGAGAACCCGCACCAGTCGGCCGCGTTCTACCGCGACGTCGCCGCCACCGACGGCGCGCTGGGCAACTACCGTCAGCTGCAGGGCAAGGAACTGTCGTTCAATAACATCGCCGACGCCGATGCGGCGTGGGAATGCGTCAAGAGCATGGGCAGCTTCCAGCAAAGCGCCGCCTGCGTCATCGTCAAGCACGCCAATCCGTGCGGCGTGGCGCTGGGCACCGACGCGGCCGACGCCTACAAGCGCGCGCTGCAGACCGATCCGACGTCGGCGTTCGGCGGCATCATCGCCTTCAACGTCGAGATCGACGCGGCCGCCGCCACCGAGCTCGCCAAGCTGTTCGTCGAGGTGCTGATCGCGCCGTCGTATTCGGCGGAGGCCAAGCAGATCCTGTCGGCCAAGCAGAACGTGCGTTTGCTGGAAATCCCGCTGGGCAATGGCGTCAATACCATGGACTTCAAGCGCGTCGGCGGCGGTTTGCTGGTGCAGTCGGCCGATGCGAAGAACGTGCTGTTGACGGACGTGAAGGTGGTCAGCAAGCTGCAGCCGACGCCGCAGCAGTTGCAGGACATGATGTTCGCCTGGCGCGTGGCCAAGTATGTGAAGTCGAACGCCATCGTCTTCTGCGGCAATAACATGACCCTGGGCGTGGGCGCCGGCCAGATGAGCCGTATCGACTCGGCCCGCATCGCTTCGATCAAGGCGCAAAACGCCGGCCTGTCGCTGACCGGTTCGGTGGTGGCGTCGGATGCGTTCTTCCCGTTCCGTGACGGCCTGGATGTGGTGGTTGACGCCGGCGCGACCTGCGTGATCCATCCGGGCGGCTCGATGCGCGACCAGGAAGTGATCGACGCGGCCAACGAGCGCGGCGTCGTCATGGTGTACACGGGCATCCGCCACTTCCGCCACTAAGCCGCGGTTCCACGTAGGGCGGATTAGCGCAGCGTAATCCGCCAATGCGTGCTCCGTCGGCGGCTCATAGATGGCGGATTACGGCGTTCCGCCTAATCCGCCCTACGTGGCTCCGTGGTCAATCGACGGTCCCGGACATGATCCGAACATAAAAGCGCCCGCTACCTTGCGGGCGCTTTCTTTACTGCATACAATCCATCAATGATAATTCTCGGCATCGACCCCGGCTTGCGCACGACCGGCTTTGGCGTTATTCGCAAGCAGGGCGCGAAGCTGTATTACGTCGCCTCGGGCACCATCAAGAGCGGCGAGGGCGGCCTGCCGGCGCGCTTGAAGGTGATCCTCGATGGCGTGGCCGAGGTCGCCCGCATCTACCAGCCCGAGTGCGCGGCCATCGAGCAGGTGTTCGTCAACGTCAATCCGCAATCGACTTTGCTGCTGGGCCAGGCCCGCGGCGCGGCCATTTGCGCGCTGGTGTCGGCCGAGCTCAGCGTGGCTGAATATTCGCCGACGCAGGTCAAGCAGGCCGTGGTCGGCACCGGCCGCGCGGTCAAGGCGCAGGTGCAGGACATGGTGGCGCGGCTGTTGTCCTTGCCCGGCCTGCCCGGCACCGACGCCGCCGACGCGCTCGGCATCGCCATTTGCCATGCCCACAGCCGCGAGACCTTGACCCTGATCGCCGGCGCCGGCCAGGGCACCAGCACCGCCAAGAGCGGTCCGCTGGCCGGCCTGCGCATGAAGAACGGCCGCCTGGTCGGCTAACTCCCCTAATTAAGAAGGCTACAACACGATGATCGGTCGTCTCTCCGGTATTCTGCTTGAAAAAAATCCGCCGCAACTGTTGGTCGAGTGCGCCGGTGTCGGCTACGAGGTCGATGTGCCGATGAGCACCTTCTACAACCTGCCGCACGTCGGCGAAAAGGTGGTGCTGTTCACGCACCAGGCGATCCGCGAGGACGCGCATCTGCTGTTCGGCTTCGGCAACGCCGAGGAGCGCGCCGTGTTCCGCCAGTTGATCAAGATCACCGGCGTGGGCGCGCGCACCGCGCTGTCGATCTTGTCGGGCATGTCGATCTCCGACCTAGCGCAGGCGGTGACGTTGCAGGAGTCGGGACGCCTGATCAAGGTGCCCGGCATCGGCAAGAAGACCGCCGAGCGGCTGCTGCTGGAACTGAAGGGCAAGCTGGGCGCGGACATCGGCGCCGGCGGCGGCCACGCGGTGCCCGATTCGCAGTCGGACATCCTCAACGCGCTGCTGGCGCTGGGCTACTCGGACAAGGAAGCGCTGCTCGCGCTCAAGACCGTGCCGGCCGGCAGCGGCGTCTCGGACGGCATCAAGCAAGCCTTGAAAGCGCTGTCCAAAGGCTGATTCGCCTCAAACGAAGCGCCGCTGCCGCCGCCTATGCTTGAAGGTCGAGCAAAGCAGAGGCGCCGATTATGGAACAAGCAACACGCTTTCCCTGGAGTTATCTTCCCGCCGTGTTTATTCACGCGGGCGAGAGCTTCGTTAAGACGCATCATGCGTATGCCGCAGCCAAGTCTGGGGATAGTCTCGCTGCGATGGAACTGGTTAGCGATGCAGTTTCCATTAAAACTTTGGAGCAGCTCTGGAAGCGGTTTAACGACTGGCGCCAATACTGGTCAGCGCGCATGCGGAGGAGGCGTCTGGTGTCAACGCCATACCTCGGGCGGTGGCGTGGCTGATCTCTGATGTTCTCAATTGGCCCCGGGAGCGTAGAATATTTCAAGCGAACAAAGTAAGTCACACTGGCGCAACTGGCTATGAGCGTCTGCAACGACAGGTGCTTTTCGCAGGTCTGATTGTAATTGGCCTGAACTACCTGCTGGTCGATGACTTTATCGGCCAAGGCGGAACACTCGCCAATTTAAGAGGTCATATCCTTGCGCAGAAAGGGTGCGTCATCGGCGCAACGGTTTTAACGGGAAAGGACCACTCGGCAGAGTTGGCACTCACGAGCGCGCGATTGTCAGAGCTACGGAGGAAACATGGACACATTGAATACTGGTGGCGACAACGATTCGGGTTCGGGTTCGAATGCCTCACTGCGTCAGAAGCCCGATATCTCAGCCAAACTACTACAGCTGAAAGAATCATTGAGGGTCTGGAAGCAGTTGATGGCTGAAGGCAAGGTAGAATCACTTGTGGTGAAAATCGATACGCCGCCCGAGCTGGCGAATGTTCCGTATCGCATGTTGACTGAGCGGGAACAGCGGCAACTGCGGATCACCAAAAGACAGATAGACAATTATTATCAACGCATATTTCAAACAAGATTTAAATAGGCAACCAGCAACTGAATGAGCATCCAAACCGACAGCTTCACCGAACAGCGCATCATCGACGCGGCGCCGTCGTCGCCCAATGAAGAGGCGATCGAGCGCGCGCTGCGCCCCAAGCATCTCGATGAATATGTCGGGCAGGCCAAGATCCGCGACCAGCTGGAGATCTTCATCGCCGCCGCGCGCAACCGCAAGGAGGCGCTCGACCACACTTTGCTGTTCGGCCCGCCGGGCCTCGGCAAGACCACCCTGGCTAACATCATCGCGCGCGAAATGGGCGTCAACCTGCGCCAGACCTCCGGCCCGGTGCTCGAGCGCCCCGGCGACCTGGCCGCCATCCTGACCAACCTGGAAGCGAACGACGTGCTGTTCATCGACGAGATCCACCGCCTGTCGCCGGTGGTCGAGGAGATCCTGTATCCGGCGCTGGAGGACTACCAGATCGACATCATGATCGGCGAGGGCCCGGCCGCGCGCTCGGTCAAGCTCGACCTGCAACCGTTCACCCTGGTCGGCGCCACCACCCGCGCCGGCATGCTGACCAATCCACTGCGCGACCGCTTCGGCATCGTCGCCCGGCTGGAGTTCTACAACACCGAGGAACTGACCAAGATCGTCACCCGCAGCGCCGCGCTGCTCAAGGCGAACATCGCGCCGGACGGCGCCGTCGAGATCGCGCGCCGCGCGCGCGGCACGCCGCGCATCGCCAACCGCCTGCTGCGCCGCGTGCGCGATTACGCCGAGGTCAAGGCCAACGGCGACATCACCAAGACCGTGGCTGACGCCGCGCTGGTCATGCTCGACGTCGACACCGTCGGCTTCGACGTCATGGACCGCAAGCTGCTCGAGGCGGTGCTGTATAAATTCGGCGGCGGCCCGGTCGGCATCGGCAACCTGGCGGCGGCCATCGGCGAGGCGGCCGACACCATCGAGGACGTGCTCGAACCCTACCTGATCCAGCAGGGCTTCCTGCAGCGCACGCCGCGCGGGCGGGTGGCCACGCCGGCCGCGTACAAGCATTTCGGCGTGACGCCGCCGCGCACCAATCCCAACGGCGAACTGTGGGACCTGTGATGCAGATCTGGGTCGACGCCGACGCCTGTCCAGCCGTCATCAAGGACATTCTTTACCGCGTGGCAGAGCGCATGCAGATGCAGGTCACCCTGGTGGCCAACCAGCTGCTGCGCGTGCCGCCGTCGCGCTTTGTCCGCTCGGTGCAGGTGCCGTCCGGCGCCGACGTGGCCGACCAGGAAATCGTGCGCCTGCTGGCGCCGGGCGACCTGGTCGTCACCGGCGACATCCCGCTGGCGTCGGACGTGTTGAAGAAGGGCGGTTACGCGCTCAACCCGCGCGGCGAGTTCTACACCAACGACAACATCGCGCAAATGCTCAGCATGCGCGCCTTCATGGATGAATTGCGCGGCAGCGGCGTCGACACCGGCGGGCCGGCCGCCTTCAACCAGGGCGACCGCCAGAGCTTCGCCAACAGCCTCGACCGGCACCTGCGTAAATACGCGACGCCGCCGGCGTCGGCAGGCGTCAGCACAAAGGGTCAATAACAGTCATCCACCAAATATAGAATATAATCAATTGAAATTCCATTTTGGCATCAATTTGTGCCGATGTGAAATTCGATACCTATAAAAATATTTGGGAAGACTGAAGTGCGTTGTGTACGTTTTACGGCAATGGCCATTGCCTCGTTGTTGACCGCCTGCGCCGGCGGTTCCGTCGTCGGCCCCCCTCCAATGCCCGCGCCGGCGGACGCCATCCCTCCCGCCGACCCCGCCGCGCTGGTCCGGCGCGTGGCCGCTCCCTCATATGCGAAGGACAGTGGCAACGCGCACGTGTTCAACGCCCTCAACATGCTGCGTGAAAAAGTGGGCTCCGGCTTGCTGGCCCAGGATGCCAGACTCGACCAGGCCGCCCTGGCGCACCACCGGTACCTGAACACCAGCGACTTCGTGAACTTGCACGCCGAGACGGCGGGAAACACCGGCTTCACGGGCGCCGACGCCACCGCCAGGGGCAAGGCCGCCGGTTATGGCGCCGCCTACATCGAGGAGGTGGTGCATGGTTCAAACGGCGCGGGCCGGTTCGCCGGCTGCGCCGCGAGCTGGGCCAACAGCATTTACCATGTCGGCCTGTTTTTCTCCGGCATGCGCGACGTCGGCATCGCCGCGTTGGCGACCAGGAACGATCCGGTATTCGGCAAGTACACCGTGTGCGTGGTGAACTTTTCCATGGGGGCCGCGCAGGTCGAGCAACTGCCCGACGACGGGACGATCCGCGTGTATCCGTATCCCGACCAGACCAAGGTGCCCACCGTTTTCTACAACCATACCGAGGAGCCTTCGCCACTGCCCGAGTACGTCGAGCTGGGCCCGCCCGTGACCTTGAACTTCAAAACGACATCGTTCCCGGCGGCCCGGAGCAAACCGGCCATCGTTGTCGATCATGTATCGATCGCCACGCCGGACGGGCAGCCGCTGGGCGCCAGAATCCTGGTCAGTCCGGTCGGCGGCACGTTCTCCAGCACCGGGCCGGTCCTGCGGAACGACGAGATGATCGCGCCGTTTACACTCACGATCGTGCCGGTCGCGCGGATGAAGCCGAACACCGTCTATACCGTCGCTTTCGCCGGCATCGTCAACGGCCATGCCCGTTCCAAGACCTGGAAGTTCAGCACCGGCGAGCGGTGACATGAAGCGCGTCCGTTGCCTCCCCGTGGGAATGGATGTATTTTTCGGTTAGGCAATATGATATCCTGCGCGCTCGGATATCCCCACAGCAAACAGCCGAGTCTTGCCGAGGGGTTGGCCGGAAAATATTTTTTTATAATAATTCTTTATTTTTTTCTGGGCATTTTGATGCGTTTTTTTATTACCGTTGCGGCCTTTTGCGCAGGTGCCGCCTTAGCGGACGAACCTGCGGCATGTTATATGGCCAGCGATCCGACAGGGAATTTTCGTTCTGGCAAAGCGCTTTCAATCGATGCCTATCCAGAGACTGGCGCACAAATAAGGCGCTTATTAAACGAGAATAATCGCGCACTGGGGAAATGCATTCAGCGCCATGTCGACAGGGAAGGCTGGCCGGCAAATGGCGCGTCCATCTTATATGGCTTACGTATATCGCCCGAAGGCAAGTTGACTCAAGTATCTGTTTTGGAGGCGAACGATATAAACGATGGAATGCTGATGGCTTGTATCGGTCGGACATTTTGCAATTGGGATTTAGCGGTCGATACAAAAAGCCAGCAGCAGTTGGTCGGACTACCAGTCAAGTTAACAAATCCCGTTCAAGGTCGCTCCACAAATCGCCTGAAACATTGAGTGTGAGCGGCTTTGGCCGAACTGGGCCGGCCTGCCGTTCGCGCTAACGATCGTGCCGGTCGCGCGGATGAAGCCGAACACCGTCTATACCGCCGCTTTCGCCGGCATCGTCAACGGCCATGCCCGTTCCAATGCCTGGAAGTTCAGCACCGGCGAGCGGTGACATGTTGGGAACGAAGCGGATCAGATAAATCGTCACGCCCAATCCTGTCATCGCGATCATGATGCCTATCCACGGCGTCCCGACGCGCCAGATGGAATAAGCCATCGACGTCCACATGAAAATGAGTATCCAGACCTTGCCGCGCAAGGGGATGCCTTTGCCGTTCTCGTAGTCGCGCAGGTATTTGCCGAACACACGGTTGGTTTGCAGCCAGTTGTGCAGCCGGCTCGAGCCGCGCGCGAAACAGGCCGAGGCCAGCAGCAGGAAGGGCGTGGTCGGCAGCAGCGGCAGAAAAATGCCCAGGACGCCAAGCGCGACCGCCACGCATCCGATCAGATTCAATACAATTTTCATCGCGTTTCCGTTGCTTGCTGGGCTGCAAGCCTAACAAGAATCGTATCACCACTCGGGCGAAAAAGTGTATATTGGACCCGCCCCGATGATAGCGCTAACTTTGTGGAGACATCGAATGAGAAAAATCATATTGGCCTGCATGGCCCTGGCCGGCCTGTTGCTGTTCGCGACCGGCGCGCGCGCCGACGACCAGTACAAAATCCTGGTGCTGGCGATGCCCGGCAAATACCACTACGAGTACATCCCGATCGCCCGCGAAAGCCTGGAGAAGCAGGCCAAGCTGCACGCGTTCGAGATGGTGTACACGCATCGGCCGGAGGTGTTCGACGGCGACCTGGGCCAGTATGCGATGGTGATGTTCCTCAACACGCCGGGCGAGGAACTCAGCGAGCCGCGCCGCAGGAAGTTCGAGGCGTACATGCGCAACGGCGGCAACGCCATGCTGGTGCATCGCGCGCTGATCATTCCGCCAAATACGTGGCCGTGGTTCGAGAAGCTGGTCGGACGCCGGGTCGGCAACCATCCGATGCTGCAGACCGGCGTGGCCGAGGTGGTCGACAAGACATTCCCGGCGACGTTCGGTTTGCCGGCGCGCTGGATCTGGAGCGACGAGTGGTACGTGTTCGACAACCCGCACAACATCAAGATCAACCCGGTGCTCAACGTCGACGAAAGCACCTACGATCCGACCAAGATCTGGCCGGGGCAGGTGGCTAAAGGCATGGGCAAGGACCACCCGGTGGCGTGGTACCACCAGGTGGAGAAGGGCCGCGTGTTCGTCACCTCGCTGGGGCACAACGGCGAGATGTACAAGGACCCGCAATACCTGTCGCACCTGATGGGCGGCATTTACTGGACCGCCACCGGCAGGGGCATCCAACAATAGGCGCGGCTTACTCCTGGCGCACCCACACCTGCGAGCGGCCCAGCATCGGCATGCCGATGTAGCCGCGCACGTTGAGCTTCTTGCCGGCGTCGGTCATGTGCATCTTGGCCTTGTAGACCTTGCCGTTCTTCGGGTCGACGATCTCGCCGCCGTTGAATTCCTCGCCATCCTTCTTCAAGCCCGACAGGATGACCATGCCGACGATGGGCTGGTCCTTGCGCGCGCCTTCGCACTTGTCGCATTTCGGGTTCTGGTCTTCGTTCGGTTCGCGGTACAGCTTTTCGATCTGGCCCTGGAACGCGCCGGCGTTCTCGGTGATACGGATCAGCGCCTTCGGCTTGCCGGTCTCGTCGTCGATGTTCTTCCACAAGCCGACCGGCGTGTCGGCGGCGAAGGCGGGGGCGAGGGGGGCGATCGAGAGCAACGCGGTGATGGCGAATGCGGCAAATTTCATGGTGGTCTCCAAGGGTTATTTTTTGTCAGACGAGTGTAGCAAATAAATGACCGGTCGTACTATTTTCTATCGAATTACACAAATTATCTAAAACAAGATAATATGTGCAGATGAAAAAAACACCCGAACAGCAAAACCTGCTGGCGCAGATGAAGCAGGTCGCCGACGGCCTGGGCCAGACGCTGGCGCCGTTTTGCGAGGTCGTGCTGCACGATTTGCTCGACCCCGAGCACGCCATCCTGGCCATCCACAACAACCTGTCGGGCCGCAGTGTCGGCGCGCCGGCCACCGAGCTGGGACTGGCGCGCGCCGCCGACCCGGACTTCGCGCAGGTGATCGCCAATTACCCAAACACCTTCGCCGACGGCCGCCTGGCCAAGAGCACCTCGATCGGCATCAAGGACAGCGAGGGGCGCTACGTCGCCGCGCTGTGCATGAATGTCGACCTGACCGTGTTCCGCAGCCTGAACAGCCTGCTGACGCAGTTCGGCAATGTCAACACCGCCGCCGGCGTCAGCGAGACCCTGGAGCCGGCCGGCGCCGACGCCCTCCGCGCGCGCATCGACCAGTTCGCGGCGCGGCTGGCGACCACGCCGCGCGCCCTCAAGGCCGACGAGCGCAAGGCGCTGATGCGCGAGTTGAAGGAAGCGGGATTGAGCGATGTGCGGCGCGCGATGGAAATCGTCGCCGCTTATTTAAACGTCTCACGCGCCACGGTGTACAACGATGCCAGATAACGCAAGCCTGCTCTTATTGGACCGCGACCAGGCCGGCGCGCTGCTGCAACCGGACGACGTGCTCGACGCCGTGCATGACGCCTTCCTGCTGCACGCCGGCGGCGCCGGCAAGATCTTCCCGCTGGTGCGCGAGGCGCTGCCGGCCGGCGTCTTCGGCATCAAATCGGGTGGCGTGGCGGAGCGGGAGCTGCTGGGCATGAAGGCGGCCGGCTTCTGGCCCGGCAACCGCGCGCGGGGCGCCGACGGCCACCAGGCGACGATCATGCTGTTCGACCCGGCGACGGGAAGGCCGCAATGCGTCATCGACGGCAACGCCGTCACCACCACGCGCACGGCGGCGGCCGGCGCGGTGGGTTTGCGGGCGTTGGCGCGGCCGGACAGCGAGAGCCTGTGCGTGTTCGGCACCGGCGTGCAGGGCGTCGCGCACACCGACTACGCGCTGCGCGTCATGCCCGGCATACGGCGCGTGCGCTACCTGACATCCGACGGCCGCCGCGATCCGCGATTCGAGGCGCTGTTCGCCGCGCGCTGCGACGTCGCCGCCGGCGCCACACCGGATACCGCCGTCGCCGAAAGCGACATCGTCATCACCGCCACGCGTGGCGGCGGCCCGTTGTTTTCCGCGCGGGCGGTCAGGCCGGGCACGCACCTGAACTGCGTCGGCAGCGACACGCGCGGCAAGCGCGAGCTGCCGGAAGGCTTGCTGGCGCTGGCCCGCGTGTGGGCCGACGATTTGACCCAGGCGCGCGCCATCGGCGAGCTGCAATGGGCGGCCGGGAACGCGGCCGGGGAACTCGGCGCGCTGCTGGCCGCCGGAACGCCGGCGCGCGAAGGCATCGCCGCCGACGCCATCACCATTTTCGACATGACGGGCATCGCCCTGCAGGATCTTACAGTGGCGCGCATGCTGTACCGGCGCGCCTTGGCTAACGGCGCCGGGACCAGCATCGCCTGGCCCTGGTAATCACACCGGAACAACAAAGGAGCAAGATGAGCGAACAACAGATAGGGGTACTACTTCCAACCTACGCCGACGTCGTCGCCGCGTCGGAGCGCATCGCCGGGCACGCGCACCGCACGCTGGTGCTGACCTCGCGCACGGCTGACGCGGAACTGGGCGCCCAGGTCTTTTTCAAGGCCGAGAATTTGCAGCGCATGGGCGCGTTCAAGTTCCGCGGCAGCTACAACGCGCTGGCGAAGTTCGACGCCGAGCAGCGCCGCGCCGGCGTGGTGGCTTTCTCGTCGGGTAATCACGCGCAAGGCATCGCGCTGTCGGCGCAGTTGATGGGTATTCCGGCGACCATCGTCATGCCGCACGACGCGCCGCCGTCGAAGGTGGCCGCCACGCGCGGCTATGGCGCGCAGGTGGTGCTCTATGATCGCTATACCGAGGACCGCGAGCAGATCGGCCGCGACCTGGCGGCCAAACATGGCCTGACCTTGATCCCCCCTTACGACCACGCCGACGTGATCGCCGGGCAGGGCACGGCCGCCAAGGAATTGTTCGAGGAGGTGGGCGAGCTGGATTATCTGTTTGTCTGCCTGGGCGGCGGCGGTTTGCTCAGCGGTTCGGCGTTGGCGACGCGGGCGTTGTCGCCAAAGACGACGTTGTACGGCGTGGAGCCGGAGGCCGGCAACGACGGGCAGCAATCGTTCCGCAGCGGCGCGATCGTGCATATCGACACGCCGAAGACGATCGCCGATGGCGCGCAGACGCAGCACCTCGGCAACCTGACGTTCCCCATCATCAAGCGCGATGTGGACGGCATTTTGACGGTGACGGACGAGCAATTGCGCGCCGAGATGCGTTTTTTCGCGGCGCGGATGAAGATCGTGGTGGAGCCGACCGGCTGCCTGGGACTGGCGGCCGCGCGGGCGATGAAGGATCAACTCCGCGGTAAGCGGGTGGGCGTGATCATCAGCGGCGGCAACGTCGACATCGAGCGTTACGCCGCCTTGCTTGCTACCTGATTTGCTACCTGGCTTGCTACCTGATTAACTGGCCGCGACCGCTTTCTTTCGCTTGCTGGCGCTCCAGCCAACCAGGCCGATACCTGCCAGCAGCATCGCGTAGGTCTCCGGCTCCGGTACCGCCGTGACGGCCGTGCCGGCCGGCGTCAGCGAGTCGATGTTGGCCATGATGGTGTACGTCGAGGTAGGGCTGATCCGTCCGGAGAAGTAGATGAAGCGACTCCCGAACGCGTTCAGCGAGCCCGGGATCGTCATGCCGTTCAAGGCCGACTCGTTGTCGGTGGCGAAGTTGAAGGTCATTGAGCGTTCACCGACGTCGCCGTCCGCGTAGGCGCTAAGGGTGAGGTAGTCGTGCAGATACGGATTGTTATCGAACAGGCCAATACTGGACTGGGCCGCGCCCGGGGTCGACGCGAACGTCACGCCGCTGGCGAATTGCGCGGTTGAGGCGTTCAGCGGCGCGGCACCGGAGTAGGTCGGATCGTAGTCGTTCGGATTGGTGTGGAGCGGCGTGGCGGTGTCATAGCTGAACTGGCCGTGATAGACGTCGCCGATGCCGACGGATCCGTCGCCCAACGCGATCGATCCGGGCGACAACGGAAAGGGTTGGGTGTAATCGTAGTTGTAAATCAGATAAACGGACGCGGTGTAGTTGTAGGTGACCGTGGCCGCGTGCGCGGAGGCGGACAACAAGAGACCGCTCAAAACTGCCGTGATGTATTTTTTCATGTCGTTAGGTATCAAAAAAGATAGCCAATTAGAACATGAAATTGCTAAAAAGTAAATTTTATCAAGAGTGGGCCGTAGCGGATGCGCGAACCCTTACTAAAGATTGCTAATCGACACTATTCTTCAGACGCTTATTCGTTAGAACGGATTAGCACTCTTTAGTTCCACATTAGTGCGAACTCGCGCAAAGTAGTGCTGACTATCGAGAGGTAGTCAGGGTTAGCGGGTTTTAGTAAAACGCCCAAAAAATGGGCATCCCTTCCGGGAATTGAAAAAGCCGCGCGGTTCGCACCGCGCGGCTTCCTTGACTTGCTGGCTTCCTTGAAGAAGAACCGGCTGATTTTCCAGGGCGGTTGGCTCGCCCCGGCGTGCTAGCTGATCAGGCGGCCGGCAGCTTGGCGAATTGCTCGCGCATCTTGTCCAGCGTCGCCGAGAAGTTGGCCACGCGTTCCTTCTCCTGCGCCACCACTTCGGCCGGCGCGCGGGCGACGAAACTTTCGTTCGACAGCTTGCCGTTGGCCTTGTTGATCTCGCCCTCGACGCGCGCGATCTCCTTCGACAGCCGCTCGCGCTCGGCCTTGACGTCGATCTCCACCTTCAGCATCAGCTTGGTCGTGCCGACGATCGCCACGGCCGCCGGCGATTCCGGCAGCGCGTCGACGATCTGCACTTCCGACAGCTTGCCCAGCGACTGGATGTATGGCGCAAAGCCTTCCATCGCCGCCTTGTCGGCCGCATTGCCCGCCTCGACGATCAGCGGCACGCGCAGCGACGGCGCCAGCTGCATTTCGCCGCGCAGGTTGCGGGTGGCGTCGGTCAGCGTCTTGAGCTGCTGCATCCACGCCTCGGCCGCCTCGTCGATGTTGGCGGTGTTGGCGATCGGGTACGGTTGCGTCATGATCGACTGGCCGCTGTCTGCCGTCGCTTTGCCGGCCAGCGGCGCGACCGCCTGCCACAGCGCCTCGGTGACGAACGGGATCACCGGATGGGCCAGGCGCAGCACCACTTCCAGCACGCGCAGCAGGGTGTGGCGGGTGGCGCGCTGCTGGCCTTCGGTGCCGCTTTGCACCTGCACCTTGGACACTTCCAGATACCAGTCGCAGTACTCGTCCCAGACGAATTTGTAGATGGTCGAGGCGATGTTGTCGAAGCGGTAGTCGGCGAAGCCCTTGGCCACGTCCTGCTCGGCCTTTTGCAGCAGCGAGATGATCCACTTGTCGGCGTTCGACAGGTCGGCGACGCTAGCGGAGCAATCCTTCTCTTCCGTGTTCATCAGCACGAAGCGGGTGGCGTTCCACAGCTTGTTGCAGAAGTTGCGGTAGCCCTCGGCGCGGCCCAGGTCGAAGTTGATGTTGCGGCCCAGCGAGGCGTACGACGCCATCGTGAAGCGCACCGCGTCGGTGCCGTAGGCGGCGATGCCTTCCGGGAATTCCTTGCGCGTGGCCTTGGCGATCTTCTCGGCCGCCTTCGGGTTCATCAGGCCGGTGGTGCGTTTTTCCACCAGCGCGTCGATGCCGATGCCGTCGATCAGGTCGATCGGGTCGAGCGTGTTGCCCTTCGATTTGGACATCTTCTGGCCCTGCGAGTCGCGCACCAGCCCGTGCACGTACACGGTCTCGAACGGCACCTTGCCTGTGAAGTGCAGCGTGAACATCACCATGCGCGCCACCCAGAAGAAGATGATGTCGAAGCCGGTCACCAGCACCGACGACGGCAGGAACGCTTTCAGGTCCGGCGTTTCCTCGGGCCAGCCCAGGGTCGAGAACGGCACCAGCGCGGACGAGAACCACGTGTCGAGCACGTCGTTGTCGCGGCGCAGCGGACCGGTGCCGCCGGCCGCCTGCTGCTTGGCCAGCGCCTCGGCCTCGGTCTTGGCGACGAAGATGTTGCCGGCCTCGTCATACCAGGCCGGGATCTGGTGGCCCCACCACAGCTGGCGCGAGATGCACCAGTCCTGGATGTTGTTGAGCCACTGGTTGTAGGTGGTGCTCCAGTTTTCCGGCACGAACTTGATGTCGCCGCTGGCGACCTTCTCCAGCGCGACCTCGGCGATCGACTTGCCCGGGAAGAAGGTGCCTTCCGGCGCCGGCTGGCTCATGGCGACGAACCACTGGTCGGTCAGCATCGGTTCGATGATGACGCCGGTGCGGTCGCCGCGCGGCACCATCAGCTTGTGCGGCTTGACCTGTTCCAGCAAGCCTTGCGCGTCGAGGTCGGCGACGATCTGCTTGCGCGCGACAAAACGGTCCATGCCGCGGTACGCCTCGGGCGCCTCGTCGTTGATCTTCGCTTCCAGGGTCATAATCGACAGCATCGGCAGCTTGTGGCGCTGGCCGACCGCGTAGTCGTTCAAATCATGCGCCGGCGTGATCTTCACGCAGCCGGTGCCGAAGGCCTTGTCGACGTATTCGTCGGCGATGATCGGGATTTCGCGGCCCACCAGCGGCAGCACCAGCATCTTGCCCACCAGCGCCGCGTAGCGCTCGTCGGTCGGATCGACCGCTACGGCGACGTCGCCGAGCATCGTCTCGGGACGGGTGGTGGCCACCGTCAGCGAACCGCTGCCGTCGGCCAGCGGATACCGGATGTACCACATCGAGCCGTCTTCCTCTTCGGACACCACTTCGAGGTCGGAGACGGCCGTGCCCAGCACCGGGTCCCAGTTGACCAGGCGCTTGCCGCGGTAGATCAGGCCCTGCTCGTGCAGGCGCACGAAGACGTCGGTGACGACCTTCGAGCGCGTCTCGTCCATCGTGAAGTATTCGCGCTGCCAGTCGGGCGAAGCGCCCAGGCGGCGCATCTGGCCGGTGATGGTGGAGCCCGATTTTTCCTTCCACTCCCAGACCTTTTTGACGAAGGCCTCGCGGCCCAGGTCGTGGCGCGAGATCTTTTGCGCGTCGAGCTGGCGCTCGACGACGATCTGGGTGGCGATGCCGGCGTGGTCGGTGCCGGGGATCCAGGCGGTGTTGTGGCCGAGCATGCGGTGGTAGCGGGTCAGGCCGTCCATGATGGTCTGGTTGAAGGCATGGCCCATGTGCAGGGTGCCGGTCACGTTCGGCGGCGGCAGCTGGATGCTGAAAGAAGGCTTGCCGGCGTCGAGGGTGGCGGCGTAGTAACCGCGCTGTTCCCACTCGGTGCGCCAGAATTGTTCAATGTCGGCAGGCTCGAAAGACTTGGCTAATTCCATGATTTGGCTGATGTAGGTAGTGGATGGTGAAACGCGCGTACGCGAAAACGACCATTATAGATGACGCGACGGCGGACGCCGCCGCCGCCGCCGCCGGCGTGTTAAAAAATCAATCGTCGCCGGCCAGGTGCCAGCCGTTGCGCCCGGCGGCCTTGGCCCGGTACAGCGCCACGTCGGCGCGCTTGTAGAGCTCCTCGTGGGTGCCAGGATTGCCGTCCCGCCCCTCCTGGCCGTCCCGGCCGTCCCCGCCGTCGTGGACGGCGGCGCCGACGCTGGCGCTGATGCGCATCGTGACCGCGCCGTGCGGCAGCGCTTGCGCCAGGTTCTCCAGGATGCGCAGGCAGACCGGTTCGATGGTGGCGCGCTCGGTGGTCTGGCCCAGCAGCACGGCGAACTCGTCGCCGCCGAGGCGGAACGGCCGGTCGGTCTCGCGCACCGCCGCCCGCAGGCGCGCGGCGGCGGCCACCAGCAGGGCGTCGCCGGCGTCGTGCCCCAGGGTGTCGTTGACCTGCTTGAAGTGGTCGAGGTCGATCAACAGCAAGGTGAAGCCGGGGCCGCCGCGCGCGGCCTGCGCCACCAGGTGGCGCAGCTCGTCGTTGAACAGGCGCCGGTTGGCCAGGCCGGTGAGCGGGTCGCCGTAGGCCAGCTGTTCGAGCTGCGACTGGGTGGCGCGCAGCTCGGCCGTGCGGGCATCGACCATGGCCAGCAGCTCGCGCTGGCGGCGCCGCAGCAGGGTGGTGCGGGCGTGCACCAGCGCGATGAGCATCGCCACCGCCAGCAGGCCGGCGGCGATGCGCGCGAGCGGGCGCTGGTGCCACGCCGGCATCACCCTGACCGGCACCTCGAGCGGCGCCGACCAGTCGCCGTTGCGGTTCGAGCCGCGCAGCTGCAGCACGTAGTCGCCCGGCGGCAAGTTGGTGTAGCCGGCCCGGCGCGACGTCGCGTCGGCCTTGATCCAGTCGGCATCGAAGCCGGCCAGGCGGTAGGTGTAGTGGTTGCGCTCGGGCGCCGAGTAGTCCAGCGCGGCGAACTCGAGCGAGAAGCCGCGCCCGCGTCCCTCGGGCGTGACCGCGATCGGCGCCGGCTTGCCGCCGCCTTCGCCATGGCCGTGGTTATAGCGGCCGGCCGGGACCTCCAGGTCGTTGACCAGGAGGCGCGTGGCCACCACGGGCGGGCGGTAGTCCCACTGCCGCAGGCGCTCCGGGCGCAGCACCGTCACGCCCGACAGGCCGCCGAACACCAGCTCGTCGGCCGCCGTGCGCACGCCCGAGGCGGTCCAGTAGGTGGGGATGTGGACGCCGTCGGCCGGCCCGTAGGTGCGGATGGCGAAGGTGCGCGCATCGATCCGCGCCAGGTTGGCGTCGGTGCTGGCCCAGATGGCGCCGCCGGCGTCCTCGAGCAGCATGTTGGCGCCGCTGTCCTCCAGCCCGTGGGCGGTGCCGAGCCGGCGGAAGCGGCGCCGCCCGTCGGCGTCGGTGCGCTCGAGGATGACGATGCCGGTGCCGAACTGCGACAGCCACAGGCGCCCCTGGCGGTCCAGCAGCAGCGACGATACGTAGCCGGGCGGCAGGCGGTCCGCTTCGGCCAGCGCCGTCGGCACCATCTCGACGCCGCCGCCGTAGGCCACCATGGCCAGGCCGACGCGGGTGCCGACCCAGATGCCGTCGTCGACCGGCAGCAGGTACGTCACGCGCGGATCGCCCAGGCTGTGCTGTTCGTGGCGCAGCACCGCCAGGGGCCCGCCGGCGTCGGCCGATGGGGCCGACAGGGCCCACAAGCCGTCCATGCCGCCGACCCACAGCACGTCCCCGACCAGCGCCAGGGCCCACACCGCCGCCTCGGGGCGGCGTTGCGGCACGGCCAGGCGGCGCACGCCGCCGCCGTCGGCGTTGGCGTGGTACAGGCCCTGCTCGGTGCCAAGGTAGACCGTGCCGCCGCGCCCCAGGGTCATCCCCAGCACGCGGCCGGTCGGCAGCGCGCCGGGTGTGCCCGGCGGCGCCGGCGTCAGGTGGGCGACGGTCCCCAGTTGCGGATCGATGATGTCGATGCCGCCGCCCACCACGCCCAGCCACAGCCGTCCGTCCGGGTGGGCCAGCATGCTTGGCACGCTCAGTTTGTTGGCGGCGACGGCGCCGGTGGCCCGTATCGTCGTCACCGCGCGCGGCAGCGGATCGTGCTGGCTCAGCGCCCCCATGGTGGCAACAAAGAGGATGCCGCTGCGCTCGCGGAACATCGCCAGCACATCGTTTTCGTACAGGGAGTCGGGGGTGTCGGGCTGGTGGCGGATGCGGCGGGTGGTGCCCAGCAGCGGATCGACCGCCACGATGCCGCCGTTGGCGCCGTCGGTGCCCAGCCAGACCTCGCCGAGTCCGGCCTCGACGATGGCGGTGACGCGCTCCCGGTCCAAGGTCGGCGCCGGGCCGCCCTCGCGCACCGCGCGCGCCGCCGCGCTGCCGGGGTCGATGACGAAGGCGCCGTGGTTGCGCGTGCCGATCCAGATCCGCCCCGAGCTGTCCTGCATCAGGGTGCTGATGTTGGCGCCGTCGCGCCCTTCGAGCGCGACGGCCACCGGCGCCGGCGCGCCGCGCTCGAGTCTGAGCAAGCCTTCGCGCGTGCCGATCCACAACGTGCCGCCGCGCTCGCGCAGCAGGGTGCCGACCGGGTGGGCCGGCACCGCGCGCGCGTCGAGCGGCGCGGTGGTGGCGGCGCCGCGCGTGACCGCGCCCTTGGCGTCGATGTGATCGAGGCCGCCGCCGGTGCCCACCCACACGCCGCCGGCGCCGTCGTCGGCCAGCGCCGTGACCTGGGCGTTGCCCAGGCCCGACGGGCCGTGCGGGAAGCGGGTGAAGGTCTCGCGCTCGGCGTCGTAGCGCGCCAGGCCGCCCGAGCTGGTGCCCACCCACAGGCGCCCGGCGCCGTCGACGAGCAGGCTGGTGATGTAATTGTCCGGCAGGGCGTCGTCGCGCAGCGGGGCGGCGACGAATTTGCGCGGCCGGTTGCCGTCCCAGCGCACCAGCCCGGTCTGGGTGCCGATCCACACGAAGCCGGCGCGGTCCTGGGCGAAACACAGGCCGGCGCCGGTGTCGGCATAGGGCTGGTGCTTGAACGCCGTGTGGGTCAGCGCCGCCCAGCGGTCCGGTTCGGCGGCGACGGCGGCGCGCGGGGACACGCACAGCGCCAGCAGCAGGGCCGACAGCGCCAGCAGCAGCTGCCACTGCCACGGCCGGCCCGCCGCGGGGGCGGCATCGCGGGGAACGGCGGCGGGACGATGGAAGTTGCATTGTGGCATAAATCGACTATACATCAGCCGAAGTCCACCACGGCCCACCTCGCCACATGGAAGCGGCCGGGCGTCGGATTTTCGCCACGCACCGGCGGCGGCCGGCCGCCGGGTCTAGTCCATGGATCTAGTCGATATAGCGCAGGCCGGCCTGCGCCAGCGCGCCGCGCATGTCGTACATGTCCAGCCCCAGCACGCCGGCGGCCAGCCGGGCGCGCTTGTCCGCCTCCAGGTCCTCGCGTTGCCGGGCGACGGCGGCCACGCGCGCGACGTCGGCCGCCGGCACGACGACGACGCCGTCGTCGTCGGCGACGATGGCGTCGCCCGGGTGGACCAGCGCGCCGGCGCACAGCACCGGAATGTTGACCGAGCCGATTGTTGCCTTGATCGTGCCCTTGGCGCTGATATTCTTGCTCCAGACGGCAAAGCCCATGTCCGTGAGCACGCGCACGTCGCGCACGCCGGCGTCGATGACCAGCGCCCTGGCGCCGCGCGCCATGAAGCTGGTGGCCAGCAGGTCGCCGAAGTAGCCGTCGGAGCACTCGGCCGTCAGGGCGGCGACGACGATGTCGCCGGGCGCGATCTGCTCGGCCGCCACGTGCAGCATCCAGTTGTCGCCCGGATGCAGCAGCACGGTGACGGCCGTGCCCGACACCTGCGCGCCGGGGTAGATCGGCCGCATATAGGGCTTCATCAGGCCGACCCGGCCCATGGCCTCGTGCACGGTGGCGCTGCCGAAGCCGCCCAGCAGGTCGACCTGGGCGAGGTCGGCGCGCGCGACGCCGCGCTTGACGACGCCCAGCTGGTGCATCAGGGGCGTGCTCATGCTCATGCTCATGTTCATGCTCATGCTCAATATCCTTTCCGGGTCAGGGCGGCGTCCAGGCGCGGGTAGACCCGGCGCGCGTTGCCTTCGAAAATGGCGTGGCGCTCGGCGTCGGTCAAATCGGCCGCCTCGATGTAGCGCCGGGTGTCGTCGTAGTGGTGGCCGGTCTCGGGATCGATGCCGCGCACGGCGCCGATCATCTCCGAGGCGAACAGCACGTTTTTGACGGGCATGACCCGGGTCAGCAGGTCGATGCCGGGCTGGTGGTAGACGCAGGTGTCGAAGAAAATGTTGTTCAACAGATGCTCGCCCAGCAGCGGCTTGTTGAGCTCCTGCGCCAGCCCGCGAAAGCGCCCCCAGTGGTACGGCACGGCGCCGCCGCCGTGCGGAATCAGGAATTTGAGCGTCGGGAAGTCCGAGAACAGGTCGCTGGTCAGGCATTGCATGAAGGCGGTGGTGTCGGCGTTGAGGTAGTGCGCGCCGGTGGTGTGGAAGCAGGCGTTGCAGCTGGTGCTGACGTGGATCATCGCCGGGATCTCGTACTCGACCATCTTTTCGTACAGCGGATACCAGCACTTGTCCGACAGCGGCGGCGCGGTCCAATGCCCGCCCGACGGATCGGGATTGAGGTTCACGCCGACAAAGCCGTAGTCCTTGACGCATCGCTCCAGCTCGGCGACGCAGCCGCGCGGATCGGCGCCGGGCGACTGCGGCAGCATGGCCGCGCCGATGAAGTGGTCCGGGAACAGGCCGGCCACGCGCGCGCACAACTCGTTGCAGAGGGCGGCCCAGGTGGCGCTGGTGCCGGCGTTGCCGATGTGGTGGGCCATGAAGCTGGCGCGCGGCGAAAAGATGGTCAGATCCGAGCCGCGCTCGCGCATCAGCCTCAGTTGGTTCAGTTCGATCGACTCGCGCAGCTCGTCGTCGCCGATCCGCAGCTCGGACGCTTTCGGCCCCAGCGCCGGGTTGTCGAGGTGGGCGATCTGGCGCTTGCGCCATTCCTCCAGCGCCTTGGGGGCGGTGGTGTAATGGCCGTGGCAATCGATGATCAAGGGCTTGCGCATGGGGTGCTTCCTTTTTAGAGATGGCCGGGGATCAGGACTTCGCCCCGCATGATGGGACGGGCGGTGCGCAGCAGGGCGGCCCTGGCCACCCGCTCCGGCTCGCCGGGGGCGAATGCCAGCTCCACGCTGAACTCGCCGCCGGGATGTTCGATCGACAGCGTCTTGGGCATGCCGTCCGGGATCGCGGCCAAGCCGGCGGCCAGGCCGGCCGCGACCGATCCGGGCAGCACGCAGGCGGTGGCCACGGTGACGGCGGCCAGCACGCCGATCGCCTCGTGGCACAGGTGCGGAATGAAGCAGCGGGTGGCCAGCGCGCCGCCGGCGCGCGGCGCCGCGACCAGGCACATCTTCGGATAGTTCCTGGTCGTCACATCGCCCAGTCCCATCAGCGGGCCGGCCGTCAGGCGCAGCGCCTCGAGCCTGGCGCGCAGGTCGGTGTCGGCGTTCAGCGCCGCCACCGATTCGTGGCCGGTCAGGCCGAAGTCGGCCGCCCGCACCAGCACCATCGGCATGCCGTTGTCGATCAGGGTGGCGTCGATCTCGTACGGCGCGACGTTGAAGCCGGCGGCGCCGGCGCCGCCGGCCCGGGCCGCCACGGCGATCCGGTCCATCCGGCGCCCGCTGGGCAGCAGCGCCGGGCACACCGAGCCGGCCGTGTCGAGGAAGTTGATGCTGATGGGCGCGGCGCTGCCGGGCACGCCGTCGATGCGCGCGTCGCCGCCGTAGCGCAAGCGGCCGCCCGGCGTCGGCATGGTGACGTCGCATTGCATGCCGGTGTTGAGGGTCAGGATGCGCGCCGTGGTGGCGCCGTCGCCGGCCGGCAGCAGCCCGCGTTCGAGCGCGAACGGCAGCACCGCCGCCAGCATGTTGCCGCAGTTGGGCGTGAGGTCGACCGTGTCGCCGTCCGGCTGCAGCTGGGCGAACAGGAAGTCCAGGTCGACGCCGGCGGTGGTGCTCTTGCGCACGATGCCGGCCTTGCTGGTGAGCGGATGGGCGCCGCCGAGGCCGTCGATTTGCCGGCTGTCGGGAGAACCCAGCGCGGCCAGCAGCACGCGGTCGCGCGCGGCCGGATCGGCCGGCAAATCGGACTCGAGGAAGAACGGGCCGCGCGAGGTTCCGCCGCGCATCAGCAGGCAGGGGACGGCGCGCAAATCGGAGGCAGGGTAGTGGGTCATGGCGGGGCGCGTAAAGTGCTGTCGAGGTGTGCCAGTATCGGTGGCGCGGGCCGCAACGTGGTTGCGTTGTGCCCGGTGAGCGGTTCGAATCTACTTATCGGCGCCCGCGCCTCTCTGTTATAATCGCCCCGCTGCCGCAAGGCGGCACACGCTAGGGGTCCTGCACATCGTATTGAAAGCAATGCAATACGGTGAGCGGGTGAGAAATACCCTCCGAACCTGATCTGGATAATGCCAGCGAAGGGAAGCTTAGGACAACGCCGCCACCCCCTCACATTCCGGGCGCGGCGCCGTCCAACCTCCTTTGCTGGCTCCTGTAGCCAACCAAGGAGCCAAATGAACGCCAATCCCAAATTCCTGTCCGCCACCGCCACCGTGGACGAGGCAGCGATCAAACCGTTACCCAATTCCCGCAAGATCTACGTCGAAGGCAGCCGGCCTGACATCCGCGTGCCGATGCGCGAAATCACGCAGGCCGACACGCCCGCGTCGTTCGGCTTCGAGGCCAATCCGCCGGTCTACGTCTACGACACCTCCGGCCCGTACACCGATCCGGACGCGGTGATCGACATCCGCTCCGGCCTGGCCGCCACCCCGCGCCTGCCGTGGATACTGGAGCGCGGCGACACCGAGGAGCTCGACGGCCCGACCTCCGACTACGGCAAGGCGCGCCTGGCCGATCCCGCCTTGGCCGAACTGCGTTTCAACCTGCACCGCCAGCCGCGCCGCGCGCGCGCCGGCGCCAACGTCACGCAAATGCACTACGCGCGCCGGGGCATCGTCACGCCGGAGATGGAGTTCGTGGCGATCCGCGAAAACCTGCGCCGCAAGGAGTACCTGGAAAACCTCAAGGGCTCCGGGCCGATGGGCCAGCGCCTGGCCGATTTGATGGGCCGCCAGCATCCGGGCCAATCGTTCGGCGCCAGCATCCCGGCCGAGATCACCCCTGAATTCGTGCGCGAGGAGATCGCGCGGGGCCGCGCCATCATCCCGGCAAACATCAACCACCCGGAGATCGAGCCGATGATCATCGGCCGCAATTTCCTGGTCAAGATCAACGCCAACATCGGCAATTCGGCCGTCACCTCGTCGATCGGCGAGGAAGTCGAAAAAATGACGTGGGCGATCCGCTGGGGCGGCGACAACGTCATGGACCTGTCGACCGGCAAGCATATCCACGAAACGCGCGAGTGGATCATCCGTAACAGCCCGGTCCCGATCGGCACCGTGCCGATTTACCAGGCGCTGGAAAAGGTCAACGGCAAGGCCGAGGACCTGACCTGGGAAATCTACCGCGACACCCTCATCGAGCAGGCCGAGCAGGGCGTCGACTACTTCACCATCCACGCCGGCGTGCTGCTGCGCTACGTGCCGATGACGGCCAAGCGCCTGACCGGCATCGTCTCGCGCGGCGGCTCGATCATGGCCAAGTGGTGCCTGGCGCACCACAAGGAATCGTTCCTGTACACGCACTTCGAAGAGATCTGCGAAATCATGAAGGCCTACGACGTGTCGTTCTCGCTCGGTGACGGCTTGCGTCCCGGCTCGATCTACGATGCCAACGACGAGGCGCAACTGGGCGAACTGAAAACCCTGGGCGAGCTGACGCAAATCGCCTGGAAGCACGACGTGCAGGTGATGATCGAAGGCCCCGGCCACGTGCCGATGCAGCTGATCAAGGAGAACATGGACCTGCAGCTGGAGCAGTGCCACGAGGCGCCGTTCTACACCCTGGGACCGTTGACCACCGACATCGCGCCCGGCTACGACCACATCACTTCCGGCATCGGCGCCGCGCAGATCGGCTGGTACGGCACCGCGATGCTGTGCTACGTCACGCCGAAAGAACATCTGGGCCTGCCGGACAAGAACGACGTCAAGGACGGCATCATCACGTACAAGATCGCCGCGCACGCCGCCGACCTGGCCAAGGGCCATCCGGGCGCGCAGATCCGCGACAACGCGCTGTCGAAGGCGCGCTTCGAATTCCGCTGGGACGACCAGTTCAACCTGGGCCTCGATCCGGACAAGGCGCGCGAGTTCCACGACGAGACCTTGCCCAAGGATTCGGCCAAGGTGGCGCATTTCTGTTCGATGTGCGGCCCGCATTTCTGCTCGATGAAGATCACGCAGGAGGTGCGCGAGTACGCCGCCGCCAACGGCATGAGCGACGGCGTGGCGATCGAGCAGGGCATGCAGGTCAAGGCGGTGGAGTTCATCAAGAACGGCGCCGAGCTGTATCGCAAGCTGTGAGGCCGGCATGAACGACGCGAGCATTTCGATAGAGCCGATTGCGATAGAACTGAACGGCGCGCCCCACGAGGTGCCGCCGCAACAGACCTTGGCCCAGCTGGTCGACGCGCTGTCCTTGACCGGGCAAGCGCTGGCGCTGGCGGTCAACCGCTCGGTGGTGCCGCGCCAGCAATGGCCTCAGCGGGTGCTGCAGCCGCTGGACAAAGTGGACATCGTGCGCGCCATCGGCGGCGGCTAATTTATGCAAACCCGCACCCCCACGCGGGGTCGTACCCCGTACGGGGTACGACCCCTAAGCGGCGACGCCTGCGCTCAGGCAAAGGCATGCGGGTTGGAACTGAGAGGACTACTATATGAACGCACCATCCCAAGACCTGCTGACCATCGCCGGCAAGCAATACACATCGCGCCTGCTGGTCGGCAGCGGCAAATACAAGGACTTGCAGCAAACCCGCGACGCGACCGACGCCGCCGGGGCGGAGATCATCACCGTGGCCATCCGCCGCGTCAACATCGGCCAGGACCCGAAGGCGCCCAGCCTGCTGGACGTGCTGCCGCCGTCGCAGTACACCATCCTGCCCAACACGGCCGGCTGCTACAACGCCAAGGACGCGGTCTACACCCTGCAGATGGCGCGCGAGCTGCTCAACGGCCACAAGCTGGTCAAGCTGGAAGTGCTGGGCGACGAGAAGACCTTGTTCCCGCACATGCCGGAGACCCTGGTCGCGGCCGAGATCCTGGTCAAGGACGGTTTCGACGTCATGGTTTACTGCAGCGACGATCCGATCCAGGCCAAGATCCTCGAGGACATCGGCTGCGTGGCGGTGATGCCGCTGGCGTCGCTGATCGGCTCCGGCATGGGCATCCTCAATCCGTGGAACCTGTCGCTGATCATCGACCAGGCCAAGGTGCCGGTGCTGGTCGACGCCGGCGTCGGCACCGCCTCCGACGCCGCCATCGCGATGGAGCTGGGCTGCGACGGCGTGTTGATGAACACCGCCATCGCCGGCGCGCGCGACCCGGTGCGCATGGCGCGCGCCATGAAGCTGGGCGTGCAGGCCGGCCGCGAGGCTTATCTGGCCGGGCGCATCGCGCGCAAGTTCGCCGCCTCGCCGTCGTCGCCGATGGCGGGCCGGCTGGCATGACGGCGACGGGGCCCGGCGCGGCCGCGCGGCCGTGCGTGCTGGTGTTCGCCGGGATGGACCCTTCCGGCGGCGCCGGCATCGTCGCCGACGCACAGGCGGTCGCGGGGCAGGGCGCGCACGCGCTGTGCGTCGTCACCGCCCTGACGGTGCAGGACAACGACCGCGCCTACGAGGTGCAACCGGTCGAACCGGACCTGGTGCTGCGCCAGGCCCGCGCGCTGACCGGCAAGATCGCGATCGCCGCCGTCAAGATCGGCATTCCCGGCAGCGCCGCCAACGCGCTGGCGATCGCGCAAGTGATCCGCGCGTTGCGCGCGCTGCAACCGGAACTGCCGGTGGTGCTCGACCCGGTGCTGGCCAGCGGCCATGGCGACACGCTGTCGCGCGGCGACGCGGTGGCGGCGCTGGCGCCGTTGCTGCCGCTGGTGACGGTGCTGACGCCCAACGGTCCGGAGGCGCTGGCACTGAGCGGACACGCCACGCCCGACCCGCAGGCGCAGGCCCAGGTCCTCCGCGCGCTGGGCTGCCGCCACGTGCTGATCACCGGCGGCCACGGCGACGGCGACGAGGTGGTCAATCGCTGGTTCGGCCCCGGCGCCGAACCCGGGAACACCCCGCCAGCCACGCAACAATGGCGCTGGCAGCGCCTGGACGGCGGCTTCCACGGCAGCGGTTGCACGCTCGCCTCGGCCATCGCCGGCCAGCTGGCGCTGGGCACGCCGACCGGCTGCGCGCTCGACCAGGCGCAGTACTATTGCAACGCCGCGCTGCGCGACGCCTATACGGTCGCCCCCGGCCAGCGCATTCCGCTGCGCTAGACCCACACTAAAATCAGGAGAACACACCATGCAAGGACTTTATCTGGTCACCCCCAACTGGGACGACACCGCGCGGCTGCTGGACGCCAGCGAACAGGCGCTCGACGCCGGCGTGGGCCACGGCGTCGGCGGCGGTAACCTCGTCGCGCTGCTGCAATACCGCCACAAGGAGGCGGCAAGCGCGCTGCGCCTGGAGCAGGCGGGCGCGCTGCTGGCGCTGTGCCGGCGCTACGGCGTGCCGTTCATCGTCAACGACCACGTCGACCTGTGCCTGGAAACGGGCGCCGACGGCGTGCACCTCGGCGGCACCGACGCCGACGTCGCGCAGGTGCGCGCCCGGCTCGGCGCCGACAAGATCATCGGCGCCTCGTGCTACGGCGACATGCCGCGCGCGCTGGCGGCGCAGCGGGCCGGCGCCAGCTATGTGGCCTTCGGCGGCTTCTACCCGTCCCGTGTTAAACAATACGCCGTCACCACGCGCCCGGAGATCCTCGACCAGGCGCGCGAAACGATCAGCGTTCCCACCGTCGTCATCGGCGGCATGACGCCGGAGAACGCGGCGCCGCTGGTCGCGCGCGGCGCCGGCATGGTCGCGGCCATCAGCAGCGTCTATCAAGCTGAAAGCGTGGCCGGCGCGGTCGGCCAGTTCGCGTCGATGTTTGTCATACACAACACCAGCAAATCATTCCAGCAGAAGGGTCTTTCCGCTTTATAATTGGGCCGTTAGCAATAGCCCAAGGTTGCCGTCACATGCCAGTTTCTCCTAGCCCCAAGCGTCTGATCCTTATCGTCGACGACGACCAACTGCTGCTCGACTTCCTGGGCGAAGTACTCGGCAATGCCGGCTACGACATCCTCAAGGCGTCGTCGGCGGAGCAGGCCCTGAACGTGATCGCCCAGCGCGAACCGGATCTGGCGCTGCTCGATATCCACATGCCCGGCATGACCGGGCTGGAACTGGCCAAGCAGCTGCACGCGACCAGTTCGGTGCCGTTCATGTTCCTGTCCGGACGCGGCGACGCCGACGCTGGCAAGCAGGCCGCCTCGTACGGCGCGGTCGGCTTCCTGGTCAAACCGGTCGACGAAAAGCACCTGATGCCGGCGTTCGCCGCCGGCCTGGCGCGCGCCGACGAGATCCGCCAGCTGCGCCGCACCGAGCTCAATCTGAACGCCGCGCTGGCCGCCGGCCGCGAGACCAGCCTGGCCGTGGGCCTGCTGATGTGCAAATTCCAGACCGACCGCAACACGGCGTTCGAGGTGTTGCGCGACCACGCCCGCTCCAACCGCCGCAAGGTCAACGAGGTGGCCGACCAGCTGCTGGCCGCCGAGGAAACGTTAAACGGCCTGCATGCGGCCTTTAACCAACGTCTGAAAAAGTAGACAGCGGCGTTATTGTTGTACATCAAGGCAGGAATTTCCTGCCTTTTCTGTTTCCTTGTGGAATTTTTGTTGTACACTGTCAACTAGCAACACAGAATATCAGTAGCACACAATTAGCAGCACAGCATTCCGCCGCCGCAGGGCCTCACCTCCGCCTGCCGCAGCTCCGGCCGCCATTCCCCCGCGACCGTCTCAACTCCTCGGCCCAACTCCGCCGACCTGCTCCCGACAGCTTTTACACCAGCGCTGCCGGCTATGCATTGATTTCAGCCTTGTGCGGAGAACACCATGACCAACGATTATTCCAATGACACCTTCCGTCCATTCAGCGACCAGGAAGGCGGCGCCGCGATCGGCTTTTCCATCTACGCGGCCGCGCCGCGCGTGCTCCACATCGACAGCGACGCCGACGCCGCGCTGGTGCTGGCCACCTTGCTGGTGCCGGAAACCCAGGTGACCCATGTGGCGACGATGGCCGCCGCCCAGGACCTGCTGCGCCGCGAGCAGTTCGCGCTGGTGGTGATCGATCCCGACCTGCAGGACGGCGACGGCGGCGCCTTGCTGCATGGTTTGCACCAACACCAGCAGGACGCCCGCGTGCTGCTGTACTCGGCCCGCCATCCGGAGCGCCACATGGCCGGCAGCAGCTTCCTGCCCAAGCCGTGGACCTCGCCGCGCCAGCTGTGGCGCACCGTGTCGGACTTGCTGGCCATCGGCCCGGCGATGCCGGTCGAGCCGCAATAGCGCGTCAAGGACGGGCAATATCCCCGTTCGGCCTCTGGCTTGCTATCATGACGGATCACCGCAACGGTTTGCCGTTCCGGTCTCCCGTATTCACCAGCCAGAGGACAAACAATGAAAACCAAAGCCGCCATTGCATGGCAAGCGGGCCAGCCGCTGACGATCGAGGAAGTGGAGCTGGGCGGACCGCGCGAGGGCGAGGTACTGGTCGAGATCAAGGCCACCGGCATTTGCCACACCGATTACTACACCTTGTCCGGCGCCGATCCGGAAGGTATCTTCCCCGCCATCCTGGGCCATGAGGGCGCCGGCGTGGTGGTCGACGTCGGCCCCGGCGTCAAATCGCTCAAGAAGGACGACCACGTCATTCCGCTGTACACGCCGGAATGCCGCCAGTGCAAATTCTGCCTGTCGCAAAAGACCAACCTGTGCCAGTCGATCCGCTCGACCCAGGGACGCGGCCTGATGCCCGACGCCACCAGCCGCTTCTCCATCGACGGCAAGCCGATTTACCACTACATGGGCACGTCGACCTTCTCCAACTACATCGTGGTGCCGGAAATCGCGCTGGCCAAGATCCGCGAGGACGCGCCGTTCGATAAAGTTTGCTACATCGGTTGCGGCGTGACCACCGGCGTGGGCGCGGTGCTGTTCACCGCCAAGGTGGAGGCGGGCGCCAACGTCGTCGTGTTCGGCCTGGGCGGCATCGGCCTGAACGTGATCCAGGCGGCCAAGATGGTCGGCGCCGACAAGATCATCGGCGTCGACATCAATCCGGCCCGCCAGGAAATGGCGCGCAAGTTCGGCATGACCCATTTCATCAACCCGACCGAGGTGGAAAACGTCGTCGACGCGATCGTCCAGCTGACCGACGGCGGCGCCGACTACAGCTTCGAGTGCATCGGCAACACCACCACGATGCGCCAGTCGCTCGAGTGCTGCCACAAGGGCTGGGGCCAGTCGATCATCATCGGCGTGGCGGCGGCGGGGCAGGAGATCTCCACCCGTCCGTTCCAGCTGGTGACGGGGCGCGTGTGGAAGGGTTCGGCCTTCGGCGGCGCCCGTGGCCGCACCGACGTGCCGAAGATCGTCGACTGGTACATGGAAGGCAAGCTCAATATCGACGACCTGATCACCCATCGCTTGCCGCTCGAGCGCATCAACGAGGGCTTCGACCTGATGAAGAGCGGCGAATCGATCCGTTCGGTCGTGATCTACTAGGCGCGATCGCTGCATTGAATGGATGTAGAAAAAAAGTTCTAGACACGGCGTTCTAGATAATTTATTCTACATCCATCGACCGGGGAGTGCGGCATGACGAATTTACGCATCAAGTTACGCATCAAGTTACGCATACGCATGAATTCACGGCGGGCGGGCCTCCATGGCTAGCGCCCTGTCCGCCCTGGTGCCAGCCATCGGCTGGGCGCTGCTGCACTTCATCTGGCAAGGGCTGCTGATCGGCTGGGGTGTGTCGCTTGCACTGTTTTTGCTGCGCAAGGCGCGTCCGCAGACGCGTTACGCGGTCGCCTGCGCCGGCTTGTTGCTGTGCGCGGCGCTGCCGCTGGCCAGCGTCATCGTGCAGGTCAACGCGGCCGATGCCGCAGCGCGTGCCGGCGCCGGACTTGGCGCCGCCGCTTTATTGATTCCCGCCGTCCTCTCAGCCAGCGCCGACGCCGCCCAGTCGGGCGCCGCCGCCGCAGCCGCATTGATCGACGATGGTACCCTGGCCGGCTGGGAAGCCACGTTGCGTGGCCAACTGGCGTGGATCGTCGGCCTGTGGCTGGCCGGCGCCGCGCTGATGTCGCTGCGCCTGGCCATCGGCCTTAAGTGGGTTGCCGAGCGCACCCGCAATGACCACTACACCGTCAACCATTACTGGCAGCGCCGCCTGTCCGAGATGGCGCGCCGCTTCGAGATTCCGCAACACGTGCGCCTCGGCGTGGCCGACCTGCTCGACAGCCCGATCACGGCCGGCTGCTGGCGCCCCATCGTGCTGGTGCCGGCCTCGCTGATCACCGGCATGGCGCCCAACCTGCTCGAGGCGCTGCTGGCGCACGAGCTGGCGCACATCAAGCGCCGGGACTATCTGATTAACCTCATTCAAAGCGCGGTGGAAATCGTGCTGTTCTATCACCCTAGTGTTTGGGCCTTGTCGCGCCGTATCCGTGTAGAGCGAGAACAAATCGCCGATGACCTTGCAGTCGCCATGCTCGGTCAACCGCAGATGCTGGCAAAGGCCTTGTCCGAGCTGGATAAATTCCAGTTCGATACCACACAACTAGCCCACGCGGCTCACGGAGGAAATCTCATGTCTCGTATTAAACGCCTGCTGCGTCCCGATGTTGAACCGGTCAGCTGGAAGATGGCCGTACCCCTGATCGGCCTGTTCGCGGCCAGCGCCGTGTTGTATGCGCAGGCCGCGCCGCAGCCGCCGGCGGCGATGACGGGCGCGGTTGCCGCCATGGAAACGGTCGCCGACGCCGCGCCCGCCGCCAACATGGCGGCCGACGCCGCGCCGGCCGCCGACATGGCCGAACTTCCAGCGTTGCCTGAATTGCCGGAGCCGGCCCAGCCACCTGAGCCGCCAGAGGTTCCCGCCGTCGCTGACGCGGCGCCTGCGGCACCGGCCGCCCCTGCAGCACCGGCCGCGCCTGCCGCCCCTGCCGCCCCTGCAGCACCGGCCGCGCCTGCCGCCCCTGCCGCCCCCGCCGCTCCCGCGCTGCCGGCCTTGCCCGCAATTCCGGCGGCGCCGGCAGCCCCGGCGCTTCCCGCCGCGCCGGCGGCACCGCCCGCGCCAGCCGCGCCTTTCTCGTTCGGCGACAGCGCGATCAACCTGTCCGTCAACGGCGGCGACCGTGCCTATGCGATCGTCACCAGGGATATCGACCAGGTCCAGGTTTCCGGCTCGTCCGACGACATGCGCCGCATCGCCGAACTGCGTTCGAGCGCCAAGGGCGACTTCGTCTGGTACCGCGAAGGCGGTAAAACCTATCTGATCCAGGATCCGGCGGTCATCGCCAGGGTGCGGCAGCTGTGGAAGCCCGTCAGCGAGCTCGGCGAGCGAATGGACGCGCAAGGCAAGCGGATGGACCTGCAGGCCAAGGTCATGGACGGCCTGGCCGCGCGGATCGACGTCTTGACCCGCGATTTCGACAGCGGCCCTGTGGCGGCGGAGCGCCAGCGGCTGGAGCGCCAGATGGAAGCCCTGGCGGCCAAGCAGGAAGCCATCGCCGCGCGCATGGTCGCCGCCAGCGAAACGCTGAACCACGACCAGAGCAAGGAAAGCCTGCGCAAATACCGCGAACTGGAAGCGGCGCTGCACCGCGAGATGGCGCCGACGCAACGGGAAATGGCGCAACTGCAGCGCGATATGGCCGAGAAAATGGCCGGGCTGCACCGCAACCACGCGCCGATGAAGGCGCTTAACCTGCAGATGGCCGAAGCCAGCAAACCGATGGCCGAACTGGGGCGCCGCATGGGTGAGTTGGGCCGCGAGCAGGCCAAGGCCAGCCGCGAAGCCGAGCGCAACTTCAAAGCGCTGGTGCAGGATGCCATCCGCAATGGCAAGGCGGTCCCGGCACAGGGCTTGATGTAACGGACCGTTCGCCGCCGGGCGTGCTTTGGCGCGTGCCGGCGGATGCCGCAACGCCACACATGGACCGACCCCGATGGTCGCCTGCCGGTATAATCACGGCATGCAAAATCTTCTTCACAATCTTAACGACGAACAACTCGCTGCCGTGACCCTGCCGGCCCAAAGCGCCCTGATTCTGGCGGGCGCAGGCTCCGGCAAAACCCGCGTATTGACGACTCGCATCGCCTGGCTGATCCAGACCGGGCAGGTGTCGCCGTCCGGCATCCTGGCCGTGACCTTCACCAACAAGGCCGCCAAGGAAATGACGGCGCGCTTGTCGGCAATGATGCCGATTAATACACGCGGCATGTGGATCGGCACGTTCCACGGATTGTGCAACCGCCTGCTACGCACCCATCACCGTGATGCCGCGCTGCCGCAGACGTTCCAGATTCTCGACTCGCAGGACCAGCTGTCGGCGATCAAGCGCCTGATCAAGGCCAACAACATCGACGACGAGAAGTTCCCGCCGAAAGAGGTGATGTACTTCATCAACGGCGCCAAGGACCAGGGCCTGCGCGCCGACAAGATCGACCCGTACAACGCCGACGAGCGCAAGAAGGTCGAGCTGTACCAAATGTACGACGACCAGTGCCAGCGCGAAGGCGTGGTCGACTTCGCCGAACTGTTGCTGCGCACCTATGAACTGCTGACCCGCAACCAGCCGCTGCGCCAGCACTACCAGCAGCGCTTCCAGCACATCCTGGTCGACGAGTTCCAGGACACCAACGATCTGCAATACAAATGGCTCAAGCTGCTGGCCGGCCACGGCGAGCAGGGCGGCGGCGCGCTGTTCGCCGTCGGCGACGACGACCAGAGTATTTATGCCTTCCGTGGCGCCAACGTCGGCAACATGAGCGCCTTCGAGCGCGAGTTCCACGTCAAGAACCTGATCAAGCTGGAGCAGAACTACCGCTCGCACGGCCACATCCTGGACGCGGCCAACGTGCTGATCGCCAATAACAGCAAGCGCCTGGGCAAGAACCTGCGCACCGACGCCGGCCACGGCGAGCAGGTGCGCGTGTACGAAGCCAGCTCCGACCTGGCCGAGGCGCAATGGATCATCGAGGAAACCAAGAACCTGATCGCCGACGGCGCCTCGCGCAGCGAGATCGCGGTGCTGTACCGGTCCAACGCGCAGTCGCGCGTGATCGAGCACGCGCTGTTCTCGGCCGGCATTCCGTACCACGTCTATGGCGGCCTGCGCTACTTCCAGCGCGCCGAGGTCAAGCACGCGATCGCGTATTTGCAACTGATGGACAACCCGCACAACGACTCGGCCTTCCTGCGCGTGGTCAACTTCCCGACGCGCGGCATCGGCCTGCGCTCGATCGAAGCGTTGCAGGCGGCGGCCGACCAGCACCGGGTGTCGCTGTACGCGGCGGTGCCGTATGTCATGGGCAAGGCCGGCTCGTCGCTGGGCGGCTTCGTCAAGCTGATCGAGGGCGCGCGCTTCGAGACGCAGCAGATGGCGTTGCCGGAACTGGTGCGTGTGGTGCTGGAGGCCAGCGGCCTGCTGGCGCACTACCAGACCGAAAAGGAAGGCGCCGACCGCATCGAGAACTTGGAGCAGATGGTCAGCGCCGCGACGCAATTCGTCTCGGAGGAGGGCTTCGGCCAGGGCGCGCCGGCGCACATGGGGCCGCGCTCGCAGGAGCAGTCGGGCCTGCCGGTGGTCAACGAGGACGGCTTCGAAATCCTCGACGCCGACGCGCCGCTGGCGACGGTGATGTCGCCGTTGTCGGCGTTCCTGTCGCACGCCTCGCTGGAGGCCGGCGACAACCAGGCTACGGCCGGCCAGGAAGCGGTGCAGATGATGACGGTGCACTCGGCCAAGGGGCTGGAGTTCAACAACGTCTTCATCACCGGGCTGGAGGAGGGCTTGTTCCCGCACGAAAGCAGCTCGCGCGAGGATGGCGGCGTGGAGGAGGAGCGGCGCCTGATGTACGTGGCGATCACGCGCGCGCGGCAGCGCCTGTACATGTGCTTCGCGCAGACGCGCATGCTGCACGGACAGACCCGCTACAACATGAAATCGCGCTTCTTCGACGAATTGCCGGAGGACGCGCTCAAGTGGCTGTCGCCGAAGGTGCAATCGCACTGGTTCGCCAACAAGAAAACGCCGTGGGACGACGTGGTGCCGCTGGCCGGTTCGGACAACGCGATCGCGCAAAAGATCGCGCAAAATATGGCCAACAAGTCGCCGGGCGCGGGCTGGCGCATCGGCGAGTCGGTCGCGCACGGCAAGTTCGGCGAAGGGGTGATCGTCAATATCGAAGGCAGCGGCGCCAACGCGCGGGCGCAGATCAACTTCGGCAGCAACGGCATGAAGGTGCTCGACCTCAGCATCGCCAAGCTCGAGCGCCTGAACCACTAACCCCGGTCAGGCCGGCTTCGCTTCGCGGCGCCGTGCGAGCATGGCGCGCGTCCAGGCCAGCGCCGGTGATTCCACGCAGTGCCAGCTCAGGATGGACAGCGGCAGCACCACCGCCAGGGTGGCGGCCAGCATGGCCCACATCCCCACCGGTGGCAGCATGCTTTTCAGCATCAGCATGACCGGCCAGTGGTAGATGTAGATCGCGTAGGAGTAGTCGTGCTTTTGCAGGTGGCGCCAGCGCAGCGCGCGCGAGCCGCCCACCCACAGCGCCAGCGTGAGCGCCGCCAGGATCACGCCGACGAGGGTCAGCGTCTGGCCTTCCACGGCGAGCCAGCGCGTCGAATTCAAGGCCAGCAGCGCGCACGCGACGGCGAACTGGCGCACGCCGAAACGCACCTCCGTCGCCAAGGTCTGCAGCAGCATCCCGCACAGGAACAAGGACCACAGGCGCGCTTCCCACACATAACCGGCCAGCACCCGGGGGAATTCGAACGCGCACAAGGCCAGCAGCAGCGACATGGCCATCATCCAGCGCCGCATCGGCATGATGGCGGCAAAGCCGATCAGCGCAACCATCACATACATGCGGCCTTCCCAGTACACGGTCCACAGTGGACCGTTGAGCGGCTGGCCGCCCAGGACGCCGGGCAGCGCCAGTTCCTGCGGCGGGATGATGTAGCGCAGCCAGTGCAGCGCGGCGCCATTGAAAATGTAGCGCCAGGTGGCCGGATCGGCCAGCCCGGCGGCGCCCGTGTCCGAGAAGAACAGCACGGCGACGATGGTGGTCAGCGCCAGGCAGGCCAGCAGCCCCGGCACCAGGCGGGCCACGCGGCGGGCGAGAAAGCGCGGCACGTTCGGGTCGCGCATCCAGCTTTGGGTGATGAACAGGCCGCTCAGGACGAAGAACACATCGACCGCGATGGCGCCGGCGTCGGCCACCGGCAGCAGCAGGGCGCTGACCGGGTCCGGCCCGGTGCCGCGCGTGGCGTGGATGGAGGCGTGGTAGAGCACCACCAGCAGCGCGGCCACCAGCCGCACCAGGTTGAAGCTGTTGTCGCGCGAGTCGATGGCCGCGGCGATGGTGCGCGGCTCTCCCGGCGTGCGCAACCAGGAAGCCAGGGTCATGGCGCCGGCGGAGGCTGGTCGGCTGGCGTGGTCGCGGTGGAAGTCTCGCCAAAAATCTGCCGATACGCGACATACAACGTGCAATGCGTCAGCACGATGGTGATCAGGAACAGCGTGAAGATGCCCGCCACCGCCAGCTGCGACGAGCCCAGGATCAGCACGACGATCTTGCAGCCGACGAAGTACATCAGGTGCAAGGTCACGGCCGCCGTCAGGAACGCCTTCCAGCCGCGCAACACCGCGACCACGCTGAAAAACAGCGCCTTGTTCAATTTCATCTGCTGCCAGTAGATCAGCGGCGCCGTCAGGCACGTCAGCATCCAGCCCACCGTGTAGATCGTCGACGAGGTGAACACCGCGCCCAGCAAACCTTCCAGCTGGTTTTGGTCGATCTTCGGCGGACGCGTGCTCATCTGCATCACGGCGTCGCCGGCCATCGCGTACAGCGCACCCAGCGCGATCACCAGCAACAGCAAATTGAGCACGCCCATGGCCAGCAGCGGACTGCGCACCGGCTTGCGGAAACCGCTCAGCAGCAGATTCGGCAGCGCGCGCTTGCCCTGGTCGACCTGCGCGCACCCCTCCAGCAGCGCGACCGAGAACAGCGGCGTGAGGATGAACGGCGCGATCTGTCCCAGTATCGGTACGATCATCGAGAACAGCGAGACGAACATGCAGCAGAAAAACAGCGCCATGAGGCCGCCGGGCTGCTTGCGGAAAAGCATCATGCCCTGCTTGACCCATTGCCATCCGGCGCGCGCGGGGAATTTATTCATCAGAAAAGCTTCGGCGCCAGCGTGGCGATGCGTTCGCGCAAGATGCGCTCAAAGTGGGTCGGATCGTGCGGGGTCAGCATTTCGGCTTCGCGCGGCAGGTGGTAATCATACAGGCGCGACAGCCAGAAGCGCAGCGCCGCCGCCCGCAGCATCGGCTGCCAGGCGGTTTGCTCGGCCTCGGTGAACGGGCGCACGGCGTGGTAGGCGTCGAGCAGCGCGCGCACGCGGTCCGTGTCGAGCACGCCGGTGTCGAGGGCGATGCACCAGTCGTTGACGGTGACGGCGACGTCGAACAGCCAGGTGTCGCAGCCGGCGAAGTAAAAGTCGAAGAAGCCGGTCAGGCGCTCGCCGTCGAACATGACGTTGTTGCGGAACAGGTCCGCGTGCACCGGGCCGCTTTGCAGCTGGCGGTAGGTCGCGCAACCGGCGAACGCCTCCTGGAAGTGCATCTCGGCCTTGAGCAGGTGGGCGTTGCTTTCCGAAAGGAAAGGCAACACTTGCGGCGTGGTGGCGTTCCACCAGTCCAGGCCGCGCAGATTGGGCTGGTGCAGCGGGTAGTCGCGCCCGGCCAGATGCATGCGCGCCAGCATCGCGCCCACTTCGGCGCAATGCACCGGTTGCGGGTCCATCTGCGAGCTGCCCTCGAGCTTGGTGACGATGGACGCCGGCTTGCCGTGCAGCGGCACGATCAGCTCGCCCTTGTCGGTGGCGATCGGCGCCGGCACGGCCACGCCGCGGTCGGCCAGGTGGCGCATCAGGTTCAGATAAAACGGCAGTTGCTCGAACGATAAGTTTTCAAAGATCGTGAGCACAAACTCGCCGCGCTCCGTGGTCAAGAAGAAATTGCTGTTCTCAATGCCGGAGGCGATGCCCTTGAGGGCCAACGGCTTGCCGAGGGGGAATTGCGTGATCCACTGGGTGACATCGTCCAGGGTGACCGGGGTAAACACTGCCATGTGCAAGCTTGATGAGGTTCGTTGTATCGGCGCCCGCCGTGGCGGACGTCCGGAATGCCTGCCGAAGCAGGCGCGTCTTTAATAGTTGTTAGCGATAAATTGTAAGCGATACTACCGGGTTTACTTGGCGGCCGGCGCTGCTGGTGGCGGCGGTGGCGGTGCGTCGGTCTCGGCCGCCGCTTCGTCTTCCGGATTTTTCTTCTTCTTGCCGCCGAAGGTCATCACGGTCCACTGCGGACCGCGCGCGGCGCCGGACATGGCGTCGCCCGGCAAGGAGCTGCCGACCGGATGGGTCGGTTTCAAGGTGTACGTGCTCGGACCGCTTTTGACGGTCGCTTCCACCACGTTGCCGCTGTTGTCGCGGCGTTCGGTGATCTGGCGCTCCGGCGCCGGCTTGGCCGTCACCGTGATCGGATCGTCGGCCACTTCCTCCAGCTTTTCCAGTTTCGGCGGCGCCTGGCTCGGCGTCGACTGCGCGAACGCGTTGGCGCCGAGCGCCAGGAGGAGTGCCGGCCAGAGGAGTGAGGTGCGCGTCATGATGGATCGCCTTAGTAGGTAAAAAGCCGTGGAATTTTTATGTATGATCCATTGTAACAAACAGACACGCTTCGCTGTGCGCAGCGGCTGGTTTCGAGCTGATTTTCGGCGGAATTCCCCACAGGGAATGTTGAATTTCTCTATCGTATTGTCATACTTGAAACGCGGGCGGGACAGGCGGACGTCGGCCAAAACCTGCGATAATGCGGCATTCGTGGCAAATCACGCACTTTTGCCCTCACATCTCTTTAGTTCCTATGCAAAATACCCTGCTGTTAGTTGACGGTTCCAGTTACCTTTACCGCGCCTTCCACGCGCTGCCCGACCTGCGCAGCCCGGACGGCCACCCGACCGGCGCCATGCATGGCATGGTCAATATGCTGCGCCGGTTGCGCGCCGATTATCCTGCCGCCTACATCGCCTGTGTGTTCGACGCCAAGGGCAAGACCTTCCGCGACGACATGTATCCCGACTATAAGGCCACGCGCGCGCCGATGCCCGACGACCTGCGCCTGCAGATCGAGCCCATCCATATCGCCGTCAAGGCCATGGGCTGGCCGATCCTGATGGTCGACGGCGTCGAGGCCGACGACGTCATCGGCACCTTGTCCGTCGACGCGGCCAAGGCCGGCATGAAGGTGGTGGTGTCGACCGGCGACAAGGATTTGGCGCAGCTGGTCAATCCGCAAGTCATGCTGATCAACACCATGACCAACGAGAAGATGGACGAGGCTGGCGTGCTCGCCAAGTTCGGCGTGCCGCCGAACCGCATCATCGATTACCTGACCCTGATCGGCGACACGGTCGACAACGTGCCCGGCGTGGCCAAGTGCGGGCCGAAGACGGCGCTCAAGTGGCTGACGCAGTACGACAGCCTGGACGGCGTGATGGCCAATGCCGACAAGATCACCGGCGCCGTTGGCGAGAACTTGCGCAAGGCGCTCGAGTGGCTGCCGAAGGGCCGCGAGCTGATCACTGTCAAAACCGACTGCAACCTGTCCGAGCACATGATGTCGATCAGCGAATCGCTGATCGCGCGCCCCGAGGACTCGGAAACCTTGCTGACCTTCTTCGGCCAGTACGGCTTCAAGACCTTGCTGCGCGAACTGAACGCGCTGACCCCGGCCGCGCCCATCGGCGCCGCGGGCAAGGCGGCGGCGGCCGTCGCCGCCGGCGGCGCGGTGTCGTCCAACGGCGACCTGTTCGGCGAAGTGCCGAAGGTCAACGTCAACTATGAAACCGTGTTCACCGACGAGCAGCTCGACAAATGGATCGCGCTGATCGGCGCCGCCGAGCTGACCGCCGTCGACACCGAAACCACGTCGCTGGAGCCGATGACGGCGCAGCTGGTCGGCATTTCGCTGTCGGTGCAGCCGGGTGTGGCTTGCTACATCCCGGTCGCGCACGCCTATCCCGGCGTGCCGGAACAATTGACGCGCGAACATGTGCTGGAAAAACTCAAGCCATGGCTGGAGGACGAGACCAAGCTCAAGGTCGGCCAGAACCTGAAGTACGACAGCCACATCTTCGCCAACCACGGCGTGCGCCTGCGCGGCATCCATCACGACACCTTGCTGCAATCGTATGTGTTCGAATCGCACCGCACGCACGACATGGACGGCCTGGCGCTGCGCCACCTGAACCACACGACGATCCCGTTCGTCGACGTCTGCGGCAAGGGCGCCAGCATGATCACCTTCGACAAGGTGGACATCCAGCGCGCGACCGAATACGCGGCCGAGGACGCCGACATCACGCTGCGCCTGCACCTGTCGATGATCGGCGAGGTCGAGAACGACGAGCGCCTGAGCTACATCTACCGCAACATCGAGCTGCCGACGGCGGTGGTGTTGCAAAAGATCGAGCGCAACGGCGTGCACATCGACGCCGCGCTGCTCGACACGCAATCGGCCGAACTGGGCGCGCGCATCGTCGAGCTGGAGGCCAAGGCGCACGAGCTGGCCGAGCAGCCGTTCAACCTGGGCTCGCCAAAGCAGATCGGCGAGATCTTCTTTGAAAAGCTCAAGCTGCCGGTGGTGAAAAAGACTCCGAGCGGGGCGCCGTCGACCGACGAGGAAGTGCTGCAAAAGCTGGCCGAGGACTATCCGCTGCCGAAGGTGCTGCTGGAATACCGCAGCCTGTCGAAGCTGAAGTCGACCTACACCGACAAGCTGCCGAAGGGCATCAACAAGGAAACCGGCCGCGTGCACACCAACTACGCGCAGGCGGTGGCGGTGACCGGACGTTTGGCGTCGAACGATCCGAACTTGCAGAACATTCCGATCCGAACCAAGGAAGGCCGACGCATCCGCGAAGCGTTCATCGCGCCGCCGGGTAGCCACATCGTCTCGGCCGACTATTCGCAGATCGAACTGCGCATCATGGCGCATATTTCGGGCGACGAAAACATGCTGCGCGCGTTCGCCGAGGGCGTGGACATCCACCGCGCCACCGCCGCCGAGATCTTCGGCGTGGCGCCGGACGAGGTGTCGAGCGAGCAGCGCCGCTATGCCAAGGTCATCAACTTCGGCCTGATCTACGGCATGAGCGCGTTCGGCCTGGCGGCCAACCTGGGCATCGAGCGCGCCGCCGCGCAGAGCTACATCGACCGCTATTTCGCCCGCTTCTCCGGCGTGAAGCAATATATGGACGACACCCGTCTGCAGGCCAAGGCGCGTGGGTACGTCGAGACGGTGTTCGGGCGCCGCCTGTGGCTGCCGGAGATCAACTCGCCGAACGGCCCGCGCCGCCAAGGCGCCGAACGGGCCGCGATCAACGCGCCGATGCAGGGCACGGCTGCCGACCTGATCAAGCTGGCGATGGTGGCGGTGCAGAACTGGCTCGAGACCGACAAGCTGCAGACCAAGATGATCATGCAGGTGCACGATGAGCTGGTGCTGGAAGTGCCGGATGCCGAGCTGGAGCTGGTCAAGCAAAAGCTGCCGGAGTTGATGGCCGGCGTCGCGCAACTGAAAGTGCCGCTGACGGCCGAAGTCGGCGTCGGCAAAAACTGGGACGAGGCGCATTAAGTTGTGCTTCGTGCTCCGGCCGGGTTATCGGCGGCGCGCCGAATGGCGGATTACGCTACGCTAATCCGCCCTACGTGGAACAACACAATGGACGCGACGAGGCCTTGGCAAACGCTGAACAACGCCCCGGGACATAGGGGAAACCGAAGAGACACGTAGGGCGGATTAGGCGGCACGCCGTAATCCGCCAAGCGCCGCCGACAACATATGATTTAACCATTACCCCAACCAACGTAATCAACGGAGGAGTCGCATGGATGATTTGAAGCGGGACGCGGAGAGTTTACTGACGAAAACCAGCCTGTCGGACGGTGTCGACCGTCGCGACTTCCTCAAGGTGGCGCTGGGCAGCGGTTTCGCCGCCGCTGCGATGCCGGTGATGGCGCAAAACGTCATCAAAACCGATACCACCGGCCTGACCGCCGGCACCATCACCCTCACGGTCGATGGCCAAACCGTCCCCGTCTACCGCGCCCAGCCGGAAGGCAAAACCAACCTCCCGGTGGTGCTGGTGATCTCCGAAATCTTCGGCGTGCACGAACACATCGCCGACGTCGCCCGCCGCTTCGCCAAGCTCGGCTACCTGGCCCTGGCGCCGGACCTGTTCGTACGCCAGGGCGATCCGCAAAAATCCGCCTCGATCGCCGACCTGCAACGCGACATCATCTCCAAAACCCCCGACACCCAGGTCATGGCCGACCTGGACGCGCTGGTCGCCTGGGCCAAGGCCAACGGCGGCAACCCCGACAAGATCGCCATCACCGGCTTCTGCTGGGGCGGGCGCGTGACGTGGATGTACGCGGCGCACAATCCGTCGATCAAGGCCGGCGTCGCCTGGTACGGCCGCCTGATCGGCACCTCCAACGCCAATACGCCCAGGCATCCGATCGATATCGCGTCATCTTTGAACGTGCCCGTGCTGGGCCTGTATGGTGAAAAAGACACCGGCATCACCCAGGATTCGATCAAGGCGATGCAGGCCATGCTGGCCAAGGGGCCGAACAAATCGACCTTCGTCATCTACCCCAATTCCGGCCACGCCTTCCACGCGGACTACCGTCCCAGCTATGTGGAAGCGGACGCCAAGGACGGCTGGGGACGCATGCTGGCGTGGTTCAGGCAGAACGGGGTTGCCTGAACCCAGCCAATCACGCCGTTTTAACTGTTTTTAGCCAAAAATGAGCAGGAAAGCGTGCCGGGCGGTAAAATAACGCCCCCGGCCTGCGCAGCGGCACGGCTCCAGGTACAAGAGGCTATAACATCGATCCCATACTCATCTCCATATTACTGGCGACCACACTAGCCGGTGTCGTCAGCATTTCGGCCGCTGCCGTGTTCTCGTTTACGTTGCTCTCGAAGGTAGTCGAGCGCATGGTCAGCCTGTCGGTCGGCATCATGCTGTCGACTTCGCTGCTGCACGCCTTGCCGGAAGCGTTCGAATCGCACGCCAGCGCGCGCAGCCTGTTCGCGACCCTGCTGGCCGGCCTGCTGGCGTTCTTCCTGCTGGAAAAGCTGGCCATCATGCGCCATTCGCACCACCACGAGGGCGACGGCCACCACCACCATCACGGGCACGACAAGCACGAGGCGGGCAAGGCCGGCTGGATGATCCTGGTCGGCGACGGCATGCACAACTTCACCGACGGCATCCTGATCGCCGCCGCCTTCATGGCTAATCCAGAACTGGGCCTGGTGACGGCGCTGGCCATCATCGCCCACGAGATTCCGCAGGAAATTGGCGACTTCATCGTGCTGCTCAACGCCGGTTTTTCGCGCACCCGGGCGTATGTCTACAATTTGCTGTGCAGTTTGCTGGCGATCGCCGGCGGCCTGCTGGGCTACTACACCCTGGACCGCGCCAGCGAGCTGATTCCGTATGTGCTGGTGTTCGCTTCGTCCGGCTTCATCTACATCGCCGTGAGCGACCTGATGCCGCAGATGCAACGCCGCGCCACCTTGCGTGAATCGGTGCCGCAAGTGCTGTTGATCGCCACCGGCGTTGCCATCGTGCTGTTCCTGACCCGCAACCATTGATCCACCCGTCCCGCTTGCGCTGAGGCGCTTGCAGCCAGCGCCGCCCGGCGTATCATGGCGGGATGAACTCTAGAGAAGAGAAGCAGGCGGAGGCGTTAGCGGCCCTCTCGGCCGCCGACCGCGCTCGCCTGGAGCGCATGGCGACGATTGCGAAACTGAGCGCTGATGATCTGTGGACAGATGTCTGGCGTTACGGTTTCGCCGACGTCGAGGAGGGAATTCTCGCCGACATCGAGGCCGACGAGTATTTTAAGTCCAATGCAGGCATCGCCAATGAGGAAGTGATGAGGCACATTAAGGACTTGATCGCAAATCACAGCAAGAGGAATTTAGATGGACGCTAAATCTAAACAGGCGGTGGCACTGGCTGCTCTCTCGGCAGCAGATCGGGCGCGGCTGGAGCGTTTGGCCGCTCGCGCCGACGTAAGTCTAGAGGCGATATGGTCCGACGTGTGGCTCTACGGGTTCGAAGATACGGAGGACAGTGTCGAGACCAATCTGGCTGCCGCCGACGACATTGCAGCAGGTCGGACGGTCTCCAACGAGGAAGTGATGGAAGGGCTGAAGCGGATAGTGGATAGCCATGCCGGCCGCAAACAGCGCTCCGGTTAAGCTGCCAATTCGGTGGCTGCCGAACGCGCAAAGGGCTGCCGAGAAATCACTTAATCATATCGCTGCGCAAGACCCAAACGCTAGCGCGCTGGTCTACAAGCGTTTGCTTAGCGCTCTAGACGTGATCTCGCTGCAGCCAGCGATTGGCACTCCGACGCATCAAAAGAATATCAAACGTTTCCCAATCCCGAAGACCGGGCACACGATTGAGTACCGCCCCACAACAAGTGAAATCGTCATTACCCGCTGGATTCGCCAAGCGAGAGTCCGAAAGCCTTAGCCCCCGGTCGCCACCGGCCTTGCCGGGTCCGAGCACCACTCGCTCCACGAACCCGGATATAGCGCCGCCCCCGGCAGCCCTGCGACCTCCAACGCCAGCAAATTGTGGCAAGCCGTCACACCCGAGCCGCACTGCATGATTGCCTGCGGCGCCGCCGCGAACAACGGCGAAAACTCCTGCTTCAACTGCTCGGCGCTCTTGAAGCGGCCATCCGGCGTCAAATTATCCTTGAAGAAGCGGTTCTTGGCGCCAGGGATGTGGCCGCCGACCGGATCGATGGTCTCGTTCTCGCCACGGAAGCGGTCCGCCGCGCGCGCATCGACCACCACCCGCGTCTGCGTGACCAGGTTCGACTCCACATCCTCCACCGTGACCGTGTGCATCAGCGATGGCTTGTCGCTGATCGTGCCACCCGAGCGCGTGACCACCATCGTCACCAGCGGCAAGCCCTGCGACTGCCACGCGGCCAGGCCGCCGTCGAGCACCGCCACCGCAGGATGGCCGACCCAGCGCAGCAGCCACCACAAGCGCGCGGCGAACATGCCGCCGTGCGCGTCGTAGGCCACCACTTGCGTGTCGTCGTTGATGTCCCAGCCGCGCAGGGTGGCGATCAGCGCGGCGCGGTCCGGCAACGGATGGCGGCCGTGGAACTTGCCGTCCGCGCCCACCTTGGCGCCGGACAGGTCGGTATCGATGTTGGCGAACTGCGCGTTCTGGATGTGGCCGATGGCGAAGCCGTCGCGGCCCGCGTTCGGATTCATCAGGTCGTGCCGGCAATCGAGGATGACCCAGTTGTCATCGTTCAGATGCTGGGACAGGTCGGCGGCGCTGATCAACGTGGTGTGCATGGTCCGGACTCCTTAGACTTCACTGGCGATGGGGTCGGTATTGGCGATGGCCTTACCGCGTTCGGTGTTACGGGTATTGTAGAACGTCGCGGCCACGCCCGACGCCAGAATGATGGCGATGCCGGCCCAGCTGTGCCAGCTGAACACGTCGCCGAACACCAGCACGCCCCAGATACTGGAGAAGACGATGCCGGTGTACTGCAGATTGGCGACGACCAGGGTCTGGCCGAGGCGGTAGGCGCGCGTCATGGCGATCTGCGCGCTGGTGGCGCACACGCCGATGCCCAGCAACAGCAGGCCGCCGTGGACCGTGTCGATCGGATGCCAGACGACGGGTTTGTCGCCCGCGAACAGGTAATTGCCGGCCACGCCGGCGACGATGTTCATCACCGCGAAGTAGAACACCACGCGGTTTTCCGGCTCGCCGGCCAGGCCCAGCTTGCGCACCTGCATATAGGCCATTGCCGTCAGCACGCTCGAGAACAGCGCGATCAGCGCCGGCACCAGCTGGTTGGCGTGGAAGGCAGGTTGCAGCAGCAGGGTGACGCCGACGAAACTCATCGCCACGGCCACCAGCAGCGGCCATTTGACCTGGTTCTTGGCGTGCCACCAGCCCATCGCGAACAGCCAGACGGCGATCCAGATCGGCGACAGGTAGTTGAGCGTCATGGCGGTGGCCAGCGGCAGGTTGGCGATCGAGTAGTACCACAGCCACAGCGAGATGACGCCGATCAGGCAGCGCCAGAAGTGCGCCATCGGCATGGAGGTGCGGAAGCTGCCGCCCTGGGCGCGGATGATCACCGCCAGCACGATGACGCCGACGATGCCCCGGTACATGACCATTTCAGATGTCGAGAACTCTTCGGAGGCCAGCTTCACGCACACCCCCATGATGGCGAACATGAAGCTTGCGAACAACATCCAAAGTGACTGCATCTGATTCCTGTCTATGTTGAGCGGCCCTGGGCCGCCGATATGTCTATATTGGCGCGGTACCACTCGTGGAAGTGCTGCATGCCGTCTTCCATCGGCGACTGGTAGGGGCCGGCGTCGCTGGTGCCGCGATCGAACAGGGCCTTGCGGCCGGCGTCCATGCGCAGCGCGATCTCGTCGTCCTCGGCCACGGTTTCCATGTAGGCGGCGCGCTCGGCCTCGATGAACTCGCGCTCGAACAGCACGATTTCCTCGGGGTAGTAGAACTCCACCACGTTGCGGGTGCGCTGCGGGCCGTCCGGCCACAGGGTCGAGACGATCAGCACGTGCGGGTACCACTCGACCATGATGTTCGGGTACAGGGTCAGCCAGATGGCGCCGAACGGCGGCGGTTCGCCGCCACGGAACTTGAGCACCTGCTCCTGCCAGCGCTTGTAGATCTCGGAACCCGATTTGAGCAGGCCCTTGTTCACGCCCACGGTCTGCACGCTGTAGTCGCGGCCGAATTCCCAGCGCAGGTCGTCGCAGCTGACAAAGCCGCCCAGGCCCGGGTGGAACGGCTCGACGTGGTAATCCTCCAGATAGACCTCGATGAAGGTCTTCCAGTTGTAGTTGCAGATCTGCACTTCGGCGTGGTCGAACATATAGCCGGAAAAATCCAAATCCCCGGTCACCGACAGGTTCTTGAGCTTGTCCATGACGTTGTAGCCGTTTTGCTCGAACAGCAGGCCGTTCCAGCTTTGCAGCTGGGTCTTGGGCAGGTTCAGGCACGGCGTCTCGGCGAAGTGCGGTGCGCCGATCAGTTCGCCCTTGAGGTCGTAGGTCCAGCGGTGCAGCGGGCAGACGATGTTGTTGGCATTGCCACGGCCGTTGAACATCAGCGCCTGGCGGTGGCGGCAGACGTTGGACAGCAATTCGAGGCCGTTTGCGTTGCGCACCAGCATACGCCCTTCGTTTTCGGAAACGAGGGTCGCAAAATCGCCGACGTTCGGCACCATCAGTTCGTGCCCGACGTAACGCGGACCGGCCTGGAATAATTGCTGCATTTCACGCTGCAACAGCGCTTCGTCGAAGTAGACGTTTACCGGCAGTTGCGCGTGTGGACGCGCCAGCTTGGCGTGGGTACCCAGATCGGACATCCCAACCCCCCTTAATATGTACATCAAACCAAAGAGAGACAGAATCCGTAAAGACCTGAATTCAAGTTCGTTGAAAATGGTATTTCGGACAGAACCGGCGATTATACCGCCTTTCACTCCCTACCGACAGACGGTCGTGCTCGTTTTTCGTGCAAAAACTTGTAACAAGTGCATGCAGATCAGGCATCTGGGGTCGATTGCGATAAAATCCATAGTTCGCCGCCGGTACGGCCGCTATAGTTCCACCGGAGAAGGTGGTTTGTTCTAAAATAACGGGCTACACTGCGCTGGCGGGTATTGTTAACCGTTAGTAGCCTGAAATTAGCCCGGAATTAGCCCTGAAGTTTGCCTTGAAGCCTGAGTGACTATGTCTAAGAAATTAACCGCCGACGCGACCGCCGCCGCCCCCGTCTCGTTTGAAGAAGCGATGGCGGAGCTGGCTACCTTGGTTGCGCAAATGGAAGCAGGGCAACTGCCGCTCGAAGCGTCGGTGGCCGCCTATGCGCGCGGCTCGGAGCTGGTCAAGTTCTGCGCCGCCCAGCTCGAAAAAGTCGAATCCCAGGTCAAGGTGCTGGAGGGCGACATGCTCAAGCCGTTCGCGGAGAGCGGCGAGGCCGAGCAATGAGCGGCGCCTTCGACGACTGGATGAAAACCGTGCAGGCCGGATCCGAAAACGATTTATCCGGTTTCCTTCCGACCGCGACGACGGTGCCGGCCAAGCTGCACGACGCCATGCGCTACGCGCTGCTCGGCGGCGGCAAGCGCGTGCGCCCGCTGCTGGTGTACGCGGCCGGCGCACTGTTCGACGCCGACCCGGCCACCTTGGCGCGCGCCGCCGCCGCCGTCGAAATGATCCACGCCTATTCGCTGGTGCACGACGACATGCCGTGCATGGACGACGACGCGCTGCGCCGGGGCAAGCCGACCGTGCACGTCGCCTACGACGAAGCGACCGCGCTGCTGGTCGGCGACGCGCTGCAATCGCAGGCCTTCCTGGTGCTGTCCGAGGCGGCCGGCGTGCCGGCGTCGCGCCAGGTGGCGATGCTGCGCCTGCTGGCGCATGCATCCGGTTCTGCCGGCATGTGCGGCGGCCAGGCGATCGATCTCGACAGCGTGGGCCTCAGCCTGACGCTGGAACAGCTGGAGCATATGCACCAGCTGAAAACCGGCGCGCTGCTGCGCGCCGCCGTGATCCTTGGCGCGCTGGCCGGCAAGGATCTTGACGAGGCCGAAATGACGGCGCTGAACACCTACGCGCGCGCCATCGGCCTGGCGTTCCAGGTGGTCGACGACGTGCTCGACGCCACGGCCGATTCGGCCACCCTGGGCAAGACCGCCGGCAAGGACGCCGCCGACAACAAGCCGACCTACGTGTCGATACTGGGTCTGGAACCGTCGCGCGCGCTGGCGCAAACATTGCGGCTCGATGCGCACGCAGCGCTCGCGCCGTTCGGAGACAAAGCTCTGCGGTTACGCGAACTCGCGGATTTGATCGTGCAGCGGAAGGCATAAATGAACTTGCTACAAAATATAGATTCACCAGCCGATGTGCGCAAACTGGCGTACACCCAACTGACGCCGCTGGCGCATGAACTGCGCGCCTACCTGCTCGATTCGGTCTCCAAGACCGGCGGCCACCTGTCGTCCAATCTCGGCACGGTCGAACTGACCGTGGCGCTGCACTACGTGTTCAACACGCCGCACGACCGCATCGTCTGGGACGTGGGTCATCAGACGTACTCGCACAAGATCCTCACGGGCCGGCGCGAGCGCATGAACACCCTGCGCCAGTTGAACGGCATCTCCGGCTTCCCCAAGCGCGACGAGAGCGAATACGACACCTTCGGCACCGCCCACTCGTCGACGTCGATTTCGGCCGCGCTGGGCATGGCGCAGGCGGCCAAGATCAAGGGCGAGCAGCGCCACGCGATCGCCGTCATCGGCGACGGCTCGATGACCGCCGGCATGGCGTTCGAGGCGCTCAACAACGCCGGCGTGCAGGACGACATCAACCTGCTGGTGATCCTCAACGACAACGACATGTCGATCTCGCCGCCGGTCGGCGCCTTGAACCGCTACCTGGCGCGCCTGATGTCGGGGCAGTTCTACGCCGCCGCCAAGAACGTCGGCAAGTCGGTGCTGCCCGGCCCCGTGCTGGAACTGGCCAAGCGCCTGGAGGAACATGCCAAGGGCATGGTGGTGCCGGCCACGATGTTCGAGGAATTCGGTTTCAACTACATCGGCCCGATCGACGGCCACGATCTGGACTCGCTGATCCCGACGCTGCAAAACATCAAGCAGCTCAAGGGACCGCAGTTCCTGCACGTGGTGACCAAGAAGGGCCAGGGCTACAAGCTGGCCGAGGCCGAGCCGACCTTGTACCACGGTCCCGGCAAGTTCAATCCGGCCGAAGGCATCAAGCCGGCGGTCGCCCCGGGCAAGATGACCTACACCGACGTCTTCGGCAACTGGCTGTGCGACATGGCGGCCGCCGACAAGAAGCTGGTCGGCATCACGCCGGCGATGCGCGAAGGATCGGGCATGGTGCGCTTCGAGCAGGAATACCCCGACCGCTACTTCGACGTCGGCATCGCCGAGCAGCACGCGGTGACCTTCGGCGCCGGCCTGGCGTGCGAGGACATGAAGCCGGTGGTGGCGATTTACTCGACCTTCCTGCAACGCGCCTACGATCAACTGATCCACGACGTCGCGCTGCAAAACCTGGACGTGACGTTCGCGCTGGACCGCGCCGGCCTGGTCGGCGCCGACGGCGCCACGCACGCTGGCAATTACGATATGGCTTATCTGCGCTGCATCCCGAATATGGTCGTCATGGCCGCGTCGGACGAAAACGAGTGCCGCCAGATGCTGACCACCGGCTACCAGTACAAGGGACCGGCGGCGATCCGCTATCCGCGCGGCGCCGGCATCGGCGCGACCATCAAGCCGGAGCTGACGACGATCGAAATCGGCAAGGGCGAGATCAAGCGCAAGGGGCAGAAGATCGCGATCCTGGCGTTCGGTTCGATGGTGACGCCGTCGATGACGGCCGGCGAGACGCTCGACGCCACGGTGGCCAACATGCGCTTCGTCAAGCCGCTGGATGTGGAACTGGTCAAGCAGTTGGCAGCCGATCACGATTATCTGGTGACGGTGGAAGAGGGCTCGATCATGGGCGGCGCCGGTTCGGCGGTGGCCGAGGCGCTGGCCGCCGAGGGCATCGTCAAGCAGGTGCTGATGCTTGGTTTGCCGGACAAGTTCATCGACCATGGCGACCCGGCCAAGCTGCTTGCCAGCGTGGGCCTGGATGGCGCAGGCATCACCGCCTCGATCAAGAAGCGTTTCGACAGCACCGGCGACGAGCCGCGTTTGGTGGTCAACAACGGTTGATTCGAGCGTAGCCCGGCAGCCTGAGCTGCGACGGAAACACGGCTGCCCGAACTGCCACGGAACCACGGAAACACGTAGGGCGGATTAGCGAAGCGTAATCCGCCAATGCGTGCTCCGTCGGCGACCCGCGCAAGGCCAATCAAGGCAGTAAGCCCGCCGCCACCTCTCCGGCCATCGCCTCGTACCCGGCGTCACCCGGATGCAGGTGATCGCCACTATCAAAGCGCGGCAACATGCGCGCCGGCCGCGCCGGATCGCGCAGCGCCTTATCGAAATCGACCACCGCATCGAACTCCCTACCGTCCCTGATCCACTGATTGACCTCGCGCCGCACCGCATCCTTCTCCGGCGTGTAGTAACCGTCAAACGGCGTACCCTGCAGCGCCCCCTCAAACGGCAACAACGTCGCGCCGACGATACGCACCCCACGCACGCGCGCCTGCGCGATCAACTGCCGATACACGGCGATCATGCGCTCCGCCCGCATCGGCGGCTCGTCCGGCGCGAAGGCGCTTTGCGGCCAGCCGATGTCATTGATCCCCAACAGCACCAAGACAGTCTTGACGCCTGGCTGGCTTAATACATCCTGCTCGAAGCGCGCGGCAGCATTGACGCCCATGCGATCACCCAGCAAGCGCGCGCCGGAGATGCCGGCATTGACCACGGCCACGCCGTCCGCGCTCAAGCGGGCAGCCAGATAATCCGGCCAGCGCCGGTCGCGATCCGGTGTCGAGCCGTTGCCATCGGTGATGGAGTCGCCCAGCGCGACCAAAGCACCTTTGCCGCCGGGCGCTTCGACCAGGATGGCGCTGAGCAGCGCGCGGCCATGCATCGCTTGCGCCCCCTTCGGCGATTGCGCGGTCGTCGCGTTGCCATCGGCGATATGGCCGGTCTGCTGCGCGCCCCAGTGGAAGGTCTTCAACGGCGTCGCTTGTCGCAGGTACACGCTGACGGCCAGCTTTTCCAGCGCGCCGACACGCATGTCGACAGGATCGCTGACCAACGGCGCCCCGGCCGGGATGGTGGCCACACGCTGGCCGCCGAAGGTGAGCTCACGCGCGGAACCGGCAGCGTCGCCGTCGCGGGCGACGCGCGCTTCCCCTATGACGATCGGCTGGTCGCCATAGCGGTTCGACAGGACGACACGCACGCGCGTTCCGCCAACGCTGATGCGCGCCGTTTCGCGCACGGTCTGCCGCTCCAGCGTCGCCGGAACAGCGGTCGGCAGCGGAAAATCCGCTCCCCATGTGGCTTGCGGACTGGCGTACCAACTGGTGGTCCAGCCGCCCGATCGCTCGGCGGCATGTAAAGGCGCCGCCAGAGTCAGCACGGCAGCCAGCGCTAGATAGTTCAAGGTTTTCATCATGGGCTCCTGTGTAAAGCCGCACGATAGGTCATTCTCAATATCATGAGAAGGAGTGTGATTGGACTATACTTTATTCAAATATCGAATAGGCTGACAATGGATACCATCCGATCTTTACGCTGCTTCATACGCGCCGTCGAATTGGGCAGCCTCTCGGCCGTCGCGCGCGAAGAGCGCACCACCCAGCCCACCGTCAGCAAACTGATGGCGGCGTTGGAACGGGAGCTGGGCGTTCGTCTGCTCGAACGCAGCACCACCAGCCTGCAACCGACGCCGCAGGGCAGCCGCTTCTATCAGCGCGCGCTTGGCGTGCTGGCGGAATACCAGGAGGCGGTGGCCGAGGCACGCGGCCAGACCGACACGCCGGCCGGGCTGATACGGGTCAACGCGCCGGCGGCCTTCGGCCAGTTCCGTCTGAACGCCATGCTGGCGTCCTTTCTGGAACAATATCCGCAAGTCGACATCGAACTGATACTCGACGACCGCATGGTCGATCTGGTGAAGGAGGGTGTCGATATCGCGCTGCGACAAGGCCGTGAATTGCCGCCGGACGCGGTGGCGCGGCTGGCCGGCGTCTCGCCGAGGCATCTGGTGGCGGCGCCGTCCTATCTTCGGCTGCGCGGCCAACCGCGTCATCCTCGGGAACTAGCGGACTTTGATTACATCCGCTTCGCCTGGCTGGCCGATGGCGACATGCTGACCTTGCATAGCGGCGACAAGATTGAAAGCGTGGTCACGCGCGGCCGCTACCGCGTCAATCATGCGCTGGCGATCCGCGAGAGCCTGGCGGCCGGCGGCGGCATCGGATTATGTCCCCTATGGCTGGTGCAGGATTTGCTCGACAGCGGGGACTTGGTGCGTGTGCTGCCGGAGTGGGAAGGCCAGCCGCAGGCGCTGCACCTGCTGTCGCCGTCGCGCCGCTATCAGCCGTTGCGCGCGAGGCTGCTGCTCGATCACTTGGCCACGCACATCGCGCGGCTGCCCGGCTACGCCCTTTCGCAGCCCGCAACCCGGAATCCTTAAACAGTAGGCATGCGCCGCTGCAATGGGGTCTGACCCCGCCGGGTCAGACCCCGCCTGGCATTGCGGGTTAGCCGCGCTTGCGCTCGTGCTGCCACAGCACGTCGCTACCGCCGCCGAAGCGGTTCAGCACCCGCGACAGCACGAACATCAGATCCGACAAGCGGTTCACGTACTGGCGCGGATGTTCGTGGATGGTTTCCGTTTTGCCCAAGGTGACGATGGCCCGTTCCGCGCGGCGGCAGACCGTGCGGCACACGTGCGCCTGCGACGCCGCGCGCGAGCCGGCGGGCAGGATGAATTCCGTCAGCGCCGGCAAGGTGGCGTTGTACTTGGCCAGCAGCGTGTCGAGCCGCTCGACGTGCGCCTCGGTGATCATCTGATAGCCGGGGATGCACAATTCGCCGCCCAGATCGAACAGGTCGTGCTGGATCGTCACCAGCTCCTCGCGCAGGTCGGCCGGCATGTCCTCGCACAGCAGCAGGCCGATATGCGAATTCAGTTCGTCGACTTCGCCGATCGAATGTATCCGTACGCTGTCCTTGTCGGTGCGGCTGCCGTCGCCAAGGCCGGTGGTGCCGCCGTCGCCGGTGCGGGTGGCGATCTTTGAGAGTCGGTTGCCCATGTGTGGCTCCTGGTGTCGATTATTTGCCGGCGATGCTGGCGCGGGTGGGATCGTAAGGATGGAAGCCGGGCGTGTTCCAGAAAGCCTCGGTGCCCTTGGCCTCGTAAATGGCGATTTCCTCGTCATACATCGGGAACAGGCCGGCCAGGTAGATGGTGCGGTCTTGAAGTTCGAACTTGACCTGGTCCTTGTCCATGAACTGCGGACGGTAGACGAAGCAGGCGTTCATCGCGCTGTCGCCCGACATCGGCATATCCAGTGCGAACGACGACTGGTAGGCGAACGAGCGCTTGTCGAAAAACTCCTGCGCGAGGTAGGCGGCGCCCTTGCCCCAGCCCCGATCGGTGGTCTTCAGCGTGAAGCTCAGCTCCGGCTTGCCGTGCACCCAGTCAGGGTGGCTGGCATTGGAGAGACCGGCGGTGACAGCCGTCAGCATACCCTTCGCCGGGAAGTCGGCGAAATAGAAGATCAGCATGCGTGGACGGCCGCTCAGCGTGATATGGGCGATTTCCGTCGCCTGCATGTTGAAGCGCCGCTCCAGTGCCAGCAGCCACTCTTTTTCAAAATTGTTTTCCATACTATTCCAATGGTTGATATAGCGACGGCCGGGAGATTATACGCCGCACATCGGTCAAAGATATCGCCTGGCCGGACGTTTGTGCTTACAATCGAGGCTCACTCGTGTTTTCAGGCGCAGGTCCCATGAACACTGTCATACCAGAAGCGGAAATGCTGGCCGATATCGCCGCCCGCCGCGAGCAGGTCGCTGCTGCGCTGCGGTACGTGCTGCCGTCGAGCGCCATCCTGTCCGCGCCGGAGGATACCCGGCCTTACGAATGCGACGGTTTGGCCGCCTACCGCCAGCTGCCGATGATCGTCGTGCTGCCCGACAGCGAGGCGCAGATCGTCGCGGTGCTGGGCGTGTGCCGGGAGTTGAACGTGCCGATCGTGCCGCGCGGCGCCGGCACCGGCCTGTCCGGCGGCGCCATGCCGATCGCCGACGGCGTGGTGCTGTCGACCGCGCGCCTGAACCGCATCGTGCGCATGGACGCGTATTCGCGCACGGCGGTGGTCCAGCCGGGCGTGCGCAACCTGGCCATTTCCGAGGCGGCCGCGCAGCACCGCTTGTACTATGCGCCCGATCCGTCGTCGCAGATCGCCTGCACCATCGGCGGCAACGTGGCGGAGAACTCGGGTGGCGTGCATTGCCTGAAATACGGCCTCACCGTGCACAATGTGCTGCGCGTGCGCATGGTGACCATCGACGGCGACGTGGTGGAACTGGGTGGCGAGGCGTTGGACTCGCCGGGCCTCGATCTGCTGTCGGTCTTCGTCGGCTCGGAGGGCATGCTCGGCATCGTGACCGAGGTGACGGTCAAGCTGGTTCCCAAACCGGCGACGGCGCGCGTGATCATGGCGTCGTTCAACGAGGTTGTCGCCGGCTGCGAAGCGGTGGCCGCGCTGATCGCGGCGGGGATCATCCCGGCCGGATTGGAGATGATGGATCAAACCTCTTCGCGCATGGTCGAGCCGTTCGTCCAGGCAGGCTACGACACCGATGCCGCCGCGATTTTGCTGTGCGAAGCCGACGGCACCGCCGAGGAGGTGGAGGAGGAGATCGCCCGCATGTCGGCCGTGCTGCAAACGGCCGGCGCCAGCGCGATCGCCGTGTCGCAGTCGGAAGCGGAGCGCCTGAAGTTCTGGTCCGGCCGCAAGAACGCCTTTCCTGCCGCCGGCCGCATCTCGCCGGACTACTACTGCATGGACGGCACGATTCCGCGCAAGCGCCTGGGCGAGGTCCTGACCGGCATCGCGCAGATGGAAGCCAAGTACGGCCTGCGCTGCGCCAATGTCTTCCACGCCGGCGACGGCAACCTGCACCCGCTGATCCTGTTCAATGCCAACATCCCCGACGAGTTCGAACGCGCCGAAGCCTTCGGCGCCGAGATTTTGGCCCTGTGCGTGGCGGTCGGCGGCACCATCACCGGCGAGCATGGCGTGGGCATCGAGAAGATCGATTCGATGTGCGTGCAGTTCGCGCCGTCCGAGCTGGCGGCGTTCTTCTCGGTCAAGCGCGCATTCGATCCGGCCGGCCTGCTCAATCCGGACAAGGCGATACCGACCTTGAACCGCTGCGCGGAATTCGGCAAGATGCGCGTCAGCGGCGGCGCGCTGCCGTTCGCCCACCTGCCGCGTTTTTGAACGGAGCGACATGACTGACTCATTGAACGATGCCTCGACCGAATCATTCACCCGTGTCGCCGCACAGCTTGGCGCCCGTGTTCGCGCCGCCACGGCCGCCGGCAAGCCGTTGCGCATACGCGGCGGCGGCACCAAGGACTGGTATGGCCAGGCGCTCGACGGCGATGTGCTCGACACGCGCGCCTATTCCGGCATCGTGTCGTACGAACCGACCGAGCTGGTGATCACCGCGCGGTGCGGCACGCCGCTTTCGGAGATCGAGGCGCTGCTGGCGCGGCACAATCAAATGCTGGCTTTCGAGCCGCCGCGCTTCGGCGCCGAATCGACGATAGGCGGCGTGGTGGCCAGCGCCTTGTCCGGGCCGCGCCGCGCCAGCGCCGGCGCCGTGCGCGACTTCGTGCTGGGCGCGGTGCTGATGGATGGACGCGGCGAGGGGCTGCGTTTCGGCGGCCAGGTGATGAAAAACGTCGCCGGCTACGACGTCTCGCGCCTGCTGGCCGGATCGCTCGGCACTTTGGGCTTGATACTGGAAGTGTCGCTCAAGGTGCTGCCGGTGCCAATCGGCGAAGCCAGTTTGCGGTTCGAGATGGACGAGATCCAGGCGTTGACGCGGTTGAACGAGTGGGCGGGACGGCCGCTGCCGATATCGGCAAGCTGCTGGCACCGGGGCGCGCTGTCGCTGCGCCTGTCCGGCGCCGAAGCGGCGGTGGCCGCGGCGCGGCAAAGGCTCGGCGGCGAGGTGCTGGACGACGGCGCGGCCTTCTGGGCATCGCTGCGCGACCAGTCGCACGACTACTTCAGCGGCGGCGTCTTGTGGCGCCTGTCGGTGCCGCCGGCGGCCAGCGCCATCATCCTGCGCGGCGAGCAGCTGATCGAGTGGGGCGGCGCCCAGCGCTGGCTCAAGGTGGACGATTGCGATGCGGGGCAGGCGGCCGGCATCCGCAGCGCGGTGGCGGCGGCCGGCGGGCATGCGACGCTGTTCCGGGGCGGGGACAAGCCGCTTGGCGTTTTTCATCCTTTGGCGCCGGCGGTGGCAAAGATTCACGACCGGCTGAAGCAGTCCTTCGATCCGGCGGGGATCTTCAATCCCGGCCGCATGTATTGACCAGAATCCTATGCAAACCAATCTCGCCGATTTCATCAAGAACACCCGCGAAGGCGACGAGGCCGACGCCATCCTGCGCTCCTGCGTGCACTGCGGTTTTTGCACCGCCACCTGTCCCACTTACCAGTTACTGGGCGATGAGTTGGACGGGCCGCGCGGACGCATCTACCTGATCAAGCAGGTGCTGGAGGGCGCGCCGGTCACCACCAAGACGCAGACGCATTTGGATCGTTGCCTGACCTGCCGCAACTGCGAAACCACCTGTCCGTCCGGGGTGCAGTACGGGCGGCTGATCGATATCGGCCGCAAGGTGGTGGAGGAGCGCGTCAAGCGCCCATTGATGGAGCAGCTGAAGCGCAAGGTGTTGAAGGAGGGCTTGCCGCGCAAGGCGGTGTTCACGGCGGCGCTGCGCGCCGGGCAGCTTTTCCGTCCGTTGCTGTCGCCCGCCATGCAGGACAAGATCCCGGCTGTGGCGCGTGCCGGCGCCTGGCCGACGCGCGAGCATGGGCGCAAGATGCTGGTTCTGGAAGGCTGCGCGCAGCCGGCCATGGCGCCCGATATCAACGCCGCCACCGCGCGGGTGCTCGACGCGGTGGGCGTGCAGTTGATTGTCGCCCACAAGGCCGGCTGCTGCGGCGCGGTGCGGCATCACTTGAACGACCACGAGGCGGCCCTGGACGACATGCGCCGCAATATCGACGCGTGGTGGCCGTATGTCGAAAGCCGTGCGGTGGAAGCGATTGTCATGACGGCGTCCGGCTGCGGCTCCACCGTCAAGGATTACGGGCATCTGCTGGCGCACGACAGCGACTACGTCGGCAAGGCGGCGCGCATCTCGATGATGACGCGCGATCTGAGCGAAATTATGCCGGAGTTCGAGGAGGGGCTGGCGCGTCTCGGAGCGGTTGCCAAGGAGCGTGTCGCCTATCATCCGCCTTGCACCTTGCAGCATGGGCAGCAGATACGAGGCAAGGTGGAGGGCGTGCTGCGCGCGGTGGGCGTTGATGTGGTCCTGTGCGCGGAGAGTCATTTGTGTTGCGGCTCGGCGGGCGCGTATTCGCTGCTGCAGCCGGAGTTGTCGCTGCAGCTGCGCGACCGAAAGCTGGCGAATCTGGCCGATACCGGGGCGACCACCATCGTCTCGGCGAATGTCGGTTGCACCGCGCATTTGCAATCGGGGACGCAAACGCCGGTATTGCATTGGATCGAGTTGATCGACCGGGCGCTCGCCGCGCGCAAGCGGCGATGAGCCGTTGGCGGAGCTTGGCGGATTACGCCGTTCCGGCTAATCCGCCCTACGTGTCTCCGTGGTCAAGCGTGGTCGCTGGCCCGGACCACGAAAAGGCGATTTCTTGCGGAGACACGTAGGGCGGATTAGCGCAGCGTAATCCGCCACGAGCCGCCAGCGGCGTTCGGTTATTGCGCGAACAACGGGATTTGCGCGGTGCCGCCGGCCGGCCCCTGCCCGTGCAGGCTGACGATCGGCGGCAGCGCGGCGGCGGCCTGCCACGTCGGCGCCATGTCGAAGCCCCCGACCCACGCCAGCACCTCGTCCGCCGGCATCGGCCGCGCGATGCCGTATCCCTGCACCAGATCGCAGCCCAGCCGCATCAGCATCGCTCCGTGTTCCACCGTCTCGACGCCTTCGGCGATCACGCCCAGGCCGAACGACCTGGCCAGGCCGATGACGGCGCTTACCAGGTGCAGATCGTCGCGGTCGACCAGCATGTTGCGCACAAAGCTTTGATCGATCTTGAGTAAATCCGCCGGCAAGCGTTTGAGGTAGGACATCGACGAATAACCGGTGCCGAAATCGTCGAGCGCGAAGCTGATGCCCAGCGCCTGGCAGTCAAGCATGATGCCGCGCACGTGGTTGATATCGCTCAGCGCCGACGATTCCAGGATCTCCAGCTCCAGCATGTGCGGCGGCACGTCCGGGAACTCGGACAGGATCGCGGTGAGCCGGTCGACGAAATCGCCGCGCTGGAAATGACGCGCGGCGATGTTGACGCTGATGACCCAGGCCGGATCGAAGGCCCGCCATTGCTGCAGCTGGCGCAGCGCCTCGCGCAGCACCCACTCGCCGATGTCGACGATCACGTCGCTGTGCTCCACGATGGGCAGGAATTCCATCGGACCGACGACGCCGCGCGACGGATGCTGCCATCGCAGCAGCGCCTCCATGCCGACGATGCGGCCCTTGCGCATGTCCAGCTTGGGCTGGTAGTACAGCCGCAGCTGGCCATCGAGCAGGGCCGAGCGCACCTCGGTGCGGCGGTTGTGGTGCGTGCGCACCTGCTCGTCGAGGTCGGCGTCGAAGAAGTGAAAACGGTTGCGGCCCATGATCTTGGCCTGGTACAGCGCCTGGTCGGCGTGGCGCAGCAGGCTGTCGGCGCTGATTTCATTGCCGGTGTAGACGGCGATGCCGACGCTGGCCGACATCGCCACCGCCTGGCCGTCGGCCAGGTAATCGCGTGAGAGCGTCGACATCAGCCGGTCCATCGCCACCTCCACTGCCGCGCGGGAATGCATCTCCGGCAGCAGCAGGACGAATTCGTCGCCGCCCAGGCGCGCGACGTAGTGGCGCTGGCCGGCGAAGTCGTGCAGACGGCTGGCGACCTGCTTGAGCACCTCGTCGCCGATGGCGTGGCCCAGGGTGTCGTTGACCTGCTGGAAGTGGTCCAGATCGAACAGGCACACGGCCAGCAGATAGTCCTGCTCGCGCGCGCGCGCGACCTCGTTTTCGAAGCGCGCCGCCAGCGCCGCGCGGTTGGGCAGGCCGGTGAGGACATCGTGGTTGCTCTGCCAGGAGATCTGCTGCATCAGCTGGCGGCGTTCGGTCACGTCGCGGAACACCAGCACCGAACCTTGCACCTCGCCGTGGGCGGCGCGGATGCCGTTGGCCGTGTACTCCACCGTGAAGGTCTGGCCGGCGCGGTTGCGCAGGCTCTGGTTGCCGACCTTGACCACTTCGCCGCCGTCGTAGATCGCCGACATCGCTTTGAGCAGGGAGTGCTGGCCGAAGTTATTCGCCAGGACGAACACCTGGTGCAGTTCCATGCCGCGCGCGAGCTTGTCGGTCCAGCCGGTAAGCCGCTGGGCGACGTCGTTGATGGATTCGATCCTGCCCGTCAGGTCGGTGGTGATGACGGCGTCGCCGATCGACGCCAGCGTCACTTCGATGCGCTCCTTCTGCGCCTGCAGCTGGTCCTGCGCGATCAGCGTGCGTTTGAGCTGCTCGCTCAACTCCTTCTCGCTCGTTTGCAGTTTGCCGACCAAGGCCTGCACGCGTTGCGCCATGTTGTTGAAGGTGATCGCCAGCATGCGCGCCTCCAGCGTGCCGCCGACCGGCAGCCTGGCGTCATACTCGCCGCCCTGGAAGCGCCGGGTGACGTCGTTGAGGCGCTTGAGCATGCGCTTGTTGGCGAAGATGATAATGCCCAGCAGCGAGTAGATGACGGTGACGTTGAGGGCGGTGATGACCATCTGCTTCCAGACGGAGGTCCACACGGCGGCCACCGGCAGCGCGGGATCGAATTCCAGCACCAGGCTGGCGGTGCCGATGTAGATGTGGCGGCGGATCGGCTCGAGCGGATGCAGCTTGGCGAACCACGCGGGGACGTCGGACCGTGGCGGCGGCTGGCGCAGCGCCTCCAGATGGCCGCCGGCGAAGTCGAGGCGCGCGGCGGCGAGGTCGGGGCTGAGCAGCAGGGCGTCGGCCAGCGCGCTGTCGATGGCGGCGCGGTCGGGCACGGCCAGCGCCGGCAGCAGCGCCTTGTGCAAATAGATGCCGATGTCGCTGGCGTCCTTTTGATAGCGCGCGTTGGCGCCGGCGGTCTCCGCCTGGAACAGCAAGGTGTAGCGCACGCCCACCACCATCGCGATGATGATGAAAATGGGCACGAACAGCCGGGAATACATTCCCATCCGCAGCCACGGCGACAGTAGTTTTCCAAACACGGACATAGGTACTTGATTCGATGGGGCCAAGGGCCATTATTACCGAAAAGTTAACCTAAAGCACGGTTTTCGGAAAACGATTTCAGAATTTACGTGATGTACTAGACAACACTGTTATTCCGCCAGCAGTTTCTCGATGTCGGCGATCAGGTCTTCCGGCTTGGTGGCGGGGGCGTAGCGGTTGAAGACGGTGCCGTCCTTGCGGATCAGGAACTTGGTGAAGTTCCACTTGATCGCCTCGGTGCCGAGGATGCCGGGCGCGTCCTTCTTCAGCTTGACGAACAGCGGGTGGGCGCGCTCGCCGTTGACGTCGATCTTGGCGAACAGCGGGAAGGTGACGCCGTAGTTTTTCTCGCAGAAGGCGCCGATCTCGTCGGCCTGTCCCGGCTCCTGGGCGCCGAACTGGTTGCACGGGAAGCCGAGCACCGTCACGCCCTTGTCCTTGAACTGCTGGTAGACCTGCTCGAGTCCCTTGTACTGCGGCGTGAAGCCGCACTTGCTGGCGGTGTTGACGATCAGCAGGACCTGGCCCTGGTACTGGCGCAGGTCGACGGGCGCGCCCGTCAGGCTGTCGGCGGAGATGTCGAAGATGGTGCTCATGGAAGTCCTAGTTAGATAATGCCCAGATGTTCGGTGCCGGCGGACAGGTCGCGGTTCTTGGCGGCCTTGCCTTCCAGCTTGATGGCCAGCCGCAGGTCGTTGACGGAATCGGCGTTGCGCAGCGCGTCCTCGTACGTGATGATATCGGCTTCGTGCAAATCGAACAGCGACTGGTCGAACGTCTGCATGCCCAGTTCGCGCGACTTCTTCATCAGTTCCTTGATTTCGTGGACCTGGCCCTTGAAGATCAGGTCCGAGATCAGCGGCGAGTTGAGCATGATCTCGATCGCCACCGCGCGGCCCTTGGCCTCCTTGCGCGGGATCAGGCGCTGCGAGATCATGCCCTTCAAGTTCAGCGACAGGTCCATCAGCAGCTGCTGGCGGCGCTCCTCGGGGAAGAAGTTGATGATGCGGTCGAGCGCCTGGTTGGCGCTGTTGGCGTGCAGGGTGGCCAGGCACAGGTGGCCGGTCTCGGCGAAGGCGATCGCGTGGTCCATGGTTTCGCGGTCGCGGATCTCGCCGATCTGGATCACGTCGGGCGCCTGGCGCAGTGTGTTTTTCAGCGCGATGGCCCAGTCGTCGGTGTCGACGCCGACTTCGCGCTGGGTCATGATGCAGTTCTTGTGCGGGTGGACGTACTCGACCGGATCCTCGATGGTGATGATGTGGCCGTAGCTGTTCTCGTTGCGGTGGTTGACCATCGCCGCCAGCGTGGTCGACTTGCCCGAACCGGTGGCGCCGACCATGATCACCAGGCCGCGCTTGGCCATGACGACTTCCTTGAGCACCTCGGGCAGGCCGAGGTCGTCGAGTTTGGGGATGTCGCTGGTGATGGTCCGCAGCACCATGCCGACCGAACTCATCTGTACAAACGCCGACACCCGGAAGCGGCCCAGGTCGCCGGGGCTGATGGCGAAGTTGGCCTCCTTGGTCAGCTCAAACGAGGCGGTCTGCTTATCGTTCATGATGGAGCGGGCCAGGTCGACGGTATGGGCGGCGGTCAGCACCTGGGACGACACGGGCGTCATCTTGCCGTCGATCTTGATCGCCGGCGGAAAGCCGGCGGTGATGAACAGGTCCGAGCCTTTTTTGCTGGTCATCAACCGCAGCAGATCGAACATGAATTTGGAGGCCTGGTCGCGTTCCATGGTATTCCTTCAAAAGCGGGGTCAGGTCCGACATTCGGACACGAGCTCAACTTCAACCCCGGGGTCAGGTCCGACATTCGGACACAAGCCCGGCAGTGCAGCGGCAGAGTTCGTGTCCGAATGTCGGACCTGACCCCCGGGGGTGTAGAGCCCGTGTCCGAATGACAGACTGACCCCACTGGTTTATGACCCCACTGGTTTAGCCGGGGAAGTTGTCCGGGGTTTTGGCGGCGCTGCGGGCGGCGGCGGCGGAGATGACGTTGCGCCGCACCAGGTCCGTGAGGTTCTGGTCCAAGGTTTGCATGCCGACGTTGCTGCCCGTCTGGATCGCCGAGTACATCTGCGCGATCTTCGATTCGCGGATCAGGTTGCGGATCGCCGGCGTGGCGACCATGATCTCGTGCGCGGCCACGCGGCCCGCGCCGTCCTTGGTCTTGAGCAGCGTTTGCGAGATCACCGCTTGCAACGATTCCGACAGCATCGCGCGCACCATTTCCTTTTCGTCGGCAGGGAAGACGTCGACGATGCGGTCGATCGTCTTGGCCGCCGACGAGGTGTGCAAGGTGCCGAACACCAAGTGGCCCGTCTCGGCCGCCGACAGCGCCAGGCGGATCGTTTCGAGGTCGCGCAGCTCGCCGACCAGGATGGCGTCCGGGTCTTCCCGCAGCGCCGAGCGCAGCGCGTTGTTGAACGACAGCGTGTGCGGCCCGACCTCGCGCTGGTTGATCAGGCATTTCTTCGATTCGTGCACGAATTCGATCGGGTCCTCGATCGTGAGGATGTGGCCGTATTCGTTTTCGTTGAGGTGGTTGACCATCGCCGCCAAGGTCGTCGATTTGCCCGAGCCGGTCGGGCCGGTCACCAGCACCAGGCCGCGCGGCTTGAGCGCGAATTCGGCAAAGATCTTGGGCGCGTTGAGCTCTTCGAGGCTGAGGATCTTCGATGGAATCGTGCGCAGCACCGCCGAGGCGCCGCGCTCCTGGTTGTAGGCGTTGACGCGGAAGCGCGCCAGCCCCGGGATCGCGAACGAGAAGTCGACCTCCAGCATCTCCTCATACGCCTTGCGCTGGCCGTCGTTCATGATGTCATAGATCATGCCGTGCACTTCCTTGTGCTCGAGTGGCGGCAGATTGATGCGCCGCACGTCGCCGTGCACCCGTATCATCGGCGGCAGCCCGGCCGACAGGTGCAAGTCCGAGGCCTTGTTCTTGACGGAGAATGCGAGAAGTTCGGATATGTCCATTTATAATCCCTGCCTGGCGTTGGTGTGATGACGCTTACCGCTGTCTTTTACTCGATGATTATGTCCCCGATCCCCCAAAACTTGCAAGCAATCACCGCGACTATCGTTGCCGCCGCCCAAGAATCCGGCCGCGCGCCGGACACGGTGCAGCTGCTGGCCGTGTCCAAGACTTTTGGTCCGGAAGCCGTGCTCGAGGCCGTGCAAGCCGGCCAGCGGGCTTTCGGCGAGAACTATCTGCAGGAGGCGCTCGACAAGATCGCGGCGTTGAGCGCGCAACCCGAGCCGCTCGAGTGGCATTTCATCGGGCCGATCCAGAGCAACAAGACGCGGCCCATCGCCGAGCATTTCGATTGGGTGCACACGGTCGAGCGCGAGAAGGTGGCGCAGCGCCTGTCCGAGCAGCGCCCGGCCGGCATGGCGCCGCTGCAAATCTGTTTGCAAGTGAATATCAGCGGCGAGGCCAGCAAGAGCGGCGTCGCCCCGGAGGAGGTGGCGACGCTGGCCCACAAGGTCGCGGCGTTGCCGAATCTGACGTTGCGCGGCCTGATGGCGATCCCCGAGCCGGCCGTGGAATTCGAACGGCAGCGCGCCGCGTTCGCGCGCCTGCGGACGCTGTACGAGCAACTGCGCGCCGACGGCCTGGCGCTCGATACGCTGTCGATGGGCATGTCGGCCGACATGCGCGCGGCGATCTTCGAGGGCGCGACCATCGTGCGCGTCGGCAGCGCCATTTTTGGATCACGAACTTACAACAAGGTTTGATATGAAGATTGCATTTATTGGCGGCGGCAACATGGCCTCCGCGTTGATCGCCGGCCTGGCCGGCAAGCTGACCGCCGGCGCGGACATCCATGTGGTCGATCCGAATCCGGAGTCGCTGGCAAAACTGAAGCAGCAATACGGCGTGACGACGGCCACCGCCGCCGACGCCGCCCTCGGCGCGGCCGACGTGATCGTGCTGGCGATCAAACCGCAGAGCATGCGCGAGGTGGCGGCGCAGCTGTTGCCGCTGCTGGACCAGGCCAGGCAGACCTTGATCGTGTCGGTCGCGGCCGGCATCCGCAGCGCCGACCTGGCGCGCTGGCTGGGCGGCTACGGCGCCATCGTGCGCTGCATGCCGAACACGCCGGCGCTGATCGGCATGGGCATCACCGGCATGGTCGCCGCCGCCGGCGTGAGCGCCGGGCAGAAGCAGGCCGCCGACGACATCCTGCGCGCGGTCGGCCCCACCGTATGGCTGGACGACGAATCGAAGATCGACGCGGTGACGGCCGTGTCCGGCAGCGGTCCGGCCTATGTGTTCTACTTTATCGAGGCGATGCAGCAGGCGGCCGTGGACATGGGCCTGAGCGCGGAGCAGGGCACGCAGCTGGCGCTGGCCACCTTCGCCGGCGCGGCGCAGCTGGCCAACCAGTCGAGCGAGCCGGTCGCGCTGCTGCGCGAGCGTGTGACGTCCAAGGGCGGCACCACCTACGCGGCGCTCACCAGCATGGAGCAGAGCGGCGTGAAGGCGGCCATCGTCCAGGCGGTGAAGGCGGCGGCCGCGCGCGGCAAGGAGATGGGCGACGAGCTGGGCGCGGCCAATTAAGGTCGCGCCCGAACAAGGGCGTCGCGTTTAGTTAAGGCGCGCCCGAACCACCGGGCCGCGGTTAGCGGCGCGACACCAGGATGCCGAGCAGCACGCCGACGGCTGCGCCCACGCCGACCGCTTTCCACGGGTTGTCGCGCACATAGATGTCGGCGCTTTGCGCCACTTCGTGGCTGCGGGCGATGACGCTGTCCTCGAGCTTGCGCAGGTCCGTCTTGGCGGTGCGCAACGTGTCCTCGAAGCGGGCGCGGACCTCGGAAGCCTTGCCGCTGACTTGCTCGCCTGCATCGCTGAGATAATGTTCCGCCTCGCCGATGGCGGTCTTCAAGCCGTCCATCAACTTGTCGCGCGCCGCGCCGCTGGCGGCCTGGCCGTCGGAGATGCCGTTGCCGTTCTGATGAGTTTGATCCATGGTGATGACCTCCTGTCTGTCGCTCGTTGAATGGGATAGCCGGTGCAGGCGCCAAGTGCATGGCGCCGTTGCGCTGGGGCTATCGTTTCAGCGCAGCGCGTAATCGACGGCAATACCCGCGAACACCGCTGCGCCCAGCCAGTTATTATGGCGGAAAGCGTAAAAACACGCGTCGCGCTCCCGTGCGCGGATCAAGGTGTAGTGATACAGCGCGATGCCGGTGGCCACCGCCAGGCCGGCAACGAACCACAATCCCAAGCCCAGCTGCAAGCCGCACACCAGCAACAGCGCCAGATGCACGCCGTAGCACAGCATGACGGCGGCGACGTCAAAGCGGCCGAAGGTGATGGCCGAGGTCTTGATGCCGATCTTCACGTCGTCGTCGCGGTCGACCATGGCGTATTCGGTGTCGTAGGCGACCGCCCAGAACACGTTGCCAAGCAGCAGCACCCAGGCCACCGGCGGCACGGTGTCCTGGATTGCGGCGAACGCCATCGGGATGCCGAAGCCGAAGGCGATGCCCAGGTAGGCTTGCGGAATGGCGAAGAAACGCTTGAAGTAGGGATAGGTGCCGGCGATGATGACGGCCGCCACCGACAACTGCTTGGTCAGCGCGTTGAGCGGCAGGATCAGGCAGAACGAGACGATCGCCAGCCCGGCGGCGATGGCCAGCGCTTCCTTGCCGCTGATGCGCCCGCTGGTGATGGGACGCTGGGCGGTGCGCTTGACGTGCTTGTCGATATCCTGGTCGGCGTAGTCGTTGATCGCGCAACCGGCCGAGCGCATCAGCAGGGTGCCGAGCGAGAAAATCACGACCAGCATCCAGTCCGGCTTGCCGTCGGAGGCCAGCCACAGCGCGCACAGCGTCGGCCACAGCAGCAGCAAGGTGCCGATGGGTTTGTCCAGTCTGACCAGGCGGAAATACAGCTGCAGCTTGTTCATCGATTGCATCGCGAGAAGGGAAAGACGGGCATTATCGCAAATCTTTCCCGGACGGTCGCTGATGGCGGGGGAAACGTGGGTTATTCCTCGTCGCAGAGGGTGGTGATGCCGGGCAGGTTGCAGGAGGCGACGACTTCACAGACGGCGTCGATGGCGGCCTTGCGGGTGAAGCTCTTGCGCCAGACGATGACCACGCGGCGCGATGGTTGCGGCGCGTCGAAGTTGCGGAACTGCAGCATGCCTTCGGTGGTGTTCATGTCCGGCACCGAGGCGCGCGGCAGCACGGTCAGGCCGATGCCGCTGGCGACCATGTGGCGGATGGTTTCGAGCGACGAGCCCTCGAAGGTGCGCTGCATGCCGTTGCCGGGCGCCGAGAAGCGCGCCATTTCGGGACATACTTCCAGTACCTGGTCGCGGAAGCAGTGTCCGTTACCGAGCAACAGCATGTTTTCGGTCTTGAGGTCGTCGGCGGGGATGGTCTTGCGCTTGGTCCACGGGTGCTGGGCCGGCATGGCCACCACGAACGGTTCGTCGTACAGTGCCTGCATCGCCATGCCGTGGTCGGGCAGCGGCAGCGCCATGATGGCCGCGTCGAGCTCGCCCTGGCGCAGCATTTCCAGCAGGCGCACGGTGAAGTTCTCCTGCAGGATCAGCGGCATCTGCGGCACTTTATCGATCATGCCCTTGACCAGCGGCGGCAGCAGGTACGGGCCGATGGTGTAGATGACGCCCAGGCGCAGCGGGCCGGCCAGCGGGTCTTTATTTTGTTTGGCGAGTTCCTTGATCGCGGCGGTCTGTTCCAGCACGCGTTCGGCCTGGGCGACGATTTGCGCGCCCAATGGGGTGACCGAGATCTCGGCGCCGCCCCGTTCGAACAGCACCACGCCCAGCTCGTCCTCGAGTTTCTTGATGGCGACCGACAGCGTCGGCTGCGCGACGTAGCAAGCTTCGGCGGCGTGCCCGAAGTGTTTCGCTCGCGCAACGGCCACTATGTATTTCAGTTCGGTCAGAGTCATGAATCTATTTGAACACAGGCAATGTACAGATGCAATAATTGTGGGACAACAAAGGGCATTGTAGCGGAATGGTGTCGATATAATGCACCTTGGCGGCGCAAACCTGAGAAAGAAGGGTGTATGTCCACGACATTCGGACCGGAAGAGGCGCAAGCCTACCTGCATAAGCTGTTGAAAGTGATGCACCATACGGGCGGCTCGGATTTGTTCATTTCCGCCGATTTCCCGCCCAGCATCAAGTCGCAGGGCGCGATGAAGCCGCTGAGCCAGCAAAAGCTGACGGGCAGCGTCACGCGTGCGCTGGCGCTGTCGATCATGAACGAGAAGCAAAAGCGCGAGTTCGAGGCCGAGCTGGAATGCAACTTCGCCATCTCCTTGCCGGAGGTTTGCCGCTTCCGCGTCAATGTGTTTGTGCAGCAGCAGAACGTAGCGATGGTAATCCGCACCATCGCCTCCGAGATCCCGACATTCGAAAAGCTCGACCTGCCCGAGGTGTTGAAGGACGTCATCATGACCAAGCGCGGGCTGGTGCTGGTGGTCGGTGGTACCGGTTCCGGCAAGTCGACCACCCTGGCGGCGATGATCGATTATCGCAACGCCAATTCGGCCGGCCACATCATCACGGTGGAAGACCCGGTCGAGTATGTGCACAAGAATAAGAGCTGCCTGGTCACGCACAGGGAGGTCGGCGTCGACACGCTGTCGTGGCATAACGCGCTGAAGAACACGCTGCGCCAGGCGCCGGATGTGATCCTGATCGGCGAGATCCGCGACACCGAGACGATGGAGCACGCCATCGCGTTCGCCGAGACCGGCCACCTGTGCCTGGGCACCTTGCACGCGAACAACTCCAACCAGACCATGGACCGCATCATCAACTTCTTCCCGGAGGAGCGGCGCAACCAGTTGCTGATGGATTTGTCGTCCAACTTGCGGGCGATCGTTTCGCAGCGGCTGGTGCGCACCGAAGACGGGCAGGGGCGCAAGGCGGCGATTGAAATTCTTTTGAATACACCGACGATCGCCGAGATGATCTTCAAGGGCAATTTCCAGTCGATCAAGGAAATCATGCACAAATCGCGCGAGCTGGGTATGTGCACGTTCGACCAGGCGCTGTACGAACTTTATAATAAGGGCTACATCGGCTATGAAGAGGCGATCCGCAACGCCGATTCGGCCAACGGCCTGCGCTTGCAGATCAAGCTGCGCGGCGAGCGCAAGGAGCCCGGCCAGACCGGCGAGGGCCGCGCCGGCGCCGACGCGCTCAGCATGCAGATCGAAGCGGAAGCGCAAGACGAAGAACCCAAGTAATCACATCGAAAAGACCCACATGCCCCAATTTGAAGACAAGATCTGCACCCGTGAACAACTGGCCGCGCGCGTGGCCGCGCTGCCCAAGCCGGTGGTGCTGACCAACGGTGTATTCGACATCCTGCACCGCGGCCATGTTACGTATCTGGCGCAGGCACGCGCGCTGGGGGCGTCGCTGGTGGTGGCCGCCAACACCGACGCCTCGGTGAAACGGCTGGGCAAGGGCGACGACCGGCCGTTGAACAACTGCGGCGACCGCATGGCGGTGCTGGCCGCGCTGGAATCGGTCAGCCTGGTGGTCGATTTCGACGAGGACACGGCGCTGGAGGTGGTGCAGCAGGCGCGGCCGGAGATCTACGCCAAGGGCGGCGACTATCGGATGGATGCGATACCGGAGGGTCAAGCGGTGCTGGCCTACGGCGGGCAAGCGATCGCGATCGACTTCGAGCATGACCGGTCGACCACCAAGCTGTTGACCAAGGTGCGCGCGCAGCGTCCGGCATGAGGCTGCTGCTAATCGCCGTCGCGGTGCTGGCGTTCATCGGCGTGCTGTGGGGGCCGGTGACGTATGTGGCGTGGCGGCTGTGGCAGCGTGGCGATCCGGTCGCCTTCCGGCAGTTGCGGTTCATGCTGCCGGCGCAGCTGATGGCGGCGGTGGCGCTGGCCTTCACCGCCGATGTGCTCGGCATGCGCAATCCGCCCGCGCTGTTTGCCGCCTCGACGGTCATCGTCAGCGCGGTCGGCACGGCCGCGCTGGCGCTGGCGCGGTATGTCGCAAGACGCCGCTGATCCAGGCCTGGATCGTACGCCTTACCGGTGAGACACGTAGGGCGGATTAGGCGAAGCCGTAATCCGCCATCTATGAGCCGCTGGCCACGCATGCATGGCGGATTACGCTACGCTAATCCGCCCTACGTGTCTCCTCGGTATTTATACGGTAACTAATTAGCCGCTATGCGCCGCCGGCGTAGCCGTTCTGGCGCCACGCTTCGAACACCACCACCGCCACCGTGTTCGACAGGTTCAGGCTGCGGTTGTCGGGGCGCATCGGCAAGCGGATGCGCTGGGCCGGCGGGAAATTTTCGCGCAGCGCCGGCGGCAGGCCGCTGGTTTCGGAGCCGAACACGAACACATCCCCCGGCTGGAAACTGGCCTGCGCGAACGGCGACGAGCCGTGCGTGGTCATCGCGAACATGCGCGACGGGTCCGGCTGCAGGTCCGCCAGGAACGCTTGCCAGTCGGCGTGCACTTTCATCTTGGCGTACTCGTGGTAATCCAGCCCGGCACGCTTCATCTTGGAATCCTCCAGCGGGAAGCCCAGCGGTTCGATCAGGTGCAGCTGCGCGCCGGTGTTGGCGCACAAACGGATGACGTTGCCGGTGTTCGGCGGAATTTCGGGGTGGACCAGCACGACGTGAAACAAAATGTTCTCCTCAAACCTACAATATTCAATGCGCAATTCAATGTGGCGGCGTGCGGGCGAACACCAGGTTGCTGACGCGCGCTGCGCCATGGCGCTTTAATGTTGCCGCCAGCTCGTCCAGCGTGCCGCCGCTGGTCATGACGTCGTCGACGATGCCGATATGCCTTCCGCGCACCAGCGCGGCGTCCGGCACCGCGAACGCGCCGGCGATGTTGCGCTGGCGATGCTCCGGCGCGACGCTGCTTTGCGCCGTCGTCTCGCGCACCCTGGCCGTCAGGCGCGGATGCAGCGCGACGCCGAGGCTGCGCGCCAGCGGCCTGGCGATTTCCAGCGCCTGGTTGTAGCCGCGCTCGGCCAGCCGGCGCGGCCCCAGCGGCACCGGACAGATCAGCGCCGGCAGGATGAAGCCGGGCTGCTGCAACACGGCGTCGCGCAGCAGGCGCGCGAACAGGGCCGCCAAGGCCAGCCGGTGGCCGAATTTCAATTGCAGCACCAGTTGATCGACCGGCATCGCGTAGTCCGCCGCCGTCAAGGTGACGTCGAAGGCCGGCGGATGTGTGGCGCACAGGCCGCACAGCCGGCGCCCGGGCTGTCCGCTTGCCTGTTTATCGGCCCAAACTTGCCCGCTGTGTTCCGCCGCCGCGCTTGCGCCGGGCAGCGGGTTGGCGCAGCATTCGCAGCGCGCGATGGCGACATTGGCGCCGAAAAATTGTGCGGCGCAGTCCGGGCAGAGCGTGTCGTCGCTTCCCAGTCCGCACAGCGCGCAGGAGGTCGGCAGCAACGCACGCAAGACTCTCGCGCTGGTGCGCCGCAGCAGACGGCCGGTCGGGCCGGCGCCGCCGCCGCCAGTGGCTGTTGTTTCTTCGATCAGCTTGCCACGCATGCCACGCTCCCGGCAAAAAACGCGGGCCGTAGGCGTCGCATTCGCGTTCAACCATGTACACTGCCGACATTATCGCATTACAGACCACCCCACGATGCATGTGCCCGCAAATCCACCCAAACTGAGTGCGCCTATCGATCTGGAGCGTGTGCGCGCGCTATTTTCCCGCCCTGAACGCATTGCCCCGGCCGATTTCCTGCGCCGCGAAGTGTCGTCGCGCATGTTCGACCGGTTGGAACTGATCAAGATCGCGCCGCAGCGCGTGCTCGATGCCGGCTGTGGCGCCGGCGCCGACTTGCCGCTGTTGCAAAAAGCCTACCCGGCCGCGCAGATCCTCGGCATCGATTCCGCCGAGGCGCAGTTGCGCGCCGCGCAAGGCCAGGCGACCAGGCAATCGTCGCTGAACCTGCTGCTGAGCAAACTGCTGCCATCCAAGACCGGCGTCGACCTGATGTGCGGGGATTTCGCTGAATTGCCGCTGGCACCGAACTCCGTCGACCTTGTGTGGTCCAATCTGGCCCTGCATTGGCATCCCCAACCGGATCGCGTGTTCGCCGAATGGCGCCGGGTGTTGCGTGTAAACAGTCTGCTGATGTTTTCCTGCTTCGGTCCCGATACCTTCCGCGAGTTGCGCGCGGCGTTCGCCGAGGCCGACCTGGCCCAGCACGCGCTGCCGTTCGTCGATATGCACGACTTCGGCGACCAACTGGTGGAGGTTGGTTTCTCGACGCCGGTGCTGGATATGGAAGTGATCACCGTGACCTACGACACGCCCAAGGCGCTGCTGGCCGATGTGCGCGCCCTGGGCGGAAATCCGCTGGGGACGGTGGGCAGGGGACTGATGGGCAAACACGCCTGGCAACGCATGCTGGACGCGCTGGAAAAGACCCGCCGTCCGGACGGCAAGCTGGGACTGACCTTCGAGGTGATTTACGGCCACGCCTTCCGGCCGGCGCCGAAAGTGACTTCCAAAGGTGAAGCCATTATTCGCTTCGATCTGCCCCGCAAGCCGCGCCAGTAGCGGGTTTGCGGCTGTTTCACCTGCCGTTTAACATTTCGCACTGTGGTAAAGCTGAGTGCGCTGTGAGGGACGGAAGAGTTGCAAAATGGATTATTTGTTGATGTGCGCCGTTGTTGTTATATATAATCATTGACTAATTTTGCCAGCATGTCACGTCGCCAGCTATAACCCACCGACGCGAGGCGAAAGCAGTCAGAACGAACAAGAACAAGCAGTTGAATTAAGCATAATCAGGCTTTTATGTTGTCCGTAAGCAGTATGTAGGGACGACGTTCAAAGTCTCAAGGTCCCGCCGGGGTCGCGTTGAAGAAGTTGTTCAAACGTGGCTGGCATGGGGCCTGAAGTTGTTTAAGGAGCGGCGCCGGTTCAGTTCACCGAAATCCGGAGTCGTTAAAAAAATATTTTTTAATTTCTTGGGTGGTTGGGGAAAACATGACACATGCGAAGCGACTTCAATCGTTGATGCTCGGGCTGACGATGACGGCAGCCAGTATCCCAGCGTGGGCGGCGGAGACGGCGGCAGGCACCTACGGCGCGGCGACCGGCGGCACCGGCGGACCCGTCCCCGGGCAGATGAATCTGCAGCCCCCCGCGACCCAGATCGCTTCCCAAATCTACGACCTGCACACCTGGATGATGGTGGTCTGCCTGGTCATCTTCTTCGCCGTGTTCGGCGTGATGTTCTATTCCATCTTCAAGCACCGCAAGTCGCTCGGCCACAAGCCGGCCACCTTCCACGAATCGACCGCCGTTGAAATCGCCTGGACGGTGGTGCCGTTCCTGATCGTCATCGGCATGGCGCTGCCCGCCACCCGCACTGTCGTCGGCATGAAGGACACCTCCAACGCCGACATCACCATCAAGGCCACCGGCATGCAGTGGAAATGGGGCTACGATTACCTGAAGGGCGACGGCGAAGGCATTTCCTTCCTGTCGAACCTGAAAACCCCGCGCGCGCAAGTGGGCGCGCCAGGCTTTGCGCCGACCGAGGCGCGCGGCGACAACTACCTGATGGAAGTCGACAACGAAGTCGTCGTGCCGGTCAACAAGAAGATCCGCATCGTCACCACCGCCAATGACGTGATCCACGCGTGGTCGATCCCGGCCTTCGGCGTCAAGCAGGACGCCATTCCCGGCTTCGTGCGCGACACCTGGTTCAAGGCCGAGCACACCGGCACCTACCGCGGCTATTGCTCCGAGCTGTGCGGCAAGGAACACGCGTTCATGCCAATCGTGGTCAAGGTCGTCACCGACGCCGAGTACAAGACCTGGGTCGACGGCAAGAAAAAGGAAATGGCCGCGCTGGCCGACGATCCGACCAAGACCTGGACCATCGACGAACTGAAAACCCGTGGCGAAAAAGTCTACACCGCCAACTGCGTGGTCTGCCACCAGGCCACCGGCAAGGGCGTGCCGAACGCCTTCGCGCCGCTGGACGGCTCGGCCATCGTCAACGGCCCGAAAGCCGATCAGATCCATGTGCTGTTGAACGGCCAGAAGAGCGGCAAATACCCGGCCGAGATGCCGGCGTGGAAGCAATTGTCGGACACCGACATCGCCGCCGTCATCACCTACACCCGTAACAGCTGGTCGAACAAGGCCGCCGAAAACATCGTTCAACCGGCCGAAGTCATGGCTGCACGTAAGTAATCAGGAGCGTTACAAATGAGCACAAGCACCTTGGATCACGCACACGATCACGATCACGCTCACGACCACCCGCACGGGCTGTCGCGCTGGTTGTTCGCCACCAACCACAAAGACATCGGCACGCTCTACCTGTGGTTCTCGTTTGTCATGCTGCTGTCGGGCGGCGTACTGGCGCTGATGATACGCAGCGAGCTGTTCAAGCCCGGCCTGCAATTCTTCCAGCCTGAATTCTTCAACCAGCTGACCACGATGCACGGCCTGGTGATGGTGTTCGGCGCCATCATGCCGGCCTTCGTCGGCTTCGCCAACTGGATGATCCCGCTGCAGATCGGCGCCTCGGACATGGCGTTCGCGCGCATGAACAACTTCTCGTTCTGGCTGCTGCCGCCGGCCGCGCTGCTGCTGGCGACCTCGTTCCTGGTCCCCGGCGGCGCCACCGCCGCCGGCTGGACCCTGTACGCGCCGCTGTCGACCCAGATGGGCCCGGGCATGGACATGGCCATCTTCGCGATGCACTTGATGGGCGCGTCGTCGATCATGGGCTCGATCAACATCATCGTCACCATCCTCAACATGCGCGCGCCCGGCATGACCCTGATGAAAATGCCGATGTTCTGCTGGACCTGGCTGATCACCGCCTACCTGCTGATCGCCGTGATGCCGGTTCTGGCCGGCGCCATCACCATGACCCTGACCGACCGCCACTTCGGCACCACCTTCTTCAACGCGGCCGCCGGCGGCGACCCGGTCATGTACCAGCACATCTTCTGGTTCTTCGGCCACCCCGAGGTGTACATCATGATTTTGCCGGCGTTCGGCATCGTCTCGCAGATCCTGCCGGCGTTCGCCCGCAAGCAGCTGTTCGGCTACGCGTCGATGGTGTACGCCACCGCGTCGATCGCGATCCTGTCGTTCATCGTCTGGGCCCACCACATGTTCACCACCGGCATGCCGGTGACGTCGCAGCTGTTCTTCATGTACGCGACGATGCTGATCGCGGTGCCGACCGGCGTGAAGGTCTTCAACTGGATCGCCACGATGTGGAAGGGCTCGATGACCTTCGAGACCCCGATGCTGTTCGCGGTCGGCTTCATCTTCGTGTTCACCATCGGCGGCTTCACCGGCCTGATCCTGGCGGTGACCCCGATCGACATCCAGCTGCAGGACACCTACTACGTGGTGGCGCACTTCCACTACGTGCTGGTGGCCGGCTCGCTGTTCGCGCTGTTCGCCGGCTTCTACTACTGGTCGCCGAAGTGGACCGGCCACATGTACAACGAAACGATGGGCAAGGCGCACTTCTGGCTGTCGCTGATCACGTTCAACATCACCTTCTTCCCGATGCACTTCCTGGGGCTGGCCGGCATGCCGCGCCGCTATGTCGACTACTCGGCGCAGTTCACCGACTACAACATGATCGCCACCATCGGCGCCTTCGGTTTCGGGCTGTCGCAGGTGTTCTTCCTGTTCGGCGTGATCATCCCGACCATTCGCGGCGGCAAGAAAGCCGAAGCGAAGCCATGGGATGGCGCCGAAGGGCTGGAGTGGACCGTGCCGTCGCCGGCGCCGTTCCACACCTTTGAAACCCCACCGCAGTTCAAGTAACGCGGTTGGATATCATGACAGAGCAAAAGAAGCCGAACAATGCGCGCACCGCCTGGATATTGGCCGGGCTGGCGCTGTTCTTTTTCCTGTCCGTGTTCGTCAAGCGGATGTGGTTGAGCTAAGCCGTGAAGGGATGACGTGAGCCGGGACAACGAAACCAGCGGATTGAATCGCACCTTGTTGGGCAAGCTGATCGTCATCGCGGTGGTGATGTTCGGTTTTGCCTACGCGCTCAATCCGTTCTACCGCCAGATCTGCGAAGCGCTGGGGCTGAACGTGCTGACGCAGAAGGACGGCACGGTCGAGTTCGACAAGAACACGCAGGTCGACAAGACCCGCAACGTCGTCATCGAATTCGACGCCAACGCGCAGGGGCCGTACCGCTTTCGCCCGACGGTGACGAACATGACGGTGCACCCGGGCGAGCTGGCGACGGTGACGTATGAAGTGGTCAATACGCAAAACCGCGATGTCGCGGCGCAGGCGATTCCAAGCTACGCGCCGCAAAACGCGATGCAGCACTTTAAAAAGGTCGAATGTTTTTGCTTCAAGCAGCAGGCACTGAAGCCGAACGAGGCGCGGCAGATGCCGGTGGTGTTCTTCATCGACCCGGCGCTGCCGAAGGATGTGAAGACGATCACCTTGTCGTACACCTTCTTCGAGGTGGGCGGCATGGACAAAACCGCGACCAAGACCGCCGCGGTGAGCGAGGGCGCTAACAATGCCGTCCGATAACAAGGAAAAGGCGTCGTTCCTGTACTCGTTGCGGGCGGTGTTCTGGTCGTTTTTCGGCTTGCGCAGGAAGAGCGATTTCGATACCGATTCGGCCAAGCTGAATCCGTTGCACATCGTTATCGCCGCCCTGATCGGCGTGGCCGTTTTCATCGGCTTGCTGATCACGGTAGTCAAATTAGTAGTGGCACAATAAAAGTAGCATCCTCGAATAAATGATTTAGGGAGATGAAGATGAGTTCACATGTCGGTTCACAGGTCGGATCACACAACGCCACGGCGCCGTACTACTTTGTGCCGGGTCCGTCCAGATGGCCGCTGTTCGCCGGTATTTCGCTGCTCGTCACGATGGTCGGCGCCTCCGGCTGGGTGAACGACGCGTCCTGGGGCATGCCGGTCAACTTTATCGGCTTGGCCGCGATCATCACCGTGCTGTATTTCTGGTTCGGCGACGCCATCAAGGAATCCGAAGCGGGGCAGTACAGCCAGCGCATCGATTACTCGTACCGCTGGTCGATGGGCTGGTTCATCTTCTCGGAGGTGATGTTCTTCGCCGCCTTCTTCGGCGCGCTGTTTTACGCGCGCACGATCACGATGCCGTGGCTGGGCGACCTCGACCACAAGTTCATCTGGCCCGACTTCGCCGCGCACTGGGGCAACACCGGCCCGGCCGGCACGGTGGAAACCTTCCGCACGATGGGCCCGTTCCCGATTCCGACGATCAACACCGCGCTGCTGCTGACCTCGGGCCTGACGTTGACGATTTCGCACCACGCGCTGCGCGCCGGCCACCGCGCGCAGACCGCGATCTGGCTGTTCGCCACGGTGCTGCTGGGCGCCATCTTCATGGGCTTCCAGGCCTACGAATACATGCACGCGTACTCGGAACTGAACCTCAAGCTGACCTCGGGCATCTACGGCTCGACCTTCTTCATGCTGACCGGCTTCCACGGCTTCCACGTCACGATGGGCGCGATCATGCTGTCGGTGGTGCTGTACCGCGTACTAAAAGGACACTTCACGCCGGACAACCACTTCGCGTTCGAAGGCGCGGCCTGGTACTGGCACTTTGTCGACGTGGTCTGGCTCGGTTTGTACGTTGTCGTGTACTGGCTGTAAGGGCGCAGCGTTATAATGCCGCGACGGGTTCGTCGCGGCGAAAAAAGCCGCAGACGGGAACGCCCGCTGCGGCTATTTTTTTAAGTGCAATTCCGGGAGTTCAGGTACGGATGCCGGTGGGTTGGATGTAGCCGAGCTTGTAGGCGAGCAGTATCAGCAGGAACAGGGCGATCGACAGGCCCACCCGCAGCGCGAGCGCGTTGACGGTGTTGTTGTTTTTGCCCTTGTCGCGCATCAGGAAGAAGAAGGCCGATCCCAGGCTGCCCAGTATCAGGATGAACGCGATGGCGACAGCAATTTTCATGACAGGACCGGGCGGTGAAATGATTGAGACTCCATTGTAATGCCTATTCGCTTCCGCTTTAAATTGATCCCGTTCGCGGCGACCGCGCTGCTGGTGACGCTCGGCATTCAGGCAGGGAACTGGCAGGAACGCCGCGCCGCGCAAAAAATCTCCGCACAGGATAAACTTGCTCAAGGTAACTTGGCCGGGCCGCTGGTGCTCGACGGAAAGGCGCTCGACGCCGGCGCCGTCGAATTCCGCCGCGTGACCGCGACCGGCCAATTCGTCGCCGACTGGCCGCTGTATCTGGATAACCGCCCCTACCAGGGCCGCTCCGGCTTTTACGTGCTGATGCCGTTTAAAATCGCCGGGTCGGGCATGCATGTGCTGGTCCAGCGCGGCTGGCTGCCGCGCGATTCGGCGCAGCACGACAAGCTGCCGGCCTACACAACTCCCACGGGCGAGGTCACGCTGGAAGGCGTGGCGCGCTTGCACCCGGATCGCGTGATGCAGTTGGGTACGGCGCCGCCGCTGGCGCCGAACGCGATCGTGCAGAACGCCGGCCCGTTGCAGGTGGCCGAGCAGAGCGGCTTGACGATGCAGCCGTTCGTGCTGCAGCAGACCGCGCCGGCCAAGCCGGGCGGCGACGACACCCGCATGGCGCGCGATTGGGCGCTGCCGGCGATGAGCGTCGAAAAACATCAGGGCTATGCCTTCCAGTGGTACGCGCTGGCGGCGATGGCCGTTGTCTTCTTTGTTGTGAACGGATTCAGACGTGCAAAACCCGCCAAATAATCAAACCTCCCGTGGCCGCTGGAAGCTGATGGCCGTGCTGGCCGTGTGCGCCGCGCCGCTGATCGCTTCGTATTTCATGTATTACGTGGTCAAGCCCCAGGGCGGCGTGACCAACTACGGCACCTTGATCGATCCGCGCCTGTATCCGATCCCGCCGATGGCCAGCACCACGCTGGACGGCAAGCCGGCCACGCTGGACGATTACAAGGGCAAGTGGATCATGCTCAAGGTCGGCCCGTCCGAGTGTCTGCAGGAATGCCAGGACCAGCTGTTCGCGATGCGCCAGCTGCGCACCATGCAGGGCAAGGCCATGGAGCGCGTCGAGCGCGTGTGGATGATCACCGACAGCGAGCCGCTCGATACGGTGCTGATGCGCGTCAACGACGGCACCCGCATGCTGCGCGCGCCCGCCGCCGTGGTCGACAAGTGGCTGCCGCTGGATAAAGCGGCGCCGGCCGACAAGGTCTCCGACCACGTCTACCTGATCGACCCGTTGGGCAACCTGATGATGCGCTTCCCGAAAGGCGCCGTTTCCAGCGACACCGAGAAAGTGCGCAAGGTCCACAAGGATCTCGCCAAGCTGCTTAAAGCCTCCGCGATCGGATAGCCATCATGCACATGACCCTGATCCAAATGGCGGTCACGGCGTTGCTGGTCGCGCTGCTGCCGCTGTCGCTGGTCTACACCTCGTCCGACGCCAGCAAGTACCGCAAGCTGGTGTGGGTCAGCGTGTTCCTGACGTTCGACCTGATCGTGTTCGGCGCCTTCACCCGCCTGACCGATTCCGGCCTGGGCTGTCCGGACTGGCCGGGTTGCTACGGCGCCGCCAACCCCTTCCTGGCGCACGCCCAGATCGTTGCCGAGGAAACCCTGCGCCCGACCGGCCCGGTCACCGTGGTCAAGGCTTGGATCGAAATGATCCACCGCTACCTGGCGATGGCGATCGGCGTGCTGATCGTGGCGATGATGTCGCAGGCGTGGTACCGCTGGATTAAATCCAAGCGCACCCGCATCGAGTACGCGCCGGCCATGCCGACCTTCCTGTTTTTCTTCGTCTGCCTGCAGGGCGCATTCGGCGCCTGGACCGTCACGTTGAAGCTGCAACCGGTGATCGTCACCATCCACCTACTGCTGGGCATGGGGCTGCTGGCGCTGCTGGTGTGGTACGGCGGCCGCCAGAACCAGCTGATCTCGCCGGTGCGCACGGTGACGGCGTCGCCGCCGGCGATGCGCAACATCCGCGCGCTGGCCGCCGTCTCGGCGCTGATCCTGCTGGTGCAGATCGCGCTGGGCGGCTGGGTCAGCACCAACTACGCGACCCTGGCCTGCACCGATTTCCCGCTGTGCGGCGGCAAGCTGGTGCCGGAGATGGACTTCGAGCACGGCTTCACCCTGTGGCGCGAGCTGGGCAAGACCGCCGCCGGCCACTATCTGCCGTTCTCGGCGCTGACCGCGATCCATTGGGTGCACCGCAACATGGGCTTCATCGTCGCGCTGGTGGCCGGCTACACGGCCTGGCGCGCGTGGGACCACCCGGCGCTGCACAAGACGGCGCGCGGCATGGCCATCATGCTGGCGGTGCAGATCGCCAGCGGCGTGGCCACCATTTACCTGAGCTTCCCGTTGACCATCGCCGTGCTGCATAACGCCGGGGCGGCCATGCTGGTCCTGCTGCTTACCATGTTAAACTACAAGGCTAAGTACCAGTACGATCTTGCCAAAAAAGCAGCTTCAGGCTCGGCTTTTCCGCAGATCTTGCCGGTCAGGCAACGATAAGCACACCTGATGACCACTCACACCGCCATTTCCAAACCACCCAGCCGCGCCTCGCAATATTGGGCGCTGACCAAGCCGCGCGTCACCCAGATGGCGGTGTTTTGCGCCGTCATCGGCATGTTTCTCGCCACCGAGGGACTGCCGGACTGGCGCGTGGTGGTCGCGGCCACCATCGGCATCTGGCTGCTGACGGGCGCCGCCTTCGCCGTCAACTGCCTGGCCGAGCGCGAGATCGACGCCCGCATGGCCCGCACCGCGCGCCGTCCGATGGCGCTGGGCGACATCACCGTCATGCAGACGGTGGTGTTCGCCACGGTGATCGGCGGCGCCGGCATGTGGATTCTGTACACCATGGTCAATCCGTTGACGATGTGGCTGACCTTTGTCACCTTCATCGGCTACGCCATCATCTACACGATGATTTTGAAGCCGTCGACGCCGCAGAACATCGTCATCGGCGGGCTGTCGGGCGCGATGCCGCCGGCGCTGGGCTGGGCCGCCATCGCCAACGAGGTGCCGATGGAAGCGTGGCTGCTGGTGCTGATCATCTTCGTCTGGACGCCGCCGCATTTCTGGGCGCTGGCGCTGTACCGCCGCGACGACTACGCCAAATCCGGGCTGCCGATGCTGCCGGTCACGCACGGCATGCAGTTCACGCAGTTCCACGTCTGGCTGTATTCGATCGCGCTGGCCGCCACTACCTTGCTGCCGTTCGCGGTGCACATGAGCGGGCTGATTTACCTGGTGTCGGCCGTCATCCTCAACGCCGTGTTCCTGCACCACGCGTGGAAAATCTACCGTCACTACACCGACCTGGTGGCCCGCAAGGCGTTTACCTGGTCGATCATCTATTTGTCGCTGCTGTTCGCGGCGCTGCTGGTGGACCACTACATCAAACTATGAAAAAAATCCTCGCCCTGGGCCTGCTGGCCGTCTCCATGATGTTGGCCGGCTGCGGCGAGAAAACCGCGCCGGCGCCGACGTTCAAAAGCGTCGACATCACCGGCGCCGCCTTCGCGCGCGACTTCGCGCTGACCGACCACACCGGCAAGCCGCGCACCCTGGCCGACTACAAGGGCAAGGTGGTGGTGATGTTCTTCGGCTTCACCCAGTGCCCGGACGTGTGCCCGACCACGATGGCGGAGATGTCGGCCGTGATGAAGGAGCTGGGCCCGCAGGCCGGGCAGGTGCAGGTGTTGTTCGTCACCGTCGATCCCGAGCGCGATACGAAAGAGTTGTTGTCGGAGTACGTGCCGGCGTTCGACAAGCGCTTCGTCGGCCTGTACGGCACGCCCGAGCAGACCGCCGCCACCGCCAAGGAATTCAAGGTGTTCTATTCCAAGGTGGAGGGCAAGACGCCGGGCAGCTATTCGATCGACCACACGGCCGCCAGCTATATCTTCGACCGCAACGGCAAGGTGCGCCTGCTGGTGCGCCATAACCAGGGTCCGGCGCCGATCGTCCACGATATCAAACAACTGTTGTTATGAGCGGGGACCCCGTGGGCCAGCGCTTCCAGCCTTTTACCCGGCTCGCCGCCATCATCCTGCTGGTGATCGGCTGCCTGTTCGTGCTGCGGCCGTTCCTGGCCGCGATCCTGTTCGCCTGCGCCATCGCCATCTCCAGCTGGCCGCTGTATCTGCGCCTGCTCGACCGCGTCAAGGGGCGGCGCTGGCTGGCCGCCATCATCATGAGCGTGGGCCTGACCCTGCTGATCGTCGTGCCGCTGACCCTTGTCACCTGGAACATCGCCGACAACGCCTCCGAATTCTACGACCACTTCAAGGGCGACCTTGATACGGGCGCCCTGTCGCCGCCGGCATGGCTCAAGGATATTCCCATCGTCGGCGACATCATCGACACCTATCTGCGCAAGCTGCTGGGCAGCCGCGACGAGCTGGTCAACACCGCCAAGGGCATGCTGGAGCCGGCGCGCCACTTCCTGCTGGGCGGCGGCATGGTGCTGGGCAGCGGCGTGGCCCAGGTCAGCCTGGCCGTGTTCGTGAGCTTCTTCCTGTACCGGGATGGCCAGAACATCATCATCACGCTGTCGAACGCGATGAACAAACTGATCGGCGCGGAGCAGAGCCTGTCTGTGTCCGACACCGTCAGCCGCACCGTGCGCGGCGTCATGTACGGGCTGCTGGGCACGGCGCTGGCGCAATCGGTGGTGGCGGCGATCGGCTTCCTGATCGCCGGCGTGCCGGCCGTGGCGCTGCTGTCGGTGGCAACCTTCCTGTTCTCGCTAATACCTGTGGGGCCGCCGCTGATCTGGGGCGGGGCGGCGCTGTGGCTGTTCAACGAGGGCAGCGTGGCCTGGGGCGTGTTCATGCTGGTGTGGGGCGTGTTCCTGATCAGCGGCGTGGACAACGTCGTCAAGCCATTGCTGATCAGCCGGGGCAGCAGCCTGCCGTTCGTGCTGGTGCTGCTGGGCGTGATGGGCGGGGTGCTGGCGTTCGGGTTCGTCGGGCTGTTCATCGGGCCGACGTTGCTGGCGGTGGGACTGGGCTTGCTGAAGAACTGGACCGGCCAGCCGGTTTGATGCGGCCGGTTTTTCGCGCGGTGGCTACAAGTGCCGCACTTCGTCCGGCGGCGTTTCCCAGTTGTCGTTGCGGCCGTCCAGATAGGTGATCGGCGCGTTGATCAGCTCTTCGGGCGTGACATCGTCGAGGCAGGTCACATTGACGGCATAGAATTCGCCCCAGCGCGGCGAGCTGCCGATGCCAAACGAGCGAACGCCGCAGTGACGGCAAAACAGGTGCTTGTCCCGCTTGGTCAGGAACTGATAGATGGTAAGGTCTGCTTCGCCGGAAAGAAGCCGAAACGCTGTTGGCTGGATGATGGCCGGCCAGAACCGTACCTTGGTGCAGATCGAGCAATTGCAGCGCAAGGTTCCCTGGCTTAGATCGATGTCCGCTTCAAAGCGCACGGCGCCACAATGGCAGCTTCCATGGTAGGTTTTCACGAGTTCTCCGGCAGATTCAATGCCTTCAAGATTAACAGTGGATCGTGTCACTGACAATGTCCTGCGGCGTGCCGATTGCTACCAGAGCCGGTTTGTTTTACCTCAATGCGAGCGCGCCTGGTTTGAACTGTGTACTCGATATCGTGGGTATATAATTTTTGTTCGCAGACGTTCGATGGCGGTTTAATTGTTCTAACGAGGTGGACAATATGAGCGCGAAACCTATATTTTCCCATGCCGACGTGGCGGCGATTAATGCTCGGATCGCGCGCTATTCCACTGCGCCTCTCGCATCGGCTGATTTGCCCCGCGTTCCTGCCTCGCCGGTAGCCGCGAAAGTGCTGCGTGAGATTGGAATTTCCCGCGAAAAGCTGAACGAGGCATTCCGCACCGCTCTGATGACGGCTGATTCTGAAAAATAGGGTTTGCGGCCGTGACCTACAGTTCCGTATATCAGCGATTGACTGCGGACCCGAGCGACGCGATCGGGGTGTTTGCATACATCATCTACAAACAGCAAAAGATTGAGTTCTGTAAGTCCTTTGGTGGGCGCGAGCTTACGAGGGAAGAACTGGACAGCTTTCATGTCATCGCTTCGTTGGATACATCCATCGCCGTATATAGGGCCCGTGGCGAGACTCTGATGAGATTTTTCATCAGTGCGGGTGTCGAAGAGCTTGTTGAAAGTATTGAGGCCACCACTCGCAAGGGTGTGCTGTACCGGAGAATCGAATCCGGCAATGTGGACCTTCAGGAAAAACTGGCGGCAATCAGCGGAACCCTGCGCGAAAAACGAACTATTATTGGTTGGGTGCGCGACGTTTCGGGCAATCTGATAGTCAATCTAGTGTCGATTTTCGTGCTCGGCGCGCTTTTGCTTGGATACCGGTTCAGCGCGGAGCTTCAGCAGGGCGCCGAGAGGAAGGCGGGCGTGAGTGATACGTCTGCCAGTCAGAGTCAAACAGTAACCGATCCTGCATACCCCAGCCCGCTCATCCCGCCAAGCCCACCCAACCCTTAATCCAGGTCGGCATTGTCCTCGGTGTCATCCTTCGGAATGACCTTCACCAGCAGGATGCGCGGCCCGTTCATCTTCTTGGCGACGATATCGAAATGGCGGAAGCTGATGCGCTGGCCCTGTTTCGGGATGTCGCCCAGCTTCAGCATGATCAGGCCGCCGACCGACTCCACCTCGTCCATCCCCAGTTCCTCGTTCTCGATATCGATGCCCAGGGTGCGTTCGAGCGAGAAGATCGGCAGGCTGGCCTTGCCGATCAAGGTGCCGTCAGGCTGCTTGAGCCAGTCGTTCTCGTTGAGACGGAACTCGTCGTGAATCTCGCCGACCATTGCGCCGAGCAGGTTGTCGAGCGTAATGAAGCCCAGCGGGCGCTTGCCCTTTTCACCGATCAGCGCGAAGTGCGGGGCGCCATCGCGGAAGCGGCGGAACTGCTCCAGCGCCGGCGTGCGCGCCGAAATCGTCTCCACCGGCCGCAGGAAGGGCATCAGGTCGGTGATCGGCTTGCCCGATTGCTGAGCAAAGAACAAATCCTTCAGGTGCACCACGCCTAGCACCGTCTCGCCATCCTTGTCGTAGTACGGATAGCGGCTGAAGCGGTTGCGCAGCATGGTTTGCAGGTTGTCGGCCAGCGAGCGCCCCGCGTGCAGGCTGATCACCTCGTTGATCGGGCGCATCAGGTCCGACACGGCCAGATCGCTGAAATCGAGGGAGTGGGCCAGGATGTTGCGTTCGTCCTTGTTGTACTTCTCACCAGGCTGGCTGGTGCGCAGGATCATTTTCAGTTCCTCGACCGAATAGTGGCTGTCGTGGCCGCCCTTGCCGGCCAGGCCGGCCAGGCGCAGCACCATGTTGGCGCTGCCGTTGAGCACCCAGATAAACGGATACATGGCCCAATAGAAGGCGTACAGCAACGGCGCGCACCACAGGCCGACCACTTCCGGCATGCGGATCGCGAGCGACTTGGGCGCCAGCTCGCCGACGACGATGTGCAGGAACGAGATCACGCCGAAGGCGAAGATGAAGGCGATGCTGTGGACCAGCTTGGGCGAGTCGATGCCGATGGCGGCCAGGAAGGGCTCGAGCAAACTGGCGAAGGCCGGTTCGCCGACCCAGCCGAGACCGAGCGAGGCGAGGGTGATACCGAGTTGGCAGGCCGACAGGTAGGCGTCGAGCTGGCCGTGTACTTTGCCGAGGATGCGTCCGCGTAGTCCCTGGGTCTTGGCGATGGCGCGAACGCGCGTCTTGCGCAGCGTGACGATGCCGAATTCGGCCGCCACAAAGAATCCATTGAGCGCGACCAGGAATAGGGCGAGCACGACAAGCATAACGTTTTGCATAGGGGCCGAGCGGCAGTGACGTAGTTAAAACATGCATCTTAAACGACTGTGCGGGGATGGGGCGCAAATTGCCGTTTATCAATCGAAAATCGGGCCGGCGGCCAGGCCGGAAATCAGGCCACCTGTGAGAATCCGCGTACTTTCCAATTGAGCAAGATGCTATTCTTATCGTAGGTACATATAACTTGATAAATCGGAGACGGTATGCGCATCACGGGAAAATGGAAGCAGTTTTTGCTCACGGCGGCGGCGCTGCTTCTGGTGTCGGTGCGAAGTGAAGCCGCAACGACCGCTAGTTGCGCCAAGCCAGAATGGCCGCAGGAAGCGCGTCGCTATGAGCTCGAAGGCACGACCACATTGAGTTTTGTCGTGGGATTGGATGGCAGGCCCGTGTCAGCGAAGATCGAGAAAAGTTCTGGCTGGGGTATTCTGGATAAGGCCTCCTTGATCGGACTGTCCCGTTGCGTGTTCCCGAAGCCGGAGGCGGAAGGCCCCGCCAAGCCGACCCAATTCGTGTGGCGGTTAAACGGCGAATCGACGCTGCACCCGTCGATGGTGGAGGGGAGCTGCCCAGCGTCCGAACAGTTCCAGACATTCAAAAGTCTGGACAAATCTCCCAGCGATGCCAACGGCATCCTGCTGCGCATGCTGGTGAAAAGTGACGGGACGCCCTGGAACGTGAAGGCGGAGGCAACGGGGCTGCCGCCGGAAGTGCTGAATGCCGCCGCGGAGTTTGTTCAAAGCTGCCGCTTCGCCGTGGACCCGGACGCCAAAGGGAAGCGGACGGATACCACCTACGGCAAGCTGCTGCTGAAAAACTAGTGCTCACTTCGGCCAGGCTTCCTTCAGTAAAAAATGATCGAGGCTCTCCGGCCATGAAAAACTCAAACGGCGATGGGGTCAACTTGACCGGGTTGTGCCAGTCGCTCCGGATTTCGCAGTATCATTATCTGGCTTACTAATTACATCGCAGAGGTTTGTAGTGAAAGAGATTACTCAGAAGGCTGTTGGATATCGTGAGAAATTGGGACTCTTCGTCCTTTGTAGCCCGGACATTTTGTTTTTGATCCTGTTCTGCGGGTTAGGCGGAGTGGCCGTCGGTTGGATCTTCATCGGTGTCGGAGCGCTCTTCGCGCTGGTTCCGATGATCGGTTTTGCGGTTTATTATCAGTTACAGCAAAAATTAAAGAAGGCTGACAGTGTCTGAACTGGATGCCAGCGCCTCCTTGGTGCGTCCGATAAGACCATTCAAGGAGGCGGATCTTGCTGATGTCTGTCGAATTTACGTCGATGCCAAGCGTGACGAGCTGGTATATGAAGGCAAAGTCATCGACATCATTCCGCTGGAGGAGGATGCCGTCATCCTGGCGGCATTTCGCGAGTCCGATGTCATCGTCTGCGACGATGGCGGAGTGAAGGGATTCGCCGCCATGTTCGACGAGCAATTGCGGGCGTTATTCGTGCACAGCGAGGCGCGCGGACGAGGCGTCGGCCATGCCTTGCTCAACGCAGCGGTGGCACGCGCGCCGGGAGGACTGTCGCTGCATGTGGCGGAGTCGAATCTGAACGCGCGACAGTTTTATGAACGAAGCGGATTCACCGTTACCGGCATGGCGAACAGGCAATACAACGGCACTGACATTAGCTACGTGAGAATGTCGTCGTCTCCCGCGTGAGGCGGAACCCGGCATCTCGATCGTTCAGCAAGGTTCGGGTCCATCCTTGGCCCGTATAAAATCTGTCGGCCCGTGTATCTTTCGACGTGCTTAAATGAACGCTTTCGTGGCCCAGGGCGAACAGCCAGTCCACCGCGACCTGTAGCAGGCGCTTGGCGATTCCTCTGCCTTCAAAATCCTTCGAGACAAACAAGGCCCAGATCGACGCGTCGTTCTTGTCGGCGTAGGAAAACCCGACCACCTCGCCGTCAACCTCCGCGACCCAGCCGCGCCCCAGCAGTTCCAGATAATCCCGATACATCTGTACGGTCACCCGGCTCGGGTCGGATAGCGTGTTTTCCTTGACGCTCAAGCGAATAGCCGACATCGCCGGAATGTCGAGGAGGGTGGCCTGTCTAATATTCATTCTTCGAAGAATCTCATGTCTGCGTAAGGACGCTGGCGGCACTGCGCCAGTCTTGAATTCAACGATCCAACGTGGACTTCAAGTTTGTGGCCATCGGGATCAAGAAAGTAGAAAGAATCGCCCTCGCTACGATTGAGTTTCCATTCCTCAACCCCTTCGGCTTGAAGACGTTGCCGAAACCTGTCGAAGTCGGATTGTTGAATCGAGAAAGCGTAGTGTGTGTAGCCGGCGCGATTCTCTTTGGACGCGTCCTCGTCAAGCGACAGGCATATCCAAAGCTCTCCCAGCGCCAGATAGGCGCCGGCATTCCAGGTCGCGGCCAATCGGAAATTTAGCAGACGGGTGTAAAAATCAAGACTTCGTGCCAGGTCGGTGACGCCAAGGGTCAAATGATTGATTCCAGTGAGCACAGAAGACCGGACGCAGAGTTATTGGAAGTGCAATTTTAGCAAACATTGAAAAGTGACGGGATATAAAAAACAGCGGCGCCGATCAGAAGCCGCTCCGCAGCGATTCGATTATCGAATCGTTGCCCGGTTTGCGTCCGCCGAACTGGCCTTTTTCATATCGCAAGCAACGGCCCATACGTTGTGTGGAGGCTATCCTGCTGTCTTTCAATGTCAGCGTGACCGTGCAGAGGAAGACGTCGCCGACAACCACCCATCCCTCGCCGGGTATGTGCAGATCGGCGTCGAAGCTCAACTCGACCTTGGCTTCGGCCAGCTCCTCCAACGGCACGTCCTTTTTGATCGCTGCGCGCCGCAGGAATTCCCCGTAATTTCGGGCGACCTGCCGCGCAATGTTGGTGGATGGAATTGTGGTGTGTTCAAGCAGGTTCAGTTGCACGCGCTGGTCCTGCGGCGCGTCGCGGTACAGCAATCCAAGCGCCCATTGGCCGCCCACGTCGTTATTGCGACGGACGAAAGAACCTGCAAGGCCGCCAGCGATGTGCCTTAATTTTTTCAGGCTGATGATCGGGAGACTCACCGTGTCGGCAGCCAGCGCGGCTTGGTGTCGGTGTGCAGTTCGCGCTCCACCGGGCCGTCGTATTCCGGCTCCATCGTGCCCAGGGTGAGGGCGATGCGGTCCGGGCTTTGCGTGCTGCGCCAGAACAAGGTGGAGCCGCACACGCGGCAGAAGCCGCGCCGGCCGTGGTCGGACGAGGCATATTCCGTCACGAGGTCAGCGCCGCGCTCGAAGACGAAGCCGGCGGTGTCCACGTTGGCGTAGGTGCCGGATGCCGCGCCGTGCTGCTTTTGGCACATGGTGCAGTAGCAGTGGCTGGCGTGGGACACCGGCCCGTCCGCCAGGTAGGCGATGCCGCCGCATAGACAAGTTCCCTTCAACATGGCGTCCTCCGTAGCGATCAGTGATCGCTAAACTGTAACCGATTTGATAACCCCTGTCAGCTTGCCACCGCGAACGGTCCGCCGTGCACCGCCGACAGGATCGCTTCGACCGCCGGATGCTTGATCTTGCGGGCGTTGGAGATGGCGTAGAAATGCTCGCGCAGCTCCGGCGCGTCGCCGACCAGCACGGCGCCGAATTGCTCCTCGATATCGTGCGCCAGCGCCGACGTGGCGAAGAACAAGCCCATGCCGTTGCGGCCGAAGGTGTTGAGCATGGCGTTGTCCTCGAACTCGCCGACGATTTCTGGCCGCACCTCGTGCTGCACCAGCCAGGCGTCGATGCGCCCGCGCAGCGCGTTGTTGCGCGTGGGAACGAGCAGCGGCGCGTGGTTCAGGCTGGCGGGGAAGCCCGGCCGGTATTTTTCCGCCAGACGCGGCACGCCGAACAGCTTCATGTCGCTTTCGCCCAGCAGGTGGCTGAACACCTTGAGGCTGCCGCCGGCGTGCACCGTGCGGTCCGTCAGCACCACGTCGAGCTTGCCCAGCGCCAAGTCGGCCAGCAGATCCTCGAACTCGGCCTCCATGCACACCAGCCGCACCTGCTTGCCCATTTCCTGGGTGGCCTGCAGCAGGCGGAAGGCGATCAGCTTGGGCAGCGAGTCGGAAATGCCTACGGTCAACCTCATCTTGCCGGCCTCGGCCTCGTCGAGGGCGTCCTGCAGTTGCTCGCCCAGCAGGAAGATCTGGTCGCAATAGCTGAGCGCGAGCCGGCCGGCCTCGGTCGGCACCAGGCGCCGTCCCTGCGGCTCGAGCAATTGCTTGCCGACCGATTGTTCGAGCGACGCCAGCTGCATGCTGATGGTCTGCACCGCCAGCCCCAGCCGCTCGGCGGCGCGCGTGACGCCGCCCTCCTTGGCCACCATCCAGAAAAAATACAGGTGGCGGAAATTCAATCCACTGGTCTTCATTGTGTCGATCTTCTGTTTTTGCGAAGTAATACTTCAATTATCTTCTATTTTTAAATTGTCCGCGCGCCTATACACTGCGCTACATCAACTTATAACTGGGGAAAAAATCAATGAAGCACTTTAGAATTTCCTTCCTGGTCAGCTTCATCTGCCTTGCGGCGGCCGGCTGGTGGGGATACACGCTGAACGGATGGCCTGGCGCCTTGTCCGCTTTCGGCGTCGCGCTGATTCTGGCGGCGATGGAAGTGTCGCTGTCGTTCGATAACGCGGTGGTCAACGCCTCCGTGCTGAAGGATTGGGACGAGTTCTGGCAAAAGCTGTTCCTGGGCCTGGGCATCATCATCGCCGTGTTCGGTATGCGTTTGCTGTTCCCGCTGGTTATCGTCGCTGTCGCGGCCGACATCGGCATCATGGATGTGTGGACGTTGGCGCTGAACGATCCGAAGACGTATTCGATGCACCTGACCAACCACCACGCGGAAGTGGCGGCATTCGGCGGCATGTTCCTGCTGCTGGTGTTCCTGAACTTCCTGCTGGACGAGGACAAGGAAGTGCACTGGCTGGGTAACTTCGAGAAGAAGCTCGGCTCGCTGGGCAAGGTCTCGTCGATCTCGGTGATGATTTCGCTGGGCGTGCTGATGGCCTGTATGGGCCTGGTGACCGAGGCGCAGAAACTGGTTGTGCTGATTTCCGGCCTGTGGGGCATCCTGGTGTACGTCGGCGTGGACGCGATCAGCGGCCTGCTGGAGAAGGAAGAGTCGGGCGGCAGCGATGTCGGCGACATGGTCAAGAAGGGCGGTATCGGTGGTTTCCTGTATCTGGAAGTGCTCGATGCTTCGTTCAGCTTCGACGGCGTGATCGGCGCGTTCGCCATCACTACCGACGTCGTGATCATCATGCTGGGCCTGGCCATCGGCGCGATGTTCGTCCGCTCGATGACCGTGTACCTGGTCAAGAAGGGCACGCTCGACCAGTTCGTCTTCCTGGAGCACGGCGCGCACTATGCGATCGGTATCCTGGCCGCGATCATGCTGGCAAGTATGAAGTTCCACGTGCCGGAACTGTTCACCGGTCTGATTGGCGTGGCCTTCATTGCCGCCTCGGTCTGGTCGTCGGTGCGTCACCGTCGCAAGGAAGCGGCTGGAGCGATCGCCGCGTAAGTAACGAAGGTGTAGTCAAACAAGCTTAAAGTTTCAAGCAACAGAACACGGCGGGTCGTTAAATACGGACACGATCCGCCGCCTGCAGTACCCAAGTCCGGTTTCTTTAAGGAGTATCACATTATGGCAATCAGTCTGCAAAAAGGCGGTAACGTTAATCTGAGCAAGGAAGCCCCGGGCCTGTCGCAAATCGTCGTCGGCCTCGGCTGGGACGCGCGCGCCACCGACGGCAGCGCCTTCGACCTGGACGGCTCGGCCTTCCTGTTGAAGGTCGACGGCAAGGTCCGCGCCGACAACGACTTCATCTTCTATAACAACCTGAAATCGTCCGACGGCTCGGTCACCCACTCGGGCGACAACCGCACCGGCGCCGGCGACGGCGACGACGAAACCGTCACCATCGACCTGACCAAGGTGCCGGCCGATGTCGAGCGCATCGCCATCTGCGTGACGATCCACGACGGCGACGCCCGCAAGCAAAACTTCGGCATGGTGCAGAAGGCTTACATCCGCACCGTCAACGCCAGCGGCAACGCCGAAATCGCCCGCTACGACCTGTCCGAAGACGGTTCGACCGAATCGGCGATGGTGTTCGGCGAGGTGTATCGTAACGGTACCGATTGGAAGTTCAAGGCCGTCGGCCAGGGCTTCAAAGGCGGTCTCGGCCCGCTCGCCGCATCGTTCGGCGTCGGCGTTTAATTGTTGTAAAGTAGTGTTTTAATTGAAAGGACTCAGTCATGCCAAAATTTTCGGTCACCGGTGATGTCGACCCGTTTCTGCACGTATCACTGGCGCAGGGAGAGAAGATCTACTGCGAATCGGATGCGATGGTGATGATGGAAGCGACGCTCGACTTGAAGGGCAAGATCACCGGCGGTATCGGTGCGGCCATCATGCGTCGCTTCGCCAACGGTGAGTCCTTCTTCCAGCAACACATCGAAGCGGTGCGCGGCGGCGGCGATTGCCTGCTGGCGCCCACCCTGCCGGGCGCCATGCAGGTGCTCGACGTCGGCCAGGTGCAGTACATGTTGAGCGACGGCGCCTTTGTCGCCGCTACCTCCAACGTGGAACTGAAGGTGCGCACGCAAAGCCTGGGCAACGCGCTGTTCGCCCAGAGCGGTGGCTTCTTCATCACCGAGACCGGCGGCAGCGGCCAGGTGGCGGTATCGGGCTTCGGCTCGATCTCGGAACTCGATGTCACGCCCGGCAACGATGTGGTCATCGACAATTCGCATGTGGTGGCGTGGGATAACAGGCTGCGCTATGAAATCTCTGTCACCACCGGCGGCAACAGCGGCTTTTTAAGCAATCTGGTCAATAGCCAGACCAGCGGCGAAGGCATGGTGCTGCGCTTTTCCGGAACCGGAAAGATCCTGGTGTGCTCGCGCAACGGCGCGGCGTTCCGGGCTTGGGCCCAGCGCCCCGGGTCGCAGTAATCCATGATCGCCAACCAAACCAACTAAGGAGCACACAATGTCAGTCAATTTGAGCAAGGGCCAGAAGATTTCTCTGGAAAAAGAAGGCGGCGGCACCCTGGGCAAGGTCACCATGGGCCTGGGCTGGGATGCCATCAAGAGCAAGGGTTTCCTGGGCTTCGGCGCCAAGACCGAGGCGGTCGACCTGGACGCTTCCGTCGTCATGTTCGATGAAGGCCAGCGTCCGGTGGACGTGATCTGGTTCCGCCAGTTGAAGAGCAAGGACGGCAGCGTCGTCCACACGGGCGACAACCGCACCGGCGCCGGCGACGGCGACGACGAGCAGATCAACGTCGATCTGAACGCCGTGCCGCCGACCGTCAAGAGCCTGGTGTTCACGGTCAACAGCTTCACCGGCCAGACCTTCGCCCAGGTCGAGAACGCGTACTGCCGCCTGCTGGACGCGTCCAACGGCAAGGAAGTGGCGCGGTTCAATTTGTCCGTGCAGGGTCCGCACTCGGCGCAGATCATGGCCAAGGTGTACCGTCACAACGGTGAGTGGAAGATGCACGCGATCGGCGAAAACGGCAACGGCCGTACCTTCGACGACCTGCTGCCGCAGATCGCCGCGCACCTGTAAAGATTTCGGGGCGCAAGCGCCCCGATAATGAGTTGTACCCGCAGTTGAAGCGGAGCACCGTACCGGCGGTGCTCCGCTTTTTTGCGTTAAACGTCACGGAACCCGCACGGCCATACGGGGTCGTACCCGACCGGGTACGACCCCTAAGTGGTAACGCACGCGTGGAGGCGAATGCGTACCGGGTTTGACTTGCCGTTTAGAACGCGTGGCGTATGCCGAGGCTGACGATGGTGGTCTTGGCGTCGAGGTTCTGGCCGGCGCCGGCGAACAGCGGCACTTCCTGCGAGCCCAACGGCAGCAACAGCGCGCCCGGACCGCCGGCGATCGGCAGCGGGGTGATGGCGCCACGGACGATGTTGCCGCGTTTGTCCTTGACGCCGCCGACACGGGTGTACAGCGCGGTGCGCTTGGAGAAGTTGTAGTCCAGCCCGAACATCAGGCCGCGCTCGCGTCCGCGCGTGTAGTTGGTGAAGCGCGTGTCGAGCAGGTGCGCGCTGACGTCGACCTGGCCGATGGCCTGCTTGATCGTCGCGCCCCAGGTGTTGACGGTCGGATCGGTGTTGCCGCCCAGGTTGAACTTGCCCTGGTGGCCGACCAAGGCGACGGTGGTGCCGGTGCCGGCGAAAATGTACTTGAACGAGGCCATGTAGGCGCGGTAGTTTTCGATGGTGTACAGCGGCACCAGCGTGGTGCCCGAGACCACGCCCAGCGGTACGCCGCCGAAGTCGTTGCGGTGGTAGGAGGCGAGCGCGGTCAGGCTCTCGCCGCGCCAGGCCAGCATGGCGCCGACGGCGCGGCCGCGGTCGTCGGTGGTCTCGGCGCCGGCGGTCAGGCCGCCGACGATCTGTCCGGTGCTGGCGCTGGCCACCGGCGTGGTGGCGGTGGGGAAGGAGCGCGCGGCGCTGACGCCGCTACCGACGCCGGCGTTGGTCGAGAACGACGCGATCGCCGTCCAAGGACCCTGCTTGACGGCGTAGCTGACCTGGTTGTCCTGGAAGGTTTGCAAGGTGTTGACGGCCAGGCCGGCGCTGAACAGGTCGGTGCTGCCGATCGCTTCCGGCGTGACCAGATAATAGGAGATCAGCATCGGGCTGGCCTGGCGGCCGATCTTGACCTCGCCGACCGGCGTGGTCAGGCCGACATAGGCCTGGCGGCCGAACAGGCGGCCATCGTTGGCGACGCCGCCGTTGTCGAGCGTGAGGCCGCCTTCAAGCGTGAAGATGCCGCGATAGCCGCCGCCCAGGTCCTCGACGCCACGGATGCCGAAGTTACTCTGGCGCGTGTGCGACGGGCTGACCCGCACCGAGGTGCTTTTCGGCGAGGCGATCGAGTTCGGGATCGGCGTGGTGCCGCGCAAGCCGAACAGCGTGCCCTGGACGTTGCCTTCGCCTTTTTCGATGCGGTCGACGCCGACATCGAGGGTGCCGTAGAGGGTGACGTTCGATTGCGCGAGGGCGTTGCCCATGCCGAGGAAGGCGAGGGCGGACAGGCATGCTGCGGATGCGGCGGTGCGTTTCATATTCTTGTCTCCGGTATTTTTATAGATGGTGATAAAAACCGACCGTTTGCTCGGTCGTGTTATTGCCTAGTGTAGAGCAACATGCCTTGCGCCACGTACAGTTGTCATTAAAAGAAGGGTTTTTTTGGCGGATTGTGCTCGGGGCGTGGCTATCCAAACACAGTTGTCGTGCCGGACAGGACAATTGCGGAGCCGCAACGAGGCTTGCGGATCGCTAGTGGGGCGGTGCGTATAATTTGCGTATCGCAAACAACGCAAGCGGACACGATGCTTTTTCGACAGGTACTGCCCAGGGCCGGCAGATGAGCGCCGACGCCCTCCAGCCATCCGCCCCGCCGGCCGCCAGTAAATGGATCGCGCTGCTGGTGGCCGGCGCCTTCTTCATGGAGAACCTCGACGGCACCATCATCACCACCGCGCTGCCGGACATCGCCAAATCGTTCGGCGTGGCGCCGCTGGCGCTGAACATCGGCGTCAGCGCCTATCTGCTGACTCTGGGCGTGTTCATCCCGATCAGCGGCTGGGTGGCCGAGCGGCTGGGCGCGCGTCGCGTGTTCGCGGCGGCGCTGACGATCTTCACGCTTGCCTCCGTGCTGTGCGGGATGGCCGACAGCCTGACCGAATTCGTCTGGCTGCGTGTGCTGCAAGGCATGGGCGGGGCGATGATGGTGCCGGTCGGCCGCCTGTTGGTGCTCAAGACCACCCCCAAGGAAAAGCTGATCGGCGTGATCGCCACCCTGACCTGGCCGGCGCTGGTGGCCCCGGTGCTGGGGCCGCCGGTGGGCGGCTTCATCGCCAGCTACCTGTCGTGGCGCTGGATCTTCTATCTCAATCTTCCGCTCGGGCTGATCGCGCTGGCGCTGGCGCTGTGGCTGATTCCCGAGCAGCGCGCGGAGACGCGGCGGCCCTTCGACTGGCCCGGCTTCGTGCTCAGCGCGGGCGGCGTGCTGTTGCTGACGTGGGGCGCCGAGTCGGTCGGCGGCGCCGATCCGGACTGGTTCGAGGCGGTATCGTGCATGGCCGCCGGCGCCGTCATGCTGGCCGCGATGGTCTGGCACCTGCGCCGCGCCGCCCATCCGTTGATCGACCTGGGCACGTTCGCCATCCCGACGTTCGCCATCACCTTGGTCGGCGGCTCGCTGTTCCGCATGGCGATCGGCGCCGTGCCCTTCCTGCTGCCGCTGATGTTCCAGCTCGGCTTCGGCCTGGACGCCTTCCAGTCCGGCTTGCTGGTGGTGGCCGTCTTCGCCGGCAACCTGATGATGAAGCCGGCCACCACGCCCATCCTGCGGCGCTTCGGCTTCAAGCCGGTGCTGCTGGTGAACGGCCTGGCCAACGTCGCCTCGCTGGCGGCGTGCGCGCTGCTGTCGCCGGCCACGCCGGTGTGGCTGATCGCCGCCGTGCTGTTCGTCGGCGGGCTGACCCGTTCGATGCAGTTCAGCGCGCTGAACACCTTGGCCTTTGCCGACGTGCCGCAGCAGCGCATGGCGGCCGCCAACACCTTGTTCAGCACCTCGTTCCAGGTGGCTGTGGGCCTGGGCATTGCGATGGGGGCGGGCGGGGTGCGCCTGGGCCATTGGGGTGCACAGCGGCTGGGCATCGCCGACTGGCCGGCGATCGAATACCGGCTGGCGTTTCTGCTGGTGGCGCTGGTCAGCTTGTTGGCCATGCTGGACGCGATGTTCCTCAAAGCGGGCGCCGGCGCACAAGTTGTTACAAAGCGGCGTGGCCTTTAACGCTATAATCTTGCTATGGAAAAACTAAAAGACATCTCGCAGATTGTTACGCAAGCCTCACGCGGCGAGTTGGTCTTTCCTACCAGCGTCAACGCCGCGTTGCGGCTGCAACTGACGCTGGCCGATCCCGATTGCGACACCGACGACGTGATCCGCAAGGTGCTGGCCGAGCCGCTGCTGGCGGCGCGCACCGTGGCGCTGGCCAACGCGGTGGTGTTCAACCGCAGCGGCGTGCCCGTCACCAGCGTGCGGTCGGCCGTGGCGCGGGTGGGCTACCGCCACCTGTACACGATGGCGGCGGCGATGGTCGTGCGCCAGTTCGGCAGCCGCATCCGCGACGCCGGCCTGCGCGCCAAGGCCGAGCAGCTGTGGCGCCACACGGCCCACGTGGCCGCGCTGTCCCATGTGATCGCCCGCAAGCTGACCGCCACCGACGCCGACACGGCGATGTTCGCCGGCATCGTGCACGAGGCGGGCGGCTTTTATCTGCTGTCGCGCGCCGACGAGATTCCCGGCCTGCTGGACGATCCGGCCGACTGGATGGGCGCCGCGCACGAAATCATCACCCGCGAGATGATGAGGAAGATGGCGATCCCCGAGCCGGTGAGCCTGGCCATCGTCTCGCTGCGCGGGGCGACGTTGACGCCGCCGCCGCTGGGCCTGCGCGACACCTTGCTGATCGCCAAGCGCCTGGCGCCGGTGGCCTCGCCGTTTTCGCCGACGCAGGAGCACGCCGGCCTGGAAGGCTTCATCGACGACAACGCCGCGCTGGAGCAGATGCTGGCCGAATCGGCGAAGGAGGCCGCGTCGATGAGCGCGGCCCTATTGGTGTAGGGCGGATTAGGCGGAACGCCGTAATCGGCCATGCATGCGCCGCCGGCGGCTCAACCATGGCCGATTACGCTGCGCTAATCCGCCCTACGTGTAACCGTGACGGATACACGGTTCGCCGTCCTGTAGCAAAAACGATGTGTAAGCAATCATTTTTGTCGAAACTCTGGCAATATGCACATCGCGCGACCCTCATAGGCGATAATGCCGAATAGTCGTCATACAACAAGCCATCAGCCATGAATCAAACCGCAGTCCCATCGCCCGCAGCGCCGGCGCCCATGCCCAAGAAGAAGCACCGCAACCTCGCCCAAGGCGTGGTGGAGAGCTTCACCCACAGCATCCAGGCCGGCACCCTGAAACCGGGCGAGAAACTGCCGACCGAATCGGTGATCATGGAAATGCACGGCGTCAGCCGCACCGTGGTGCGCGAGGCCATCTCCCACCTGCAGGCGGCCGGGCTGGTGCAGACCCGCCACGGCATCGGCACCTTCGTGCTCGAGCCGCAGCCGGCCAACCTGCGCATCTCGTCCGACACGATCCGCACCCTGGGCGACGTGCTGGCCATCCTGGAACTGCGTATCAGCCTCGAAACCGAGGCCGCGTGGCTGGCGGCGAGCCGCCGCAGCGAAGAGCAGGTGCAGGAAATGGGCGTGGTGCTCAAGCGCATTCAGGAATCGCAAACCCGTCCCGGCTCGGTCGAGTCGGACGTCAAATTCCATCTGCTGATCGCGCAGGCCACCGGCAACCGGTATTTCGTCGATATCTTGAGCGACCTGGGCAACACCATCATCCCGCGCACGCGCGTCGATTCGGCCTCGCTGGCGCACGATGATCCGGTGGTGTACCAGGAGCGCGTCAACCGCGAACATGACGATATTTATAACGCCATCCTGCGCAAGGACGCCGAGGCGGCCCGCGCCGCCATGCGCACCCACCTGAGCAACAGCCGCGAGCGCCTGCGCCGCGCGCAAGAGGATATCGCCGCCAAAAACGGCTGATACGCGCAAAGGCGGGGCGGCGGCCGAGGGTTTCGACCGGCCCGGCGCCTCGAACAGCAACGCTTGTGCCGGCGATCGGCGAGTTTTCGCTAAATCGCTTGCTCCCGTCCGCATATGGTTGTACGATGTCATACAACACGCGACGGGAAGCCCGTCGAACTTCCCCTTCACACAATAGACGTCGATTATTGGAGACCTTATGCAACCGAATGACCTGAAAAAAATCCTTTCCTCTGGCCTGCTGTCGTTCCCGATCACCGACTTCGATGCCGAAGGCAACTTCCGTAAATCGACCTATATCGAGCGCCTGGAATGGCTGGCCCCGTACGGCGCGACCGCGCTGTTCGCCGCCGGCGGCACCGGCGAGTTCTTCTCGCTGACCCCGAACGAATACACCGACATCATCAAGACCGCCGTCGACACCTGCGCCGGCCAAGTGCCTATCCTGGCCGGTGTCGGCGGCCCGACCCGCGTCGCCGCCGCCTACGCCAAGGAAGCCGAGCGCGTTGGCGCCAAGGGCCTGCTGCTGCTGCCGCACTACCTGACCGAAGCGTCGCAGGACGGCCTGATCGAACACGTCGCCGAAGTCTGCAAGGCCACCAGCCTGGGCGTAGTCGTCTACAACCGCGCCAACTGCCGCCTGACCGCCGATTCGCTGGCCAAGCTGGCCGACCGTTGCCCTAACCTGATCGGCTTCAAGGACGGCGTCGGCGACATCGAACTGATGGTCTCGATCTGGCGCAAGATGGGCGACCGTTTCAGCTACCTGGGCGGCCTGCCAACGGCCGAAGTGTACGCGGCGGCCTACAAGGCGCTCGGTACTCCGGTATACTCGTCGGCGGTGTTCAACTTCATGCCGAAGCTGGCGATGGACTTCTACCACGCGGTCGCCTCGGACAACCATGCCGAACAAAACCGCATGCTGGACGAGTTCTTCCTGCCGTACCTGGAGATCCGCAACCGCAAGGCCGGTTACGCCGTCAGTATCGTCAAGGCCGGCGCCCGCCTGGTCGGCCATGACGCCGGTCCGGTGCGCGCACCGCTGACCGACCTGACCGCCGAAGAATGCGACATGCTCGACAAGCTGATTCGCAAGCAAGGCGCGCAATAATCCGGTAAGCTGTCGTCATAGAACGTCATACAACATAAAGCGCGGCTGGTCCGCGCTTTTCACACATCTAAGGAGTCGATATGCAAGTAGCTGGCGAAATGATCATTGGCCGCAGCGCCGTTGTGGGTAAAGAAGGCACGATGAAGGCGATCGATCCATCGCGTAACGTCGAAATCGAACCGGCGTTCGGCCTGGCCGGCGCCGCCGACCTGGCGCGCGCCTGCGAACTGGCCGATGCGGCCTTCGACGTCTACCGCGCCACCGGCCTGGAAGCGCGCGCCAAGTTCCTCGAAACCATCGCCGACCGCATCATGGATCTGGGTCCGACGCTGATCGAGCGCGCGATGACGGAAACCGGCCTGCCGCAGGCTCGCCTGGAAGGCGAGCGCGGTCGTACTTGCAATCAACTGCGTCTGTTCGCCAAAGTCGTGCGCGACGGCCGCTTCCAGTCGGCCACGCTGGACAGCGCGCTGCCGGAACGCACTCCGCCGCGCAGCGACTTGCGTCTGCGCAAGATCGGCCTGGGCCCGGTCGCCGTGTTCGGCGCCTCGAACTTCCCGCTGGCGTTCTCGGTGGCGGGCGGCGACACCGCCTCGGCACTGGCCGCCGGCTGCCCGGTCATCGTCAAAGCCCACTCGGCCCACCTGGGCACCTCGGAACTGGTCGGCAAAGCCGTTGCCAAGGCAGCTGAAGAATGCGGCATGCCGGAAGGCGTGTTCTCGATGCTGATCGGCTCCGGCCAGACCATCGGCCAGGCTTTGGTGAGCCACCCGGCCATCAAGGCGGTCGGCTTCACCGGCTCGCGCGCCGGCGGCATCGCCCTGATGAAAACCGCCGCCGAACGCAAGGAACCGATCCCTGTGTACGCCGAAATGAGCTCGATCAACCCTGTGTTCCTGCTGCCGGGCGCGCTGGACAACGCCAAATTGCCGCAAGCCTTCGCCGACTCGCTGACGATGGGCGCCGGCCAGTTCTGCACCAACCCGGGCCTGCTGATCGGCCTGAAAAGCGACAAGCTGCAAGCGTTCGTCGCCGCCGCCGCCGGCTCGCTGGGCGCCAAGCCTGCCGCCACCATGCTGACCCCGGGCATCCACAAAGCCTACGTCAACGGCGTCAAGGGCCTGGCCGGCATCGAAGGTGTTTCGCAAGAGGCCGCCGGCCTGACCACCGAAGCGCCATGCGCCGCGCAAGCCTTCCTGTACCAAGTCGACGCTAAAACCTTCCTGAGCAATCCAGCGCTGGAAGGCGAAATCTTCGGACCAACCTCGCTGCTGGTTGTCGCCAATGACGAAGCCGAACTGCTGGCCGTGGCCGAACACGTCGAAGGTCAGCTGACCGCCGCCGTCCACGCCACCGCCGACGACCGTCAACTGGCCGCGCGCCTGATGCCGGTGCTGGAACGCAAAGTGGGCCGCATCCTGTTCAACGGCTTCGGCACCGGCGTGGAAGTTTCGCACGCCATGGTGCACGGCGGCCCGTTCCCATCGACCTCGGACAGCCGTTCGACGTCGGTTGGCGCCGGCGCCATCGACCGCTTCCTGCGCCCTGTTTGCTACCAGGACGTGCCTTCCTACCTGCTGCCGGAATCGCTGGCTGACGAAAATCCGCAAAAGCTGCCGCGCATCGTCAACGGTGACCTGGTATGGAACGCGTAAGCGACATCCAATGCGCGGTGGGCGAAAGCCCGACGTGGAATGCGGCGGAATCGGCCTTTTACTGGACCGATATCCCCGCCAAGCGCGTCTGGCGTTTGGACCTCGCGTCCGGCGCCACGCGTTTCTGGACCCTGGATGAAATGGCCGGCTGTGTCGCGACCAGGGCCGGTGGCGGCCTGATCGCCGGCATGGAGACGGGCGTGTTCAAGCTCGATCTGGGCGACGGTCCTGCCGCCGTCGCGACAAGGCTGGCGACACCGTCGGTCGAGTCGGGGGCGCTCGGCGAGGGCAAGCGCTTCAACGACGGTCGCTGCGACCGTCAGGGGCGTTTTGTCGCCGGCACCATGTTCATGGACATGTCGGCCAATCGTCCGGTCGGCAAACTGTTCCGCTACGATACGGCGCATGGTATTTCGGCGCCGCTGGTGGTGGAGCTGCTGACGCAGAACGGCACCGCGTTTTCGGCGGACGGTCGCACCATGTACCTGTCGGACTCGCATCCGCTGCGGCGCATGGTGTGGGCGTTCGACTACGACATCGCCGACGGCGTGCCGTCGAACCAGCGCGTGTTCGCCGATTTGACGAAGGAAGTCGGTCGTCCGGACGGCGCGGCGGTCGACGCCGACGGTTGTTACTGGGTCGCCGGCAACGACGGCGGCTGCCTGCTGCGCTTCACCCCGGACGGCAAGCTCGATCGCCGTCTCGAGGTGCCGATGAAGAAGCCGTCGATGTGCTCCTTCGGCGGCAAGGATCTGGACACGATGATCGTCACCTCCATCCCTTCCGGCAAGCCGGAGGACGCGGAGTGGGGCGGGGCGGTGTTGCTGCTGCGGCCCGGCGTCAAAGGGCTGGCGGAAACGCCGTTCGCATCATGATAAGAGGGCAGACGCCTTGCAGCGTCTGCCCTTTTTCAATCCGCGGTGAGAGCACTGCGCCAAGTTACTTTAGTTCGAGCCCTTTGCAGCCATCTCACGTTCCAGCTTGGCGTGATTGGCCAGGTACTCGGCGTGTTGCGCTTCGGTGCGTTTTGGCCCCAGCTTGTTGAAAAGCTCAGTCAGTTTGTCGGCGCTCAGATCGGCGCCGTAAGCCGGCGTACCCGGTTGCTGACGCCACGACTCGTGCAGGCTGCCGTCATCGACGGCGTCAAAGCCCAGTTCCTCGACCAACGCCATGACTTTTTGCTTCGCTGCGGCGTCGTCGCTGGCGACCGGCAGTGCAACACGGCCGGCCGTGCCTTTGGGCAGACCCTTGGTTGGAATGTGTTCGGCGTGAATATTGTTAAACACCTTCACGACTTTACGGCCCAAGTGCTGCTGCACCCATTCGCTTTCGGTGAGATCACCGGTTTCCAGCTCCGGTATGCGGCCGTCGCGAAGGATAGGGTAATAGTTACTCGTGTCAATAATCGGCACGTCGGCCGCAACACCCGTGAACAGGTCCTTCGGTAAATCAGGAATGTTTTTCAGAGGAATGGTGACCACGAGAAGCTCGCCATAACTGGCAGCATCCTGGATCGTAACAGGCTTCGCTCCGGTTTTTTGCGCCACGTCGTTCAGCGTTTCTGGCCCGCGCGAGTTGGCGATGTGTACCGAGTGACCAAGCTTGGTCAGCTGCATGGCAAGGGCGCTGCCAATATTACCTGCACCAATGATTCCGATTTTCATATAATCCTCCATGTGTCCATCAAACAAAGTTGAAAAACTAGCTTGATGTTACACACCAACCTTGCAGTGTGTCGGTACGGTTCTGCACGGCTACTAAATAGTCGACGCATTAACCACGCGGAGTCACGTAGGGCAGATTAGCGTAGCGTAATCCGCCAAGTTCCGCCAACGGCCTAGCGCGGCGCCCAGCCGCCCAACACCCACGACGGCGTGCTGTGGTTTTTGATCAGCTCCGCATCCCGCTCCCTCGTCAGCTGGCGCGAGGCCGGATGGCGCTTGCTCACATCGATCGGCGTGCCATCCACATTGCGGCTGTTGTACTCCCAGAAGCGCACGTTGGAAGCGTCGCCACCTATCTCGCCCCAGCCCTGCGGACTGACGCCGCTCAACGTGGCGTTGATCAGCACCGCCTCCGCGTGCGGATAGCTCTTGCCCTTGTTGACCGGCGAGCGCGCGAGGTGCGGCTGCCCATCGCCAAGGGCGCTGAAGCGGCATTCGACAAACACATTTCCGTGGTTGGCGGACGTATTGCGTATCCACATAAACGGCCCGCGCGATTCGATCTCGCAGCGCCGGAAAAACGCAGGTCCGCGTCCCAGAATGGTATCGCCGTGGCCGACGATCTTCACGCCCTCAAGATAGGTGCTGCCGTTGACTTGCAACGCGTCGCCGGAGCCGATGACGGTGACATCGCTGATGATGTTTTCCTCGCCCGTGATCAGCAATCCTTCCGCCTGCCCCTCCAATGTCGTCTGCAGCGTCATGTTTTTCAGATGAACGCCTTTGACGTTGTCGGCGGCGAAGGCCGCGCGACGCGACGGAAAAGTCCCCGGCGCCTCGTTGGTGCTGATATTGGCGGGATGCGGATTGAATACCTCGTTGTTGGCATAGTGGACCCGCACCTTGTCGCGATGCTCGCCTTCGATCGTCAGGTTCGACTTGCGCCGGAAGTAGACGATCTCCTCGTAGTCGCCGTTGTGCACGAAGATCGTGGTGCGCCTCGCTGGATGGTCTGGAACGAAGTCCAGCGCCCCCTGCACGGTATTGAAATCGCCGGTGCCATCGGCGTTGACCGTCACGCGCTCGATGTCCGCGCGGGGCGGCTTGGCCTTGGTGCTAAAACTCCACGCCTTCTTTCCGCTGATGCCTTTGAAGCCAACGATCACGCCCGGATCGATCCGCACGTAATAGCGCTTGCCGTATTCAAGCAGATTGTGATGCGGGTAGATGGTTGCGGTGTTCCCCCTGACGATCACAGGATGGAAGTGGAAGCCGTCCGTGAAGCCCCCGATGATGGTGAGCTGGTAGTTGTCCGGCGTTGGTTCGGCGCCGGCCGAGGGTGTGCCGGCCCTGGTGTTGGCATTCGTGCGGCGCGGTCCGTCCTGATAAGGGTAGGGCGTTGCCAGATAAGGCGCGGCAGGCAGCTTGGTGCGCTCGGTCGGACCGGCCGGAACGCCCAGGTCCAGCGTATCGACAAGCCGGTCGTCCGCCGCATCGTAAATGCGGATGCGGCCGGACTTGCCGAGCGCCGGCGGCTGCGCGAAACGCAGCACCAGATGGGTATCCGGGTTGACGTCGCGCGCACCGTTGGCGGGTAACGCCAGCGGTGCCGGTTCCTCCGCCAGGGCGGGCGCCCAGCCAACCGAAAGCGTCATGGCGGCCAGCAGCGCCGGCAGCCCCCTTAGCACATCGCGCCGGTCGATCGCCATGGCTACCCTCAGGCGTTCAGCGTGGTGTTGTGCACCTTGCCGCCGATGGTGACGTTCTTCAAGGTCAGGCCTTTGACGTTGTAGAGGAACCATGGCTGCGCGGTGTTGACCGGAACGCCGAAATCGCAGTCGGTGATCGTCACGTCCGTGACCGGCACCACCGGCGGCATCGGCCCAGGACCGTTGTAATCCGACGCCACCGGTCCGAGAATCACGATCGCCTGGAAGCACGACGCCGTCTTGCCATCCTTGGTGACGTTGCCGACCTTGATGTTCGAAATATGGATGTTCGACACCACCGGGGGGCGCGTACGCACGTTGTCGCTGATCGGCGTGTAGTCGCAATCGAAGGTGACGATGGCGCCGGCCGCCGTGGCCACGGTCTTCGACTGGATCGGCGACCCTGGCAGCGATGCGTAGAACGACGGCGACAGCTGCACGCCGTTCGGTATCGTGCAATCGCGCACGTAGAAATTGCGCAGGTAGCCGCCGCGATTCATATTGGTCTTCATGCGGATCGCGGTGTTGAGCGGATTGGTCTTCCAGTTGGCGTTTTCGAACACCAGCTTTTGCGCGAACACGTTCTGGATGCCGCCGGCCATCTCGCTGCCCAGGGTCACGGCGCCATGGCCGCTATGCATGATGCAGTTCTGGATCACGATATTCTGCGACGGGCCGAATTGCGTATCCAGATCCTTGCCGGCCTTGATGGCGATGCAGTCGTCGCCGGTGTCGAAGGTGCAGCCCTCGACCAGCACGTGGTCGCACGCCTCCGGATCGAAGCCGTCGCTGTTCGGACCATGGCTTTCGCAGTGCACATTGCGGATGACGATATTGCGGCAGTGGACCGGGTGGTGCATCCAGAATGGCGTGCGCGTCACGTGATACCCCTGCAGCAGCACGTTGGTGCAGCCGATCAGCTGGATCATCGGCGGACGCAGATAGTGGCCGATGCCGAACACGCGCTTCGACAGCGGCACGCCCGCTTCCGACAACGCCGGCAGATATTGCGCGTCGGCGCGCCAGCGCTGGCCTTCGCCCTGGATCAGCAGGCGTTCGGCCTCGGTCAGCTTGGGCGCGACCGTCGCCAGCGACATGGCGTTGAGCGGGTTTTCGGTGTTCTCCGACATTTTGCCGGCCTTGAAGTTGGGCGTAGTGCCCTGGCCGATCGAGTTGATGGTTTTCTGCTTGCCCTTCCAGGTCCACCAGCAGTCGCCTTCGTCGTTGAACGGCACGCCGCCCTGGCCGTCCAGGGTGCTGGTCCAGTCGTCGCCGGTCAGCGCGATGTTGTGCTGGTTGTAGGCGTACACCATCGGCGAGTAATTGAGCACGTCGTTGCTCTGCCAGCGCGAGATCGACAGCTTGCCATGCTTGCCGCAATCGATGTCGCCGTACTTGGCGTAGTCCTCCGGTTTGTGGCTGAAGTAGACGTGCGCCTTGGCGCTCAAGTGCACGTTCACGTTCGACAGCAGCACGATCGGGCCGGCGCAGTACCAGTCGCCGGCCGGGATGACCACGCGGCCGCCGCCGGCGTCGCTGCAGGCCTTGATGGCGTCGCGGATGGCGGCGTAGCAGTCCGGCGATCCGGCCACCGGCGTGTCGATGGTGTCCTGCTCCTCGAACGAGATCCAGGCCTTGACCTTGGACAGCTTGCAGGTCTTGGCGCCGTAGGCGGTGATGTCGAAATCCTGCTTGCGGAACTTGAGCGGCTTGGAGACGTGGTCGACGATCGCCTGCGCCTGCAGCCATGGATCGGGCGCGGTGGCGGCATTGGCGGTAACGGGGAGGCCAAGCGACAGGCCGGCGGCCGGCAGGGCTTTCATCAAACTGCGGCGCTGGGTATTGATAGACATGCTGTATTCCTTATTCGTCCTGATTGTTGAATTCACCGATGAAGATATCGGCGGGAGTAGGTTTTGCGGGGTAGCCCAGATCCTTGACCGGGTCGATGCCGGCCTTGATCAAATTGTTCCAGTAGTCGTCCGAGCTGTATTGCACCGGGCGGTAAGGCAGGCCGCCTTGCTTGTTCCAGTCCGACCACGGCTTGAAGCGGTTGATATGGGCGCCGATGCGGGAATTGAGCACGACCATTTTGCCGACCGCCTCCAGCGAGACGCGGGCGATGGTGCCGGTCGGCGCCTGGTAGCCGTTGGTGTCGCCCAGCAGGCAAGCGTAACCTTCGACCGGCACCGGGGCATAGGGCGTGCAGCGGGCGCTGTGGAACCACTGGCGCAGCAGGTAGAACGTCCCTCGTCGCGCGTTGGCCGAGCCGTCGTGCGTGAAGCGGCAGTTGTCGAAGACGAAGCCGTATTTGGTTTTCAAATGCGTGTCCGGCGCCGCGACATACGACAGGCCGCGATCGCCGATCGATTTGATTTCCGTTTGGTGGAAGTAGGCGGTGCTGTCCCCGAAAATGAAATCGACGTCGCCTTCGATGTAGGACTTGTTGAAGAAGCTGCGCGAGGTACTGCCGATGCGCGGCGACTTGAGGTACAGCGTGTCCTGGAAGCCGATCAGGCGGATGTTCTCGAACTGCGCCTTGTCCGAGCCGTCCACCTGCAGCGCCAATGCCTGATGGTGCACGTTGTTGACGTTGGGGAGCGATTCGGCACGCGCGTTGCCGATGTCCTTGTTGTAGCCGTTCTCGAACGTGAGGTTGCGCGCCTGGAAGCCATTGTTTTGCACCCAGACGGTGGCGGTGCCGAAGGTGCCGATGACGGCGCGGTCCTTGATCGTTGCGTACATCGCCTGCACGCCCGGCGCCGCCTGGGCGAACTGGGCGCCGTATTGCGCGGCGTAGGCGGCCCCTGTCACCGAGGCGTCCAGTTTGGCGGTGACTTTGGTGGCGGCGGGGATCTTGCCGTCGCCATACATCGTCAGCGGCGCGGTGTTGGCGGGAACGTACACCAGCTCATGATAGGTGCCGGGTTTGACCAGCATGTACAGGCGCTTGGCCGGATGCGCGGCGCTGTCGAGCACCGCGCGGTTGACGGCCTGCTGGATGGTGTTGAAGGTTTTGACGCCGTCCGCCTTCGCGGCATGATCGACGATGTAGTCGGGCGTGAACGCGGCGCCCCTGGCCAGCGGGTCGGTCAGCGGGTCCCAGGGATCAACGCTCTCCTTGCCGGCGGCGCCGACGTACTTGAGCACCTCGCCGTAAGCGAATTGTTTGGCTTGCGCCGCGCTCAGTTGGGGGCGGGTGCTGGAATTGCCCTGCGCCGCCCCGGCACTGGCGGCGACCATCAACGCGGCGACGGCAAAAACGGAAGGCGACAGCTTCACTGCTCGCCCTCGCGCTTGAACATGCCCACGCTATCCGGCACGGCGCGCTTCATCTCTTCGACCACCATGGTCGAGAAAAGCGCGGCGCCTTTCGGTCCGACGTGGGTGCGGTCGAAAGCGGATTTGGCGGCGCCCGCGACTTCCACCTTGCCGGCGGCCGGCGCCGGTGTGGTTTCGGCGGTTTTCTCAGGACGCGGCGCCATCGCCAGCGTGTCGGCTTCGTCCTGGCCCATCGCCTGCACGGTGGCGTAGCTGTCGGCATTCAGGTCCAGCAGCGGCACGCGCTGGGCGGCGGCGGTGGCGCGGATCACGTCGGCCCAGGGTTGCAGCGTGTTTTCCAGGACGTTGTCCTTGAAGGTGCGGCGCGTCAGCGGCGTGACCAGCACGGGGACGCCGCCGAGCGCCTTCACTTCCTGCGCGTAGCGGGTCATATTGACGGGGAATTCGGTTTTGAGATCGGTCGAGCGGCCGGGTTTTCCCGGCTGGTCGTTGTGGCCGAACTGGATCAGCACATAGGTGGCGCGGTAGGCGGCGCTGCCGCGCAGCAGTCCCTCGACCTCGTCCCAGCGGCCCTCGGCGCGGAAGCTGCCGGAGCTGCGGCCACCCCGGGCCAAGTTGATGCAGGTGTTCGAACGTTGCACGCGGGCGCAGAAGGCGTCGCCGTAGCCGCTGTTGCTGGCCATCGTCGAGTCGCCGACGAGGATAAAGCGCACCGGCTTGGCCGCCGGTGGAGGCGGCGCGGGATCGGCGGCTTGGGCGGCGTAGGCGCACATCGACAGCGCGACGGCGGCGAAAAAGCTGATCGGGAGTTTCATGGGCTTCTCGAAAATAAAAAGGCGCCGGCCGCAATCGCTGCGGGCCGGCGCCGTTGATCAAGCATCCATCGACATCATCAGATTCTATTAATAGAACTTGTAGGTGGCGCGGAAGTTGAAGGCGCGGCCGATCGGGCTGGCGGCGCTGCTCAGATAACCGTTGCTATACTGGCTGCTGTTGGTGACCGGCGGTTTGGAATCGAACAGATTGGTGATGCCGGCGGTAAGCGACAGGTTTTTGAAGCCCGTATAGGTGGTCGTCCACTGCCAGTTCTTGTACGAGTTGATGTCCCGCCAGTACTGCTGCGCCACCAGGTTCTGGTCTTCGTACTTCGAATTGTAGTTCTGGGTCAGGGTGCTGTTCCAGCTGCCCAGCGCCCAGTTCAACTTTGCCACGTGCTTCCAGCGATAGGTGATGATCGGGAAGCTGCTGGTGGTGCCGTTGGAGGCCAGGCCGAAGCGGCCGACGTTCGACACGTACGGGCTGCCGTTGTCGAGCTGATTGTCGAACTGCGTCAGGTAGGTGCCGTCGATCGATACCTTGAAGTCGCCGAAGGAGCTGCGCGGGAAAGCATACGATGCCGAGACGTCGATACCGGCCGCCTTCTGGCCACCCAGGTTCATGATGGTGTTCTGGATGTAGTTGATCGTGCCGTCGGCATTGCGCACGAAGTAGGACGCGTACTTGACCGGATCGAGGAAGTAGACCTGCTCCGGCAAGTTCGCCAGCATGTCGGTCATCTTGATGTTCCAGTAGTCGATCGACACCATCGAGGTGGCGGTCGGCTCGAACACGGTGCCGAAGGTGAAGCCCTTCGATTTTTCCGGCTGGACGTCGGCGTTGCTGCCGGTTTGCTTCGGCAACTGAACGTTGCAGACGGCTGCGGAAACGTAGCCCGGCAGCGCGGTGCCGGTGCCGGCCACGCCTGGACGGCCGCCCGGGCACAGCACCGGATCGTCCCAGCGCGCCGAGGTCAGGCCGGTGGCGCCCGGCAGGCGGTAGCCATAACGGTCGAACAGGGTGGGCGCGCGGAAGCCGGTGTTGGCCGAGCCCCGGAACATCAGCTGCTTGGTCGCCTCGTAACGGAAGCTGACCTTCGGATTGATGGTGTTACCAAAGTCGCTGAAATGGTCGTCGCGCACGGCGACGTTGACATTCAGTTTTTTGGTGAACGGCATATCCAGTTCCGCGAACAGCGCGGCGACGTTGCGGCCACCCTCGCCATGCGACGGGCTGGCGTTGGCGTAGGTGACCTGGCGGACGATGTCGAGGCGCGTGTCCTCGTTGGTGTCGCGGCTGAAGCTGGTGCCGACGGCAAGCGCCAGGTCGCCGCCGCCCAGTTCCATCACGGCGCGGCTGGCGGTGAAGTCGACACCCTTGTAGGTGCTCTTCGATTCGCGGTTCTTCTGGCCGTCGACGTTGATGCTTTCGAGGTAGGCGCGGCCTTCGGCGTCCTGCAGGCCGAATGGATTGAGCTTGCCGTTGCGCAGACCGTCGAGCAGTCCCTGGCCGGTGAAGTAGCCGTTGTCGTAGTAGTTGTCGCGGTTCGAGATACCGATCACCAGGCCGGTCTTGTAGTCCCAGCCTTTGATGGTGCCTTCGGCGGTGAGCGCCACGCGCTGGTTCAGCTGCACGTCCTTGGTGGCGGCGGCGCCGTAGTCGGCGACGGCCCAAGTGGGGATCAGGGTGGCGCCGTTCAGGCCCGACATCGCCGGCACGCCGCCGCTGTTACCCGGATACCATTTGCTGGTCGACGGCAGTTGCGGCTGGACGCCGTTGACCGCCAGCGCGTTGGTCGGATTGCGGGTGCCGATGATGTGCTCCTCGCCGCGCGAGTAGTCGATCGAGACCACGTGGTCTTCGCCGAGCTTCTTCGAGGCGCGGGCGTAGAACGTCACCTGCTGGTTTTCGTACAGCGCGTTGCCGTAGGCGTTCGCGTCCAGCACGCAGGTGTTGGAGCGGCCCGGCAGCGAGTACGGCGCCGTGCAGCCGGTGGCGGCGTACGGATTGCGCGCGGTGCGGTTGGTGGCGGTGGTGAAGTTGGCCGGGGTGGCGTTGCCGCCGGTGCCCAGCGATGGCGAGCGGCCGATGCTGGTCAGCAGCTCCGGCGAACTCAGACTGGCGCGGTCGCTCGCGGCCAGGGCCGAGCGCTTGTGCGCGTCGACCGTGCCCCAGACACTCCAGCCGTCGCGTTCCAGGTTGCCCTTACCCCAGGTAAGGGTGCCGCGTTCCTCTTCCCCGCCGCCGCGACGGCCCACTTCCACGTGCTGCACGGTCGCTTCCAGACCCTCGTACTGGGTGCGGGTGATGAAGTTGACCACGCCGCCGATGGCGTCGGAGCCGTAGATCGACGAGGCGCCGTCGCGCAGGATCTCGACGCGCGCGATCGCGCTCATTGGAATCACGTCCAGATTGGCGTAGCCGTCGGCGATCGCCTCGTTGGCCAGGCGGCGGCCGTTCAACAGCACCAGGGTGCGGTTCACGCCCAGGCCGCGCAGGTTGATGTTGGTGCCCGAGCCGGCGTTGGACGGCGCCAGCGACGCCGATTGCGGCAGCGACATCATCAGGTCGGCCAGCGTGGTCATGCCCTGCTTGACCAGGTCTTCGGCCTTGACGGTGCTGACCGGCAGCGACGCCTCGGTGGCCAGGCGCTTGATGCTCGAACCGGTAACTTCGACGCGCTGCATCGGCGCCTCGGCTTCCTGCGCCAGCGCGGCGGTCTGGTTGGCGAGCGTCAGCACGGCCAGGGTAATGGCCGACAACAGCAGCCGTGGTTGTGCGGATCGGTTTTGGACCGGGTGCTCGGGCTTGATCATTCTAGTCTCCTTCGTCTTTTTGAATAAAGTTATACGCTTTGCCGCGACAGCAATGAACGTGAGTGGAGCACCTCGCGTACTCCGTGCCGTTGAGACGAGGGTCGCTGTGCGGGCACAGTCCGGGGTCGCAAACGGTCAATAACTTGATTACTTTTTTTAGCGGGCAGCATCAAGGCCGCTCCTGCTTTACTGCTGGTACTGCAAATCGGTGAATGCTCGGTTGAACATCAGCCCCGCGAGAAGGTGCGTGTGACGCGTTCCAGGTGGGCGCGCATCGCCTTGCGCGCCGCCGCCGGATCGTGGGCGGCGATCGCCTCCAGGATGCGGCGGTGGTCCTTCAGCGTTTCCTGGCGCAGTTCCTCGGTCTGGAAGTGTTCCTTTAGCTTGTGCCACAGGCGGCCGCGCTGGTCCCACAGGTAATCGAGGGATCCCACCAGCGCGCTGTTGCCGGTGGCGCGCGCGATAGCGATATGGAAGTTGCGGTCGGCCGCTTCGTTGCTTGAATAATTGGAGTGGTTCTGCTCCATCTCGACGACCGCCTTGAGGATGGCGTCAATGGCGCTGTCGGTGGCGACGCGGGCGGCGATGGCGGCGATTTCCGATTCGATCAGGCGGCGCGCGGACAGCACTTCGAACGGACCGGGGCCGGCTTCGGGCAGATCGGCCGGAGTGGGGCGCTCGCTGACGTAGACGCCGGAGCCGCCACGTACCTCGATCACGCCGCCCAGTTCCAGCGCGATGAGCGCTTCGCGCAGCGAGGCGCGGCTGACACTGAGCTTGGTGGCAAGGTCGCGTTCCGACGGCAGGCGCTCGCCGGGGGAGATGTGTTCGTCGCGGATCAGTTCCTGGATACGGTCGGCCACGAGACGGTATAAGCGCGTCTCCGGAGTGGTGCCGTCGTTGGCCGCTAAAGTTCTCTTCAGCATCGTTCTTGTCTCTTAATGTTATGGTCGTGGCGTTTTTGATATTGCCATCTGGTCAGGCCATTCTAAGGTGGTCTGACCAAAAGGGCAACGTGGACTAGCCAAATTTATTTTTAGCTGTCATACTAAATTCGTCAGGTAACCGCTTTCCGACCGTGTTTTCCAGATGAAGAACCTCTAAAAACACGGTAGAATCAGGGCTGTAAGGTTGTGGCGCCCCGGATACACACAGAACGATGGCCGGCCAATAATCAAATTGGTCTGACCAATTTATGCTACCAAAAAACAACGTTAGCCGGGCAGAGACTCCCGGAAAGGAAGCCAGAATGATGCCACCGACTAGCGCCGCCACGCCGCGCTACATCCTCATGCACGACAACGACAACGTCGCCATTGTTGTCAACGACGGCGGCCTGCCCGCAGGCGCCGTGTTCGACGACGGCTTGACCCTGTTGGAGGCGGTCCCGCAAGGCCACAAGGTCGCGCTGCGCAACGTCGCCAAGGGCGAGGCGGTGATCCGCTACAACGTCACCATCGGCTTCGCCGCCGACGACCTGCCGGCCGGCAGTTGGCTCAACGAGCAGAATGTGCAGATGCCGGACGCGCGCGAACTCGTGAACCTGCCGATTTCGACCCGTTTGCAGCCGCCGGCCGAACCGCTGGAGGGCTACACCTTCCAGGGCTTCCGCAATCCGGACGGCAGCGTCGGCACCCGTAACATCCTGGCCATCACCACCACCGTGCAATGCGTATCGGGCGTGGTGGAATTTGCCGTCAAGCGCATCAAGGAAGAGCTGCTGCCCAAGTATCCGAACGTCGACGACGTGGTGGGCCTGGAGCATACCTATGGCTGCGGCGTGGCGATCGACGCGCCGGGCGCGATGATCCCGATCCGCACGCTGCGCAACATCACGCTCAATCCGAACTTCGGCGGACAGGCCATGGTCGTCAGCCTCGGTTGCGAGAAGCTGCAGCCGACCCGTTTGTTCCCCAAGGGTTCGATCCCGATCCAGAACGGCGGCGGCACCGAGCCGGCGCTGGTGTGCCTGCAGGACGCGCAGCACGTCGGCTTCATGTCGATGATCGACTCGATCATGAAGCAGGCCGAGGCCAACCTGGTCAACTTGAACAAGCGCCAGCGCGAAACCGTGCCGGCCTCCGAGCTGGTGGTCGGCGTGCAGTGCGGCGGCAGCGACGCCTTCTCCGGCGTGACCGCCAATCCTGCCGTCGGTTTCGCCACCGATCTGCTGGTGCGCGCCGGCGCCACCGTGATGTTCTCCGAAACGACCGAGGTACGCGACGGTATCGACCAATTGACGTCGCGCGCGGCGACGCCGGAAGTGGCCGACGCCATGATCCGCGAAATGGCCTGGTACGACAATTACCTGCAGCGCGGCGGCGTTGACCGCAGCGCCAACACCACGCCTGGCAACAAGAAGGGCGGGCTGTCGAACATCGTCGAGAAGGCCATGGGCTCGATCGTCAAATCCGGCAGCAGCGCCATTTCAGGCGTGCTGTCGCCGGGCGAGAAGCTGACGCAAAAAGGCCTGATCTACGCCGCCACGCCGGCCAGCGATTTCATTTGCGGCACCTTGCAGCTGGCAGCCGGCATGAACGTCCATATCTTCACCACCGGCCGCGGCACCCCGTACGGCCTGGCGGAAGTCCCGGTGATCAAGGTCGCCACCCGCAACGACCTGGCCAACCGCTGGCACGATCTGATGGACATCAACGCCGGCCGCATCGCCAGCGGCGAGGCCACCATCGCCGATGTCGGCTGGGAGATGTTCCAGCTGATACTCGATGTGGCCAGCGGCCGCGAAACCTGGGCCGAGAAGTGGAAGCTGCATAACGCGCTTGTGCTGTTCAACCCGGCGCCGGTGACCTGACGCGCGTTTTACACTCGGCGCTTTACGCTCAACGATCATCCTTCAATAAAAACCGAACGAGAGACAACCAACAATGAGTAAGCCATTCAAACGATTGCTGCTGACCGGCGCCGCCGGCGGCCTGGGTAAAGTTCTGCGCGACCGCATCAAGCCGTGGGCCGATGTGGTGGTGCTGTCCGATATCGCCGACATGGGCGAAGCGCGCGAAGGCGAGGAAATCATCCAGTGCGACCTGGCCGACAAGGCAGCTGTCATGAAGCTGCTGGAAGGCGTGGAGGCGGTACTGCACTTCGGCGGCATCTCGACCGAGAACACGTTTGAAAACATCATGCAGGCCAACATCCTCGGCACCTACAACCTGTACGAGGCGGCCCACAAGCAGGGCACCAAGCGGATCATCTTCGCCAGCTCGAACCACACCATCGGCTACTACAAGTGGACCGATTACATCGACGCCGACAGCCCGACCCGCCCGGACAGCTTCTATGGCGTCAGCAAGTGCTTCGGCGAGTCGCTGTCGCGCTACTACTACGACCGCACCGGCCTGGAGACGGTGTGCCTGCGTATCGGTTCGTCGTTCCCAGAGCCGGCCAACCCGCGCATGCTGGTGACCTGGTTGAGCTACGACGATCTGGAAGAGGCGTTGCGCTGCTCGCTGTTCACGCCGCGCGTAGGCCATACGATTTTGTTCGGCGCTTCGGCCAATCCGGCCAGCTGGTGGGACAACAGCAAGGCAGCCCACCTGGGCTTCGTGCCGAAGGATAGCTCGGTGCAGTTCTCCGACAAGTTCCCCGACACCGGCGTGTATCCGGCGGCAGATGATCTGGCGACCGTTTATCAGGGCGGCGGGTTTGCTGCGGTAGGCCCACGTTACAAGGATTGACAATCATCGCATGAAGGATTCGGAAACACGTAGGGCGGATTAGCGCAGCGTAATCCGCCATGCAAGGGTCGTCGGCGGCGCATGCATGGCGGATTACGGCTTCGCCTAATCCGCCCTACGTGTTTTCACGGTCAGTTCAAATTTGCGCGGTCACCATCGCGGCGTTGTAGGCCGCGTGCACCAGCATTGGCGCGAGCAGCGTCTTGCTGCGCTCATACACCCAGGCCGTACACAATCCCACCACGAACACCGGCAACAGCGACAGCGCCGGGTGCACCGCCGCGAAAACGGCGGCGCTGATGACGATCGCCTGCGCAGCCGGCATCGAGCGCCGCAGTCCGCCGAAAATCAACCCACGGAAGATGAACTCCTCGCACAGCGGTGCCGCCAGCACGGTGAGCGCGAACAGCCAGAGGCGCGTGTCAGGAGCAGGCGGCAACGACGGCAGCAGTCCCGCCAGCGACGAATGCTTCAACGCATACAGATAGCCGAAAGCGACGGCACAACTGACGGCGATGGCGACGGCCGCGTCCCGCAGCGATGCCCCCAGCCGTATGCCGTGCCATATCACCGGCACGTTCGCCGTTTTGCTGCGCCAGTAAATCAGCCGCACCAGGGCATACACCACCAGGCCGGACAGGCCGAAGGTCAGCGTGATGACGTCCAGGCCGGGCGCCTTGGCATCGTCCGCGAGCACCAGCACCAGGATGCCCTGCATGATGAAGAAGGCGGTGGCGGCGATCAAGCCGTCCGACGTGGATACGCGCGCCGGCGGCGCGGCGGCCGGGTCGAGCAGGTAGGGCAGGGCGTCACGCGCCTTCTGCCACAGGGCCAGCGCGAAGGACGCGGTGAGCACCATCGTGATCAGCTTCTGCGCCCAGTTGTCGCTGTAGATCGACCAGGTGTAAAAGCTCGCCAGCAGCATGTACAGATATGCGTAGGTGGGCCGCACGCGGGTGCGCACTTCCACCGCCGTCGGGTCGCAGGCGAAGACGCCGAGCGAGACCGCGATCATCGAGTAGATCGGAATCCCTGCGAGTACCGTTAGCGCCAGCACCAGCGCGCGCCAGTCCCACACGTCGGTATGCATGGCGGTGAAGCCAAGCACGATCAGCGGATAGGTCATCGCCAGCACGCCCCACAGCTTGGCCTTTTCCTTCAACACGCTCTCCATCGAGCGCGGCACGGTGTACAGCAGCCAGAGGACATGGCCTTCGTTGTTCAGCGTCTGGAAGGCCGACAGCATCAGCACATAGACGCCGATGCCGAACGCGATGGCGGCGGCCACGGTATGGTGCTGGCCCAGTTCCCCCATGCTGTTCAGCGTGCCGTTGAACACCACCTGGCTGCCGACGATGATGACCGGCAGCAGCAGCGTTTGAACCAGGAAGTTGCGGTCGCGGCTCAATAGACGCAGTTCGCGGCGCTGGATCGTCGATAGCAGCGATCCGATCCCGGACAGCGCGCCGGCTGGCGCCTTGGCGGCGACTGCTTTGCCGCGCGTGCTCTCGCGCGAGCTCGAGCCGACCACGCCGTTGCGCAGCTGATAGCGCATCAGCGCCACGCCGCTCCATAACAGCACGAGCAATTGCGCCGCCAGCAGCGCGGCGGCGGACGCGAACTGCGCCAACGTCTGCGCCTGTATCGCTTGCAGCGCCACGCCCGGCGGCGTCCAGATCATCCAGGATGGGAATCCGGCCGCCCATTCCATCGCGAAGCCGTCGGCGCGCGGCATGCCAAGCGCCATGACCAGATAGATCAACGGCATATTGAACAGCGACGCCACCGCCTGCAGATTGCGCAGCTGCGATGCCGGAAGCCACATGCGCAGGCCGGTGTCGGCCAAGGTGTGCAGCAGCGCCGCCAGCGGCAGCAGTAGCGCGGTCGCCAGCAGCGCGATGGGCAGCGCCGTCCACCTGAAGCCGGAGTACCAAGCGATCATCAGGTACGGCGCTGTGAGGGCGACGATGCCGGCGCTGTTGCTGGCGCTGCGTTCGAGCAGCCTGCCCCACAACAGCGTGGAGCGCTTGATCGGCAAGGTCACCAGCCATTCGAGATCCCAGTCCGGCTGCGCCATTTCCTTGCTGCCCAGCGGTAGCAGCACGGCGACCGCGAACAGGATCGTCAGCTCCATCGTCAGCCCGTTGAGCAGCGTGGGATCGAACGGCGCGGCGTGCAGTTCGGCGGCCGCGATCTCGACGTCCACATGCCGCCGCCCCTGTTTGTCCACGCTCTGGCACGCGCTGGACTCGACCAGCCGGCACTGCATGTTGACGATCACCGTGCGCGCCAGGCTGCCGAACGAGAAGGAGAAGAGCAACGCCACCACCAGCGTCAGTATCCACATGTTGCCGCGCTTGGCGGCGATGCCGTCTCGCGCGTTTTTCTTTTTGAACCGGTTGAACATGGCGCTGGCCATGATCTGGTTGGCCTGGCGCGTCAGGCGCATTTTCGCCATCAGCCAGATGGCGCGCGATGCCGTCGGTTGCCGCATCATTGTGGAGTCTCTGCGCCGGCTTCGTCGGTGATCTTCAGGAAGACGTCTTCGAGCGAACCGCTGGTGGCGGCCTTGGCGCGGATCTCGTCTAGCGTGCCGGTGGCCGCCAGCTCGCCGCGATGGATGATGCCGACCCGGTCGCACAGCTTCTCGGCCATGTCCAGCAGGTGGGTGGAGACGAAGATGGTGACGCCTTGCGCGGCCGCCGCCAGCAATCGCTCCTGCACTTCGCGCGAGGCGCGCGGATCGAGGCCGTTGATCGGTTCATCGAGTATCAGCACCGCCGGCTCGTGGATCAGCGCGCAGGCCAGGCCGAGGCGCTTCTTCATGCCCAGCGAGTAGTTGACGGCGTAGTCCTCGCCGGCTTCCCGCAGGCCGAATTCGTCGATCAGGCGCGCGGCGCGTTCGGCCGCCTCGGCGCGCGAATAGCCATGCATCTCGCCGACGAATTGCAGGATCTCGCGCCCGCGCAGATAGTCGTAGAAGATCGGCGTGTCGGGCAGGTAGCCCACGCGGCGTTTGACTTCGGTCGCCTCGGCGTGGCAATCGAGGCCGTCGATGAGCACCTTGCCGCCGGTGGGCACCAGGATGCCCATCATCATGCGGATGGTGGTGGTCTTGCCGGCGCCGTTGGGACCGAGGAAGCCGAACACTTCGCCGCGCCGCACGGTCATCGACAGCGGTTTGACGGCGTCGAAGCCGCCGTAGGTTTTGGACAGGCCCTGGAATTCGATCATGAGGTCTTCGCGGCCACGGCGGGCTACAATGTTAAGAAGTTGATATCCATCATAACATCGATGATCGATGGCGGATTACGGCGCCTTGTACAGGCTCATGCCGAACCGTTCGGTGCGCGGCAGCCAGTTGCCCTTGATGTCGGCCGAGGCCAGCACGCGCTCGGCGCGGCCGATCAGCAGCGCGCGCGGCACCAGGCCGATGTAGCGCGAGTCCTCGCTGTTGTCGCGGTTATCGCCCAACATCATGTACTGGCCGGGTGGCACGGTGACGGCGGCGAAGTCGCGCCGCGCCATCACCTGCGGCAGGATCTGGATCGCGTGGCTGCGGCTATCGCCGCCCAGCGATTCGCCCAGGCGCACGGCTTCGGTGTCGCCGATGCCGGCCAGGGTTTCGGTGGCGGTGCCGATCGGCGCGTAGTCGGCCGGCTGTCCGTTGATGACCAGGCGCTCGTTGCGCATCTCGACGCGGTCGCCGGGCAGGGCGATGATGCGCTTGATCAGGCGCGTGCCGTTCTTGGGCGAGGAGAAGGTGACGATGTCGCCACGCTTGGGTTCGCCCGTTTCGCCGAGCACGATGTCGGTCAGCGGCACCTTGACGTTGTAGGCCAGGCGGTTGACGAAGACGACGTCGCCCTCGAGCAGGTTGGGGCGCATCGATGCGGACGGGATCGGATTCCAGTCTGCGACGGCGGTACGGAAGATCCCGAACAGCATCAGGAACATCAGAAAGCCTTTATTCGCGCGCAGCCATTTGTTCATCACGTCTCCGATTTATGTGGGGTGGGGGAGACGTCATCATGTGGTGAAAAAATTAATCCGGGCTTAGTGTGGTTTTTTCTGCACCAGCGCGCTGCCGACGCCGTGGCGGCGGCCTTCGCTGACGGCGGTGACGGTCCCGTCCGGGTTGAACACCAGCGCGTTGGCGGCGCCGATTTCCTCCGGCGTTGCGCTCCAGCGCTGGCCGCTCCTTTCCAGCGCCGCCGCCTGCGCGCCGCCCGGGAAGCCAGGCTCCACATCGGTCGCTTCGCCGTTGCGCTCGGACAGGCGAGGCGCGTTCAACGCGTCCGGCATCGTCATCCCAAAGTCGACGTGGTTGACGATGGTCTGCAGCACGGTGGTGATGATGGTCGCGCCGCCCGGACTGCCGATGGAGAACGCCGGCTTGCCGTTCTTGAAGGCCAAGGTCGGCGACATGCTGCTACGCGGCCGCTTGCCCCCCTCCGGCACGTTGGGACGCGGGCCGGAGAAATCGAAGTCGGTCATCTCGTTATTGAGCAGGAAGCCGTAGCCCGGCACCACGATGCCGCTGCCGCCCCAGTCCTCGATGGTGTAGGTGTAGGCAACGATATTGCCGTCCTTGTCCGACACCGTCAGGTGCGTGGTGTGCGCGCTTTCCTTCAGCATTTTGATGGCGGTGGCGGGACGCAGCGGCACACTCTGGTCGGTTTGGAAGGCATACGGATCGCCGGCCATCGCCGGCCTGCGCGCCTGGGCGACATCGATCTGCTGGCGGCGCAGCGCGGCGTAGTCCTTGCTCAGCAAACCGGCAACCGGCGCGTCGACATACTCAGGGTCGGCCAGGTAGGCGTTGCGGTCGGCGAAGGCCAAGCGGCTCGCCTCCAGATACAGGTGTTCGGCCTGGGCGCGCGGCATAGCCTTCAGGTCGTAGCCTTCAAGAATGTTGAGCGCTTCGGCGATGGCGATGCCGCCCGAACCGGGCAGCGGCATGCCGTAGATGTCGTAGCCGCGATAGGTGCTGTGCACCGGCTGCCGCAGGCGCGCTTCGTAGTTGGCCAGATCGGCCAAAGTCATATTCCCTCCCCGGACCCGCACACCCGGCGCGGAGGCCGGCCGGTTGACCGCGTCGACCACGGCGCGCGCCATTTTGCCCGAGTAGAAAGCCTTGACGCCGCCTGCGGCCAGTTCGCGATAGGCCTTGGCCAGATCGGGATTGCGCAGGGTGCCGCCGGCCGCAATGGCCTCGCCGTTTTTCAGGTACAGCGCGGCGGTGGCGGGGAACATGCCGAACTTGGCTTTGTTGTCCCCCGCCATGCGCGAGAAATTCTCGCTGATCTCGAAGCCGTTGCTGGCGACCGCGATGGCCGGCGCCAGCACCTGCTTGAACGACATCGAGCCGTAGCGGTCCAGCGCCTCGTGCCAGCCGCGCACCGTGCCCGGCACGCCGACCGACATGCCGCTGTCGCGCACCGTTTCGAATTTCATCGGCGTGCCGTTTTCCTGGAACACCGTGGGCGTGAAGCCGGCCGGCGCCGTCTCGCGGTGGTCGATGGTGATGACGCGCTTGTCCCTGGCCAGGTAGATCACCATGAAGCCGCCACCGCCGATGCCGCAACTGAACGGATCGGTCACGCCCAGCGTGGCGGCGGCCGCGACGGCGGCGTCGATGGCGTTGCCGCCCTGGTTGAGGATGGTCAGTGCGGCTTTCGATGCCGGCTCGCTGATCGTGGCGACGGCGCCCCCCGTGCCGGTGGCGACCGGGGTTTTGGTCCATGCCGCGGACGGCAGGACCAGGGTGACGATAATCGAGTAGAGGAGGACGGTGCGGGCGGGACGGGTTTGAGGTGTCATGAGGGGCGCGGTGTCGGGTCTGAGGGTGGCGTGTTGCTCACTCTCAAGCTTACCCGATAATCCGGCGCCGGTTCATTTTTGGCGGGGACCGCTTGCGGTTCGACGCCGGCCAGGGCGAAAGTCAGGCCGTCCTGGGTCACGCTTGTTTTGCCGTTGGGCATGCTGTCCGACAGCACGAAGTTGCTGGTCGTGCCATCCGCCTTGGTCAGGGTGAAGCTGTAGCTGATGTAGCCGGCCCAGACGCAGACGGCGCCGACGCGGCAGCGACTGTCGTTGACGCGCTCGAGCTTGACGGTGGGTGCGGTGGCGCCGCCGGCGATGCCCTGGGTGGCGGCCGGGGTGATGACGGCGCTGGCGCCTTGTTGCAGCACGTAAGTGGTGTTGAACGGTTTGTTGGCGGCGGCGCCGGCCGTGGCGCGGCTGTTGGCGGTGCCGCAGGCGTACAGCATGGCCATGACGCCTATTAGCAAGGGCAGAACGATCAGCTGCCGCAGTATTGTCTTGATCATATGCGACCTCTTGAATGCAACGTGGCCGTTAGCTTAGCAAAAGTATCATTTTGGCGGCGCACGAACCGCATGCCGCCACGGTTTGCTCAATAAAGGCCACGCGGGGTGGATAAGCTGCGTAGAATGTCTGCTCTGAATTATTTTTGGATTAAAGACATGAAAAAAACTGGCCTGGCGAAGAGTGATGCCAAAAAATTGATGGGCAAGATGGCCGGGCCGAGCGCGGCGACCTTTGGCAAAGTGGCCGAGGTGGTCGACAAGCGCGAGCAGCGCCGGCTCGATCAGGCGGCCGGTTTGGTGCCGTTCGCGGTGAAGTTGAACAGTGAGCTGGTGGCGCAGCTGAACGCGCAAGCCACGGAGCGCGGTGTTGATATGAATCAGTTGGTGGCGGAGTTGTTGGCCAAGGGGTTGGCCGCCGAGTGAGCCGCGAGGCAACCCCAAAAAGTTCGGGGTCGTACCCTTTCGGGTACGACCCCTGTTCGCCGCAGTGCGGGTTGAACGGTTGCTGCTGCCCCTACACGTAGGCGGCCAGCGAGCCTTTCATTTTCTTCAGCGCGGCCGATTCAATCTGGCGGATGCGCTCTGCCGAGACGCCGAACTCGTCCGCCAGCGTGTGCAGGGTGGCGCCGGAGCCGTCGTCGTTGGCCAGCCAGCGCGCTTCGACGATGCGGCGCGAACGTGGATCCAGCTTGCCCAGCGCCTGCTCCAGACCTTCCGATTGCAGACGGGTGACCTGTTCCGCTTCCAGCACGCGGGTCGGCTCGCTCTGCTCGGACGACAGGTAGGCGATCGGGGCGAACTTGTCGTCTTCGTCGTCGTTCGGCGATTCCAGCGCGATGTCGCGACCGCTCAGACGGGTTTCCATCTCGATCACTTCTTCGCGTTTGACATCCAGCAGCTTGGCCAGGTTGTCGATCTGCGCCGGGCTCATCGCGTCCAGGCCGGTCTTGTGGCTGCGCAGGTTGAAGAACAGCTTGCGCTGTGCCTTCGTCGTCGCCACTTTGACCAAGCGCCAGTTTTTCAGGATGTACTCGTGCATCTCGGCTTTGATCCAGTGCATCGCGTACGACACCAGGCGTACGCCCTGGTCCGGGTCGAAACGCTTGACGGCTTTCATCAGGCCGATATTGCCTTCCTGAATCAGGTCGGCGTGCGGCAGGCCATAGCCCAGATAGCCACGGGCGATCGACACCACCAGACGCAGGTGCGACAACACTAGCTCCTGCGCGGCGCCCAGGTCATTGTTGTCCTTAAGGCGCTTGGCCAGCGAGATTTCATCGTCGTGCGTCAGCATCGGCAGGCGATTGACGGCGGAAATGTAGGCGTCCAGGTTCCCCAGGTTGCCAGTGAACCCGAGTCCTAAAGCGCCCTTGTTGGTGGGGACCAACGCGGCAGGTGCGGACATCATAGTCATTTTCATTCCTTCGCTCGAAAATTGCCAAGTCTTGTAGTGCCCGAGGGCCACAAAGACAGAAAATATTGCTTAATTACCATTTCTGCGGAGTGTTATGAACTCTGCAGTTTTCATATATTAGCACTCTCCTCGGTTGAGTGCCAATCACCTTATTTTTATCGCCACGATAGTGAAAATACTATCGGGTTGGTATGAATAATGGCTTTTGATAAATCAAGCATGCGCCACGGAGCTTAGGCCTGACTTAATGGTGGTTCGGGGAGATGATTACATGGTAGGCGGGTGCGACGACCGTTTCCGTGCGCGAGCGCACGGAAAGGCGGACAGAATTAACTCAGCAATTAATTCAGGCGGGACAGGTGGCGCTGCACCGACAGCAGCGCGGCGATCAGGCCGAGGCCGGCCGAGAGGGCCAGCAGGCAGGCCATCATCACGGGTTGCAGCGGCGTGAGCTGGAATTCGGATGCGTACAATCTTGCGAATTCTGCAATCGCGGTGTTCAACGGGCGCAGCGCCAGCGCCACGGCGCCCAGCGCCAGGCCGCCGGCGCACAGGCCCAGCAGCGCGCCCGTGTAATAGAAAGGCCGGTGGATGAAACTGTCGGTCGCGCCGATCAGCTTGGATACCAGGATTTCTTCCCGCTGCGTCATCACCTGAAGGCGGATGGTGTTGAAAATGACGGCCACCACCACCGTGCCGAGGGTGACCGCCAGCAACAGCAATCCCAGATGCAAGATATTCAGCAGCGCGGCCAGCCGTTTTACCCAGGCCGAGTCGACCTGCACCGTGTCGACGCCCGGCAGGGCGCGGATTTGCTCGGCCAGCTGGTCGACGTCGCCGCCGGACTGCGCCAGACGGAAGGCGTCCAGCTTGAGCACATAGCTGTCCGGCAACGGGTTTTCGCCCAGGGTGGTCAGCACGTCGGCCAGGCCGCTCTTTTCCTTCATGCCTTCGAGCGCTTTTTCACGCGAGGTGAAGATGATCTTGGCTTGTTTATCCGGCAAGGTCTGGCGCAGTTGCACCGCCAGCGCCTCGGCCTGGTCGCGCGGCGTTTCCTGTTTGACGAAGACGCTGATTTCCGGATCGACCGACAATTGCTCGGACATGGGGCGAACGTTGTCGAGCAGGGTCACGCCGGTGAACGGCAGGGCCAGCGCGATCGCCACCACGATGATGTTGAACAGGAAACTGCCTGGCGAGCGGCGCAGATGGACCAGCGCGGCGGACAGCGCGTAACGGTGTTGGCGGAACCAGTACGTCATGCCGCCACCTCCAGTTGACCCTGGTTAAGATGGATGACGCGGGCGGCCGCGTCGAGCATTTGCTCGTCGTGGCTGGAAATGAGGCAGGTGACGCCGACCGAATGGAAGGCCTTGAGCGCGTCGAGCACCTTGTTGGCGCTGGCACGGTCGAGGTTGGCGGTCGGTTCGTCGGCCAGGATCACTTGCGGCCGGTTGACGATGGCGCGCGCGATCGACACGCGCTGCTGCTCGCCGCCGGACAGGGCCAGCGGATGGGAGCTGGCGCGGTCGGCCAGGCCGACCTTGTCGAGCGCGGCGCGGGCGCGTTGCTCGGCCTGGTGGTGCGAGGCGCCCGTCACCAGCAGCGGCAACATGACGTTGGCGAGGATGGTGCGGTCGTTGAGCAGGCGTTGTTGCTGGAAAATCAGACCGAGATTACGTCGCAGAAACGGCACTGCGGCCGGCTTGATGCGGGCGATGTCCTGGCCGTTGACGATGACGTGGCCGGACGTGGGCCGCTCGATGGCGGCGATCATCTTCAGCAGCGTGGATTTGCCGGCGCCCGAGGGGCCGGCAAGAAACACCAGTTCGCCTTTTTCTACCGTGAGCGAGATGTCGCGCAGCGCCATCGCGTCGGGGGAGTATTGTTTCGAGACGTTCCGGAATTCGATCATGTAATGGGGGTTATCCGAGCAATTATGTGGGCAGCAACTACGGCAGCAAAGCGTCGACGAACTCGGCGGCCACGAACGGCTGCAGGTCCTCGATTTTTTCGCCGATGCCGATGAAATACACCGGCACCGGACGCACGCGGGCGATCGCCGCCAGCACGCCGCCCTTGGCGGTGCCGTCCAGTTTGGTGATCACCAGGCCGGTCAGCTTCAGGGCGTCGTCGAAAGCTTTCACTTGCGCCAACGCATTTTGCCCGGTATTGCCGTCGATAACCAGCAGCGTTTCGTGCGGTGCGCCGTCCATGCCCTTGCCGATGACGCGCTGCACCTTTTTCAACTCTTCCATCAGATGCAATTGGGTCGGCAGGCGGCCTGCGGTGTCGATCATGACCACGTCCAAGCCGCGCGCCTTGCCGGACTGCACGGCGTCGAACGAGACGGCGGCCGGGTCGCCCGACGCTTGCGAGATGACGGTGATGTTGTTGCGCTGGCCCCAGACCATCAATTGCTCGCGGGCGGCGGCGCGGAAGGTGTCGCCGGCGGCCAGCAGCACCGATTGGCCGTTCGATTGCATGTGCTTGGCCAGCTTGCCGATGGTGGTGGTCTTGCCGGCGCCGTTGACGCCGGCGATCATCATGACCATCGGTTGATGGCGGCCCAGCTCGAATGGACGCTGGAGCGGTGTCAGCAATTCGACCATCAGCTGCTTGAGCGCGGTCTTGACGGCGGCGGCGTCGAGCAGCTTGTCGTCCTTGACCTTTTGCCGCAGGGCGTCGAGCAGGTATTCGGTGGCGTCGACGCCGGCGTCGGACATCAGCAGCGCCGCCTCGAGCTCGTCGTACAGGTCGTCGTCGATCTTGGCGCCGACAAACAGCAGCGACAGGTTATTGGAGGTTTTGGACAGGCCGGCCTTCAGCCGCGTCATCCACGACTGCTTCTGCGCCGGTTCCTCGATCGGCATCAGCGCATCCTGGACATAGCTGTCGACGATGGCAGGCGGAGCGGGAGTGGAAACAGGGCTGGAAATCGGCTTGCGAGCCTGGCTGGCAACTGGCGCCGGCGCGGGGATCTGGACCTCTGGCGCCTCGGGGGCGACAGGTTTTTTCTTGAAGAAACTAAACATGGATATGTGGTTGGGGGCGCTTCAAGCTGATGTCCGGCAGCGCCGGACACGGGGAAATGCGGCTATTTTACCAGAGCGCGGCCGGGCGGCCGTGGGCCGCTACCGGAATGACAACTTTTTCAGCCGGTCGCGACGTTGGCGTTGCGCATGCGCCATTCGGTGATGGCGGCGCTGATGTCGGACAGCGCGAACACGCGCACATAGGGCGGACGGCGCCGTTTGAGCGCGGCGTTGCCGCCGCCGGCCCACAGTTCGACGCTGCCGTTGAGGCGGGTATGCAGCTCGGCCAGGCCGTCGAGCGCCTGGCGCGGATTCATCGCCACCGAGAACGATAGCGCGATGATGTCGACCCGCTGCACCCGCGCCGCTTCGACGATGTCGAGCAGCGGCGTTTGCACGCCCAGCGAGATGCAATGCGCCCCTTCTGCCACGCACATGGCCTCGGCCATCAGCAGGCCCAGCCCGTGTCGCTCCTGCGGCAGGGTGGTCAGCATGATGCGCGGCGCGCCCAGGTTGCTGGCGGCCGCCTGCGGCATGGCGAAGATGGCGCTGCGCATCACCACCGTCAGCGACTCGGTATACAAGTGTTCCTCGAACGTGGCCAACTGGCCGCTGGCCCAGGCGTCGCCGACCAGGGTGGTCAGCGGCGCCACCAGGTCGATGACGAAACTCTTCAAGCCCATCATCAGCAAGGCTTGCGACAGTTGCCGGCGCAGCGCTTCCATTTGATGGGTTTTGCACAAGTCGAGATAGCGCTGCAGTTCGGGCGGGGGCAGCGACGGGCCGTTGGCGCCGCCGGTGGCCTGGCCGGTCAGCGTCTGCAATTCCTCCGCGCTGAACTGGATCACCTTGCCGGGACGGAAGCCGAGGTCGATCAAGCGCTTGACCAGACGCAGTTTTTGCACCTGTTCGATCGGGTAGACGCGCTCGCCGTTGGGGTCGCGCAGGGGCTGGGGGAAGTCGTAGCGACGTTCCCAAACCCGCAGGGTTTCCTTGGCAACGCCGGTGTCTCGCTCGACGTCGCTGATCGTGCTAGGAACTGGTTGTGAAGAAACAGTAGTTGTCATTAGAGAATCTTAAGCGGCTGCCGTTGTTCGACAGTCGCGAGTGTTGGCACAGGGTCGGGGTGCACGGCGCTGGAAGCGGTTCTGATCCGGCGCGACCTGCATTTTACCTTCGTTTTGCGCCCAAAAGTTTCCACATCCAAAGCTCATTTTGGTGCGTATAAGCAGTACTAAAGACCTTGTCCACGACATGCAGTTGACATTGAGAACTAATTAACAGATTATCGCCTTTGCCCATGAATTGTCCTGGACAAAATATTTTGTAACGGTGGAAAATAATGAAAATAGCTGTTGTTGGCAGCGGAATTTCCGGTCTCTCCTGCGCCTATCGGCTGGTTCAGGGTGGTCATGAGGTCGTGCTGTACGAGGCCGGCGCGCACTTTGGCGGTCACAGTAATACCGTGGATGTGACTTTCGGTGGCGAAACCCACGGTGTCGACACTGGTTTCCTTGTTTTCAATCACCATACCTACCCCCAACTGACCGCGCTGTTCGCCGAACTGGCGGTCGACACGGCCGCCAGCGACATGGGTTTTTCCATCAAGCTACCGGTCGGCGGCCGTCTGCTGGAATGGGCCGGCGGGAATCTTGACCAGGTATTTTGTCAGCGAAGCAACTTGTTGCGTCCGGCGTTCCTGCGCATGCTGCGCGACATCCTGCGGTTTAATAAAGCCGCGACGGCGCTGGCGCAAGCACCGCGGTCGACGCCGCAAATTTCTCTTGGATCATACCTTGATGCGCAGGGTTACAGCGCACAGTTTTGCAACTGGTATCTGTTGCCGATGGCGGCGTGCATCTGGTCGTGCCCGTCAGAGCAGATGCTTGCCTTCCCGCTGGCCAGCTTTGTCCAGTTCTGCCACAACCACGGCCTGCTGCAAGTGAACGACCGGCCGCAATGGCGCACGGTGCGCGGCGGTTCGCGCCAGTATGTCCAGCGCCTGCTGGCCGGCATCCCTGGGCGGCATCTGAATACGCCGGTGACGGCGGTCGCGCGCACCGCGCACGGTGTGGCGCTGCGCTCGGCGCAGTTCGATGCGCATTTTGATGAGGTCGTGCTGGCCACCCACAGCGACCAGTCGCTGGCGCTGCTGACCGACGCCAGCGACGAGGAGCGCGGCGTGCTGTCGGCGGTGGGCTACCAGGCCAACCGCGCCGTGCTGCACACCGATACCAGCTGCCTGCCGGAGAACCGCAAGGCCTGGTCGGCGTGGAACTACCAGGGCAGCGGCGATGGCGGCGACCTTGGCAACCCGCCGGCGCGCGTGTGCGTGCACTACCTGCTGAACAAACTGCAGCCGTTGCCGTTCGAGCAGCCGGTGATCGTCTCGCTCAATCCCCTGGCGCCGCCCGACCCGCGCAAGGTGCTGCGCGAATTCGACTACGCCCATCCGGTGTTCGACGCGGCGGCGGTCGACGCGCAACAGCGCCTGCCGCACATACAGGGCCGCAACCGCGTGTGGTTCGCCGGCGCCTGGACCGGCTACGGCTTCCATGAAGATGGCCTCAAATCGGGGCTGGCCGTGGCGTCGGCCATTGCCGCACGCGCGCAGGTGGCCCATGCCGCCTGACCTTTCAGCACCTTCGGCCGCGCCGCAGCTTTGCTTCGGCCAGGTGCGGCATCAGCGTTTGCGGCCGGTGCGGCATGGTTTTCAATACGGGATGTACTTCATCCGGCTGCCATTGCGGACGTTGGGACAACAGGATTTCGGCTGCCGCCTGTTTGCGCGCAACCGCTTCAATCTGCTGTCGTTCCACGACGCCGACCATGGCGACGGCCGCCAGCCCTTGCTGCAGTGGCTCGATGGACTGCTGGCGGCGGAGGGCGTGCACGATGCCGACGGCGAGGTCTGGCTGCAAACCATGCCGCGCGTGCTGGGCTACGTGTTCAATCCCGTCTCGTTCTGGTTCTGCCATCGCGCCGATGGCTCGCTGCGCGCCATTGTCGCCGACGTGCGCAACACCTTCGGCGAGCGCCATTGCTATCTGTTGGAGAACGGCGGCGCCATCGGCGCCGGCGAGGAACTGGCGGCGCGCAAGATCTTTCACGTCTCGCCGTTTTGCGAGGTGCGGGGCGGCTACCGCTTCCGCTTTTTCCGGGGCCGGCGCGCCGAAGGGCCGCACGCCGGCCGCGAACAAACGCTGGCCTGCATCGATCACGACGACGGCGTGGGGCCGTTGATCGAAACCAGCCTGTCCGGCCGCGCAGGACCGCTGGACAACCGCAATACGGCGCGCGCCTTCTTCACGTATCCGCTGATGACCATCGGTGTGATCGTCCGCATCCATTGGCAGGCCGCCAGGCTTTGGCTCAAGCGCGTGCCATTCTTTTCAAAACCACTACCGCCTCAACAGAAAGTATCACGATGAGTACAGAATCCCTCGCCACTGCGGCCGCGCCGCTGTCCGCGCCATTGTCCGCGCCGTTGTCCGCGCCGTTGTCCATTCATGTCCCCGCGCATGGAGGGAAGACGCCGGCCGCCGCCAGCGTGATCCTCAAGATGCTGCGGCGCCTGAAGCACGGTGCGCTGTTGCTGCAGCGGCCCGACGGCGGCTTCGAGGTGTTCGGCGACGGCTCCTTTCCGATCGCGCTGGAACTGAAGAACTGGAATCTGTGCGGCGCCGCCATGCGTTCCGGCGATATCGGCTTTGCCGAGGCCTTCATCGACGGCGACTGGAAGACCGATAACCTGAGCGGCTTGATCGAACTGTTGATACGCAACCGCGACGAATTCGAGCAACTGGTCTACGGCAGCTGGTGGGGCAGCCTGCTGTACCGCCTCAAGCATCTGATGAACCGCAATTCGCGCGCCGGCAGCCGCAAGAACATCCACGCCCACTACGACATCGGCAACGCCTTCTATCAGTTGTGGTTGGACCCGACGATGACCTATTCGAGCGCGATCTTCCGCGACGGCGACGGCGGCGACCTGGCCGCCGCGCAGTTGGCCAAGTACCGCCGCATCGTCGGCGCCTTGAACCTGGGACAGGGCGCGCGCGTGCTGGAAATCGGTTGCGGGTGGGGCGGTTTCGCCGAGACGGCCGCGCGCGAGGCGCAGGCGCACGTCACCGGCCTGACCTTGTCGACCGAGCAGCTGGGCTATGCTAAGCAGCGGCTGGCCAGGGCGGGACTGGCCGCGTCGGCCGACCTGCGGCTGTGCGACTACCGCGATTGCGACGGCCAGTTCGACGCCATCGCATCGATCGAGATGTTCGAGGCGGTTGGCGAGAGCTATTGGCCCAGCTACTTCGCCTGCGTGGCACGCAATCTGAAGCAGGGCGGGCGCGCCTGCATCCAGACCATCACCATCGACGACGGCTTGTTCGAGCGCTATCGCAAGGGGACCGACTTCATTCAGCAGTACATATTCCCCGGCGGGATGCTGCCGTCGCCGTCGGAGTTCCGGCGCCAGGCCGGCATGCACGGTTTGCGGGTGGTCGACGAATTCTGCTTCGGCATCGACTACGCCGACACGCTGCGGCAGTGGCGCGCCAGCTTCCTGGCCCGGCGCGCGGAGGTGGAAGCGCAGGGCTTCGACCAGCGCTTCATGCTGACGTGGGAATTCTACCTGGCCTATTGCGAGGGCGCTTTCCGCGCCGGCAACACCGACGTGATGCAGTTCACGCTGGTGAAGGATTGAGGGTGCGCGCGACGTCGCGGGCCTGGCGGTTCGCCTTGGCGGCGCTGTGTGCGCTGATGCTGGCGGGCGGGCCGTCCGCCCGGGCGGCGGAGGCGCCGGCCCACGTCGAGCGTGAGCTGGGCGCCGCGCGGCTGGCGGGGCAGGGCGTGTTCACCTATTTCGGGCTGTCGATCTACACCGCCGAATTGTGGGTAGGCCCCAAGGGATACCGGCCGGCGGCAAAGGAAGCCGCGCCCTACGTGCTGGATCTGCGCTACGCGCGTGCGCTCGACGGCCGCAGGATCGCCGAGGCCAGCGCCGCGCAGATGGAAAAGATAGGCGCGGGCAGCGCGGCGCAGCGTGCCGCGTGGCTGGCAAAGATGCAGGCCATTTTCCCGGACGTGAAGGAGGGCAGCCGCTTGAGCGGCCTGTTCCTGCCGGGTGAGGGCGTGCGCTTCTACCGCGACGGCAAGCCGCTGGCGACGGTGGCCGATCCGGCGTTCGCGCAGGCCTTCTTCGGCATCTGGCTCGATTCCGCCACCACCGCGCCCAATCTGCGCGAGGCGCTGCTGCGCGACGCCGCGCCCAAATCGTGAATCCCGATTGCACACCCGCCGCCCCTGCCGCCGTTGCCGCTGTCGCCGGAGGGGATGCCACGCGCGCGCCATCACCATCACCATCGCTGTCGTTGGTGGCGATGCTGTATTACGGTGTGTTCGGCCTGCCGCTGGCGATGCTGGCGCTGCCCATCTATGTGTATGTGCCGCAGTTTTACGCCCAGCGCGGCGCGTTGACCCTGGCCGTCATTGGCGCCGCGCTGCTGGCGGCGCGCACGGTCGCCGCGTTTATCGATCCGCTGCTTGGCTGGTGGATCACCCGGGCGGGCGGCGCCTACCGGCGCTCTGTGCTGATCGCGCTGCCGCTGCTGATCGTGGGCTACGCCATGCTGTTTCATCCACCGTCGTTGACCGGCGTGCCGGCGCTGTGCTGGTTCCTGTTGTCGCTGATGCTGGTGTACACGGGCTTCAGCCTCGCCACCATCGCCCATCAAAGCTGGGGCGCCGCGCTGACCCAGCTGCCGGGCGAGCGCTCGAAACTGGCGGCCGTGCGCGAGAGCTGCGGTCTGCTCGGCGTGATGACGGCCGCCGTGCTGCCCGCAGTCTTCAACTACGATGCATTGAGCTATGCCTTCGCCGCGACGTTATTGGCGGGCGCCGTATGCCTGCTGTACAAGGCTCCCCAGCCGCCCCGCGCCGTCAACGACGTGGCGCCGGCGGTTCCCCTGCGCTTTGCCGAACTGTCCGCGCCGTTCAGGCAGTACCGCTTCCGCGCGTTGTTCCTGGTGCTGATGGTGAACGGCGTCGCCGCCTCGATTCCCGCCACGCTGTTCCTGTTCTTCGCCGAGGACCGCCTGAAGCTCGGTTCCAACGCCGGCCTGTTCCTGCTGCTGTACTTTGCCAGCGCGGCCGCGTCGATGGCGGCGTGGCCGGTGGCTGCGCGGCGCCTCGGCGAGGCCCGGGCCTGGGTCGCCAGCATGCTGCTGACGGCCGCCGTCTTCGTCTGGGCGTATTGGCTGGGGCCTGGCGACGCCGTGTCCTTCGGCGTCATCTGCGCCATCTCCGGCCTGGCGCTTGGCGCCGATCTGGCGCTGCCGCCGGCGCTGCTGGCAGGCGTCATCGCCAGCGCCGGCGACAGCGGCCGGCGCGAGGCCGCCTATTTCGGCGTGTGGAACTGGGGCGTTCAAATGACACTGGCGCTGGCGGCCGGCGTCGCCTTGCCCGTGCTCGAGTGGCTGGGCTACATGCCCGGCACGGGGCAGGGCCTGGGCGCGCTGTCGTTCGCCTATGCACTGCTGCCTTGCTGTTTAAAACTGATCGCGGCCGCGCTGTTATGGCGCGCGCCGTTACGCGATTGCTGAACTGGAGACCACACAATGAAAATAACCCGCCTTTGCGCCGCCGCGGCAATCGCCTGTGCGTTCCTGCTGAACGGCTGCTCGCTGCCGGTGCAGCCGGAGCACTACGCGCAGGAGACGCCCAAGCTCGATATCCAGCGCTACTTCAACGGCACGCTTGACGTGCACGGCATGTTCCAGAACCGCGCCGGCACGGTGGAGAAGCGCTTCACGGTGCTGATGCGCTGCAGCTGGAACGGCGATGTCGGCACGCTCGACGAGGAATTCGTCTACTCCGACGGCACCAAACAGCGGCGCGTCTGGACCTTGCGCAAAACCTCCGAGGGCCGTTACATCGGCACCGCACCGGACGTCGTGGGCGAGGCGAAGGTGGAGGTGTCGGGCAACGCGATGCGTTTGCAATACGTGCTGGCGCTGCCGGTCGGCGACAAGGTCTATAACGTCGACTTCGACGACTGGATGTATCTGATCGACGACCGCGTGATGCTCAATCGCGCGCAGATGAGCAAGTTCAATTTTGGCCTCGGCAGCCTGACGGTGGTGTTCAACCGCCGCGACGGGCAGGTGCGCTGATGGCGATGAATAGCCTCATCCTGGACTGGGCCGATCAATACGTCTGGATTGTCGGCGCCTCGACCGGCATCGGCGCCGCCACCGCCCGGCTGCTGCTGGAGAAGGGCGCGCACGTGGCGCTGTCGGCGCGAAGGCAGGAAGCGCTGGAGGATCTGGCGGCGGCCGACGCCGATGCCCAGCCAAGGACGTTGGCGCTGGCGCTGGATGTCACCAACCACGCCAGCGTGGCGCGGGCGCGCGACGATATCCTGGCCAGTTGGCCGCGCATCGATCTGGTGCTGCTGGTGGCCGGCGGATATAACGAAATGCGCGCCGACAGCTTTGATCTGGAGAAGGCGAATCAGCTGATCGATTTGAATCTGCGCGGCGTGTTCAATTGCCTGGCGCCGGTGCTGCCGATGCTGATCAGGCAGGGCAGCGGCGGCATCGGCATCGTCAGTTCGGTGGCCGGATACAGTGGCTTGCCGAAGGCGCTGGTCTACGGGCCGACCAAGGCGGCGCTGATCAACCTGGCCGAGTCGCTGTATTTCGACCTGCATCCGAAGGGCATCGGTGTGTATCTGATCAATCCGGGCTTCGTCGACACGCCGCTGACCAAGGGGAACGATTTCCCCATGCCGGGATTGATGCAGCCGGCCGACGCGGCGCGTGAACTGGTTAGGGGGATGGAGCGGGGTGCTTTCCATATTCATTTTCCGAGGAAGTTCACCAACACGCTGCGCTTCGCGCGGCTGCTGCCGTATCGATTGTATTTTTGGCTGATCGCCAGGGTGACGCGCTTATGAACGAGATGCCGGCGGCTTTGCATCGCTTGATTGTGTTTTACGAGACGCTGACGCCGGGGACGGTGTCGGGGATCGCCGATGTGTATGCGGCCGACGCGGTGTTCAAGGACCCGTTCAATGAGATCCGGGGACACGCGGCCATCATCAAGGTGTTCGAGCATATGTTCGTGCGTTTGCGCGAGCCGCGTTTTGTCGTCGTCGAGCATATGGGGCGGGGCGACCAGGCGTTTTTGACGTGGGAGATGCAGTTCCGGTTTGTGCGCTGGCCGGAGCAGCCGCAGGTGATACGCGGCGCCACGCATGTGCGGTTCGACGGCGAGGGCAAGGTCGTGCTGCACCGAGATTATTGGGACGCGGCCGAGGAGTTGTACGAAAAGCTGCCGGTGCTTGGATCGTTGATGCGCTATCTAAAACGCGCGGCCTCGCGATGATGGCGGGGACGTCGGCGGCTCATCGATGGCGGATTACGCCGTTCCGGCTAATCCGCCCTACGTGGAACTGGTGTCCTCACGCTCTACCTTATAACGTCGACCTGCGCATGATCTAAAACACGTAGGGCGGATTAGCGCGCAGCGCGTAATCCGCCAGATTCCGCCCGCGCCTCATCCATCGCTACGCCATCCACTGCATGAAATGCCGGCTCAGCGGAACGGTCAGCGCGGCCAGCAGCGTTTGCAGCGTGATCAGCGACGCCATCAACCTCGTGTCCCCGCCCATCTGCTTGGCCATGATATAGGCGTTGGGCGCGGTCGGCAGCGCGCAGTAAAAGCATGCCGCCAGCGCCACCGGCGCCGACACGGCAAACATCAAACACACCTTGGCGGCGATCAGCGGCATGGCGACCAGCTTGAGCAGCGACGTGAACCCCAACGCCAGCGGCCGCAAGCCTTGCAACGAAAACACCAGCCCGCTGCCGACGCAGATCAAGCCCAGGCACAAGGCCGCCCGTCCCAGGATGTCGAGCGTGTTCATCAACGGCGGCGGCATCTCCAGGCCCGACAAGCTGAACGCCACGCCGGCCAACGTCGACAGGATGATGGGATTACCCGCCAGCGCCTTGAGGATCTTGCCGAAGTCGGTCGGCACGCCGCTCCACCACGACAGCGCGACGACCGAGATGATGTTCACCACCGGCAGGCACAGCGCCAGCGACAGCATCACCAGCGAGGCCGTCGGCGGGGCGAAAAACATGCTCGAGACGGCGATGCCGAAATAGGTGTTGGGCCGCATCGCGCCCTGGACCACCGACGAGCGCGCCGCGTCGGGCAGGGCGCGCGCCGCCAGCAGCGCCAGCACGGCGGCGACGACGATCAGCGCCGTCGGCAACAAGGTGGCCAGCGCCAGTTCGCCGAGCTCGCCGGAGCGGAAGCTCAAGCGGGCCGTGCCGGCGAACAGCAGCGCCGGGAAGCAGATGTTGTATGAAAACTTCTCGATCGACGGGAAGAAGGCGTCCGGCAGCCATTCGTAGCGACGGATCGCCACGCCCAGCAAAATAATCAGGAAAACGGGAATGATGGCTGCGAGCATGCTTAATCTGCCGAGATGCCGGACGGGCCGATACGGTCCGCGTTGGGCGTGTTGGAAATGCGGATGCGGATCAAATGCCGATCCGGATCGCTGTATTTGGCGCGGCCGTGCAGTGTACGCTGGTTGTCCGCCCACAGCAGTGTATCGTCCGGCAACTGCCGATGGAAGCGCGGAGCGCGCCGCTCGACGATTTCGTTGACCAGTTCCAGCGCGGCGACCAGTGCGTCGGTGCGCAGTTCCGGCCGCGCGGCCAGGCCTTTGAGGATGGAATCGTAGCGCCAGCGCATGGCCAGCGCGCCGTCCAGCCCGGCCGGCCGGTGGAACACCGGCGCCATGTGGTATTCGACCTGTTCGTCAGTGGCCGCGTACACCGACGGCACGCGAAACGGCAGCGGCGTCTCGCTGAGCAGCGCGTAGGCGGTGCGGCCCTCTTCACTGCGCTGCAGCTCGGCGTGGACGTCTTCGACATCGATCAACAGCGATTCGCCGCCGTTGCAGCGCGCGGCCGCGACCACGTACAACAGAAACTGCTCTTCAGGCATCGGATAAAACGAAGAGTCGGTATGCATGTCGGCCCCGCCGACGCGCTCGGAGAAGGTCACAAAGCGCGATTGCTGCTCGCTGCCGGCGCGGGCGCGCACGTCCCAGGCGACGCGGCGGGTGCGCTGGTCGGTCGAGGTCGGAAAGCCCTGGCACAGCGCGATCGCGTACAGCACGGCGTTGCGCTGGGCCTCGCCGAGCGCGCCCAGGCCCAGGTTGGTAATGGCCATGCCGCGCGCCTTGAAGCGGCGGATCATCCCGCTCAGCTGGTTCAGCGCCGGCACGGCGCGCAGCTCCCGCTGCAGCCGTACTTCGTCCGGATGGGGATAGAAGCCGTTGCCGTTGAAATCGCTGAAGTGGCGCGTGACGATGTCGACGATCAGTTTCAGATCTTCCGCCCAAGGGAAATCGCGCTGGGCGACGATGATGTTTTGCGGTTGTGCGTGTGTGGCCGGCATGCAATTCGTCCTATATCAATTTCCGTTTGGAAATAACGGCCCGGATATTAACTTTAGGAAATATTGCTAAGCAAGCCTGGGGTTTTACGTAACTGTCGACCCTTTCACCTATGAGAAATGGTGTTTTTGCTGAAACATTGAGCAATCGTTCATACGAAATAATCTGTTGCGGTGCAGCCTTATAACAAATATGTCCATGTGGAAACTACGTAGCGTCCGTGCGAATGTTGGTGGAATTGATAATGTGCAACCGATTGTTTGGCATCGATTTTGACGAACATTTGCTCGGTTTTCCTAGGAAACATGCGGTGTCCGGCGGATTGCCGGCGCCAGGGCCGATGCGGGGTTAACGTTTCAAGCAGGAAATGTTGCAATGAAGTAGCATATTGCCTTATGGAAATTACAGCTTAGTTACCTTCTTGCTAACGCTGGTGCGGCTGCCGTTGCCGTCTCGTTTAGATGCGCCGAACCCCGCCCGCGTGAACGACCTCTTTTAAGGAATCACACTATGAAATGGCTACAAGGCCTCAAATTGGCCACCAAATTGGGCATGGCGTTCGCTGCCGTGCTGCTGCTGACCGCCGTGGTCGGCATGTTCTCGATCGCCAAGCTGGCGCAAGTCAACGCCACCGCGTCGGAACTGTCGTCGCGCTGGATGCCGGCCATGCGCGTGGTGCAGGATCTCAAGGCGCAGGTGGCGCGCGTGCGCACCCGCGAGTTCCAGTACATCATCTCCAGCGAACCGAGCGAGATGGACAAGTACGACAAGGTGATCGCCAACGATCTGGTGGACCTGGGCAAGATGCAGGCCGATTACGCCAAGCTGATCTCCACCCCGGAGGAGAGGCAGTTGTATGACGGCTTCCTGTCGATGTGGGACCGTTATATGGTGGAGGACGGCAAGATCCGCGCGGCCATGCGCGCCGGCGACGACGCCGCCGCCAAGGCGCTGATCCGCGGCGAGTCGAACAAGCTGATCGTGTCGCTGCGCGGCCAGATCGACAAGCTCGTCAAGCTGTACGGCGACGGCGGCATCGATGCCGCCAGTCGCGGCGACGCCACTTACGCGTCGGCCCGCCTGTGGATCATCGCCCTGCTGGCCGGCAGCGTGGTGCTGGGCGCCCTGGGCGCGATGTCGATCACCAACTGGCTGGTCAAGCGCCTCGGCGGGGAGCCCGACTACGCGGTGCGGATCGCCGGCCAGATCGCCGCCGGCCAGCTGACGGTCGAGGTGCACACCCATCCGAACGACCGCGACAGCCTGCTGTTCGCGATGAAGTCGATGCGCGACAGCCTGGCCGATATCGTCGGCCAGGTGCGCGCCGGCACCGACACCATCGCCACCGCGTCCGGCCAGATCGCCGCCGGCAACGTCGACCTGTCGTCGCGCACCGAGCAGCAGGCCAGCTCGCTGGAGGAGACGGCCGCCTCGATGGAGGAGCTGACCGGCACCGTACAGCAGAACGCGGCCAGCGCCAGCGAAGCCAACGAGCTGGCGCTGAGCGCGTCGGCCGTGGCGCAAAAGGGCGGCGCCGTGGTGTCGCGGGTGGTCGATACGATGGGCTCTATTAATCAGTCGTCGCGCAAGATCGTCGACATCATCGGCGTGATCGACGGCATCGCCTTCCAGACCAATATCCTGGCGCTGAACGCCGCCGTCGAGGCGGCCCGGGCCGGCGAGCAGGGGCGCGGCTTCGCGGTGGTGGCGTCCGAGGTGCGCAACCTGGCCCAGCGCTCGGCGGCCGCGGCCAAGGAAATCAAGGAATTGATCAGCGATTCGGTCGACCAGGTCGAGGCCGGCAGCAGGCTGGTCGAGCAGGCCGGCGCGACGATGGAGGAGGTGGTTGTCAGCGTGCGCCGCGTGACCGATATCATGAGCGAGATCACCTCGGCCGGCCAGGAGCAGCGCGCCGGCATCGAGCAGGTCAACGCGGCCATCGCCGAGATGGATGCGGTGACGCAGCAAAACGCGGCGCTGGTGGAGGAGGCCACGGCCGCCTCCCACAGCATGCAGCAACAGGCCGGCGCGTTGGCCGCCCTGGTGGCGGTGTTCCGGCTGGAACCGGCGTCGGCGGACCGGCCGGCGCTGCGCGCGGTGCCCGGCGGCAGCCGCGAAGTGCCGGCCGCGCGCCTGCCGGTGCCTGCGCGCCGCCGCGCCTAAGGACATGGATCTGAGCGCATGCTATGAGTTTTACTCATGCATGGAAGGGCGCTGGCGCAAGCGCCATCTCCCTTCTTTGGGGCAACAATGTGTCGGATTGGTGCGCGATGTGTCGTTTATGTGCAACACGTAGCAATTTCTTACAAATTCCTGATGCACTGCAATAGTTGCCCTGCGGACAGAATTTATGACTAGTTTACTCCTGTAACACTATGATCATTGTTGGTTTGGTGGCTATTTTGCTGTATTTCCACGCCAAACATTCCCTCTGGTTGTTAGCTTATTACCATTGAGTGCGAAGGTTCCTGCGGGGGCTTCAGTATAAAATAGCGCCAGAAATAGCAAAGTGGCTATTTTTACTTGGTCCGACAACGATGTAGTACGCATGCATTGATCTTGCATTTGTCACTAGGGCGACCCGCAAAACGGGTTGCTGCATGAAGTTCATCGTGCGGAAAACTGGGCTAGTTCGCTTGCTCGGCATGAAATATTGCGATGCGTTAAAATACGGGTGTTTTGAAAATCTGACAAGGATAAGGACGTTGCAAGATGAACGTTTTTGCACTTGATGGAGTCGTCAAGCATCAGTATAGTGCCGCCTCCGGTGCGTTTGCGCGCCGCGAACCTGCAAGCGTCGATTAAATCGGCCGCAACTTAAGTGAGCGCGTTCCGCCTGATGGGACCGCACAGTGGCAGCTGGGGAGTTTGCCCTCACGCACATACGGCGCCTGCTGGTGACGCCGATAAGCACCGTATTTAGCCGCACTACTAGCTATACCTTTTTACAGCAACACAACTGAAGGAAACACGTAATGAAAAAATCCCTGATCTCCATCGCCATCCTGGGCGCCCTGAGCAACGTAGCTATGGCGCAATCGAATGTCACCATGTACGGTATCGTCGATGCCGGCCTGACCTCCGAGCGTGGCGGTGCTGCTGGTAACAAGACTGCGGTACAGAGCGGCGTGGCTTCGGCTTCGCGTATCGGCTTCAAAGGCACCGAAGACCTGGGCAGCGGTCTGAGCGCGATCTTCAAACTGGAAGCTGGCGTTAAAATCGACGACGGCACCCTGGACAACGGCAACAACCGCCTGTTCAACCGCGAAGCCTACGTTGGTCTGAGCTCGAAGACCGCCGGTACCCTGACCATCGGTCGTCAGTACACCCCTTACTACGAAACGCTGCGCGACGTGGCTGACCCGTTCGCAATGGGCTACGCTGGTACCGCTAAAAACCTGTTCCCAGTCGCTGGTAACATGACCCGCGCCGACAACGGCGTTGTGTACAAGACCCCATCGATCTACGGTTTCTCGGCTGCTGCTTCGTACAGCCTGGGTGAAGTTGCTGACGACTCCGGCGCACAGCGTCAACTGGGCGCGTCGGTTGGCTACACCAACGGTCCTCTGAACGTTGCTGTCGCTTACAACAACCGTAACAACGACACCGCTGCTGTTAAAACCAACGGTATCGGCCACAACACCCTGGTTGCCGCTAACTACGACTTCAAAGTTGTTAAAGTTTTCGCAGCCTACGGTCAAGACAAGGGCCAGAACAGCGCGCCTCTGGCTAACGCTACCAACCCATTCGGCTACACCGTTGCTCCAGTCGCGTCGCAAGACAGCGCTGACGCACTGGTCGGCGTAACCGTTCCAGCCGGTAACGGCGTGGTGATGGCTTCGTACATCCGTAAAAACGACAAAGAAGTCGCTAACAACGATGCAAGCCAGTGGGGCGTTGGCTACTCGTACAACCTGTCGAAGCGCACCAGCGCTTACCTGGCGTACGCTAAAATCAAAAACAAAAACGGCGCAGCTTACACCGTTGGCAACAACACCGAAGTTGGCACCGGCGACAAAGCCTTCAACATCGGCGTGAAACACAGCTTCTAATCTGTTCATTCAGAGTTAGTATCAACAACGGCTGCCTGGTGCAGCCGTTGTTCTTTTCTGAAAGCGGTTTTATTGATGACGACGACCATGATGATGAAACGACGCGCCGTATTCGCCGGCGCCATGCTGATCGCCTCGTGCGCCGTGCTGGCCGCGCCCAAGGCGGCGCGCAAGCCGCCCGCCAACGCCGGCCTGCCGCGTTACGGCATGGTGGTGTTTTCCGATTTGTGCATCAACGCCGAGAGCGGCGAATTCGGCGGCCAGCGCATCACCTTGCAGCGTTTCGCCGAGGTCGATACGGTGCTGTACGAGTACACGGCGGGCGGCTTGAGCTGGCCGGTGGTGGCCAGCGACGTCAATATCGATCCGCGTGGGCGGCAGATGTATTTCACCGTGCGCCCGCCCGATGAGGAAGAGCGCACGATCAGCGGCAAGATCGCCGACGGCGGCAGGACCCTGGTGCTCGATGGCGGTTATTGCGGCGACGAGGCGGTGCCGATGCGGCTGCCGCTGGTGACCGACTTCGGACGCAAGGCCGGCACGTGCAAGGTTTGCCCGCAGGCGAAGAAGGATAAAGAGAAGGTGGAAGAGGCGCCGTCGAACCAGGCGCCGTCTTGATCGTTAGCTAACCCGCACCCCCGTGCGGGGTCGTACCCATCGGGTACGACCCCTAAGCGGCGACCCACGCGTATCGCTAAACGCATACGGTTTGAGCCGGTCCGCCAGCGAATTACGCTTTTTTGGCCGCTTCGGCGTTTTTGCGGATCGTTTCCAGCGTGGCGCCGGGCGTGATCAGGTTGCCGTCGTAGCGCAGCTCGATCAGCGACGGCAGGTTGCGGCTGTTGGCGTGCGCCAGCGCGCGCTCCAGCGCCGGGCCGAAGTCCGCCGTCTTGTCGACCACTTCCCCATGCGCGCCATACGCCACCGCCAGCGCGGCGAAATCGGGATTGTGCAGCTCCGTGCCCGATACCCGTCCCGGATAGTCGCGCTCCTGGTGCATGCGGATGGTGCCGAACATGCCGTTGTTGAAGACGATGATGACCACCCCCGCCTTGTACTGCACCGCCGTGGCCAGCTCCTGGCCGTTCATCATGTATTCGCCGTCGCCGGCGAAGGTGATCACCGTGCGCTTCGGGTCGATGATCTTGGCGGCGACGCCGGCCGGCACGCTGTAGCCCATCGCGCCGCTGGTCGGCGCCAATTGCGTGCGCATGCCGCCGTAGCTGTGGAAGCGGTGCGCCCAGGTGGCGTAGTTGCCGGCGCCGTTGGTGATGATGGTGTCGTGCGGCGCGATCTTGTCGATCTGCTGCACCACCTGCCACAAGTCCAGCGGCGCTTTGCCGTCCTGGAAAATCGCCGGTTGCTGCTGCCATGCCGCCAGATCGGCCTTCGCTTCGGCCACTGAGGCGCGCCACGCGCCGGCATCGACCGGCGCCATCGCCGCCAGCATGGCCGCGATCTGCGGCATGCCGCTGTTGATCATCAATTCCGCCTGGTAGACGCTGCCGAGTTCCACGGCGTCCGCGTGGACGTGGATCAGGCGCTGCGCCGGCACCGGCGCGGAAATCAGCGCGTAGCCGCCGGTGGTCATCTCGCCCAGGCGCGGGCCGATGGCGAGGATGACGTCGGCCTCGCGCACGCGCGCCGCCAGCTTGGGATTGATGCCGATGCCGACATCGCCGACATAATTAGGATGGGCGTTGTCGAGCAAATCCTGGAAGCGGAACGCGCAGCTCACCGGCAGCTCGTTGGCCTCCGCGAAGCGCTGCAGGTCGGCGCAGGCTTGCGCGTTCCAGCCGCCGCCGCCCAGCAGGACCAGCGGCTTTTTGGCGCTGGCGAGCATGGCGCGCAGCACGTCGATCTGCGCGGCCGACGGCGAGGCTTGCACCGCCTGGTAGGCGCGCGTATCGGCGACCTCGGCCGTATCGATCAGCATGTCCTCCGGCAGCGCCAGCACCACCGGGCCGGGACGGCCGCTGGTGGCGACCTGGAAGGCGCGCGCGAGGTATTCGGGAATGCGCTCGGCGCGGTCGATCTGCGCCACCCATTTGGCCATTTGGCCGTACATGCGGCGGTAGTCAATCTCCTGGAAGGCCTCGCGGTCGATGAAGTCGTTGCCGACCTGGCCGATGAAAAGGATCATCGGCGTCGAGTCCTGGTAGGCGGTGTGCACGCCGATCGAGGCGTTGGTCGCGCCCGGGCCGCGCGTGACGAAGCAGATGCCCGGCTTGCCCGTCATCTTGCCGTAGGCGTCGGCCATGAAGGCGGCGCCGCCCTCCTGGCGGTTGATGATGAAGCGGATGTCGGAGTCGTGCAGCGCGTCGAGCACGTCCAGGTAGCTTTCGCCGGGTACGCCGAAAGCGGTGTCGACGCCGTGGATCTTCAGGGCGTCGACCAGGATCTGGCCGCCGGTGCGGGTTGGGTGCGTCATGTTCTCGCCTCAAGGGGGTATAGGTAGCATGATTCTACGGCCGGGTAGTGGGCGGCGCTTTTCTAATGGCGACATCAAATTATAGAATCGGCGTGCGGCCAACCCGCACGGCCAGGCGGGGTCGGACCCAGTCGGGTCCGACCCCATGGCCCGCGGCCGCCGCATCTTGCAAATGCTTGCGGGTTGGGGTCTGGTACAATACCGCCTGAAGCAAGCCAGACAGCCGCTGGCCAGCGCGTAATGCCTGGCGGGAGGAAGGTCCGGACTCCATAGAGCGGGGTGACGGTTAACGGCCGTCCGCTGAAAGCCGCAAGCGCAAGCCCAAGGTATAAGGCGAGGAATAGGGCCACAGAGACGAGCGTATTAAGTTACGGTGAAACGCGGTAACCTCCACCTGGTGCAATTCCAAATAGGCACGCGATGATGCTGCTCGCGGAGCGTGCGGGTAGGAAGCTTGAGCGCTGGAGTAATCCAGCGCCTAGAGGAATGGCTGTCATAGCGCGGGTTCGCCCGTGCCGTAACAAAATCCGGCCTATCGGCTTGCTTCAACTTACACATATATAGATTCGCGGCTGCCGCGGGACCGACGCGCATACCGCGTCGACCTGGGGACCTGCCGATGAAAAAATACATACTGGCCTTGGATCAAGGCACCACCAGTTCGCGCGCCATCCTGTTCGACCATCAGGGACAGATATGCGGCAGCGCGGCGGCCGAATATCCCCAGCATTTCCCGCAGCCCGGCTGGGTCGAGCACGATCCCGACGACATCTGGAACAGCCAGCTGGCCGTCGCCCGCCAGGTCCTGCGCGACAATCAAGTCGATAGCCGCCAGGTCCTCGCCATCGGCATCGCCAACCAGCGCGAGACCACCCTGGTGTGGGACCGCAAGACGGGCGAGCCGATCGCGCCGGCCATCGTCTGGCAGGACCGCCGCACCGCCGACACCTGCGACGCGCTGCGCGCCGACGGCAAGGCGGGACGCATCGCCGACATCACCGGCCTCGAACTGGATTCCTATTTCTCCGCCACCAAACTGAAATGGCTGCTCGACCACGTGCCCGGCGCGCGCGACCGGGCGCGCCAGGGCGGCCTGGCGTTCGGCACCGTCGACAGCTGGCTGGTGTACAAGCTGACCGGGCGCCATGTGACGGACGTCGGCAACGCCTCGCGCACCTTGCTGTTCAATATCCACCTGCTGCGCTGGGACCAGGACTTGCTGCAGTTGTTCGACATTCCGGAGTCGATGCTGCCGCAGGTCGTGTCGTCCAGCGAGGAAATCGGCATGACCAAGGCCTCGTTGTTCGGCGCGCCGATCGCGGTGGCCGGCATCGCCGGCGACCAGCAGGCCGCCACCTTCGGCCAGGCCTGCCACACGCCGGGCATGGTCAAGAACACCTATGGCACCGGGTGCTTCATGCTGATGCACCTGGGCGAGCACCCGGTGGTGTCGCACAACCGCCTGCTGACCACCGTCGGCTGGCGGGTCGACGGCGCCACCGAATACCTCATGGAGGGCAGTGTCTTCATGGGCGGCGCCACCGTGCAGTGGCTGCGCGACGGCCTTGGCATCATCGAGAAATCGTCCGACGTCGAGCCGCTGGCCGCCAGTGTGCCCGACAGCGGCGGCGTGTTCATGGTGCCGGCCTTCGTCGGCCTGGGGGCGCCGCACTGGGACCCGTACGCGCGCGGCGCGCTGGTGGGGCTGAGCCGGGGCAGCAACCGCGCCCACATCGCCCGCGCCGCGCTGGAGGCGATCGCCTATCAAAGCGCGGAGCTGATGGCCGCCATGCAGAAGGATGTGGCGGCGTCGAGCCGCGATATTCCGCTGACCGAGGTGCGGGCCGACGGCGGCGCCGCCCGCAACGACCTGCTGATGCAGTTCCAGGCCGATTTGCTGGGCGTGCCGGTGGTGCGTCCGCGCGTGACCGAGACCACGGCGCTGGGCGCGGCCCACCTGGCCGGCCTGGCGGTGGGCTTCTGGCAGACCCGCGAGGAGGTCGCCGCCCAGTGGACCTGCGAGCGCCGCTTCGATCCCGTCATGGGCGCCGACCGGCGCGGCGCGTTGATGGCGGGGTGGGCGCGCGCCGTGGATCGCTCCAAGGGGTGGGCGAGCTGATCCGTAGGTAACACAAATTGTGCTTTTGTTACGGAAGTTGACAGTTTCTACGTGAATTCGCGCTGGAATTGCACCCCGGCGCAGGCGTATAATGACGGTTTTGGTGCAGTGCGGCAGTCTGAAATTTGTATAGACAAATTGCTTGTCGAAAATACATTCGCTTCCGTGCCGTTGCTGACTAGCAAAATCGAAGTTGCAGTTATTAAAAGGTTTCATACTCCCCGTCATCGCGCTGCTGGCGCGACATCCGACCGTTCCCCTATCAAATCACGCCACTTTGAACGCCATTTGCCGATCTATTGACCAGTTGTCAATATGATACGTCAATGTTGGCGCTTTGCAACTATATATAAATATTTCAATTATTTTGAGAATTCATTTTCACCGCTTTAGTGCATGCATACACATGTGTGCAGATGAGGTAGCACATTCACATTCCACGATAAGTACTTAATTTGTCGAGTTATTTTATTTCTAGCTGGCTTCAAGGAATTGCGCTAAGTCCTTAATTTCATTACTAAAATCCCTGTTTCGTTTGCCTGAAAGCGCTTGACCGCTATTCTCCCATCCTCTAAAGTGGGCATCTGTGTGAAAAAGTGTCTTTTTGTGGGAAATTTCTCCTGACTTAGCGGCGGGGGAGATGAAACCGGGAAGCCGCCGTTCATGCTCCGCTAACCATACTGAGGTCAAAAGGTAATCCCGTGTTTCAAGGCGCGTCCGCAATCAATCTCGATGCAAAAGGCAGGATGTCTATCCCCGCCAAGCATCGTGACGCGCTCTCGATCCAATGCGAAGGCCGCCTCACCCTGACCCGCCACCCCGATGGCTGCGTCATGTTGTTCCCCCGCCCGGTGTGGGAACAGCACCGTCAACAGATTGCCCAGTGGCCGATGCAGGCCCGCGCGTGGCAACGGATATTCCTCGGTTACGCCACCGACGTCGAAATGGACACGGCCGGCCGCATCCTGATTTCGCCGGAACTGCGGGCCGCCGTCGGCCTGGAGCGCGAAGTCATGATGATGGGCATGGGCTCCCACTTCGAAATCTGGGATGCCGCCAAGCAGGCGGAAAAAGAGCAGCAGGCGATTGAAGCCGGCACCCCCGATGTACTCGCCAATTTCTCTTTCTAAGGTCCCGTGATGACATTCACATCGGTGCCTGAATTTCAGCATCGCACGGTGCTGCTGGACGAAGCGGTCGACGCCCTCGCGCTGGACGGCGCGCGCGCCGACGGCGTCTACGTCGACGGCACCTTCGGCCGCGGCGGCCATTCGCGCCTGATCCTGTCGAAGCTGGGCGCCAACGCGCGCCTGATCGCCTTCGACAAGGACCTGCAGGCCATCGCCACCGCCGAACAAATCGACGATCCGCGCTTCACCATCGTCCACGACAGCTTCGCCACGATGACGCAGGCGCTGGCCGAACGTGGCGTCGACAAGGTCGACGGCATCCTGCTCGACCTGGGCATCTCGTCGCCGCAGGTGGACGACGCCGCGCGCGGCTTCAGCTTCCGTAACGATGGTCCGCTCGACATGCGCATGGATACCACGCGCGGCATGTCGGCGGCGGCGTGGCTTGCCACAGAAACCGAACAGACACTGGAAAAGGTGATCAAAGAATATGGGGAAGAACGGTTTGCTTTTCAGATTGCAAAGGCGATTGTTGCTCGCCGGGCAATCGAACCAATTTCAACCACACGACAGCTTGCCGGCATCGTGGCAGGCGCGGTCAAGACTCGGGAGAAGGGCAAGGATCCGGCAACCCGCACATTTCAGGCTATCCGGATTTTCATCAATAAAGAGCTTGAAGACCTCGAAGTCGGTTTGAACCAGGCCTACGCCAGTCTGGCGCCGGGCGGCATCATCGCGATCATCAGCTTCCATTCGCTGGAGGACCGCATGGTCAAGCGCTTCTTCGCGTCCAAGGCCAATGTCGAACAGCCGGACCGGCGCCTGCCGATCCGCGCGGTCGACCTGCCGCAGCCGGAGCTCAAGCTGCTGTCCAAGATGAAGCCGTCCGACGCCGAAGTCGACGCCAACCCGCGTTCCCGTTCGGCGGTGATGCGGGTGGCGCGCCGCCTGCCTATTCCGGCGGAGGCGGCATGAGCGGCAAGATCAACTTGGTGCTGACGGCGCTGCTGGTGGGCTGCGGCCTGTCGCTCGTCAACGCGCAGTACCAGGCGCGCCACCTGTTCATCGAACTGGAACGCTCGCAGTCGAAGGCGCGCCAGCTCGATATCGAGTGGGCGCAGCTGCAGCTTGACCAGTCGACCCTGGGCAAGCACGCGCGCATCGAGGAGATCGCGCGCCGCGACCTGACCATGACGCCGCTGACCGCCGCGCGCACGCAGTACCTGACGCCGGAAGGATCGAAATGAGCCGAGGCTCCAACGTGAACACCTCGCGGGTGGCGCGCTCCAAGGGCGTGCCGTTCTCGAAGAACCCCGTACTGGCGGTGCGTCTGCCGGTATGGCGTTCGCGCGTGGTGCTGTTCGTGCTGTTCTTCGCTTTCTTCGCGCTGGCCGCCCGCGCCGCATGGCTGCAAGGCCTGTCGACCCAGTTCCTGCAAAAGCAGGGCGAGATCCGCTACGCGCGCACGCTGGACCTGCCGGCCACGCGCGGCAAGATCACCGACCGCGATGGCCAGGTGCTGGCGTCGTCGGTGCCGGTCAAGGCCATCTGGGCGATCCCGGACGACGTGCAGAACGCGCCGGCCGACAAGCTCAAACAACTGGCGCAACTGCTCGGCATGACCAACGCCGAGCTGCAGAAAAAACTCGATTCCGACCGTGGCTTCGTCTACTTGAAGCGCCAGGTCGAGCAGGACGTGGCCGACAAGATCGTCAAGCTGGGCATCGAGGGCGTGCAGACCCGTAAAGAATACAAGCGCTTCTACCCGCAGGGCGAAGTGACGACCCACGTGGTGGGCTTCACCAACGTCGAGGATGTGGGCCAGGAGTCGATGGAACTGGCGCAGCAGAAAACCCTGGTCGGCCAGCCGGGCAGCCGCCGCGTGATCAAGGACCGCCTGGGCCACATCGTCGAGGACATCGAATCGATCCGCGAGCCGCACGACGGCAAGGACCTGACCCTGTCGATCGACAGCAAGATCCAGTACATCGCCTTCACCCAGATCAAGGACGCGGTCGACAAGTTCAAGGCCAAGGCCGGCGCCGCCGTGGTGCTGGACGTGCATACCGGCGAGGTGCTGGCGCTGGCCAACTATCCGACCTATAACCCGAACGACCGCTCCAAGCTGACCGGCGAACAGCTGCGCAACCGCGTGATGACCGACACCTTCGAGCCGGGATCGTCGATGAAGCCGTTCCCGGTCGTCATGGCGCTGGAAGCCAAGAAGATAACGCCGCACACCATGTTCGACACCGGCAACGGCGCGATGGTCATCGGCGACCGCGTGATCCACGACACCCACGCGCACCACATGATCGACGTGCAGGGCATCATCCAGAAATCGTCCAACATCGGCACCACCAAGATCGCCATGTCGATGGCGCCCCAAGACCTGTGGGAGATGTTCACCAAGCTCGGTTTCGGCCAGCAGCCCAAGTGGGGCTTCCCCGGCGCGGTGGCGGGCCGCGTGCGCCCGTACAAATCGTGGCGCCCGATCGAGCACGCGAACATGAGCTTCGGACAGGGTATGTCGGTGTCGCTGATCCAGCTGGCGCGCGCCTACCTGGTGCTGGCGCGCGACGGCGACATCATTCCGCTGTCGTTCCAGAAGCTGCACGAGGCGCCGCACGGCACCCAGGTCATCAGCCCAAAAACCGCCGCAGAAATGCGCGAGATGCTGGAAATGGTCACGCTGCCGGGCGGCTCCGCCGTCAAGGCCCAGGTGCCGGGCTACCGCGTGGGCGGCAAGACCGGTACCGCGCAAAAATTCATCGGCGGCCGCTACTCGCACACCAAATACATCGGCAACTTCGTCGGCATGGCGCCGATGTCGGACCCGCGCTTCATTATCGCCGTCATGATCGACGAACCAAGCGGCCCGCTCAAATACGGTGGCGACGTCGCCGGCCCGGTGTTTTCGGCCCTGGCGGCGCAGGCCCTGCGCGCCAAGAACGTGGCGCCGGATTCGGACCTGACCCATATCATCATTCCTGAGTCAGCAGCACAGGAGAACATGTGACGACTTTTAACTTCGACCCGTCGGCCGATTTCATGGCCATCGCGGCAGCGATCCGCAAGCTGGCGCCCACCGCGCAGCTGGCGTCGGATTCGCGCCGCATCAAGCTGGGCGATGTGTTTTTTGCTTTCGCAGCCGACGCGGCCAACGCCGTCGACGGCCGTGGCTTCATCGACAGCGCCATCGAGCAGGGCGCCGCGCTGATCGTGGTGGACCCCGCCGGCTTCACCTGGAACGACAGCTGGAGCGTGCCGTATATCACGGTCGATAACCTGAAACAGCATGCGGGCCTGATCGCCCACGCGTTCTACCAGCAGCCCGATACGGGGATGTTCACCGTTGCCGTCACCGGCACCAACGGCAAGACCTCCAGCGCGGTGTGGCTGGGGCAGGCCCTGTCGCGCGGCGCCGAACCGGCCGCCGTCATCGGCACCTTGGGCGTGGGTGTGTTCCGCGCGCGCGGGGAAGTCGAATATGACGTCACCGGCTATACGACGCCGGACGCGGTGCTGTTGGCGCGCACCTTGGCCGACCTGCGTGACCAGGGCGCGAAGTCGCTGGCGATCGAAGCGTCGTCGATCGGTCTGGAACAGGACCGCCTGGCGGGCATGCATTTCGACGTCGCGCTGTTCACCAACCTGACCCGCGATCACCTGGACTACCATGGCGACATGGCGGCGTATGAAGCGGCCAAGACCAAACTGTTCGACTGGCCCGGCCTGAAGACGGCCGTCGTCAACCTGGACGATCCAATGGGCCTGCGCCTGATCGCGCATCTGAAAACGAAGGCGCCGCTGGCCGGGACTATCCCGCTGATCGGCTATACCTTGCGCGACGCCGCCACGCAGCCGGACATCGATGGCGTGCTGATGCTGCGCGCCAGCCAGTTCCGCAGCACCCGCAGCGCCGGCACCGAGTTCCATCTGGAGTCGGCGCTGGGCGTGGCGTTGATCAAAACGAAGCTGGTCGGCCACTTCAACATCAGCAATGCGCTGGGCGTGATGGGCGCGATGCTGGCCAAGGGACTGGGTCTGCGCGCCGCCATCGAGGCCGTCGAGGCGTTGGTGCCGGCCCCTGGCCGCATGCAGCAAGTCGGCGGGCAGGACGCGCCGATGATCGTCATCGACTACGCACACACCCCGGACGCGCTGGAAAAAACCCTGGCGGCGCTGCGCGCCGTGGCGAGCGACCGTGGCGGCCAACTGTGGTGCGTGTTCGGCTGCGGCGGCGACCGCGATCCGGGCAAACGTCCGCAAATGGGCAAGATCGCGCAGATGGCCGACCACGTGCTGGTCACCAGCGACAACCCGCGCAGCGAAGACCCGCATTCGATCATCGAGCAGATCGTCGCCGGCATGGACCGGAACAATCCGGCATCGACGGTGCAAACCCTGGACGACCGCGCCGCCGCGATCCTGTCGGCGATCAAGCACGCCGCCAAGCCGGATGTGATTCTGCTGGCTGGCAAAGGCCATGAGCCGTACCAGGAAATCAAGGGCAAGAAACTGCCATTCTCCGATGTCGACCACGCCCAGTTGGCGTTGTCGGCCCGTTTAACCATGATGAGGACGAATTGATGCGTGCAGCACTCGCACAGATTCTGCCTTCCCTCCCGGGCGCGTGGCTGGTGAATACCTCCGCCGGTTCGGGTGAAGTTGTATTTGCGGGCGTGTCTACCGACAGCCGCAATGTATCCGCAGGTTCTTTGTTCGTCGCCTTGCGCGGCGAAGTATTCGACGCCCACAACTTCCTCGCGCAGGTCGCGGAGAAGGGCGTCGCCGCCGTCGTAGTCGAGGAAGTTCCTGAAGGTTGGTCTCTGCCGGCTTTGGTTGTACCTAATACGCTGGTCGCATTGGGACAGATCGCTAATTACTGGCGCCGCCAGTTCTCCATGCCGGTCATCGGCGTAACCGGCAGCAACGGCAAGACCACGGTCAAGGAAATGATCGCAGCGATCCTGGCCGCCGCCCACGGCGAGGAAGGCCGTCTGGCCACGCGCGGCAACCTGAATAACGAAATCGGCGTGCCGCTGACGCTCTTCCGCATGGAAGCGAAGCAGCAGTCGGCCGTCATCGAGATGGGCATGAACCATCCGGGCGAGATCGGCCGCCTGGTCGCCATCGCCGAGCCGACCATCGCCATGGTCAACAACGCCCAGCGCGAACACCAGGAGTTCATGCACACGGTGGAAGCGGTGGCGCGCGAGAACGGCGCCGTGCTGGCCGGCCTGCACGCCAACGGCGTGGCGGTGTTCCCGCATGGCGACGAGTTCACGCCGATCTGGGAAGAACTGTCGGCCGGACGCCGCATGATCCGCTTCGGCCTGACCAAGGACGCTGAAGTGAGCTGCACCTTCCGTGCCGGCGATTTCGGCAGCGAGATGTTCATCACCATCCGTTTGTCCGATGGCGTCGAGCCGGAACAGTTCTTCGTCAACCTGCAAGCGGCGGGCGAACACAATGTGCGCAACGCGCTGGCCGCCGTGGCATGCACGTATGCCGCCGGCATCGCGCTGGAAAAGATCAAGCTGGGACTCGACACCTTCGCGCCCGTCAGCGGCCGCCTGCAAAAGAAGGCCGCCGCGAACGGCGCCGTCGTCATCGACGACACCTACAACGCCAATCCGGATTCGGTGCGCGCAGCCATCGACGTGTTGTCGAAAGCGGCCGCGCCGCGTGTGCTGGTGCTGGGCGATATGGGCGAAGTCGGCATGCAAGGCCGCGAGTTCCACGAAGAGATAGGCGCTTACGCGCACAGTAAAGGCATCGAACAGGTGCTGGCCACCGGCGAACTGGCATCCCACATGAAGGGGGGCGCCATTCGCCATTTTGAACAGTTCGGCGACTTGCTCGCTGCCGTGGAGGCAGCCGTCGCACCGAATGCAACCGTATTAATCAAGGGCTCCCGCTTCATGAAAATGGAACGGGTCGTGCAGCATTTGATTGGATCGCAACAAGCTAACAAGGAAAGTCACTAATCATGCTGCTCTGGCTCGCACAGTTTTTCCAGGACGAGATCGGCCCCCTGCGGGTCTTCAACTTCATCACCTTCCGCGCGGTGTTCGCCGCCGCCACCGCCTTGTTGATCGGCCTGTGCGCCGGTCCGGCCGTGATCCGCATGCTGACCGCAATGAAGTACGGCCAGGCCGTGCGCACCGACGGTCCGCAGACCCACCTGAAAAAACACGGCACGCCGACCATGGGCGGCTTGTTGATCCTGATCGCAATCGGCGTATCGACGCTGCTGTGGTGCGACCTGTCGAATCGTTTGATCTGGCCTGTGCTGGTCGTCACCTTGGGCTTCGGCGCGGTCGGCTGGGTCGACGACTACCGCAAGGTGGTGCGCCAGGACCCGGAGGGCATGCGCTCGGCGGAAAAATACTTCTGGCAGTCGCTGGTCGGCCTGGCCGCCGCGCTGTACCTGGCGTTCTCGGTATCGGCGCCCAACGCCGGCAAGGTCTTTGAGCTGTTCTTCGCCTGGGTGCAGTCGGGCTTTTCGATGGATTTGCCGCCGAAGGCCGACTTGATCGTCCCGTTCTTCAAGACCATCAGCTATCCGCTGGGCGTGTGGGGTTTCATCGCGTTGACATATTGTGTCATCGTCGGGACCAGCAACGCCGTTAACTTCACTGATGGCCTGGACGGCCTGGCGATCATGCCGACGATTATGGTCGGTTCGGCGCTCGGCCTGTTCGCTTACCTGACCGGTAGCGCGACGTACTCGAAGTATCTGTTCATCCCGCACATTCCCGGCGCGGGCGAACTGATTATCTTCTGCGGCGCGCTAGCCGGCGCGGGTCTGGCCTTCCTGTGGTTTAACACGCACCCGGCTCAAGTGTTCATGGGCGACGTCGGCGCGCTGGCCTTGGGCGGCGCGCTGGGCACCATCGCCGTGATCGTGCGCCAGGAAATCGTGTTGTTCATCATGGGCGGTATTTTCGTCGCCGAGACGGTGTCGGTGATTATGCAGGTGGGCTGGTTCAAGTACACCAAGAAGCGTTTCGGCGTCGGCCGCCGCGTGTTCCTGATGGCGCCCTTGCACCATCACTTTGAACAAAAAGGCTGGAAAGAGACTCAGGTCGTCGTGCGCTTCTGGATTATCACGATGATGCTGGTGCTGGTTGGGCTCTCTACTTTGAAACTGCGCTGATGATTTACGAAGGCAAAAACGCACTGGTACTGGGGCTCGGAGAATCGGGCCTGGCGATGGCGCTGTGGCTCGCCCGCAGCGGCGCGCGCGTGCGCGTTGCCGATACCCGTGAGTCGCCGGAGCGTTTGCCGGCACTGAAGGAAGCGATCGCCGACGTCGAATTCGTCCCCGGTCCCGGGTCTGGCTCATTCAGTGCCTCGCTGCTGGAAGGCGTGGACTTTGTCGCCGTCAGCCCCGGCCTGGCGCCTTACCGCGAGCTGGCCGAAATCGGCCCTGCCGCTTCCTCGGCAAATATTCCGGTGTGGGGCGAGATCGAACTGTTCGCGCAGGCGCTGGAATCGCTGGAGAAGGAACGCGCCTACGCGCCGAAGATCATCGCCATCACCGGCACCAACGGCAAAACCACCGTCACCACTCTGGTCGGCCAACTGTGCGAGCGCGCGGGCAAGAGCGTGCGTGTGGCCGGCAATATCAGCCCGGCGGCACTGGACGTGCTGCGCCAGGTGATGGACGAAGACGCCTTGCCGGAGATTTGGGTGCTGGAGTTGTCCAGCTTCCAGCTGCAAACCACCTTCACCCTGGAGGCGGATGCCGCCACGGTGCTGAACGTGACCCAGGACCATCTGGACTGGCACGGCGACATGCCGTCCTACGCCGCCGCCAAGCATCGCGTGTTCGCGGCGGACACCGTGCGCGTGCTCAATCGGGAGGACGCCACCGTCATGCGCATGGCCAGCGCCACCGGCCAGAACGTCACCTTCGGTACCGACGCGCCGACCGTGCGCGACGATTTTGGCCTGAACAACGAGCGTGGTGTGTTGTGGTTGGCGACGGCGATTCCATCGGAAGAAGAAGCCGAGCCGAAAAAACGCAAGAAGAGCGATCCGCCGCCACCACCGGTCGAATGCATGGTCAAGAACCTGATGCCGGCCGACGCGCTGCAGATTCGCGGCGTGCACAACGCCGCCAACGCGCTGGCCGCGCTGGCGCTGTGCCGCGCCATCGACCTGCCTTTGGCGCCGCTGCTGCACGGCCTGCGCGAGTATCGCGGCCAGCCGCACCGCGTGGAACTGGTCGGCGCGATCAACGACATCGAATACTACGACGACAGCAAGGGCACCAACGTCGGCGCCACCGTGGCCGCGCTCAATGGCCTGGGCAAGGCGTTCACCGGCGCCGACCAGCGCCTGTTGGTGATCATGGGCGGCGACGGCAAGGGCCAGGACTTCGCACCGCTGGCCGAACCCGTGTCGCGCTACGCGCGCGCCGTGCTGCTGATCGGCCGCGACGCGCCGCTGCTGCGCGCCGCGCTGGCGCCTTCAGCGCAGTTGAACTATGAGCTGATTGATTGCGGCACCGACCTGCCATCGGCCGTCAAGCGCGCCAGCGAAATGGCCAAGGGCGGCGACGCCGTGCTGCTGTCGCCGGCCTGCGCCAGCATGGACATGTTCAAGAACTACGCGCATCGCGCCCAGGTGTTTATCGACACCGTGCGCGATATCGCCCTCGACAACGGACAGGAGATCTGATGGCGCTCCAGATGCCGTTCCGTTTTGGCGCGAAATCGGCGGTTACGTCGATGGACAGCCGCGCGCGGCAATCGAAGATGATGGAGTACGACCAGCCGCTGGTCTGGGTCACCCTGTTGCTGATGCTGCTGGGGATGGTGATGGTGTATTCGGCTTCGATCTCGCTGCCCGACTCGCCCAAGTTCGCCAACTACACCCGCTGGCAGAACACTTACTTCCTGCAGCGCCAGGCGATGTTCGTCGTGGTCTCGCTGATCATCGGCCTGTTCGTGTTCCGTACCCGCATATCGACGTTGCAGAAGGCGGCGCCATACCTGTTCATCGCCACTCTGGTGCTGCTGGTGATGGTGCTGATTCCGGGCCTCGGTTCGGTCGTCAACGGCAGCCGCCGCTGGTTGTCGCTGGTGGTGATCAAGATCCAGCCGTCGGAATTGATGAAGGTCGTCGCCGTGCTGTACGCCGCCGACTACACGGTGCGCAAGCAGGAATACATGCACAAGCTGACCAAGGGCTTCATGCCGATGGCGGCGGCGGTCGGCTTCGTCGGCCTGTTGCTGCTGCTGGAGCCGGACCTGGGCGCCTTCGGCGTGATCGTCTGCATCGCCATGGGCATCCTGTTCCTGGGCGGGATCAACGCCATCTGGTTCGGTGGCATCGGCGTCATGCTGGTGGGGATCTTCGGTTCGATCATTGCGTTGTCGAAGTTCCGCCGCGAGCGTTACTTCGCCTACCTGAATCCGTGGGAAGAGGACAATGCCTTGAACAAGGCTTACCAGCTGACCCACTCGTTGATCGCCTTCGGACGCGGCGAGATCTTCGGCGTTGGCCTGGGCGGCAGCGTCGAGAAGCTGCACTACCTGCCGGAGGCGCACACCGATTTCCTGATGGCGGTGATCGGCGAGGAACTGGGCCTGGTGGGCGTGCTGGCGGTGATCGGCTGTTTCTACTGGATCGTCAAGCGTGCCTTTGATATCGGTCGCCAGGCGATCGCCATCGACCAGACCTTCGCCGGCCTGACCGCCAAGGGCATCGGCATCTGGATCGGCGTGCAGACGTTTATTAACATGGGCGTGAACCTTGGCCTGCTGCCGACCAAGGGCCTGACCTTGCCGCTGATGAGCTATGGCGGCACGGGTGTTGTGATTAATTGCGTCGGACTCGCGATCCTGCTCCGGATCGACTACGAGAACCGGGTTCTGATGCGCGGTGGCAGATTATGACGCGGACTACGAAGAAATTGATGATCATGGCGGCCGGCACCGGCGGCCACATTTTCCCCGGCCTGGCGATCGCGCAGACGATGCGCGCGCGCGGCTGGGACGTGACCTGGCTGGGCACCTCCGCCGGCATGGAGCAGGAACTGGTGCCGAAACACGGCATCCCGATGGACAGCATCGACTTCACCGGCATGCGCGGCAAGGGCTTGAAGCACTCGCTCGGCGGCGCGCTGAAGATGGTTAAGGCGTTCATCGCCTGCCGTGGCTACATCGGCAGCCGCAAGCCGGACGTGGTGCTGGGCATGGGCGGGTACGTGACGGTGCCGGGCGGCCTGATGGCGCGCATGGGCGGCGTGCCGCTGGTGCTGGTCAACGCCGACGCCGCGCTGCTGTTGTCGAACAAGACGCTGGTGCCGTTCGCGGACCGCGTGTGCTTCGGTTTCCCGGCCGATTTCGGCAAGGCCGCCGACAAGGCCGTCGTCACCGGCAATCCGGTGCGCAAGGAGATTCTGGACATGCCGGCGCCGGCGCAGCGTTTCGCCGGACGTGAAGGTCCGCTGCGGATACTGGTCGTGGGCGGCAGCCTGGGGGCGAAGGCGCTCAACGACAATCTGCCGGCGGCGCTGGCGCTGATCCCGGCCGACCAGCGTCCGCTGGTGACGCACCAGTCGGGCAAGAAGAACATCGATGCGCTGCGCGCGTCGTACGCGCAGGCCGGCGTGCAGGCCAACGTGGTCGATTTCATCGACGACATGGCCGCCGCCTACAGCGCCGCCGACGTGGTGGTCTGCCGCGCCGGCGCTATCACCGTGTCGGAACTGACCGCCGCCGGCGTGGCCAGCGTGCTGGTGCCGCTGGTGGCGTCGACAACCAGCCACCAGCGCGACAACGCGCAGTGGATGGCCAAACAGAACGCGGCGATCCACATGCCGCAGACGGAAATGAGCGCGCAAAGTGTGGCGACGCTGCTGGAAACGCTGACCCGCAACGCCTGCCTGACGATGGCGACGGCGGCGCACAAGGTCGGCAAACGCGATTCGAACGAATCGATCGCTCAAGCATTGGAACAATCTGCAAAGGTAAAAGGTTAAGCAGTGAAGCATAAAGTACAGAACATACACTTCGTCGGCATCGGCGGCAGCGGCATGAGCGGCATCGCCGAAGTGCTGCTCACGCTCGGCTACACCGTCTCCGGCTCGGACCTGGGCAGCAACGCTGTCACCCAGCGCCTGGCGGACATGGGCGCGAAAGTGTTCCAGGGTCACGCGACCGAAAACATCGGCGACGCCGACGCCGTCGTGACCTCGACCGCTGTACAACAGGACAATCCTGAAATCGTCGCGGCGCGCAGCCGCAAGATTCCTATCGTTCCGCGCGCGGTGATGCTGGGCGAATTGATGCGCCTTAAACGCGGCATCGCCATCGCCGGCACGCATGGCAAGACCACCACCACCAGCCTGGTGGCGTCGGTGCTGGCGCAGGGCGGCCTGGACCCGACCTTCGTCATCGGCGGCCGGCTGACTTCCGCCGGCGCCAACGCGAAACTGGGCAGCGGCGAGTATCTGGTGGCGGAAGCCGACGAATCGGATGCGTCGTTCCTGAACCTGACGCCCATGATCGAAGTGATCACGAACATCGACGCCGATCACATGGAAACCTACGAGCACGATTTCGAAAAGCTCAAGCAGGCCTTCGTCCACTTCACGCACCGCCTGCCCTTCTACGGCCGCGCCATGCTGTGCATCGACGACGCCAATGTGCGCTCGATCATTCCGCACGTGACCAAGCCGGTGACCACCTACGGCTTCCACGAGGACGCCGAAGTACGCGCCGTGAACGCGCGCGCCGTCGGGGTGGAGATGCACTTCACCGTGATCCAGGAAGGTTATCCGGATCTGGACGTGGTGCTGAACCAGCCCGGCATGCACAACGTGCAGAACGCCTGCTCGGCGATCGCCATTGCCCGCGAGATCGGCATCGAGGACAGCGCAACCCAGGCCGGCCTGGCCGGTTTCGCCGGTGTCGGCCGCCGCTTCACCAAATACGGTGAAGTCGCGATTCCCGGCGGCGGCACCTTTACGCTGGTGGACGACTTCGGCCACCATCCGCTGGAGATGGAAGTGACCACCGGCGCCGCGCGCGCCGCCTATCCGGGCCGCCGCCTGGTGCTGGCGTTCCAGCCGCACCGTTTCAGCCGCACGCGCGACCTGTTCGAGGACTTCGTCAAGGTATTGGGCACGCCCGACGTGCTGGTGCTGGCCGAAGTGTACGCCGCAGGCGAGGCGCCTATCGTGGCGGCCGATGGCCGCGCGTTGGCGCATGCCCTGCGCGCACGCGGCAAGACGGAACCGATTTTTGTAGAGGCAATCGGCGATATGCCGGAAACCATCATGAACGTGGTGCGCGACGGCGACGTCGTCATGACCATGGGCGCAGGCTCGATCAGCGGCGTCCCGGCGAAACTGACTAATTATCCAAAGGTCTGATCGTGAACCAGCTTACTCCTATCGATGTAAAAACTTTCGGCAAGGTCGGCGTGCTGTTCGGCGGCCGCTCGGCCGAGCGCGAAGTGTCCCTGATGTCCGGCACGGGCGTGCTGGCCGCGTTGCAAAGCAAGGGCGTCGACGCCCATCCTTTCGACACGGCCGAACGTTCGCTGGCCGAACTGGCGGCAGAAAAATTCGACCGCGTGTTCATCGCGCTGCACGGCCGCTACGGCGAAGACGGCAGCCTGCAGGGCGCGCTGGAGCTGTTGGGCATTCCCTATACCGGTAGCGGCGTGATGGCCAGCTCGGTGGGCATGGACAAGATCACCACCAAGATCGTGTGGCTGGCCGCCGGCCTGCCGACGCCGAACTACGCGGTGCTCGACGCGACATCGGATTTGGACAAGACCGCCGCCGATCTGGGCCTGCCGCTGATCGTCAAGCCGCCGCACGAGGGCTCGACCATCGGCATCACCAAGGTCAACGCCGCTGAAGAATTCAAGGCCGCCTACGATATCGCCGCCGCTCTGGACGACTCGGTGTTGGCGGAGGAATTCGTCACAGGTCGCGAGTTTACGGTTGCGATGCTGGGCGGCGGCGCCGACGCGCGCCCGCTGCCGATCGTCGAGATCATCGCGCCGGCCGGTAACTACGATTACCAGAACAAGTACTTCACCGACGACGTCAAATACGTTTGCCCGGCGGTGCTGCCGGACGCGCTGGCCGCCGAGATGCAGCGCATCGCCGTCCAGGCGTACCGCGCGCTGGGTTGCGAAGGCTGGGGGCGGGTCGATGTGCTGCTGCGCGAGCGCGATCAGAAACCGTTCCTGCTGGAGGTGAACACCTCGCCCGGCATGACGACGCACTCACTGGTGCCGATGGCGGCGCGCGCGACGGGCATCAGCTATGAAGACCTGTGCGTGGAGATTTTGCGCACGGCGCGTTTGAAGATGAAGGGGTAAGTATCAGATGTGGCAAGACGCTAAAGCCTTGAATGCAACCGCCAACGGCATTTTCGCCCTGGTGCTGTTGGCATGCATCGCCGCCGGCGTGTGGTGGGTGGCGCAGCGCCCGGCGTTCAACCTGCGCACGATTCGTATCGAGAGCATCGGGCATGACGAGTTACAGCATGTGAACCACCTGACCCTGCGGAACAACGCGCTGGGCCGCTTAAAGGGCAACTTCTTCACGACCAACCTGGACGCGGTGCGTCTGGCCTTTGAATCGGTGCCCTGGGTACGCCGCGCGACGGTGCGCCGCGAGTGGCCGGACCAGTTGATCGTGGCGCTGGAGGAGCATGAGGCGCTGGGTACGTGGGGCGAGGATGGTCGGCTGCTGTCGGTCAAGGGCGATGTGTTCACCGCCAACCTGGCCGAGGCGGAAGAGGACCACGAGCTGCCGGCGTTCGACGGGCCCGATGGCAGCGAGAAGGAAGTGATGTCGCGTTACGCGGAGCTGCGCGGCTGGTTCGCGCCGCTCAAGCTGGTGCCACAAGCGCTGTCGCTGTCGAGCCGCTATGCATGGACGGTGCGGCTCGATAACGGCATGAGCGTGGCGCTGGGCCGCGAGCAGACCAGCACCACGTTGAAGGAAAGGGTGGACCGGCTGACGGGGATTTATCCGCAACTGGTGGAGCACTTGCCCGATATAGAGACGATAGATATGCGGTACCAGAACGGCTTGGCCCTGAGCGCGGCGGGATTGAAGATCCCGAAAGAGGGCACCAAGCCAAAAGCGGCAGCAAAAAAAACGATAAGCGTTAAACCCCAACACTAGGTAGCAACAGACATGACAAAAGACGCTAAAAACCTGATCGTCGGCCTCGACATCGGCACCTCGAAAGTGGTGGCCGTGGTGGCCGAGGTGATGGGCGATGGACGCCACGAGGTGATCGGGCTGGGTCAGCACGAATCGAAAGGCCTGAAGAAGGGCGTGGTGGTCAACATCGAAGCGACCGTCGAATCGATCCAGCGCGCGCTCGAAGAAGCGGAGCTGATGGCCGACTGCAAGATCCGCAATGTCTATGCCGGCATCGCGGGCAGCCATATCCGCAGCTTCAATTCGAGCGGCATGGTGGCAATCAAGGAAAAGGAAGTGACGGCGACCGACGTGGCGCGCGTCATCGAAACGGCAAAGGCGGTTAACATCCCGACAGACCAGCAGCTGCTGCATACGGTGCCGCAGGAGTTCATCGTCGACAGCCAGGAAGATGTGCGCGAACCGATCGGCATGAGCGGCATCCGCCTTGAAGTGAAAGTCCATATCGTCACCGGCGCCGTGTCGGCGGTGCAGAACATCGTCAAGTGCGTGCGCCGCTGCGGACTGGAAGTGTCGGACCTGATTTTGCAGCCGATGGCTTCGGCCGACGCGGTGCTGACGCCGGACGAAAAGGAACTGGGTGTTGTGCTGATCGATATCGGCGGCGGCACCACCGACGTGGCGGTGTTTTCCGACGGCGCGATCCGTCATACCGCCGTGATCCCGATCGCTGGCGACCAGATTACCAACGACATCGCGATGGCGCTGCGCACGCCGACCTCGGAAGCCGAAGAAATCAAGATCCGCTACGGCGTGGCCAAACAGGTGCTGGCCGATCCGGGCGAGAGCCTGGAGGTGCCGGGACTGGGCGACCGTGGTCCGCGCAACCTGTCGCGCCAGGCGCTGGCGGCGGTGATCGAGCCGCGCGTCGAGGAGCTGTTCGCGATGGTGCACCAGGTGGTGCGCGAATCCGGCTACGAGGGCGTGCTCTCGTCGGGCATTGTGCTGACCGGCGGCACCGCGATCATGCCGGGCATGGTCGAAATGGCGGAAGACATATTCCTCAAGCCGGCGCGCCTTGGCACGCCGGACTATCGTGGCCAGTTGGCCGACGTGGTGCGCAGCCCGCGCTACGCGACCGTGCTTGGCCTGTTGTTGGAAGCGAAAAAGCAGTACCTGCGTGGTCACATCGTCACGCGGCAGGATGGGTCGGTGAAGGCGGTGTGGCAGCGCATGAAGGAATGGTTCTTAGGTAATTTTTAAGGCAGCACGAGTAAAAGATACGCAGCAAAGCACGAAGCAAAATACGGGTGGTTTTTTCACTAAACTTTTTTTAAATTGAAACAGCAGTTTTCAATCCCCAGTTCTCCTACAAATATGAGGACTGGCGCTTGGAAACCGCATTCTGATAGGGAGCACATCATGGAGTTTGATATGGTCGATAACGCAGCTTTGGGCACCGTCATCAAGGTCGTCGGCGTCGGCGGAGCAGGTGGCAATGCAGTTCAACACATGATCGTTAAAGGCATGTCCGGCGTGGAGTTCATCGCCGCAAACACCGACGCGCAGGCGCTGTCCACCTCGCGCGCACACAACGTCATCCAGATCGGCGAGACCGGCCTGGGTGCGGGTATGAAGCCGGACGTCGGCCGCAAGCTGGCCGAGGAATCGCGCCAGCGTATCGAAGACGCGCTGCGCGGTGCGCACATGGTGTTCATCGCCGCCGGCATGGGCGGCGGCACCGGCACCGGCGCCGCACCGATCGTGGCCGAAGTGGCCAAGTCGCTCGGCGCGCTGACCGTGGCGGTGGTGTCGAAGCCGTTCTCGCACGAAGGTCAGAAGTGCATGGACATCGCGGATGAAGGCCTGGAGCAGCTGTCGGAACACGTCGACTCGCTGATCGTGATCCTGAACGAGAAGCTCGAAGAAATCTACGAAGATGAATCGCTGATCGAGTGGCTGCAGCACGCCGACGATGTGCTGAACAACGCCGTCGCCGGTATCGCCGAGATCATCAACGTGCCGGGCCACATCAACGTCGACTTCAACGACGTGAAAACCATCATGGGCGAGCAGGGCAAAGCCATGATGGGCACCGCGACCGCGTCGGGCATCGACCGCGCGCGCATCGCGGCCGAACAGGCGGTGGCTTCGCCGCTGCTGGACGGCGTCGACCTGTCGGGCGCGCGCGGTGTGCTGGTCAACGTGACTGCAAGCCGTGGCCTGAAAGGTAAGGAGATCAAGGAAGTCATGGCCGCCGTGCGCGCGTTCGCGGCGCCGGACGCTTCGATCGCACAGGGTATCGCTTACGACGACACCATGGGCGACGAGATCCGCGTCACCGTGGTGGCCACTGGTCTGGGCAAGGGCAAGAAGCACGTGCAGCTGGTGCCGCAGCAACTGCTGCGCACCGGTACCCACAACAGCCCGATGATGCCTTCGGGCGCTATGGGCGGCGCGGCGTCGGCCGGCGTGTCGATGGGTGCGACCGGCGGCATGGGCGGCGGTGGCGCCCCGGCCTTCGACGGCATGAAGGCGCCGGCGGTATGGCGTCGCGAGTCGGCCTCCGAGCAAGTGCGCGCGATGGAGAAGAACGGTATGGAGACCTACGACATTCCAGCCTTCCTGCGCAAGCAGGCCGACTAAGAGTCACTGCTCACCGAGAGTCGATTAGGCCATCCGGCACGATTGTGCAGGATGGCCTGGGTTCAGGCATACTGTGCGTTCTATGCCGGGAAAAGCCGCGCTTGTCGCGGCTTTTTTACGTTCACTACCCCAACAAAAGGAGTCACACATGACCATCAAGATTGGCGATACCCTGCCGGAAGGCACCCTGTCCGAATTCGTCGAGACCGAAACCGAAGGCTGCTCGCTCGGCCCGAACACGTTCAACGTGCAAGATTTGGTCAAGGGCAAGAAGATCGCGATCTTCGGCCTGCCAGGCGCCTACACCCCGACCTGCTCGGCACAGCACGTGCCAGGCTACGTCAAGCACGCAGCCGACCTGAAGGCCAAGGGCGTCGATGAAATCTGGTGCATCTCGGTCAATGACGCCTTCGTCATGGGCGCTTGGGGCCGCGACCAGAAAGCCACCGGCACCGTCCGCATGATGGCCGACGGCAACGCCGCCTACAGCAAGGCGCTGGGCCTGGACGCCGACTTCAGCAAGCACGGCATGGGCACGCGCTCGCAGCGCTATTCGATGCTGGTCGAAGACGGCGTCGTCAAGCAGCTGAACGTGGAACAAGGCGGCAAGTTCGAAGTGTCGAACGCCGAGACTCTGCTGGGCCAGGCGTAAGCCGGCTTGAGTTGATGCAGTGAAAGAGGCGCCGGAGACGGCGCCTTTTTTTACGTCTGTTGGTTTAGTAGATGTCGCTGTGCTTATGTGTGGCCTTGAACAGCGTCGAATCGATGGTGAACGAGCCGTCGGGTTGAACCTCGAAGTATTTCAACGTTTCCTCCGGCGCGCTGGCGAACAGGCTGCGGATCGCCGCCACCCGCTCGGGCGGCGTGCGCATGCGAGCGGTCCATTCATCGAATACCATTTGCAGCTTCCAGTCGCCGGCGCGCTCCGGCAGGAAGCCTGCCGCTTGCAGCGTCGCGGTCCACTCGGACGGGCGGTAGTCGCGCACATGCGAGCCGTCGCGCAGCAGTTCTACCGCCTGCAGAGTTGTGTCGTGCAGCGGCACTTCGGGCGCGGTGATGTCGATGACGACCAGCTGGCCGTTGGGCTTGAGCACGCGCTTGACTTCGCGCAGTGCGGCCGGCAGGTCGAGCCAGTGGTGCGCCGAGAAGCGCGTGACGATCATGCAGAACGAGGCGTCGGCGAACGGCAGGCTGGCGACGTTGCCTTGTTCGGTGACGATGTTGTGCAGGCCGCGTTCCTGCGCCGCGCCGGTCACCACGGCGAGCATTTCATTCGCCAGGTCGAATGCGGTGACGGAGCGCGCGACCGGGGCGACGGCGAAGCTGGCGTGGCCGGCGCCGCAGCCGAGATCGAGCACCACGGGTTTGCCCAGGCCGGCGGCCAGTTCGCGCAGCGCGGCAAGGTCGGCGCCCTGCGAATGGACAGTGCTGGTCAGGTAGGCGCTGGCTGTTTGGCCGAATTGTTGGGCGACGACGGCTTGCTGTTGCATTTTATTTCTCCTGAATTGGGCGGGTCAGGGCAGAATAGGCGGGTTTATATCCTGTAACAAGACAAGCACTTATCCTGGTATAAAAACCACCATGCAAAACAAGTTAGGCGATTTTATCCGCGCCCATCGGGAGCGCACCACGCCGGCCAGCGTCGGTCTGCCCGGTGGGGGGCGGCGGCGCACGCCAGGGTTGCGGCGCGAGGAGTTGGCGCAGCTGTGCGAGGTCAGCCCGACGTGGCTGACGTGGCTGGAGCAGGGGAGGCCGGTGTCGGCGTCGGGCAAGATGCTGGCGCGGCTGGCAGAGGTGCTGCAGTTGAGCGGGGCCGAGCGCGTCTATTTGTTCAGTCTGGCCGAGCGGCTCGATCCGCATGGCGAGGCGGATGGCGCTCCTGCCGAGGTGGCGCTGGACGCGATCGTGGCTGCCGTGGATGCGCCGGCCTATATTCTCGATCTGCGCTGGGACGCGGTGGCGTGGAATGACGCGGCTGCGCGGTTGTTTGCCGGCTGGCTCGATGGACCGTCGCCGAACCTGTTGCGCTTCATGTTCCAGTCGGTGGTGGCGCGCGGGTTGATCGTCGATTGGCCGGAGCGTGCACGGCGGCTGGTGGCCGAGTTCCGCGCCGACATCGGCAAGCACGCCGAGCAACCGGCGGTGAGGGAGCTGATCGCCGACGTGGCACGTGACAGCGCCGAATTCCGGGAGTTGTGGCGCCTGCAGGACGTGGTGGGCAGGGAGGGCGGGTTGCGGAGTTTCCGGACAGAAGCCGGGCAAGCGCTGAGCTTCAATCAGGTGACATTGCATCTGGCCAAACGCCACGATTTGAAGCTGGTGATGCTGCTGCCGGGTTAACCGCCACTGTGGCCCGGACAATGGAAACACCGCAGATCCACGTAGGGCGGATTAGGCGGAACGCCGTAATCCGCCAATCTACGAGCCGTCGAAACGCACGCATTGGCGGATTACGCTTCGCTAATCCGCCCTACGTGATTTAGAAAGCGCTCGCTTCGTGCGACGCTACCACCAGCCGTTGTCATCCAATACTATCTTCTTGTAGTAGTTGATGTTGGCATGCAAAGTGAACCAAACATTGATGAGCGTGTTCACGCACATCTTCAAGGGATCGAGCTCTCCGTCGGGCGCAGCAACGTTAATTAAAATCATCAACGGCAGGCCGATAAATGCGGCGACGATCGCTTTGCGCCACATGCCTTTGGCTAAGTAGTAGAACGGCCCAAAAAGCAAGGCCCACAGATTGAACGCGAGTCGAAAGCGCTCGCCGAAGCTGAGCTGCTTGAAGTGCGGTCGCGTTGGCCCGCCGGCTTTTTCAATCAAATCGAAACGGATACGCCACAGCGCCGATAGTTCCGCTTCCGTGCCGGAGGCTGGTTTTGGGGGCGAGGTTCCGCAGGTTGTACAGAGTGAATGGATGGGTGAATTTTCGATACCGCAGTGCTGGCATGTCGACATGATAGGCTCCTTGAGAGGGGACCTTCATCATGTCACCGGCAAGCTTGTCGAAAATTGACTTATGGCAATATTGCGAGAGTTCAGGAGTCTGCGCGGCGCAGCCATTGACCTAGTTCATTGGCGAGGTGGCGGCGCTCCTCCTCCGCGAGAAAACGCCCGAGGACAACGATGCTATCCCGTTTGTCGTTGATGCGTATCGGGTCGCCATCACGTACCGGCGATAGCAGCCGGGCGCTCCACAGGTCGAGATGGCGATAGCTGCACCGATGGCCCCTGCGCTGTTCAACAACAATGGCACTTTCCGAGATTTCGATCCGGTCGTAGTCGTCGAGGTGGCGTCCGTAGTACCACAGGCAGGCGGCCAGCGCGGCCATCTCAAGCAGCGCATACGCCAGCATGTGCCAGTAGCCCAGGTACGCAAAGCCGGCCGCGACGCCCAGAGTGGGGCAGCACAGCGTGGCGAACAGCACGGTCAACTGCGGCCGCTGCAGCACCGAGCGCCGCCGCACCAGCCAGCTCCGTCGTTCCGAAGGCACATCACGTGGCATCGTTCGCTCCGGCTCAGATCACGGCAGGCGGTTTTTCGAAGGTGTGGAAGGGCGCCGGACTCGGCACCGTCCACTCCAGCCCATCGGCGCCTTCCCACGGCTTGGCCGGGGCGGGCTTGCCGCCGCGTATGGTCGGCAGCACGATGGCGAACAGGAAGTATACCTGCGTCAGCCCGAACAGCAACGCGCCCACCGTGGCCAGCTGGTTGTAGTCGGTGAACTGGGTCGAATAGTCGGCGTAACGGCGCGGCATGCCGGCCAGTCCCAGGAAGTGCATCGGGAAGAAGGTGACGTTGACCCAGATGAGCGAGTTCCAGAAGTGGAAGGCGGCACGCTTTTCGTTGAACATGTAGCCCGTCCACTTCGGCACCCAATAGTAGTATCCGGCAAACAGCGCGAACAGCGAGCCGGCCACCAGCACGTAGTGGAAGTGGGCGACGACATAGTAAGTGTCGTGGACCTGGATGTCGATCGGCGCCACCGCCAGGATCAGGCCGGAGAAGCCGCCGATCGTGAACACCCACAGGAAGCCCACCGCGAACAGCATCGGCGCCTCGAACGTCATCGCGCCGCGCCACATCGTGGCGATCCAGTTGAAGACCTTGACGCCGGTGGGCACGGCCACCAGCATGGTTGCGTACATGAAAAACAACTGGCCGGTGATCGGCATGCCGGTGGCGAACATATGGTGCGCCCACACGATGAAGGAGATGATGGCGATCGAACCGGCCGCGTACACCATCGAGGCGTATCCGAACAGCCGCTTGCGCGAGAACGCCGGGATGATCTCCGAGATCATCCCGAACGCGGGCAATATCAAAATGTAGACCTCCGGGTGGCCGAAGAACCAGAAGATGTGCTGGTACATGACGGGATCGCCGCCGCCGGCCGCGTTGAAGAAGGTGGTGCCGAAGTGGCGGTCGGTCAGGATCATGGTGATGGCGGCGGCCAGCACCGGCATCACGGCGATCAGCAGATAGGCGGTGATGAGCCAGGTCCAGCAGAACATCGGCATGCGCATTAAGGTCATGCCCTTGGCCCGCAGGTTGAGGATGGTGGTGATGATGTTGATCGCGCCCATGATGGACGAGATGCCCATCAGGTGGATGGCGAAGATCGCCATGTCCATGCCCACGCCCATTTGAGTCGACAGCGGCGGGTACATGGTCCAGCCGGCGGCGGTGGCGCCGCCGGCGCTGAAGAACGAGCCGATCAGCAACAGCGCGGCCGGTGGCAGCAGCCAGAACGAGAAATTGTTCATGCGCGCAAAAGCCATGTCGGAGGCGCCGACCTGCAACGGGATCATCCAGTTGGCGAAGCCGACGAAGGCCGGCATGATGGCGCCGAAGATCATCACCAAGCCGTGCAGGGTGACCATCTGGTTGTAGAACTCCGGATAAAAATACTGCAGGCCGGGCTGGAACAACTCGACCCGGATCAGCATCGCCAGCAGGCCGCCGGCCATCAGCATTGCCAGCGAGAACCACAGGTAGAGCGTGCCGATGTCCTTGTGATTGGTCGCGTACAGCCAGCGGCGCCAGCCGTGCGGGTGCGCGTGCTGGTGCGCGTGCGCCGGGTCGTCGGCGTGGACATAGCCTTCGGTCGTGGATTTGGCGGTGGGTTGGAATGCTTCGTCGATCGTTTCGATGGCCATCTTCTGTCTCCCTGAGTCAGGCCAGCATATGACGGGCAGAGCGCGCTCGCCAGCGCCAAGCGTGCCGCATGCGCGTAGGCGTCGGCGCTATAATTTTTTCAGAAAATTCTGAAGCGGGGCGGGAGCGTCCGAGCAACCTTGGCGTCCGCCATTGGTCTATCTATTTTTGAAGGAGCGAGCGATGAAAACTCAGCAACGATCAGATACTCTGCTGCCGGCCGACGACCAGGTGGCCGAGGAGGTCAGCACCGATCAGCAGTCGGAACAGGCGCGCAAGACGGGCCATGCGCCGGAGCAACCACCCGCCGCGCCGGCCGTGGACAAGGCAGTGGCCGAGTCGCTGGGCGGCGTCGGCGGCAAGGAGAAATAGCTCGGTCAGGCCTGGGGCGCCGTCCACACGAGGTTCCACAGGTGGCCGTCCAGATCCTCGAAGCCCTGGTCGTACATAAAGCCGTGATCCTCCGGCGGGTGCGGCGTGCGCCCGCCGGCGGCGACCGCTTTGGCGATCAGGCTGTCCACCTCGTCGCGGCTCTCGCAGCTCAGGCAGATGATGACTTCATTGGCTTCCCTGGCTTGCGCGAGGGGTTTGTCGATCAAGGACTGGAAGAAGGTTTCGGTCATGAGCATGGCATGAATGCTGTCGTCCACGATGACCATGTAGGCCGCTTGCTCGCTGCTAAATTCTGGCTTGAAGCCAAAGCCCAGAGCGGAAAAGAACGCTTTGGACTTGTCGAGGTCCTTGACCGCGAGGTTGAAGATCACTTGTTTGTTCATGACGCCTCCATGGTGATACCGCATGATAAAAGGTATTTCATGATGACGACGAACGAGGGCCGACGAATTCGACAGCCCTACGAGAATTTTTTAGACGAGCCCGGTCAAGAGCTCAGGGCGCGACGTGGGTGTGGTAGATCTTGCTGACCACGGTCCACTTGCCGTCGACCTTCAGCAGGTGGAAGAAGTCGGTGAAGGAGAAACCGGAGACATCGTCGGTGTCGACGCGCGCGCTGGCGGCGATGCCGACGATGTCGATGCTGACGATGACACCCTGGGCTTCGGGTGAAGGGCGGAATGGCGGTTTGTCGATGGCGTCGAACAGCCCCTGGATCGGACCGCCCATCAGTTTGCCCTTGGCATCGACGCCGAAGATGGTCGCCTGCTCGCTGAAGGCCGGCTTCATGATGCTGCTCTTTGCCTGTTTGCAGCCGTCGTTGTACTTGTTCAGCACCTCGACGATGGCTTTGTATTCTTGCACGTAAATAGGTTTGCTCATGGGTTGACCGTTGGCAGCCTGTGCCTGGGCAGTCAGGCCCGCGCCAGCAATGATTGCCGCGAAGAACAAGGCTTTGATAAAAGTTGTTTTCATTTAGTTCTCTTTAAAGGGAAGAGATGATTCATCGGCTGAAAAAAACGGCAGACATTGCGGAAGCAAGGTTCTGCCGTGCGTGTAGAGGAAGACCTGGCGTTAAGGCGCGACGTGGGTGTGGTAGATCTTGCTGACCACGGTCCACTTGCCGTCGACCTTCAGCAAGTTGAAGAAATCCGTGAAGCAAAAGCCCGAGACGTCGTTGGTGTCGATGCGCGCGCTCGCGGCGGTGCCGACGATGTCGACATTGACGATCGCCCCTTGGGCTTCAGGCGAAGGGCGGAACGCGGTGTCGATGCCGTCGAACAAGGTTTGGATCGGGCCACCGGTCAGCTTGCCGTCGGCATCGACGCCAAACATTGTGGCCTTCTCGTTGAAGGCTGGCTTCATGATGCTGCTCCTGGCCTGTTTGCAGCCTTCGTTGTACTTGTTCAGGACCTCGACGATGGCTTGATAGTCTTGCACGTAGGTAGGTTTGTTCATGTTTTTACTCCTGGTTGTGAGGCGAGTCGTTGTAAACGCCGGCCGCTCTGGCCGGCAGGATGGGAGTCAATCCCTGCCGCGATTCTTGGCGGTGTCCAACGTCGGGGCCCATGGCCCCAACTGCAGAAGTTTGCTTTCGCGGTGGCCGAGCCACCAGCCGGCTTGGATATTCCAGTCGGCATACGCCGCGTCCGGGCTGACAGCCTCCAATATCCGCTGTGCATGCAATGGGAAATGCGGATCGCGCAAAGCCGCATGGCCAAGCGCCACCAGGTCGGCCTGGCCGGAGGCGATGACTGATTCAGCCTGCAACGGATCGTTAATCATTCCCACCGCCATGGTGCCGATGTTTGCCTCGCGGCGAATCTGCGCGGCGAACGGTACCTGGAAGCCATAGCCGCTGGGGTATTCGTAGACGCCGAAGCCACCGGCCGAGCAATCGATGACGTCGACGCCGACCGCCTTCAAGGCCGCCGCGAAAGCGACACTGTCGTGGATGGTCCAACCGTTGCTGCTGCCATCGACCGCCGACAAGCGCACAAACAGCGGCTTGTCCTTCGGCCAGACCTCGCGTACCTCGCGGGCGATCTCCAGCGGCAGGCGGATGCGGTTCTCGAAGCTGCCGCCATATTCATCGGTACGGTCGTTGGTCAGCGGCGACAGGAAAGCGTTGAGCAAGAAGCCGTGCGCGTAGTGCAGTTCCAGTACCTCGAAACCCGCGCGCAGGGCGCGTCGTGCCGCAGCGATGAAATCCGAACGTACCTTGGCGATGCCGTTCGCATCCAACGCGGTGGGCGTCAGCCAGCCCTTGGCGACCGCGCGCGCGCTTGGCGACACCACTTCCCAAGCATGTTCACCGCGTGCCGCGTCGTCGTCGTCCAGCGGACCGTTGCCTTCGAAGGCTCTCTGGATGCTGGCCTTTGGGCCGGCATGGGCGATCTGGATTCCGGGTGTGGCGCCATAGGATTTGGCAAACGCGGCGATGCGCGAGAGACCTTCAATATGGGCGTCATCCCACAGGCCGAGGTCGCCATGCGAGATCCGTCCTTCGGGCGAGACCGCCGTGGCCTCGACCATCAGCAGGCCGAAGCCGCCGAGGGCGAAGCGGCCGTAGTGGACGGCGTGGTAATCGCCGGCATAGCCATCGGTAGCCGTGTACTGGCACATCGGGCTGAGGGCGAAGCGGTTACGCAGGGTGACGCCGCGCAGGGTTAAAGGCTCGAAAATTTTGCTCATTGTTCGGTTCTTCATAGATGGGTTGAATAGCGGCGAAGAAGCTATTTGATTTCACCAGTATGGAGATAGGCGATAATGATGTGAATAGTCATAAACGAACATATGGTATGAGCAAAAAAGTCATAATCGAGCCTGCGGCCCGCGCCGAGGGCATGGAAGGCGCGCTGCCTTCGCCGCCGGTGCATCTGCCCGGTCTATTGACCTTCGAGTCTGCCGCCAGGCATTTGAATTTCGCTCGCGCCGCTGCGGAAATGGGCGTCACGCCGACGGCGGTGTCGCGCACCATCAAAAATGTGGAAGCGCAGCTGAATGTGCGGCTGTTCAATCGCACGACACGCAGCGTCAGTTTGACCGAGGCCGGGGCGTCATTGAATGCGGCATTAGCTCCCGCGCTTGAGCAGATCAAAAGCTCGCTGTCGCAAGCCTTGCTCGCGACGGATCAACCGTCGGGTATGTTGCGCGTCAATTCCTCATACGTCGCATATCGCATCTTGATTGAGCCGCACCTGGCAGCGTTCCTTGAGCAATTTCCGCTGATCGATGTCGAGATATCGCTGGATAATCAACTGAGCGATATCGTCAGCGCCGGTTTCGATATCGGAATACGCATGGGAAAAAAACTGCAAAGCGACATGGTCGCCGTGCAGCTGGGGCCGGTACAAAAAAGGATAGTGGTGGCCGCCCCGGATTACTTCCGCGAGCGGCGTGAACCGGAAACCATCGATGAATTGCTGAAGCACGACTGCATACGCCAGCGTTATTCCGTCGCCGGCAGATTCTATGAGTGGAAGTTCCAAGATCGCGGTCAAACGGTTCAAATCGACGTTCAAGGGCGTTTGATTTATGACGAAATGAGATCCGTCCTGGATGCCGCAGTTCAAGGCCAGGGCATCGCTTTCATCCTCGAAGATTTTGCGAAGCAAGAGCTGGAAAACGGCATGCTACGGCAGATACTGAGGCGGCACACCGAAGTGGACGATGCCTTTCATCTCTACTATCCGCATCGCACGCACATGCCGGGCAAGCTGCGCGCGTTCGTTGATTTTATGCGCGCTGCCAATAGCAAGCGAACCTGACCCCCGGTGTTCTACCTACTGCAAAGCAATTGTCAACTTGCTATAATCGGTATCGATCGCGCGGCCGATGACCATTCGTGCCGCCTGTGATCCTGGCTCCGGACGTCGCCATGATGACGTTCCCAGTGGCCCGAGCGGGCCCGTAGCAAGGAGCTTCTTCTGTCTTCCGTTTCCACTCCCATTTCTCGTAAAGAAAATTTGCACAGCATCTACGCGATGTTGATCGCCGTGGCCATGTTCTCGTTCATGGACACGGCCATGAAGCTGCTGTCCGCCCACTATCCCGCCATGCAGGTGACCGCTTTGCGCGCGCTGAGCTCGCTGCCGCTGCTGTGCGGCTATATCATTTATCGCGGCGCCTTCCGTGGCATCTTCGCGGTCCGCTGGTCGATGCAGATTTTCCGCGCCGTGCTTGGCATCGCCATGCTGACCACTTTCGCCTTCGGCCTGAAGTCCCTGTCGCTGGCCGAGGCGTATTCGATCTTTTTCATCGCGCCGTCGCTGATCACCGCGCTGTCGGTGTTCGTGTTGAAGGAGAAGGTCGGCCCGGGGCAGTGTGTCGCCATCGTTGTCGGCCTGATCGGCGTGCTGGTCGTGCTGCGCCCGGAAGGCACCGGCTTCCTGACCATCGGCGGCCTGGCCGTGCTGGCCGCGGCCGCCTGCTACGCGATGTCGGCCATCGCCGCCCGCGTGCTGGCGCGCACCGATAGCACCGAGTCGATGATGTTCTGGCTGCTGACCATGATGGCCGCCGGCGCCGTGGCGCTGTCGTACCGCGACTGGGTGCCGGTGCGCGCCGAGGACAGCTGGGTGCTGGTGGCGCTGGCGCTGTCGGGCTTCTTCGGCCAGCTTGCTATCACCAAGGCCTTCAGCACCGGCAAGGCGTCGGTGGTAGCGCCGTTCGAATACTCGGCGCTGGCCTGGGGCGTGGCGATCGATTGGCTGCTGTGGCAGACGCTGCCCGACGGCTATACCTTGCTCGGCGCCGGCATCATCATCGCCAGCGGCATCTATCTGGTGCGGCGCGAGGCGGTGCATGTCGAGGCCGAGCATCCTTGATCCGAGGAAACGCTGGCCGCAGCGCGGCGATCTCAACTTCGTTATAATCGGACCATGTTAAAACAACGCACCATCAAAGAACTGGTCCGCACCACGGGTGTGGGCCTGCACTCCGGCACCAAGGTCGAGCTGACCCTGCGTCCGGCCGAGCCCGATACGGGCATCGTTTTCCGCCGCGTCGACCTGTCGCCTGTCGTGGAATTCCCCGCCAGCGCCATGGCCGTCGGCGACACCCGCATGGCGTCGGTACTGGTCAAGGACGGCGCCCGGGTCTCGACCGTCGAGCACCTGATGTCGGCCTGCGCCGGCCTCGGCATCGACAACCTGTATATCGAGGTCAGCGCCGAGGAAATCCCCATCATGGACGGCTCGGCGTCGTCGTTCGTGTTTCTGCTGCAGCAAGCTGGCGTACTCGAGCAGCCGGTCGCGAAGAAATTCATCCGTGTGCTGAAACCGGTGGAAGTGCGAGAAGGCAAGGGCGACAAGGAAAAATGGGCGCGCCTGACCCCGCACGACGGCTTCAAGCTGGACTTCTTCATCGAATTCAACCATCCGGCGGTCGACGGCACGCAGCAGCGCGCCAATGTCGACTTCGGCGACGTCTCCTATGTGCACGACGTGGCGCGCGCGCGCACCTTCGGCTTCATGCAGGACGTGGAGATGTTGCGCGGCATCGGCCTGGCGCGCGGCGGGTCGTTGGAGAACGCCATCGTGATGGATGAGTACCGCATCCTCAATTCCGACGGCTTGCGCTATGACGACGAGTTTGTGCGTCATAAGATTTTGGACGCGATCGGTGATCTGTATCTGGTCGGGCATCCGCTGCTCGCCAGTTATGAGGCGCACAAATCGGGCCACGCGCTGAACAACCAGCTGTTGCTGGAACTGCTCAAGCATCCGGACGCGTATGAAATCGTCTCGTTCGAGACCAATGAATCGGCTCCGCCGTCGTATCTGCGCCAGATGGCGCGTGAGTGGGCGCTAACTTAACGCCGATTTAACCCGGGAACGGCGGGGTCGTACCCGCAGGGTACGACCCCAGGCATGCCGCCGTGCGGGTTTTTAAGCCGGTCGGCGGCGCGCCACCATCGCCTTTAACGCGGCGATCAAGGTGGCGTTCTGCGGTGTATCTTCCAGCGTATCGCCCAGCGCGTCGAAGGCCGTTACGGCCGCCTCCGGCAGCGACAGCGCCCGCATCTGCTCCTTGATCTCGGCCGGCTTGGTCATCTGCACCCGCAGCTTGACGCCGTTTACCTGCCAGCCGCGCCGCGCCAGCGTCTCCTGCAGCTTGGGAATTTGCTGCTTGAGCTTGGCCGCCAGCGAGGCGTTCGGCAGCGACAAGGTCAGCTGGCCGTCGTCGAAAGCCAGGATTTCGCAATACTTGAACATCGCGGGCAAGGCCGTTGCACAATCTTTTTGCAGCGCCGCCATGCGCTCGATAGCCGGCATCATGGCCGCCAGCTTGTCGTCGCGGCGCAGGAAGTCGGTCGCCCCGACCGGGTTGCGGCGGTTGATCGATACGTTGGAGGAATTAAATCGCATGCGGCGAACCATAGCACGACGCCGGTTTCCCGTCATCAGCCCGCTTTGCCATGGCGTCGCCACGGGGAAATTTGATTGATTGAGTGACATTGTTTACGCTTGGGGTATTGTTATATAGGCCAATAACCCAACCTTGGCACGGACGCATGATAAAATCACCGTCTTTTGCCATAGTCGAACTCCGTGCGGTAAGGCGTTTTTCACCTACAGAGCTTTTTTTAACGGCGTTTTTTCAAGAATTCAAGCATGTCATTACTGACCCAGATTTTCGGCAGCCGCAACACGCGCCTGCTCAAGCAATACCAAAAAACGGTACGCGAGATCAATGCGCTCGAGCCGGCGATGGAAAAACTGTCGGATGCCGAGCTGCAAGCGAAGACGCCCGCCTTCAAGGCGCGCATCGCCAATGGCGAGACGCTCGACGCGCTGTTGCCCGAGGCGTTCGCCGTCTGCCGCGAAGCGAGCAAGCGCGTCTTCAAGATGCGCCATTTCGACGTTCAATTGCTTGGCGGTATGGTCCTGCACTTCGGCAAGATCGCCGAAATGGGCACGGGCGAGGGTAAAACCCTGACCGCGACTCTGCCGGCCTACCTGAACGCGCTGTCGGGCAAGGGCGTGCACATCGTCACCGTCAACGACTATCTGGCCCAGCGCGACGCCGAGACCATGGGCAAGCTGTACGCCTGGCTCGGTTTGACCACCGGTATCAACCTGTCGCAGATGGAGCACTCCACCAAGCAGTCTGCCTATGCGTCGGACATTACCTACGGCACCAACAACGAATTCGGTTTCGACTACCTGCGCGACAACATGGTGTTCGAGGCCGGCGACCGCGTCCAGCGCGCGCTCAACTTCGGCATCGTCGATGAAGTCGACTCGATCCTGATCGACGAAGCCCGCACCCCGCTGATCATCTCCGGCCAGGCCGAGAACCACACGGACCTGTACCACAAGATCAACGAGCTGCCGCCGTTGCTCACGCGCCAGATCGGTGAAGAGACCTCGGACGGCAAGGGCACGGTCGAAGTGCCGGGTGATTACGTCAAGGACGAAAAAGCCCACTCGGTGCTGCTGACCGAAGCCGGCCACGAAAAAGCCGAAGCGATCCTGACCAAAATGGGTCTGCTGCCGGAAGGCGCGTCGCTGTACGACTCCGCCAACATCACGCTGGTGCACCACCTGTACGCGGCGCTGCGCGCGCACGCGCTGTACTTCAAGGATCAGCACTACGTAGTGCAGAACAATGAAGTCGTCATCGTCGATGAATTCACCGGCCGCCTGATGACGGGTCGCCGCTGGTCCGACGGCCTGCACCAGGCGGTCGAGGCGAAAGAGGGCGTCAAGATCCAGAACGAGAACCAGACCCTGGCCTCGATCACCTTCCAGAACTACTTCCGCATGTACGCCAAGCTGGCCGGCATGACCGGTACCGCCGATACCGAAGCGTACGAGTTCCAGGAAATCTACGGCCTCGAAACCGTCGTCATTCCACCGAACCGTCCTTCGCAGCGCAAGGACCGCCAGGACCAGGTCTATAAATCGGCGGCCGAGAAGTACAACGCCATGATGCTGGAAATCCGCGAATGCTACGATCGCGGCCAACCGGTGCTGGTCGGTACCACCTCGATCGAAAACTCGGAGCTGTTGTCGGGCATCCTGACCAAGGGCGGCCTGCCGCACAACGTCCTGAACGCCAAGCAGCACGCCCGCGAAGCGGAAATCATCGCGCAGGCGGGTAGCCCGAAAGCGATCACCATCGCCACCAACATGGCCGGTCGCGGTACCGACATTGTCCTCGGTGGTAACGTCGAGAAGCAGATCCAGTTCATCGAAGCCAATCCGGACCTGAGCGACGCCGACAAAGCGGCGCAAGCGAAGGCGATGCGCGACGGCTGGCAAGCCTTGCACGAGCAGGTGGTCGCCGCCGGCGGTCTGCATATCGTCGGCACCGAACGCCACGAATCGCGCCGCGTCGACAACCAGCTGCGCGGCCGCGCCGCGCGCCAGGGTGACCCGGGCATGTCGCGTTTCTTCCTGTCGCTCGACGACCAGCTGCTGCGCATCTTCGCGGGCGACCGCGTGCGCGCCATCATGGACCGTTTGAAGATGCCGGAAGGCGAACCGATTGAAGCGGGCATCGTCTCGCGTTCGATCGAATCGGCGCAGCGCAAGGTCGAGGCGCGCAACTTCGACATCCGTAAGCAGCTGCTCGAGTACGACGACGTCGCCAACGACCAGCGTAAAGTCATTTACCAGCAGCGTAACGAACTGCTGGAAACCACCGATATCTCGGAACTGATCGAATCGCTGCGCCACGGCGCCTTCACCGACCTGGTACGCGAATACGTGCCGGCCGAATCGGTCGAGGAGCAGTGGAACGTCAAGGGCCTGGAAGCGGCGCTGGCGTCGGAATGGCAGATCGACGTGCCGCTGACGGCGATGCTGGAGTCCGAGCAGAACCTGAACGACGAAGACATCCTGGAACGCGTGCTGGCTGCGGCCGACGCGGTGTACCAGGCCAAGATCGATATCGTCGGCAAGGAATCGTTCGGCGGCTTCGAGCGCAACGTCATGCTGCAAAGCGTCGACAGCCACTGGCGCGAGCACCTGGCCGCGCTGGATCACCTGCGCCAGGGTATCCACCTGCGCGGTTATGCGCAGAAGAATCCGAAGCAGGAATACAAGCGCGAAGCGTTTGAGCTGTTCGGCCAGATGCTGGAGATGATCAAGAACGAAGTGGTCAAGTTGATCATGACGGTACGGATCCAGTCGCGCGAAGAGATCGACGCGGCCGAAGCGGCGATGCAGCAATCGCACGTGGAGAACGTGAGCTACCAGCACGCGGACTTCAACCCGAACGCGGCGCCGGAAGAGTTGTTGGCGCCACAGGCGGCGTCGAATCTGGGCGGCCTGCCGCCGGAGCTGCAAGGCCTGAGCGGCGAGCAGTTGATGGAGCTGGGCCTGAAGGTCGGACGCAACGACCCCTGCCCATGCGGCAGCGGCAAGAAGTACAAAGCCTGCCACGGCAAGCTGGCGTAAAAACAAAAACCGGAGCCGAGCGCTCCGGTTTTTTTTAGGATACACGTAGGGCGGATTAGCGCAGCGTAATCGGCCATGTATGCGTTCCGGCGGCGCATGCATGGCCGATTACGGCGTTCCGCCTAATCCGCCCTACGTGTTTCAGATTTTTGCGTGCGTTAGCGGCTTGCGTCCCGCTGCGGCGCGGAACGCGGCAACAGCATCCGCACCGACGTTCCCGCTCCCGGCGCCGACGATACCGTGATGCGCCCACCCAGCGCCGCGTTGACGATGTTGTACACGATGTGCATACCCAAACCCGTCCCGCCCTGTCCCATGCGCGTGGTGAAAAACGGATCGAACACCCGCCGCAATACTTCGTCCGTCATGCCGACGCCGTCGTCGCTGAACGTCAGCGCCACCATGCCGTCCGCAGCCGCTTCCGCGTGCACGGTGATGGTCCCGCTCCGGCCGGCCTCGAACGCGTGATTGAGTGCGTTGTTCATCAAATTATTCAGGACCTGATACAGCCCGCCCGGGTACGAGTCGAAGCGCAGTCCTTCCTGTATCTCCAGCACCACCTCGCACCCGGCCCGGCGCAAACGCGGCGTATAGGTGGCGATGGTGTCGCGCACCGCCTCCTGCAGGTCGAACTCGCGGCGCTGGTCGTTGGTCTGGTCGACCGCGATCTGCTTGAACGATGAGATCAGCTCCGCCGCCTTGTGCAGCGAGTTCGATATCAGCTGGCTGGCGGTGCGCACCTCCTCCAGATGCACAATCAACTCCGAGCGGCGCAGCGCGCCGGCCGCGACATGGCTTTCGAAATCCTCGACGCGGTCGCGCAGCGAGGTCGATGCCAGCAGGCTGTTGCCGATCGGCGTATTGAGTTCGTGCGCGATGCCCGCCACCAGCGATCCGAGCGAGGCCATTTTCTCCGACGCCAGCAGCTCGACCTGCGTGCGCTGCAAGGTGGACAAGGCGGCGCTCAAGTCGGCGTTGGCGCGTTCCAGCGCGGCCGAGCGCTCGGTCACGCGGCTCTCCAGCGAGACGTTCAGGTCTTTCAGATCGCGCTTGGCTTCCGACAGGCGCAGCTCCGAATGCTCCAGCTGCGCGATGCGTTCGCGCAGCGCCGCGCTCATCGTGTTGAGCGCGCGCGCGAAGGCGGCGATTTCGTCGTCGCCGTCAACCGCCAGCGCCTTGCTGTAGTCGCCCAGTTCCATTTGCGCGGATTGCCCCATCAGCGCGCGCAGCCGGCGGCCGATGCCGTGGGTGAAGGCGTAGAACAGCAGCAGCCCGAAGGCCAGGCCGGCCAGCGAGATCACGCCGCCCTGCAGCATGACCTTGTCGCGCGCGTGTTTCAGATCTTCCGTGGTGAGGCCGAAGTTGATGCTGCCGATGCGGCTACCTTGCAGCAGCAGCGGCGAACGCGCATGCAAGGTCGCGTCGTTGATGACGGTGTGGACGCCCTTGAAGCTGGTGCCGCCGCCTTGTTTGAGGATCGCGGGCAGCGGCTCATTGCGCTTGCCCACTTCGATGATCGGTTGTTCGTTCTCGTCGAGTATCAGCAGATAGCGCAGCAGGCTGTCTTCGGGATCGGCCAGCATTTCGGCCAGATAGCCGCTCAGTTCCGGCAGGCGGCCGCGCGTGGCGTAGGGGCTGAGGGAGAGGTTGAGCGTGACCGCATATTCCTGCGCGACCCGCTCGGCGTTGGTGCCGACCGCATGGTTCATCAGCCGGATGCTATTCCATATCAGCAGGCCGACCACCAGCGCCTGGATCACGGCACTAAGCAGCAAGAATTTGGCGCGCAGCGAGAGGCTCACAATAGTCGGCTCACAAAGGTCGCTTCATCATGCCGGGGCAGCGGTCCGCCGTCCCGGCATGAGGGTTGAGGATTAAGGCAACGTCAGAATCACCTTGACGGTATCGTCCACTGCCGACTTGTCAATATAACCGATTGCCTTGGGGTCGGCGGCAACCGCCTTTTTCACTTCGGCGTTGCCGGCGTATTCCTTCGGCGGCGTGCCCTTGCCGGTGAAGACCAGCTTGGACCACAGCGCCTTGACCTGCGCTGCGTCCTTGTCGGCGACCTTGCGATAGAAGTCGGCGCGGATCGGCGAACCCTCGGCCTGGTCGATCGGCGTAAACAACGTCGATTTACCAAGGAAGAACTGCGACGCCTGTTCCGAGAACATGCGGGTGGCTGGATTTTTCTGGCTGACGATGACGACGGTTTCCGCCGACGCCGACAGGGCGAAGGAGGCCATGGCCACTGCGGACAGGGCGAGCGAGATAACGATTTTTTTCATGTGCGCTCTCCAATCAGAATACGAAGTCGAGCGAGGCGCCGACGACGGTGACGCTGTTGCGGTAGCCGGCGGCCGGCGCGAAGATCAGCATGCCCGATTTGGTCTTGGGCTTGACGCGGTCCACCTGCACCTTGAGCGCCAGCGATTTGGCGAAGTCCCAGCGCACGCCGATCAAGTCGGAGGTCTGCTCGGCCGACGTCAAGGTGCTGCGCACGGTCGACGACAGCACGCCCGCGCGCGGGAAGTTGGCCGGCAGGTTCACCGAGCTGCCGGCGTCCTTGGTGGCAGCGTGCGAGTAGTACGGCAGGAATTTGCCCAGGCGGTAGCCGGTCATGAAGTACCAGGCGTTGGTGTCCGGGATGTAGACCGGGTCCTTGGCGCGGCGCTGCGCGTATTCGGTTTGCACCAGGATATTGTTCCAGTCCATGGTCGCGCCCAGCGACGTGAAGGCGATCTTTTTGCCGTCGGTCAGATTGATGTCGCTCGCGAGCTGCGCGAAGCCGACCTGGCGCAGCGTCGCGCCCAGGCTGTTGATCGGCGCCAGATCCTTGATCTTCAAGTCGGCGCGGGCGTGGCCGATGCGCACCGTGAACGGACCGTACTCGCCGCCCAGGCTAATGCCGGCGGCGGGGGCACGGTAGTTGGCCACCGAGCCGGCGCCGGTCGGCACGAACAGTTTGCCGCGGCTGCGGCCGACGAAGGCCTGGCCGGTGAAGTTGAAGTCGCCGAAGGCGCGCTGGTAGTTGATGTCGGCGCCGTCGGCGTTTTCCATCGGCTCCTGGCCGTACATCTCGATCGGTGGACGCATCATGGTGTTGGCGTAGCCGACGTTCTGGTAGTCGGAGATCAGGAAGATCGGCATGACGATGCGGCCCACGCGCACGCTCACTTCATCGTTGACGCGCGCCTTCAGGAAGCCCCAGGTCAGGTCGGTGGAGTAGCTGTCGCTGGTGGTCTTGCGGGTCAGTACCTGCACGGTGCCGGACAGCCAGTCGTTCATTTTGTAGGTCGCTTGCAGACCCAGGTTGGTATCGAGGCCGATGCGGGCCTTGTCGCCGACGCCTTCGGCCTGGTTGTAGCGGGCGAATTGCGCGTCGTCGGTGTTGCTCTTGGCGACACCCAGCGTGCCGAAGCCGCTGATGGTCAGGTTGCCGTCGTCCAATACGCCGGCGCGAGCCTGGGTGGCGGCCGTAGCCGTGAGCGCGGACAGGACGGCTGCTACTAACAGTTGCTTTTTCATGTATTCAAAATCCTCGGTCTAAGTCGATTTTTTGTTCAGTTTGTGTATGACAATGCGGGGCTGCGGCATTCGTTGCTCAAGTTAAACTAATTTCCTGAATGCATGAAATCAAAAGTAACAAAATGGACGACCGTGCTAAAAAGATGTGGTTTTTGCGCAAAAACCGTGTGGATTCATAGGCTTGTATTGCAATGTTAAGATGGTTTTTACGCATATTTAGCAATTTCGCCACTGTTGGTGGCAATCGCGTTAGCGACAACCAATAGTTACGAATGCTTGCAGAGCATTGGGTGCGGCCGGGGGCGCGGATGGCAATGCGACGTTTTGCCCGTCAGGTATTACAATAGCGGCTCCCAGTTTCCAATCTTCCACCCACGAGATCACATATATGGCCGTCAATTCCCCTCTGCCCCTTGCCTCCGCCCTCAAGCCTGTCGCCGGCGTCGAAATCGGTTTCGCCGAAGCCGGCATCAAGAAGCCGAACCGCAAGGACGTGCTGGTATTGAAGGTCGCGCCGACGGCCACCGTGGCGGGCGTGTTCACGCTCAACCGCTTCTGCGCCGCGCCCGTGCAGATCGCCAAGGCCCACCTGGCCGCCGCCAAAGAGAGCGGCAAGCCGATCGCCGCGCTGCTGATCAACACCGGCAACGCCAACGCCGGCACCGGCGAACTGGGCCTGTCGCTGGCCAACGAGACCTGCGCCGCGCTGGCCGCGCAACTGGGCTGCGAGGCGTCGCAGATCCTGCCGTTTTCGACCGGCGTGATCCTCGAGCCGCTGCCGGCCGCGAAAGTGATCGCCGGCCTGCCGCAAGCGATTGCCGGCCTGAAGGCCGACAACTGGTACAACGCGGCCGAAGCCATCATGACCACCGACACCCAGCCGAAGGCCGGCTCGCGCACGGTCACCATTGGCGGCCACACGGTCACCATGAGCGGCATCAGCAAGGGCGCCGGCATGATCAAGCCGAACATGGCCACCATGCTGGGCTACCTGGCGCTGGACGCCAAGGTCGCGCAGCCGGTGCTCGACGTGCTGGTCAAGCAGGTCGCCGACCAAAGCTTCAACTGCATCACCATCGACGGCGACACCTCGACCAACGACTCCTTCATGCTGATCGCCACCGGCGCCGGCACCCTGGAAGTGAACTCGGTCGACTCGCCGGAATACGCCGAACTTGCGAAGGCCGTGGGCGAGCTGTCGCTGTTCCTGGCGCAGGCCATCGTGCGCGACGGCGAAGGCGCGACAAAATTCATCACCATCACGGTGGAAGAGGGCGAGAGCGTCGAAGAGTGCCGCAAGATCGCCTACTCGATCGGCCACTCGCCGCTGGTCAAGACCGCGTTCTTCGCCTCCGATCCGAATCTGGGCCGCATCCTGTGCGCCATCGGCTACGCCGGCGTGGAGCTCGACGTGAGCAAGCTGAATCTGTATCTGGACGACGTCCTGGTGGCCAAGAATGGCGGCCGCAATCCCGACTACAAGGAAGAAGACGGCCAGCGCGTGATGAAGCAAAGCGAGATCACGGTGCGCGTCAAGCTGGCGCGCGGCGCGGCGGCGGCCACTGTCTACACCTGCGACCTGTCGCACGACTACGTGAGCATCAACGCCGACTACCGTTCCTAAGATGGCGACGCCCCTCGAACAATTCCTGGTGCGCGCCGAGGCCTTGCTGGCGCGCGTGGAAGCGGTGCTGCCGCAGGCGCCGCGTGAACCCGACTGGAAGCTGGGCTTCGCCTTCCGCTGGCGCAAGCGCAGCGGCGGAGGCGCCAGCTACCTGCAAGCGGTGGCGCACGTGTCGCAGATCGCGCTGGACGACCTGCAGCATATCGGCCCGCAGAAAGAGCAGATCGAGCAGAACACCCGCCAGTTCGTGCAGGGGCGGCCGGCCAACAACGTGCTGCTCACGGGCGCGCGCGGCACCGGCAAATCGTCGCTGATCAAGGCTTGCCTGAACCAGTTCGGCAAGGACGGCCTGCGCCTGATCGAAGTGGACAAGGCCGACCTGGCCGAGCTGCCTGACATCGTCGACATCGTCGCCGGACGGCCGGAGCGCTTCATCATTTTCTGCGACGACCTGTCGTTCGAAGAGGGCGAGAGCGGTTACAAGGCGCTGAAGGTGGCGCTGGACGGCAGCATCTCGGCGCAGTCGGACAATGTGCTGATATACGCCACCTCCAACCGGCGCCACCTGATGCCGGAGCGGATGTCGGACAATACCAGCTACAAGCACGACGAGGACGGCGACCTGCATCCCGGCGAAACGGTGGAGGAGAAGATCTCGCTGTCGGAGCGCTTCGGCCTGTGGCTGTCGTTCTACCCGTTCAAGCAGGATGATTACCTGGCCATCGTCGGCCACTGGCTGTCGTCGCTGGGCTGCACCGAGGCGCAGATCGAAGCGGCGCGCGCCGACGCCTTGCGCTGGGCCTTGCAGCGCGGTTCGCGTTCGGGCCGGGTGGCGTGGCAGTTCGCCAAGGACTACGCCGGCAAGCTGCCGCAGGGCGGCCAGGCATGAGCGGCGCGGAAGCGAAGATCAAACCGGTCGACGTCGCCGTCGGCATCCTGATGAAGCCGAATGGCGATGTGCTGCTGGGTCAGCGTCCGGCCGGCAAGCCGTACGACGGCTACTGGGAATTCCCGGGCGGTAAAGTCGATCCCGGCGAAACGATACTGCAAGCGCTCAAGCGCGAGTTCGTCGAAGAGCTGGGCCTGACGATCAACAGCGCCGAGGAATGGTGCGGCGTCGAATATGTGTATCCGCACGCGCATGTGCGGCTGCATTTCTACATCAGCAGGGATTGGGAAGGCGAGCCGCAAAGCCTCGAAGGCCAGGCCTTCGCGTGGCAGGGCACGGTCGGCGTCGAACCGCTGCTGCCGGCGACGATACCGCTGCTCGAATGGCTGGACGTGGTCCGCGCCGAACGGGTTTCGTCTTAACTCATCCTTGCACCACAACGCAAACTCACCACGGAACCACGTAGGGCGGATTAGCGAAGCGTAATCCGCCATGCATGCGCCGTCGGCGGCTCGGCTCAATCTCCATAGCCACAAAATATATTTGCATCTGGCTGCATCCAAACTCAGCGCTGGCGTGTAGTACTGCTATCAACGGGAAAATCCCGCTGGTTCTCACTACTACTCAGGAGCCTGACATGCAAATCCAACAATCCGCCGCCATCCTCGCCGCCGCCGTCCTGCTGTCCGCTTGCGCCAGCGGCCCGACCTTCGACCAACAGGCTTTGCCTGCCGCCGTGCAAGTACCAACAGGGAACAAGGTCGCCATGGAAACCGTCGGCGCCGGCGATATCACCTATGAGTGCAAGGCCAAGAAGGACGCCGCCGGCCAGTTCGAATGGACCTTCGTCGGCCCCGACGCCGTCCTGAGCGATCGCAGCGGCATGAGCGTCGGCAAATACTTCGGCCCGCCTGCCACGTGGCAGAACAACGACGGCTCCAAGGTCACCGCCACCCAGGTCGCGGTCGCCCCGGCCGGCGCCGGCAATATTCCATCGCAGTTGGTCAAAGCCAATCCGGCCATGGGCAGCGGCGCCATGACCGGCGTCACCTACATCCAGCGCGTCGCCACCAAGGGCGGCGTGGCGCCGGCCAGCGCTTGCGCCGCCGCTAACCTGGGCGCCAAGGAAACCGTGAAGTACCAGGCCGACTACATCTTCTGGAAAGCCGCGTAATTCCGTTGCACGGCCGGCGGTTGCGCGGATGTGATCGGCTATAATCGGTCGACACTCAGCAGATCACCGCCGGGCCGCGCCCAACCTTTTTCCTTGATTGCTGATGCCGAACGCCCCGGACGGTTTTGACTACGACGCCGCGCTGCACGCCTGTGCCAAAGGCGACCAGCGTGCCTTGCAGCGCCTGTACGAACAGGACGGCCGCCATTTGCTGGGCGTGGCGCTGCGCATCGTGCGCCGGCGCGACGTGGCCGAGGACGTGCTGCACGACGCCTTCGTCAGCATCTGGCAAAAGGCCGCCAGCTTCGACCCGCAACGGGGCGCCGCGCGCGGCTGGATTTTCACCGTCGTGCGCCACCAGGCGCTCAACACGCTGCGCTCGCGCGAGCGGGAAGTGTATGCCGAGGCCGACACGCTCGACGCCTTGCAGGAAGACCGGACCGACACCGTGGCCGAACAATTTGAACTGCAAGCCAGCATGGGCCGCTTGAACGATTGCCTCGGCCATCTCGATAGCGCCAAGCGCAACAGCATCGTCTGCGCCTATGTCGACGGCTGCAGCCACAGCGAAATCGCGACGCGGCTGAACGCGCCGCTGGGCACGGTCAAGGCCTGGCTCAAGCGCGGCCTGGCCGCATTGCGGGAGTGCATGGGATGAACGAATCACTGGAGGAATTGCAGCAGCTGGCCGGCGAGTATGTGCTGGGCACCTTGCCGCTGGCGGCGCGCCTGCAAGTGGAGCGCCGCATGCAGGACGAACCGCTGCTGCGCGCCGAAGTGGACGCGTGGGAGCGCCGCCTGCTGCCGTTGACGGCGCTGGCCGAGCCGGTCGAGCCGTCCACCAAGCTGTGGCCGCGCATCGTCGGCAATCTGCGCCCGCAGGCGGTGACCGATGCTGGCGGATGGCGCCGCTGGTGGGACGATCTGCGGCTTTGGCGCTCGCTCGCGGGGCTGGCGATGGTCGTCTCCTTCGTGCTGGCCAGCATCGTGCTGGTGCGTCCCGAGCCGGCGCAGCCCGCCTACATGGTGGTGCTGGTGTCGCCACAGGAACGCAACGCCGGCTACGTGGTGCAGGCGAGCCTGAACAACCAGCTGACCTTGACGCCGCTGGAAGGCACGCCGTTGCCTAGCCAGAAATCGCTGCAGTTCTGGACCAAAGGGAAAACCTGGAGCAAGCCGGAATCGCTGGGATTGGTGACGCCGAACCAGCCGCTGAAGGTAGCGCTGGGCAAGCTGCCGCAGGTCGAGGCCGGGCAGCTGTTTGAAATCACGCTGGAGCCGGAGGCCGGCTCGCCGACCGGCCTTCCGACCGGTCCGATCCTGTACATCGGCAGGGCCGTGAAGGTGAAGCAAGCAGACCCGCGTTCCACGTAGGGCGGATTAGGCGGAACGCCGTAATCCGCCATCGTTGAGCCGCCGACCGCGCATGCATGGCGGATTACGCTACGCTAATCCGCCCTACATGGAACCCGAGCTCATCGCGTATAACGACTCGGCTTATTCTTCTTCGAGCGGATCTTTGGGCGGCGCGGCGGGGATGGCGTACTTTTCCTCGGCCCAGGCGCCGAGATCGATCTGTTTGCAGCGTTCCGAACAGAACGGGCGATACTTATTCTCTTCCTTCCACTCCACTTTGGCGGAGCAGGTAGGGCAGTCAACTACGGTGGCCATGATAATTCTTTAGAAGTTACAGAGTGTGAGCTCGAATGGTACATCATCTTCCAGCGCCTTGGGTTTCAGGTCGCCGCCCTGGGTGGTAAAGCGCACCCACAGCATGTACTTGTTGGCGGAGATTTCGGGGATCGCGCCCATCGATTCATCCAGCGTCAAACGCAGCATCTGGTAGACCTTGCCCTGCAACATTTGCTGATAACTGCCGGCGACGGCGATCATCTTGACCGGGCCGCCGGAGTCGCGCAGCAGGCGCAGCACCAAGGCCAGCGCGTCGAACAACGGCGCCAGCGGCGCGAACCAGTTGACGATGTCGTTGAAACGCTGCTCGGCCGGCCGCTTTTGCCACGCGTAGTACGACGGCAGATCGAATTCGCAAGCGCCGCCGGGAATGATGGTGCGGCCGCGGATGCTCATCAGCCACTCGTTGTCGCGCACGTTCTGGCCGGTCTTGCCCTGGGCAGCGACCAGCGCGCTGCTCACACCGTCGAGCTCGGCGAGGATGGCGTCCAGGGTTTCGGTCTGGACATTGGGATTCATGCGGTAGCCCAGCAGGCTTTGACGCTGGCGCTCCAGTTCTTGCAGCAGGTCGGACTTCAGGTCGGCGCGGCCGGCCACTTCCAGCATATCGAAGATCGTCGACAGGGCGACGTGATGCTGCATCGGATGTTCCTGATGCACAAAGAATTTGAATTTCTCGTACAGATCCTCTAATCGCAACAACGTGCGGATGCGCTCGTTGAAAGGATATTCGTAGACAATCAAAATAACATCCCTCTATTTGTGGACCTGCGGTGAATTCACGTGATTCTGAAGCAAGCCAAGCAAAAATACAAACGTTGCAGAGGTATTGTTACCCTTCTTTTTGAAAATGCTAGCGAATTTTCATGTAGAGGGCGTGTAAACGGTCGATTTGGGGCCCCAAGGCGGCGATTCCGTCGTTATTTTCGATAATGTCATCGGCGGCGGCCAGCCGCTGCGCGCGGCTCGCCTGGGCCGCCATAATGGCCAGCACTTGCGATTCCGGCAAATTGTTACGCGCCATCACGCGTGCAATTTGCACTTCCTCGCGGCAGTCGATCACCAGCACGCGCGCCACCCGGGACAGCCAAGTGCCGGACTCGACCAGGAGCGGCACCGCGTAGATGACATAGCTGCCGGTCGCGGCAGCGCCGGCGGCCAGCGCGGCGTCGCGGATGCGGGGATGGAGGATGGCTTCCAGGCGCGCCTTGGCGCCGGCGTCGGCGAATACCAGCTGGCGCATGCGTGCGCGGTCGAGCGCGCCGGTTCCGTCGGCGAACTCCGGGCCGAATTCGGCGATGATGGCCGGCATGGCCGGGCCGCCGGGCGCGGTCAGGCTGTGGGCGATGACGTCGGTGTCGACGATGCTGGCGCCGCGCTCGGCGAACATATTGGCCACCGTGGTCTTGCCGCTGCCGATGCCGCCGGTCAGGCCGATGGAGAAGGGCGCAGTAGTCATGCTGTGGCTTTGCTTTTAATAGTAAGGATAGACGACGCGGGTGAAGGCGGTCAGCGGCTCCCGGTACAGGAAGGTGATCAGGCCGGCGGCGGCCAGATACGGCCCGAACGGAATCTGGTAATCGAAGCCGCGCCGGTTCGCCACCATCAGTGCGATGCCCACCACCGCCCCGACCAGCGAGGCCATCAGCACGATAGCGGGCAAGGTCGCCCAGCCCATCCACGCGCCCAGCGCGGCCAGCAGTTTGAAGTCGCCATAGCCCATGCCCTCGCGGCCACGCACCAGTTTATACACCCAATAAATGGTCCACAGCGCCAGATAGCCGGCCGCCGCGCCCACCACCGCATCGTGCAGCGACACGTAAGTGCCGTTGATGTTAATCAGCAGGCCGGCCCAGATCAGCGGATAGGTCAGGTCGTCGGGCAGCAACTGGGTATCGGCGTCGATGAAGGTCAGCGCGACCAGGAAATACAGGAAGAACAGGCCGCCCAGGCCCTGCCAGCCGGTGCCGAGCTTCCACACCACCAGCGCCGACAGCACGCCGGTCAGCAGCTCGATGGCCGGATAGCGCGGCGAGATCGGCGCCTTGCAGTTGCTGCATTTGCCGCGCAAGGCCAGATAGCTAACGACCGGAATGTTCTCCATCGCGGTGATCTGGTGGTGGCAATGCGGACAGGCCGAGCGCGGCACCATCAGGTTGTAGCGCTCGATGTGGATCTCCGGCTTGCCGGCCTCGACGGCGCAATAGTTGTCCGACTCGCGCTGCATCATCTTCGGCAGGCGGTGGATGACGACGTTGAGGAAGCTGCCGATCAGCAGGCCGAACAGGCCGGCGATCAAGCTGATGGCCAGGTCGGCGGCGGGGGCGAACAGCAGCGGCGATTGCGGCATCGAGTCGAGCATACGGAGTCATCGGCCCTGGGCGGGCGGGTAGGTGGTCACAGGCCCATATTAAAGCATCACAGCAACATTGCGGGGCGTTTTTCAGGGCTTGCGGCGCCGGACGGCCGGCGCGCTGCCTCCCTCGTTGGGGATATGGGAAGGATATTGAAATGATGGCAATGTGCGGGGACCGGATATCGAAACTTATATTGCAACCCACGCCGCACGGAGCCGTTTTTGCTGTTGTTCATACAGACACCTTTATTTGTGATGTTGGGGTTGATCCTGGAATGCTTGCTGCTGGGCGTGTTCTTCCGGATTTGCCTGCGCAACATCGCGCGCCGCTACGAATCCCGGCTCAAGCAACTGGAGGAGCGCGAGCGCGTCGCCTTCGAGCTGCACGACACGCTGCTGCAAAGCGTGCAGGGCGTGCTGCTGCGGGTGCAAAGCGTCGGCCAGCGGCTGCCCGGCGGCAGCGCCGAGCGCGACACGATCGAAGCCATCCTTGACCAGGCCGACGAGGTGTTGGCCGACGGCCGTCATCAGGTGCTGGCGCTGCGCACGCCGATGGTCTACGGAGACAACGTCAGCCAAGCGTTCGCGCAAGTCGGGCACTCGCTGCGGGACAATTTCAAGACGCCGTTCAGGATGATCGTCACCGGCAAGGCGCTGCCGCTGGATGGCGAGTTCGGCGAGGAGATTTTTCGGATCGGGCGCGAGGCCATGTTCAACGCGTTTCAGCATGCGCAGGCGGGCCGTATCGAGTTGGAGCTGGTGTATGGCTGCGAGTACTTTTCGCTGTTCGTGCGGGATGACGGCAAGGGGATCGATGCGGTGCTAGCGCCCGAGGCGGGCTATCGCGGCCTGAGCGGCATGCGTGAGCGGGCTGAGCGCATGGGCGGCGGCGTGGAGGTGTTGAGTCTGCCCGAGCGCGGGACGGAAGTGATACTAAAGGTCCCGGGCAAGGTGTGCTATCCGCCGCATGGCAAGCGGGGAGGGCGCTGGCGGCAACGATTCGCGGCCTGGCTGGGCCGCACGGAATCGCGTGGCTAACCGGTGCCGGTAAACCCGGTAAAACCTGAGAGACACGTGGGCGGATTAGCGAAGCGTAATCGGCCATGTATGCGCCGCCAACGGCTCATCGATGGCCGATTACGGCGTTCCGCCTAATCCGCCCTACGTGTCTCCACGTAATTTCTGCGTCCCGTGTCGCAGCGTAACCGTGCATGCATGTACTCTTGCGTCCGCTTGTTCGCACATTCCCCTACACCACCGACCCCAACTTGAATATCGGCAAATACATCGCCACCACCAGCCCGCCGATCAGCACGCCCAGGATCACCATGATCGCCGGCTCCATCAAGCTCGACAGCGATGCCACTGCCTCGTCCACTTCCTCTTCATAGAAATCGGCCACCTTGCCCAGCATGGCGTCGAGCGAGCCCGATTCCTCGCCGATGGCGACCATCTGCGTGACCATGTTGGGGAACACCTCGACGTTCTGCATCGCCACCGTCAGGCTGGTGCCGGTGCTGACCTCGTTCTGGATCTTGCGCGTGGCGTCCAGGTACACCGCGTTGCCGGCCGCGCCGCCGACCGAGTCGAGCGATTCGACCAGCGGCACGCCGGCGGCGAACATCGTCGCCAGGGTGCGCGTCCAGCGGGCGATCGTGGCTTTGCGGATCACATCGCCAAACACCGGCAGCTTGAGCAGCAGCTTGTCCATGAAGCGCTGCATTTGCAGCGAGCGTTGCCAAGCGCGGAAGAACAAATAGATCCCCATGCCGATGGTAAAGAAGATCACGTGCCACCAGGTCACGAAGAACTCCGACAGCGCCATGACGAACAGGGTTGGCGCCGGCAGGTTGGCGCCGAAGCTGGCGAACACCTCCTTAAACGCCGGCACCACCCAGATCATAATCACCGCCGTGACGATGAACGCCACCGCGAGGATCGACACCGGATACATCAGCGCCGATTTGATCTTGGCCTTCATGGCCAGCGTTTTTTCCTTGTAGATCGCCAGCCGGGTCAGCAGGTCCTCCAGGATGCCGGCCTGTTCGCCGGCGCCGACCAGGTTGCAGAACAGCGGATCGAAGTACAGCGGGAATTTGCGGAAAGCCTGGTTCAGGCTGGTGCCGGTTTCGATGTCGGCGCGCAGGTCCATCACCAGCTTGGACACCGACGGGTTGGCGTGGCCCTTGCCGACGATGTCGAACGATTGCAGCAGCGGTACGCCGGCCTTCATCATCGTCGCCAGCTGGCGCGTGAACAGCGAGATGTCCTTGTCGGTGATGCGCTTGCCGCTACGGTAGGCCTTTTTCTTGACCTTGGTGACCATGATGCCCTGGCGGCGCAGGGTGACGTTGACCACGGCTTCGCCGCCGGCGCGCATCTCGCCGCGCACCGTCTTGCCGGTCTTGTCCTTGCCCTCCCAGGCGAAGATCATTTCCTTGACCTGGTTGCCCGCGTTGCCCGAAGTCGCCATGATCGTTGTCCTTTTTTTAGCGCTTATTCGTTGGTACAGCCGAGCACTTCTTCCAGGCTGGTCAGGCCGTTCCTAACCTTCACCAGCCCCGACTGGCGCAGCGACTTCACGCCTTCCTCTTCGGATTTGGCGGCGATTTCCATCGAGTTGCCGTGCGCGAGGATGATGCTTTCGATGGCCGGCGTGATCGGCATGATCTGGTAGATGCCGACCCGGCCCTTGTAGCCGCCGCCATTGCAGCGCTCGCAGCCCACCGGGCCGTAGGGCTTCCAGCTGCCGTCCAGTTCATGCTCCTTGAAGCCGGCCTTGAGCAGCAGGTCGTGCGAGATATCGACCGGCTGCTTGCAGTTGCACAGGCGCCGCGCCAGCCGCTGCGCCGTGATCAAAATCACCGACGAGGCGATATTGAACGGCGCCACGCCCATGTTCATCAGCCGCGTCAGGGTCGACGGCGCGTCGTTGGTGTGCAGGGTCGAGAACACCATGTGCCCGGTCTGTGCCGCCTTGATGGCGATGTCGGCCGTTTCCAGGTCGCGGATCTCGCCGACCATGATGATGTCCGGGTCCTGGCGCAGGAACGACTTCAACGCCACCGGGAACGTCAACCCGGCCTTGTCGTTGACGTTGACCTGGTTCACGCCCGGCAGGTTGATCTCGGCCGGGTCCTCGGCGGTGGAGATGTTGATGCCGGGCTTGTTGATGACGTTCAGGCAGGTGTACAGCGACACCGTCTTGCCCGAGCCGGTCGGCCCGGTCACCAGCACCATGCCGTACGGGCGCTGGATGGCCTCGAGCAGGATGTCCTTCTGGTCCGGATCGTAGCCGAGCGCGTCGATGCCCATTTGCGCCTGCGTGGCGTCGAGGATACGCATGACGGTCTTCTCGCCGAACAAGGTCGGCAGGGTCGAGATGCGCAGGTCGATGGTCTTGGTGGGCGAGACGATCAGGCGCATGCGCCCGTCCTGCGGCACGCGCTTTTCCGAGATGTCGAGCTTGGCGAGCACCTTGATGCGCGAGACCAGCTTTTCTTTGATCGAGATCGGCGGCTGGGCGTGCTCCATCAGCACGCCGTCGACGCGGAAGCGCACCCGGTAGAATTTCTCGAACGGTTCGAAGTGCAAGTCCGACGCGCCCATGTTGACCGCGTCCATCAGCATCTTGTTGAGGAAGCGCACCACCGGCGCGTCCTCGACGTCGTTGGGGGCCGACTCGGCCGCCGCCACCGCCGCCGCCGCGCTTTCCTCTTCGGCGAACTGGATGTCCGCTTCGTCGCCGGCCAGTTCCGAAATGCTTTGTTCGCTGGTCTTGTTGAGCCGGGCGAGCAGCTGCAACAGCGCGTCGTGCGGCACGATGACGGGCTCGACCGTGGACTCGGTCTGGAACTTGATCTGGTCGAGCGCCTGCAGATTGGTCGGATCGGAAATGGCGACCGACATCTTGTTGCCGCGCTTGGCCAGGGCGATGACGCGCTGGGCCTGCATCAGTTTATTGTCGATGGCCTTGGCCGGCAGCGCGTCGAGGTTGAGCGCGGTCACATCCATCAGCGGGTAGGCGAACGTTTCGGCGCAGAAGGCGGCGAGGGCGCGGGCGTCGATCACGCCGCTCGAGAGTAGCACGTCGATGAAGGCCAGTTTGTCGAGCACGGATTTTTTTTGCAGCGCCTCGGCTTGCATGGCGGAGAGCCGTCCGGCTTGCAGCAATGCGCGCGCCAACCCCGGCATCGGGGCGCCTGGCGGGGCGTTGGGTAGGACTGCTGCCATAGAAGCATCTATCTTGATAGGGGACGGGCGGTCAAAGAATCATGCTCTTGAGCACTAATTTTGTAAAGCCTTGTCGTCTATTTGTCGCTGCCAAGAAACGATTGTACGCCCGGGTGTTGCGTTCGCCACGTGGGCTTAGCAATCAGACACCGCGTTTAACCGCGTTTCGTGCCCGGACGTATCAATTTGACGACTTTGATGGATTGATCATGGGCCTGGATCACCTCGATGATGCAGTTGCCTATTTTGATACTGATCGGCGCTTCTGGAATTTCTTGCAACAATTCCAGCAGCATGCCGTTCAGCGTTTTGGGGCCGTCGAGCGGGAAGTTCAGGCCCAGGCGTTTGTTGACGTCGCGTAGGGCCGTGGCACCCTCCAGCAGGCACTCGCCCTGCTCGTTCCAGGCGAAGCTGTCGGCGCGGGCGTCGCCCGGCATCGATGTCGTGAATTCACCGATCATTTCCTCGATGATGTCGTCCAGGGTCACCAGGCCCTGCACCTCGCCGTACTCGTCGACGATGATGCCCAGGCGCTCCTTGCGCTCCTGGAAGTACTGCAACTGCGTGAAGACGCCGGTGTCCTGCGGGATGAAGTAGGGCGTGGTCAGCAGCTCGCGGAAGTGCTCGACCGTCAATTCTTCTTCCTGGTTCAGCAGCGCCACCGCCTTGCGCACATGCAGGATGCCGACGATGCGGTTGATCTCGCCCTCGTAGACGGGCAGCTTGTTGTGGTAGCAGGTGGTCAGTTCGCGCTTGATCTCCTCGACCGACTGTTCCAGGTCCAGCGCCTCGATCTGCGAGCGCGGCGTCATGATGTCCTCGACGACGATGGTTTCCAGATCGAACAGGTTGAGCAGGATGCTCTTGTGCTTTTGCGGGATGAAGTTTCCGCCCTCGAGCACGATCGAGCGCAGCTCCTCGGGCGACACGCGCTCGTCCTGCAGATGGGCGACCGCCTTGGTGCGGAACAGCCGCAGCACCTGGGCGACGAACAGGTTGACGAACCACAGTACCGGCTTGAACAGCGCCATCAGCGGCCGCAGCACGACGCTGGTGGGCAGCGCGATGCGCTCGGGATAGGTGGCGCCGATCATCTTGGGCGAGATTTCGGCGAACACGATCAGCAGGAACGCCACCACGCCGGTCGAGATGATGATGACGTTGTCGTCGTGGCCGAAGTATTCGATGGCGATCGACGTCACCAGCGCGGTGGCCATGGCGTTGACCAAGGTGTTGGCGATCAGGATCAGCGACAGCAGCTTATCGGTGCGGTCGAGCAGCCACAGGGTGGTGATCGCGGCGCGGCTGCCGCGCTTGGCCTCGTGGCGCAGGCGATAGCGGTTGGCCGCCATCAGGGCGGTTTCGGCCATGGCGAAAAAGGCCGAGCACAAGATCAGGAGGGCGAGTGCAAGAAGTTGCACCCATAAGGGCACGGTATCCAATAGTCACCGTAAAGAGTCTGGAAAACTGGTTGCCGTGCAGCGGCTGCAGGACCAGAGCGTTATCAGCTTGGAATTTTAAGGCATGGATGAGCTAGGTGCAAGTTGGACTAGTTTCATGCCGTAACGATGCCGTAACAAAAGATTTGTAAGCTTTCCGTGGTTGTTCATTAGAAAAAATTTCTTAAACCCCAATACACCCATCGTCACGCATCGCAGTGCAAACCTCACTCGGGAACCCATGATGAAATCCATAAAGATTACTTTTTTGTTTGTTTTGATGGCCGCCTACAGCGGCCTGGCCGGTGCACAACAGCTCAACACGCAGTTCTGGGGCTGGATTGGCAAGGACCAGCACGGTTACTACCTGGACGGTTCAAGTTGGCACTATTGTTTCAGCGATCGGGGCGGTAGCTGCGGTTCCGTGGCATTGACCACCGGCCATTCCCAGTGCCGGACAACCGGTTTTAACATTGGCGCCAAATGGGCCATTCCGACCAAGATCGGTGGCATGGAGATCAACGCTTCGGCCAACCATTCCTGGTCGGCCTGCAATATTCGCAGTGAAACCGTCACCTGCAGCCCGAAGGTGGGCTGGAAAGGCCGCGCAGTCATCAACTTCAGCGAGCGCCGGGGCAAAATGCGCGTGCTCGGTGCGGAAAATTATCTGACACTGCGGTCGAGCTGCCCCGCCGGCTGGCGGTCCGACTGGATGGGCGGCCCGAGCTGGCGTTGCACCTATGTGGGCGGCGCCTACACCATCGAGGGCTACCTGCCCGAATGGCGTGGCAGCAGCTGCCAGTACGACAAGATTTAAGGACGTCGCCACAATGCCTTTCAAACTACATTTTTCCTCGCCCCGCGTCGTTGTGGCGGTGGTCATCGGCGGCTGTCTCTTGATCGCGGCGGGGAGCTACTTCGTTTCCCGCAGCGAGCCTCGGGTGGACAAGGCCGCAGCGCCGCATGCCGACGGTTTTAATGTGCTATTGGCGCGTGCGCCGATGGTCTCCGCCGCGCCAGCGGCCTTGCCCGCCGGGGAGGGCGGCGTCCGGGGTGAGTCCGGTTCCGACTCCGCCGGTGCTGACGTCGTCAAGCCATACACTGCGGATGAGGCGGGAGCAAGTCTGCGGGGCTTCGTCGACAAGATACTGAAGCGCGATAACCTGTCGTCGACGGAGGTCGAGGAACTCCAGGCCCGGCTGCTGGCTTCGATCGAAAGCGACCCCGCCGTCGGCAAAGCCGTGGAACAGTTTTATCACAACATGCCGGCCGATCAGGCCATGGAGCGCGACATGATCCGCTCGCTGCTGGTCGGGTCGTCGGATGGCCGGAGCATCGTATTGCACGAGGCGAATGCGATCTGGGAGAGCAAGAGCGAAAGCAAGTTCGGGGAGATGTACGAGACTTACTTCAACCTGCCGGGCCAGGCGCCGCAAGACGTGATCGTGCGGGCGCTGGCCGATTTGAAGGCCGGCGCGCGAACCGATGATCGAACCGCCGTCGCGCGGCTCAATTTCATCGGCACGCTCGCGGAGCAGAAAAACGGCGATGCCGCCAATCTGCGCGCCGATGCCGTCCCGCTCTTGAACCAGTTGGCGGAGGGCCAGGGCAGCGACATCGTGCGGGCGCTGGCCGTGCAGAAGCTCTACCGCCTCAGCTCACCCGGGGAGGCTTCCAACATCGCCATCGCGCAGCTGTCGAAGGGCGCCTCCGGCGACTTGGTCCGGGAAACACTGAGCTCGGTGACCAGCGGCGATGTGGAGCTCACGCCCAACCTGCGTGCGGCATTGACCACGGCCGTCAAGCGCCCGGGCGCCTCGGCCGAAGAGAGGCAGCAGTTCAGCCAAGTGCTGGGCCCGCGTGGTTGAGGTGCATGATTGTTGACGAGGCGTTACTATGGAGCTACCTCCATACAACGATAAAGGTCGTCGATCATGCGTAAGAACTTTGTTTTGCTTGGCTTGATGTTGGGGTTGGGCGGCGCGGCGGCACAAGCCGCGCCGCTGAACCAGGACTTATTGACGCAGGCCGAAAAGGCCAAGCCGGAGGCCTTGGCGCTGCTCGAACGGCTGGTCAATATCGATTCGGGCACCTACAACGAAGCGGGGCTGGACAAGGTCGGCGCCATCGCGCAGGAGGAATTGAAAAAGCTCGGCGCGCGCATCGAAGTACTGCCGGCGTTGCCCGCCAAGTCGAGCAATATCGTCGCCACCTGGACCGGCAAGGGCAAGGGCCGCATCCTGCTGGTGGCGCATATGGACACCGTGTTCGGCGACGGCACGGCGGCGGCGCGGCCGTTCCGCGTCGACGGCAAGCGGGCCTACGGTCCCGGCATCATGGACGACAAGGGCGGCATCGTCATGGCGTTGTATGCGATGAAGCTGCTGCGCGACGCCAAATTCGACGACTACGCCAGGGTCACCTTGATCCTCAACACCAACGAGGAAACCGGCTCGGTGGGCACGCTGGCGCTGATCAACAAGCAGGCGCGCGAACACGATGTCGCTTTCAACCTGGAGCCTGGCCGTCCGGCCGATGGCCTGGTGATCTGGCGCAAGGGCAGCGGCGGCATCGAGCTCGACGTCAAGGGCAAGGCGGCGCACGCCGGCGTGGCGCCGGACGCGGGCCGCAACGCCGCCATGGAGGCGGCGCACCAGGTGCTGCAACTGAGCAAACTGGGTGACGCCGGCAAGCAGACCACGGTCAACTTCACCGTGATCAAGGCGGGCGAGCGCAGCAACGTCATACCGGACGCCGCGCACGCCGAGGCCGATGTACGGGTGGCGGTGGCGGAGGAGTTCGACCGGGTCGAGAAGGACATGACGCGCATCTCCGCCAACAAGCTGATCCCGGATACGCAGGTAAGCGCGAAGCTGCGCCGTGGCTTCCCGCCGATGCCGCAAAACGCGGCAACCGACGGCATGGCGGCGCGCGCGCAGGCCATTTACGGCGAGCTGGGCAAGAAGCTGACGTTGGAAGGCAGCGGCGGCGCGGCCGATTCGAGCCTGATAGCGGCGGCCGGCGTGCCGACCATCGACGGGCTGGGCATCGTCGGCGGCGGCATCCACACGCCGGAGGAATATATCGAAGTCGACAGCATCGCGCCGCGCCTGTATCTGTTGACGCGGCTGATCATGGACTACAGCAAGTAAGAGCGACCCGCACGGCCAGCCTAACCCGCACGGCCATACGGGGTCGTACCCCAAGGGGTACGACCCCTAAGCAGTACGGCATGCGTATCGCTCAAAGCACATTGGGGTTACTTAGAGCAGCGCAGGATGACAGCGTGGCCGGAGATGGTCGCGCCGTTTTCCTGTCGGGCGGCGAGGGGTTCGGCCGCCAGGATTTCAAAGCCGGTGGCCTCGGCCAGACGTTCCAGATAGCCCTGAGTGTGGGCGTAGCGGTTGGTGGGGCGCAAGATGAAGTCGGCGCCGTCGCCGGCTTCGACGGAGAAGCAGAATCGTCCGCCGGGCCGCAACGCGCGCCGTACGCTTTCAAATACGGGCCTCAGGTCGCCGATGTAGACGAAGACGTCGGCGGCGACCGCCAGGTCCCAGCGGCTGTCGTATCCGTCCAAATAGCTGAGCAAGTCCGCGCAGGTCAATTCGTCATAGGCGTCGCGTTCGGCCGCCTTGTCCAGCATCTGCTGCGACAGGTCGACGCCGTCGAGGCGGCGCGAGTAGGCCTTCAGATATGGGGCGCACAGGCCGGTGCCGCAGCCGATGTCCAAGGTGTCAAGACCGGTCGCCGGCGCCACGCGACGGAGCATCGCGTCCAGATAAGCCGGGGTCTGATAATCAAGTACCTTCACCAGATGCTCGTCGAAGTGATTGGCGTATTGGTCGAACAGCGAGCGCACATATTCGGCCGGCAGCACGGCCGGCGTCTCGCCCACGCCGAGCGATGCCAGCGCGAAGGCGATGGTTTCCGGATTATCGCCATGGGCCAGCGCGGCGCGGTAGGCAGCGATCGCCTCGTCGTTGCGGCCGAGCGAGCGTAGGGCGTTGCCGCGATGGTATTGCGCCAGCGCGTGGTCCGGTTTCAGTCTGAGCGCGTGATCGTAGCTGTCCAGCGCCGCCTCGAATTCGCCCAGCCGGAACAGGCTCGAACCCTGCGCGCTGTACGCCTCCGCCCATTGCGGCCGCAGATGAATGGCGCGGTCGAAGCTTTCCACCGCGTCCGGCAGCAGGCGCAGGCAATGCAGCGCGTTACCGCGCGCGAACCAGGCGTCGGCGTAGCGGTCTTTGATGTTCAGCGCATCTTCCGCCGCGCCCAATGCCTCCAGATAGCGGGCCTGGTCCTGCAGCACGATGGCGCGGTTGCAGTGCGCCTCGGCGTAATTCGGTTGGATCTCGATCGCGCGCTGGTAGCTGAGGAGCGCGTCGTCGAGGTGTCCAAGTTTGCGCAACGCGTTGCCGCGATTACTCCAGGCCATGGCGTAGTCGGGCAGCAGGGCGATGGCGCGTTCGTGGCTGGCCAGCGCTTCGTCGGCGCGCCCGATGTCGAGCAGCGCCGCGCCCAGGTTGGCGTGGGCCTTGGCCTGTTGGCCGTCGATGTCGATTGCTTGCGAGATCAGCGCGATGGCGGTCGCAGCGTCGCCCTGCTGGCGGGCGATCACGCCCAGCAGATGGAGCGCGTCGAACTGGCGGGGATTGAGATCGAGTATCTGGCGGTACAGCGCCTGCGCTGGCTGGAGGCGGCCCTGCTGGTGCAGTTCAACGGCCTGTTGCAGGAAGGACGCCTCGAGGGCGGAATGGGATTCGGTCATGGTGTGCGCATCTTAGGGGAGTTCCCGCCGGCGGACAAGCGGTGACCCCTAGCCCTTGATCCGTCAGTCATACACGTAGGGCGGATTAGCGCAGCGTAATCGGCCATACATGCGTCGTCGACGGCTCATAAATGGCCGATTACGGCGTTCCGCCTAATCCGCCCTACGTGATTTAGACGGGAACTTAATTGTCGTCAGCTACCGCGATACGTCGAATACGCCCATGGCGACACCACCAGCGGCACGTGATAATTCTGATCCGCGCCGGCTACCCCAAAGGCGATCGTCACCTCGTCGATGAAACGCGGCTCTGGCAGCTCCACCCCTTTCGCGGCGAAATAATCCCCGGCGCCGAAAACCAGCTCATATTTGCCCGCTTTCATGGTCTCGCCCTCCAGCAGCGGCGCCGAACAGCGGCCATCGGCGTTGGTAACGTCGGTTTTGATCAACGTGCGCCCCTGCGCGCCGACGGCGTACAACGCCACCTTGACGCCGGCCCCCGGCTTGCCCTGCGTGATGTCGAGAACGTGCGTACTGAGCTTGCCCATGGTTGTCCTATATGTGTACGTCATAAGTATCTATTGTACAAATCATATACCGATAGCCGTCCACGCATATATGATTACAGATATATTCCCCATCGACTTGCCGGCGCCCATGACCACTTACGACAACTATCCGCGCGACATGATCGGCTACGGGCCGAAACCGCCCCACGCCCAATGGCCGAACCAGGCCCGGGTGGCCCTGCAGTTCGTGCTGAACTACGAGGAGGGCGGCGAAAACAACGTGCTGCACGGTGATGCCGGGTCGGAAACATTCCTTTCCGAGATCATCGGCGCGGCCTCGTTCAGCAATCGCCACATGAGCATGGAGTCGCTGTACGAGTACGGCTCGCGCGCCGGCTTGTGGCGCCTGCTGCGCATGTTCGAGGAGCGCAAGCTGCCGCTGACGGTGTTCGGCGTGTCGATGGCGCTCAAGCGGCATCCCGAGGCGGTGGCCGCGTTCCAGTCGCTGGGTCACGAAATCGCCTGCCACGGCCTGCGCTGGATCACCTACCAGAACATGGACGAAGCCACCGAGCGCGCGCACATGAAGGAAGCGGTCGATATCATCCGCGAACTGACGGGAAGCGCGCCGCAAGGCTGGTACACGGGCCGCGATTCGCCCAACACGCGCCGGCTGGTGATGGAGCACGGCGGCTTCCGCTACGATTCCGATCACTACGGCGACGACTTGCCGTTCTGGCAAAAGGTCGACTACACGGACGCCGACGGCAAGGCCGCCAAAGCGCCGCAGCTGATCGTGCCGTACACGTTGGACACCAACGACATGCGTTTCGCCGCCGCGCAGGGTTTCAACTCCGGCACGCAGTTCTTCGACTATCTGAAGGACGCCTTCGACGTGCTGTACGCGGAGGGCGATCCGAATGGCCTGAACCAGCCGAAGATGCTGTCGATCGGCCTGCACTGTCGCATCGCCGGCCGGCCCGCGCGGGCGGCGTCGCTGGCGCGCTTCCTCGACTACGTGCAAGGGCACGACAAGGTCTGGATCACGCGCCGCATCGATATCGCCGATCACTGGCACGCCACACACCCATTTGCAGATTGAGACCACGATGTCCGAACCGATTCGTTTTTACTTCCGCGGCAAGGTCCAGGAGATCGCCAACGCCGCCCCCACGCGCACCGTGCTTCAGCACCTGCGCGAGGACCTGCATTGCACCGGCACCAAGGAAGGCTGCGCCGAGGGCGATTGCGGCGCATGCACGGTCGTCATCGGCAGCTTGAACGCCGGCGGCCAGCTGGAGATGAAGTCCGTGAACTCCTGCATCCAGTTCGCGCCCACCCTGGACGGCAAGGCGCTGTTCACCGTCGAGGATTTGCAGCAGGCCGACGGCGCGCTGCATCCGGTGCAGCAGGCCATGGTCGAATGTCATGGCTCGCAATGCGGCTTCTGTACGCCCGGTTTCGTCATGTCGCTGTGGGGCATGTACCTGGACAAGGACGGCCGGCCCGCGCAGCGCAAGGAGATCGACGACTGCCTGTCCGGTAACCTGTGCCGCTGCACCGGCTACCGTCCCATCATCGATGCCGCGCACCGGATGACGGAGCTGCCCAAGGTGGGCTTCGACCGCGAGGCCCTGGCGGAGCAATTGCGCGGCTTGCGGCGCGACGCGGGCGCCAGCTATACCGCCCATGGCCAGAGCTTCCACGCGCCGCGCACACTGGAAGAACTGGTGGCGCTGCGCGGCGCCCATCCCAAGGCGACGCTGCTGGCCGGTTCCACCGACATCGGCCTCTGGGTCACCAAGCAGATGCGCGAGCTGGGCGACATCATCTACCTTGGCCACGTCACCGCGCTGCAAACCATCGGCGAAAAGGACGGCATGCTGGAAATCGGCGCCGGCTTGTCGCTCGACGACGCGTATGAAGCGCTGGCGGAACGGTATCCGTCGCAGCTAAGCGAAATGCGCCAGCGCTTTGCCTCTCTGCCGATCCGCAATGCGGGCACATTGGGCGGCAACGTCGCCAACGGCTCGCCGATCGGCGATTCGATGCCGTGGATGATTGCGCTGGGCAGCGAAGTGGCGCTCCAAAGCGCTTCCGGCCAACGCGTGCTGCCGCTGGAGGCGTTCTACCTCGATTATCAGAAAAAGGATATGCGGGCGGACGAATTCGTCGCCGCCGTGCGCGTGCCGCTGCCGCGCGCCGGCATCGAATTCCGCACCTATAAACTGGCCAAGCGTTTCGACCAGGATATCTCCGCCGTGTGTGCCGCCTTCGCGTTCAAGCTCGATGGCGACGTCGTGGTCGACGCCCGCATCGCTTTCGGCGGCATGGCCGCAACGCCACGCCGCGCGCCGCGCGCCGAGTCTTCGCTGATTGGCCTGCGCTGGAACGAAGCCAATCTGCGCGTGGCGATGGACATGCTGGCGCAGGACTTCGCGCCGCTGTCGGACATGCGCGCTTCCAGCTCCTACCGCATGCAAACCGCGCAAAACCTGCTGCGCCGCTTCTGGTTCGAAACGCGCGCCGATGCGCCGCTCGCGGCCGATGCCGTCAACGCCTTCGCTTGCCGCGCCTGAAAGGAGCCACCGTGAACCATCCAGCCGCTCCTGAACTTGAGATCACCGCGTTGAACGACGCAAAGGCCGCCGCCGCCGAGGCTTGGAAAGCCGTCGGCGTCGCCCGACCGCATGAATCGGCCGAGCTGCACGTGCTTGGCCAGGCCACCTATACCGACGACATCCCCGAGCTGCAAGGCACTTTGCACGCCGCGCTGGGCCTGTCGTCGAAGGCGCACGCGCGCATCACCGCGATCGATCTGGCGCCGGTGCGCGCCTCGGCCGGCGTGGTGGCTGTCTACACCGCCGGCGACATCGTCGGCACCAACGACTGCGGCCCGATCATCCACGACGATCCGATCTTCTGCGTGGAGGAGGTGATGTACGTCGGCCAGCCGATCTTCGTCGTCGTCGCCGACACGCACGACAACGCCCGCCGCGCCGCGCGCCGCGCCGTCGTCGACTACGACGAACTGCCGGCCATTTTTACGCCGCAGGAGGCCAAGGCCGCACAATCGTACGTGCTGCCGCCGATGCAGCTCAAGCGCGGACAATTCCAGACCGCGTTCGACACGGCGCCGCGTGTGGTCAAGGGGCAGTTGTTCGTCGGCGGCCAGGAGCAGTTTTACCTGGAAGGCCAGATCGCCTACGCGATCCCGAAGGAAGACAACGGCATGCTGGTGCAGTGCTCGACACAGCACCCGAGCGAGATGCAGCATGTCGTCGCCCATGCGCTCGGCGTGCATTCGCACAAGGTGCAGGTCGAGTGCCGCCGCATGGGCGGTGGCTTCGGCGGCAAGGAATCGCAATCGGCGCTGTGGGCCGCCGCCGCCGGCATCGCCGCCGCCAAGCTGCGCCGGCCGGTCAAACTGCGCGCCGACCGCGACGACGACATGCTCGTCACCGGCAAGCGCCATTGCTTCTTCTATGAATATGAAGTCGGCTACGACGACAACGGCAAGATCCTCGCCGCCAAAGTGGACATGACCCTGCGCGCAGGCTACTCGGCCGACCTGTCGGGCCCCGTGGCCACGCGGGCCGTCTGCCACTTCGACAATACCTATTATCTGTCCGACGTCGACATCCGCGCCGCCTGCGGCAAGACCAACACGCAGTCGAACACCGCCTTCCGTGGTTTCGGCGGGCCGCAGGGCGCCATCGCCATCGAATACGTCATCGACGAAATCGCCCGCAACCTTGGCCGCGACGCGCTCGATATCCGTCGCCTGAACTTCTACGGTAAGACCGAACGCAATGTCACGCCATACGGCCAGGAGATCGTCGACAACGTGATCGAGGCGCTGACGGCGGAGCTGGAGCAAACCAGCGAATACCGCGCCCGCCGCAAGGCCATCGACGCTTACAACGCCGGCAGCCCGGTATTGAAGAAAGGGCTGGCGCTCACGCCGCTCAAATTTGGCATCGCCTTCAACGTCACCCACTTGAACCAGGCCGGCGCGCTGGTGCACGTGTACGTCGACGGCTCGGTGCTGGTCAATCATGGCGGCACCGAGATGGGGCAGGGCATCAACACCAAGGTGATGCAGGTGGTGGCGCATGAACTGGGCCTGGACATGGAACACGTGCGCGCGACGGCGACCGACACCAGCAAGGTGTCGAACACCTCGGCGACGGCGGCATCGACCGGCGCGGATTTGAACGGCAAGGCGGCGCAGGACGCCGCGCGCCAGATCCGCGAGCGCCTGTCCGCCTACGCCGTCAAATTGTATGGCGACGAGGACGGCCAGCCGGTGCGCTTCTTCGACAACGCCGTCCACGTCAACGGCCATGCCGTGCCGTTCCCGGAGCTGGTGCAGAAGGCGTATCTGGCGCGGGTGCAGCTGTGGTCCGACGGTTTCTACGCCACCCCGGGCCTGCACTGGGATCCGAAGACGATGAACGGCCATCCGTTCTCGTACTACGCCTACGGCGCCGCCGTATCCGAGGTGGTGGTCGATACGTTGACGGGCGAATGGAAGCTGCTGCGCGCGGATGCGCTGTACGACGCCGGCCGCTCGCTCAATCCGGCCATCGATATCGGCCAGGTGGAGGGCGCCTTCATCCAGGGCATGGGCTGGCTGACCACCGAGCAGTTGTGGTGGAACCCGGCCGGCAAGCTGATGACGCACGCGCCATCGACGTACAAGATTCCCGGCGTGTCGGACTGCCCGGAGGACTTCCGCGTCAAGCTGTATGACAACGGCAATGTGGAGGACAGCATCCACCGCTCCAAGGCGGTGGGCGAGCCGCCGCTGCTGCTGCCGTTCTCGGTGTTCTTCGCGATCCGCGATGCGATTTCCAGCGTCGGCGGCCATCGCGTCAACCCGCCGCTGAACGCGCCCGCGACCAGCGAAGAGATACTGCGCGCGGTGTCCGCAGTGGAAATGGCGGCCTAAGTGAACGAGTGGCTGACAGCGCGGATCACGCAACCGGCGGTGCTGGTGACGGTGGCCATCGTCGAAGGCTCCGGCCCGCGCGAGCCGGGGGCAAAGATGCTGGTCACGGCGGAAGGCCAGGTCGATACCATCGGCGGCGGGCATCTGGAGCTGTGCGCGGTCGAGACGGCGCGCGCGATGCTGGGCGGCGCCGGAGCGGCGCGGCTGGAGCGTTACGCGCTTGGTCCGACCCTGGGCCAGTGCTGCGGTGGCGTGGTACACCTTGCGTTCGAACTGGTCGATGTTTCACTGCGGTCCGTGCTGGAAAGTTTGAGCGCGCGCCGCCGCGAGGATAGCTGGCGTCTGAGCGCCATCGACGGCCCGTCCGCCGCGCTGCTGCTGGATGCGGATGGCATGACGCTCGCAGGGGAGGCCGAAGGCGCGCCAACGGTTGACCGCAAGCGCGGCACGCATGTGTTGAAAGACGCTGCCGGCCGCCGCTGGCTCGCAGATCCATGTCTCGCTCCGCGCGCGCACTTGCTGTTGTTCGGCGCGGGCCATGTCGGCGCGGCCATCGTTCGCATGCTGGGAGAGCTGCCGTGTACCGTCACCTGGGTCGACGAGCGGGAGGACATGTTTCCGTCGACGATACCGGCCAACGTCACGGTCGAAGCGACCGACATGCCGGAAGCGCTCGTCGCCGGCGCGCCGGCCGATGCCAGCTACCTGGTCATGACCCACAGCCACGCGCTGGACCAGCGCTTGAGCGAAGCGATTTTGGCCCGCGCGGATGTCGGCTGGTTTGGCCTGATCGGCTCCAAGACCAAGCGCGTGCAGTTCGAACGCAGGATGGCCGCGCGCGGCCTGCCGAAGGACCGCATCGACGCCATGGTCTGCCCGATTGGTCTGGCCGGCATCACAAACAAGCTGCCCGCCGCAATCGCCGCCTCGGTCTGCGCCCAACTGCTGATGGTGTGGGAAGCGCAGCAGAGTCTAACGTTAAATCACGTAGGGCGGATTAGCGCAGCGTAATCGGCCATGCATGTGCCGCCATCGGCTCGTCGATGGCCGATTACGGCGTCCCGCCTAATCCGCCCTACGTGGACCCGCGAATATTTGATGGGACGTATGTCGAACCACGCCATGCAACCGCCACGCGGAACCACGAAATTTTTGAAAGAACCTATGTCGAACCCAAACCTGCAAGCCTACCGAGGCAGCTTGCTCCACTTTCTCGCCGATCCCGCTTTCAGCGACCAGTCCCACGACTGGCACGAAGACGGCCTGCTGATCGTCGCCGACGGCAAAGTCCAGGCGGCGGGCGACTACGCCACGCTGCACGCCACGCTCCCGCCGGGAACCGAAGTGCACGACTACAGCGGCAAGCTGCTGATGCCCGGCTTTATCGACACGCACGTCCACTACCCGCAGACCGACATGATCGCCTCGCCGGCGGAAGGCCTGCTGCCCTGGCTGGAGACGTACACCTTTCCGGTCGAGAGCAAATTCGGCGACCCCGCGCACGCCGCCGGCGTGGCTGACTTCTTCCTCGACGAGCTGCTACGTTGCGGCACCACCACCGCCATGGTCTATTGCAGCGTGCATCCACAATCGGTGGACGCTTTCTTCACCGCCAGCGAGCAGCGCGGCCTCCGCATGGTCGCCGGCAAGGTGATGATGGACCGGAACTGCCCCGACTACCTGCGCGACACCGCCGAATCGAGCGCCCGCGACACCGAGGCGCTGATCCAGCGCTGGCACAACCACGGCCGCTCGCTGTACGCCATCACGCCGCGCTTCGCGCCCACCTCCACCGAGGAGCAGCTGCACCTGGCCGGCGAACTGGCGCGCGCCTATCCGGACACCTTCATCCAGACCCACGTATCGGAGAACGAAGCCGAATGCGCGTGGGTGCGCGAGTTGTTCCCCAAGTCGCGCAGCTACATCGATGTCTACGACAACTACGGCATGATGCGTCCGCGCGCGATGTACGGCCACTGCATCTGGCTCGATGAGCGCGACCGTGAGCGCATGGCCGAAACCCGGTCCGCCGCCGCCATCTGCCCGACCTCCAACCTGTTCCTCGGCAGCGGCTTGTTCGACTTCGAACAGGCCGACCAGGCGGGCGTGCTGCTGTCGCTGGCGACGGATGTCGGCGGCGGCACGTCGTTCTCGATGTTGCAAACCATGAATGAAGCCTATAAAGTAGCGCGCTTGGGCGGCAGTTATCTGCCGGCTTTGCGGATGTTCTACCTGGCCACGCTGGGCGCGGCGCGCAGCATGCAGCTTGAAGGCACGATCGGCAATTTCAGCGCCGGCGCGGAGGCGGACTTCATCGTCGTCGACCCGCAGGCCACGCCGCTGCTGCAGCGGCGCACCGACCGCGTCGAAAGCCTGGAGGAACTGCTGTTCGCGCTGGCGTTGCTGGGCGACGACCGCGCCATCGCGGCGACCTATTCCGCCGGCCGCAAGGTACACGCCCGCGCCTCGACTTGACTATATTCACATTGGAAGCCACATGCAAAAAAATATCGCCAGCCTGAAGGCAGTCGCCCTCGCCGCCGCCGTGTTCTGCGCCACGCCGCAAGGCGTGCACGCGGCCAGCAACGAGGACATCGTCAAGAAGCATTTCGCCTCGCTGGTCTCGGCCAAGGAGCCGAAACTGGCCGAGCTGTCGATGTTCTTCACGATGATGCCCAAGGGCGGCGATCTGCACCACCACTATTCCGGCTCGATCTACGCCGAGCAGTATCTGGAGTGGGTGGACAAAGAGGGCTACTGCGTCAACAAGACCAGCTTCATGATCGACACGGCCAAGGAAAACGTCGCCAGCGAGCGCGCCAAACCGCTGGCCGAGCGCGCGTGCCTGTCCGGCCAGGACGTCCTGCAAAACAATACGGTGCTGGCCAACCTGCTGCAAAAATGGTCGGACAAGGACTTCCACAATCATGGCGCGGTGCAGTCGCCGCCGGACCGCCAGTTCTTCGACACCTTCGCCTATTTCAATCCGGTGGCGTCGACCAATGCCGCCGAAGGCCTGAAGACGCTCAAGCAGCGCGCCATCCAGGAAAACCTGAGCTACATCGAGACCATCTACGAGATCGCGCCGATCGCGCAGGACAAGGCCTTCGACGAGAAGGCCATCGCCGGCGGCGTGACCGAGGCCGACCTGGCCGCCTACAGCGCCAAACTGGAGGACGACAAGGCCTTCCAGGGCTGGATCGCCGCCTACCTGGAAAACGTCAAGACCTCCGGCGCCGGCATCGACGACGCCGACTTCACGATGCGCTACCAGCCGTTCGCGCTGCGCTTCCTGTCGCCGTCGCAGGTGTTCTCGCAGATGGTGTCGAGCTTCAGACTGGCGTCCTCCAGCCCGATGATCGTCGGCGTGAACATCGTCGGCCAGGAAAGCGTCCATGTGGCGATGCGCGACTACGCGATGCACATGCAGATGTTCAAATTCCTGAAGACGAAATATCCGAAGGTGAAACTGGCGCTGCACGCCGGCGAGCTGGCGCTGGGCATGGTGCAGCCGGAAGGCCTGACCTTCCACATCCGCGACGCCATCGACGTCGCCGGCGCCAGCCGCATCGGCCATGGCATGGACATCGCCCACGAGACCGATCCACTGGGCATCATGAAAAAAATGCGTGATCGGCAGATTCCGGTCGAGGTCAATCTCTCTAGTAACGACTTTATTTTGGGTGTGAAGGGCGCAGCGCACCCGGTCACCTTGTACCGCAAATACGGCGTGCCGTTCGTGCTGTCGACAGACGATGCGGGTGTCTCGCGTAATAACCTGTCCGGCGAATACGTGCTGTATGCCGCCCGTTATCAGCCGACCTATGCTGAGGTCAAAAAACTGTCATACGACAGCATTCGTTATTCCTTCCTGGCCGAGGCCGACAAGCAGCGGCTGTTGAAGGGATTAGACGGCAAGTTCAGCAAGTTTGAAGCTGAAATTGCTGCGGCGCAAAGCAAGGCGGCACGCTAACCCGGCTGGCGTCACCGGCGTAAAGCTGGCTCAACAGCAGGGTGGTGTGGTGCGCAACCCACACCATTCTGTTGTTTGTTACAAAATTTCCTTCCGCACAGCAGCATCCGACTGTTGTCATAAATTCCTCTCTGTGGCATGCGCCGCGACATTTTTTTCACGCTTGTGGCCGCGATGCGACATAAGCGTCGCCAGTGGTGTTGCTTTTTGCATTAATACCAATGAAAAGATTTCACGTGAGAATGGCTGATTTATAATTCCGCCTTATTCCTCGTGGTAGTTGCCGTCGCCTGTTAATTTAGCCTCATTTATATATTTTTCATCTGAATTCTTAAAATAAATCGTATTTGTCATGCTTTTTTCGATCCTGCATAGTTGGATGAAATGATCCAAAAAAGCAAGATTATTGCTTTCTCACAGTTCAGTAGATAAGTGGCAAACCAGGCGGAAGCGTCACCTACGGACGTCACAGCCCTGACATATTAAGCCGTTACACTCACCCGCTGCCGTTGGCACGTCGGGATTTGGGCGGCTCGACCAGTTGCAGCAAACGTAAAGAGGAGTTCCGCCATCAGCGGGATTTCGACATAACTATTAGTCTTTTTTGGGGTTATACAATGATCAATCATAAACGGCTCAAGCTGACGCAAATAGCGCTCAGCCTGTCCATCGCGCTCGCGGCGGCACCGGCCTTTGCACAGAACACGACGTCGGCCATCGGCGGCCGCATCTCGTCAGGCGACGGCAAGCCAGCAGCGGGCGCGACCGTTACCATCGTCCACACCGAGTCCGGTACCGTCAACAACGTGGTCACCGACGCGGAAGGCCGTTATGTGCAGCGCGGCCTGCGCGCCGGCGGCCCGTACACGATCACCATCACCAAAGACGGCGTCTCGGAAAAACGCGAAGGCGTATTCACCCAGCTGGCCGAAACCGCCAGCGTGGACGCCGTGCTCGGCGCGACCCCAGCGATGCAAACCGTGACCATCGCCGGTACCGCGGGCGGCCGTTCGGAGAAGTTCTCCAAGACTAATATGGGCGCCGGCACCAGCATCAGCGCCACCGAACTGGCGATCCAGGGCTCGATCAACCGCAACCTGCAAGACTACGCCCGCGCCGATCCGCGCGTCTCGCAGACAGACAAGGACCGCGGCGAAATGTCCGTGGCCGGCCAGAACTCGCGCTACAACTCGCTGACCATCGACGGCGTGGCCGTGAACGACACCTTCGGCCTGGAAGCGAGCGGTTCGCCGACCTCCAAGCAGCCGATCTCGATCGAAGCGATCCAGTCGGTGCAGGTCAACGTCGCCAACTACGACGTCACCCAGAAGGGCTACACCGGCGGCAACATCAACGCGGTGACCAAGTCCGGCACCAACACCGTCAAGGGTAGTGTCTATTACGTCTTCCGTAACGACAAGCTGGCCGGCGAGCGCTTCAACCAGACCACCGGCGAGTACTTCGATCCAGCCCCGTTCAAGGAAACCACCAAAGGCTTCACTGTCGGCGGTCCGATCATCCAGGACAAGCTGTTCTTCTTCGCTAACTACGAGAAACTGGAATCGTCGCGCAGCGCGCCGGCCTTCGGCCCGCTGGGCGGCGGCATGACCAACGTCGCCATCACCCCGAACGCCATCGCCCAGGCGCAGAACATCGCCCAGCAGTACGGCATGGACATCGGCACCTCCCAAGTCCCTGGCGGCACCAAGCTTGACGTCGAAGACAAGCTGGTCAAGCTGGACTGGAACATCACCGACGACCACCGCCTGATGGTGCGTTACTCGAAGACCGAACAATCGGAACCGATTTTCCCTAGCATCGCCAGCAACAGCCTGTCGCTGAGCTCGGCTTGGTATGCACAGGAAAAGAACATCGAAACCAAGGTCATGCAACTGACCTCGGACTGGGCGCCGAACTTCTCCACCGAGTTCAAGGCGTCGCAGCGCGATTACGAGAGTGTTCCTAAGAACGCCTCGATGCTGCCCGCGATCAGCCTGTCGTTCACCGGCGCGCTGCCGGAGGGTGGGGCCGGCTTGCCAGCTTCGCGCACCTTGAACTTCGGTACCGATTCGAGCCGCCAGTTCAACAACCTCAACACCAAGACGCTGGACCTGTACGGTGGCGCCAACTGGACGTTGAACGACCACGAGATCAAGTTCGGCGCCGATTACGCCAAGAACGAGATCTTTAACGCGTTCCTGCAAAACACCTACGGTAACTACCAGTTCAGCTGCATCAACAGCTCCGCCGCCTTCCAATACAGCTTCGGCGCGATCAACTGCGGCACCGCGAATGCCGCCGCCGTCGAACAAGCCATCCTGGAAAACTTCCGCCGCGGTCGTCCAAGCACCTACACCTTGCTGACCGCGTCGCCGGGCAACACGCTGGAAGGCAACGCCGCCGCCAACTTCACCATGAAGAACACCGGCCTGTTCCTGCAGGACGTGTGGACCGTCAACCCGCGTCTGACCATCAGCTACGGTTTGCGTGTCGATGCCGCCAGTGTGCCTGAGCGTCCAACGCTCAATGCAGCAGTCGCCCAGGCCGTCATCGCCAGCGCTACGCCTGGCGCCACCGTCGGCGGACGCCAGACTGGCGGTTTCGGTCTGGATAACACGACCACCTTCGACGGCCAGAAACTGTGGCAGCCGCGCGCCGGCTTCAACTACAAGTTCGACACCGCCCGTCAGACCCAGGTGCGCGGCGGCGCCGGCCTGTTCCAGGGCGCCGCAGCGTCCGTATGGCTGGCCAACCCGTTCCAGAACAACGGCGTCGCGACCCGCACCACCGTCTGCAACACCAGCGCCGGTGCTTGCCCTACCGCCGATGGCACCTTCACGCCGGCCGTCGGCGTGGCGCCGCCAGGCTTGACCACGGTGACGCCGGTACCGCCGATCGACGCGCTGGCCCCCGGCCTGCGTCAGCCTTCGGTATGGAAAGCGAACATCGCCCTCGACCACGAACTGCCATGGTACGGCCTGGTCTTCGGTGCTGAATTCCTGAAAACCAAGGTGCGTGACGGTATCTACTACCAGAACTACAACCTGGGCGCGCCTACCCGTATCGGTAGCGACGGCCGCGAGCTGTACTACAACGCCGCCGCGTTCTCGCAGAACTGCTGGAACGCCAGCGGTTCGTCGATCTCGACCGGCACCGTCAATGGCACCAACTGCGGCCAGTTCCGCAGCAAGGCCGCCAGCAACGACAGGTTCGGCAACGTCCTGGTCGCCACCGGCACCTCGCAGGGCTACAGCAACGTCGCCACGGCCTCGTTGTCGCGTCCGATGTCGGGTGGCTACAGCTGGTCGCTGGCGTACTCGTACACCGAAGCGAAGGAAGTGTCGCCACTGACCTCGTCGACCTCGAACTCGACCTTCAGCGGCCGTTCGGTGTTCAACCCGAACGAAGAAGTGTCGGCCAACTCGAGCTATCTGGTGAAAGACCGCATCAGCGGCGTGCTGAACTTCCAGAAGCGTTTCTTCGGCTCCTACAAGACCACCTTCGGTATGTTCTACGAAGGCCGTTCGGGCAAGCCATACAGCTGGACCTTCAACAACGACTTGAACGGCGATTCGGTTTCCGGTAACGATCTGATGTACATCCCATCGGCGCCGGGTTCGGGCCAGGTGGTGTTCGCGGGCGATACCGCCACCAGCAACGCCAACGAAACGAAGTTCTGGTCGGTCGTGAACGCCAATGGCGTGCTGCGGAATTCGAAGGGCAAAGTGGTCGGTCGTAACACCGACTTCTCGCCTTGGACCAACAGCTTCGACCTGCGCATCGCACAGGAGATCCCGAGCTTCATCCGTGGTCATAAAGCCGTCTTCAGCTTCGACATCTTCAACTTCGGCAATCTGCTGAACCGCCGTTGGGGTCGTACCAACGAAGTGCTGTTCCAGGCGGGCGGCGCGCAGGCTCGCAGCTTCGTCGACTTCGTCGGTCTGGATGCACAGGGTCGTTATGTCTACAAGGTGCGCGACAAGGTCGAGGACCTGGAAGTGCGTCAGAACAAGGGCGAATCGCAGTGGGCCATCCAGGCGACTGTGAAGTACGAATTCTAAGTTCGTAGCAAGTCTCTGATCCAAAAACGGCTGGTGGCGACATCAGCCGTTTTTTTATTCCGGGACGGTTTGTAACGTATTATTTTTGCCGGGGCCGGCGGCGTTTTTCAGCCGGCTTGGGCTGTACAATATTTGATTATTTCCGAGTTGATCCGCAATGACTAAACGATCGAGTTCCGTCGTCGCCGCCGTGCTGGCGGGCGCTCTCGCGGCCCTGTCCAGCGGCTGCGCTTTCGGGCCGCGGTTGCCGCCTGGCGTCGTCGAGGTTCAACTGGTCACGTTGAATGACTTCCACGGCAACCTCGAGCCGAGCAAATACGTGTGGGACAGCGTGCGCAATCCAGAGCCACGGACGGTGATGGCCGGCGGGATCGATACGCTGGGCGCGGCGCTGCAGGCCTGGCGCAAGCGGGACCCGGAACTGCTGCTGGTGGGCGCCGGCGATTTGATCGGCGCCAGCCCGGCCATCTCGTCGATGTGGGCCGACGAGCCGACCATGGCCGCGATGGATTTATTGGGACTGCGCGCGAGCACCGTCGGCAATCACGAATTCGACGCCGGCCGCGTCGAGCTGCTGCGCCAGCAGAAGGGCGGCTGCAAATCGCCGCGCGCCGACAAGGCCTGCAAGTTCGACCCGGACTACGCCGGCGCGAAATTCAGTTATCTGGCGGCCAACGTGATCGACATGGTCACACGCAAGCCGATCCTGCCGGCCTACAAGATCGAGACCGCGCATGGTGTCAAGGTGGCCTTCATCGGCACCGTGCTGCGCGAGACCGCCGAAACCTCGCTCGCTTCCGGCATCGCCGGCCTCCAGTTCATCGACGAGGCGGACGCGATCAACCGCCAACTGCCGGAGCTGCGCCAGCAGGGCGTGGGCGTATTCGTCGTGCTGCTGCACCAGGGCGGCACCACCGTCGAGAAGTTCGACCAGCAGGATTGCAGTCAATTGACAGGCGCGGTGGTCGATGTCGTTAAACGCCTCGATCCGGCGATCCGCGTGGTGGTCAGCGGCCATTCGCACAAAGGTTACCTGTGCCGGGTGGACGGACGTCTGGTGACGCAGTCCGATTCGGCGGGCCATGTGATGGCGCGCATCAAGCTGAGGGTCGATACCGGCACCAACACGCTGCGTGACGTCAGCGCCACGCAGGAGGTGATGGTGCCCGGCACCTGGCCTGCCGCTCCGGCGCTCGATGCTTATTTGAAGAAGGCGCGCGAGCGCAGTGCGGCGCAACTGGCGCGTCCGGTGGCGGCGCTGGCCGTGCCCAGCGTCGCGCGGGGCCTCGATGACAACGGCGAGTCGCCATTGGGCGATCTGGTGGCCGACTCGGTGCTGGCGGCGGGGCGTCCGTTCGGCGTGCAGATCGCTTTCATGAACGACGGCGGTATCCGCAGCGATCTGGAAACCGGCGCGGACAAGCGCGTCACCATCGGCCAGGCGCAGGTGGTGCTGCCGTTCGGGAACAAGCTGGTGGCGATGAACCTGAAAGGGTGGCAGATCTACGAGCTGCTGGAGCAGCAGTGGATCGGCGGGCGCGACTCGTGGCGCGGGCTGCTGCAGGTGTCCGACGGCTTCACCTATCAGTGGGATGCGAAGCGCGGCGAGGGTAGCAAGGTGGTGGCGGACAGCGTGATGCTGAACGGTGTGCCGTTGCAGAGGGAGTCGTCCTATCGTGTGATGGTGAATAACTTCCTGGCCGAAGGCGGCGATGCTTTTCCGATGTTCGCCAATGGCGCCAACCGCGCCGAATCGGGCATCCTCGCTGTCGATGCGTTGACCGCCTATCTGGTCAAGCGCGAAGAGACGGGCAAGCCCGCCGGCAAGGCCGAAACGCAGCAGCGCATCAGGCGCCTGCGGTAGTCAAGACTAAATAAATTCATTGGAGTAGCCGCTATGCGTCGTATTTTACTTTCCGTTGTCGTGCCGGCGCTGCTGGCATCCACCGCACCGGCCCGCGCCGAGTTTTCCATACCCGGCTTTGAACTGGTGCAGACGGCGCCTGTCGAAACGTCGCTGCGCAGCGACGACCTGCGCGATCCGGCGACGGTGTGGAGCGAGATGTTCGATAACGCCAAAAGCGAGATCGTGATCGGCCAGTTCTACGCCGTCAACAAGCCGGGCAGCGTGTTCGACAAGGTCGTCGAGCGCCTGGCGGCGGCCGGCAAGCGCGGCGTCAAGATCCGCTTCCTGATGGAACAAAAGGGCGTGGGCCTGTCGGAGAAGCCGACCCTGGACCAGTTGCGGGCGATTCCGAACCTGGAACTGCGCATCCTCGATTTCAGCAAGCTGACCGGCAACGGCATCATCCACGCCAAGTACATGGTGGTCGATGGCGCTACCGCCTTTATCGGTAGCCAGAACTTCGACTGGCGCGCCTTCGAGCATATCCACGAGACGGGACTGCGCATCACCGATCCCAAGCTCGCAGGCCAGGTACTGGCGGTGTTCAACCAGGACTGGCGCGCGCAGGCGCTGACGGAGCAGGGCACGGCGGTGCCGGCGCTGAACGCCATCACCGCCGCGCCGAACTACCGCCAGGAGACCTTCCTGCTGGCCAGTCCGAACCGCTACAACCCGGCCGGCATCGGCGATTCCGAATCCGGGCTGCCTGCGCTGCTGGCCGACGCCAAAAGCGAAGTGCGCATCCAGCTGCTGGACTACGCGCCCCTCAGTTATGGGCCGAAGGGCACTCGCCCTTACTACGCCGTGATCGACAACGCGGTGCGCGCCGCCGCCAATCGCGGCGTGAAGATCAAACTGATGGTGTCCAACTGGAATATGGAACAGCCGGCGCAAGCCTATCTGAAAAGCCTGGCGATGCTGCCGAACGTGGAGATTCGCGTGGTGACGATACCGGTGGCCTCGGGCGGATTCATTCCGTTCGCGCGCGTCATCCACAGCAAGACCATGGTGATCGACAATCAGATCGCGTGGGTCGGCACCAGCAACTGGTCCGGAGGCTACATGGATTTGTCGCGTAATATGGAAGTGGTGATGCGTAACGAGAAAATGGCGCAGCGCCTGGCCGCGACGCAGGAGCAGATCTGGGGCTCGCAGTATGCGCAAGCCCTCGACATCAACAAGCAGTATCCGAAACCTGTCAAAGGCAAAGCGGAATGAAGAAGCTAATGTTGTTGACGGCGCTCGGTTGTTCAAGCGCTGTCGTTTCCTTTAATGCGCAGGCGTGGGGCAACGACGGTCACCGCGCGGTTGGCGCCATCGCCGATCAGCTGATCAAGGGCAGCAACGCCGAAAAGCGCGTTCAGGCCTTGTTGCTGCCCGGCGAGAGCCTGGAAAAGATCGCCATCTGGGCCGACTGCGTCAAAGGGACGTTTTGCGGTCCGCAGACAGCCGAGATGGAGGCCTATGTGGCGGCCAATCCCCGGCACACCGAGTACCACTACACCAATGTGCCGTTCCAGCTGGCGGAGTATCACGACCACGCGGTCGGCACCGCCGACGACGACATCGTGCAGACGCTCAAGCAGTGCATCGCCACTTTGCAGGGCAAGGGCGACAAGACCAGCAATCCGCGCAACTTCACGCCGCGCCAGGCGTTGCTGATCCTGGCGCACCTGACGGGCGATATCTCGCAGCCGCTGCACGTGGGCGAAGCGTATGTCGGCAAGGACGGCGGCTTCGTCGTGCCGGCGGGGCAGAAGCAGATCGACGCCGGGGAAGCGTTCGCCACGCAAGGCGGCGGCAACCTGCTGCTCGATGACGTCAAACTGACTGCGAGTAGCGAACGCCTGATTCCGCCGCCGGCCGCCGAGAACGTCGAGCCGCCCGGGCCGCCGCGCGCGCCGAGGGCCACGCGTCCGCTGCATTCGTATTGGGATGGCACAGTGGTGAACTACGCCTTCCGCCGCATCGACGCGCGCTCGCCGCGGCAGTTCGCGGAAGCGGTCATCGCGGGCAATCCGGCGGTGGCGGCCGACAGTGGCGATCCGTCAGGTTGGCCCTATCAGTGGGCCGAACAGGCTTTGTCGGTGTCCAAGCGCGCTTATGACGGCGTGGTCCCGGGGGCGGCGTCCAAGCAGACCAGCAAGAGCACCGGGACGGTCTACTACACCTGGCCGGTGTCGGTGCCGGCCGACTATCCGGTGCCGACGTCGGCCGACGCCAGGACGCAGCTGACCCGGGGCGGCTATCGTTTGGCCGCCGTGCTCAAAGCCATCTGGCCCTGAGCCGTCAACCGGCCAGTACCACCTCGATGCCCATGTGGCGGTAGGGCGCCAGCAGTGCTTCCGGTACGCCGGCGTTGACTATGATCGCGCCCACGCTTTGCATCGGCGCGATCTGGAACGGTGAGGCGGTGTCCAGCTTTTCCGGCGACGCCAGCACCACCGTCTTTTGCGCCGCCGCCGCGATGGCGCGTTTGACGCCTGCCTCGTCGTAGTCGCCAGTGCTGATGCCTCGATCGGGGTGCAGGCTGCAAACACCCATGAAGTAGATGTCGGTGCGGATCTGCGCGATGGCGTCCAGCGCGGCCGGCCCCATGGCGACGATCGAATGCTTGAACAGGCGGCCGCCGATCATGATCACGTCGATCAGTGCATGCTCTGTCAGTTCGACCGCGATGCTGGGACTGTGCGTGACGACGGTGCACTTCAAATCGGCAGGCAAATGGCGCGCCAGCTGGACCGACGTCGTGCCGCCGTCGATGAACACCACCTGGCCTGCTTGGATCATGGCGGCCGCCGCGCGCGCGATGGCCGGCTTGGCGTCGCTGGAGATTTGCTGGCGCTCGGCGAAGTTGCCCATCGCCGGCGATGCGGGCAGCGGCGCCGCCACCGGCAGGGCGCCGCCGTGCACCCGCTGCAGCAAGCCTTCCCCCGCCAGCTCTCGCAGGTCGCGGCGTATCGTATCCTCCGACAACCCCAGCTCCTCGCTGAGCGATTTGGCGACGATCTGTCCATCCTGTTTCAGGCGGGACAGCAGGAGTTCCTTGCGTTGACGTGTTAGCATGATTTGCACGAATTATCTTGATATTGCACGATAGTGCATGATATCGTAAAAATACGCAATCAGAAAAAGGAAGGCCGCCATGCCTGAAGACCGCATCCGCATCCACAAAGTCGAAACCCTGTCCGACGACTGGTTCGTGCTGAAGAAGACCACGTTCGACTACCGCCGCAGCGACGGCACGTGGCAGCGCCAGTCGCGCGAAACCTACGATCGCGGCCATGGCGCCACGATCCTGCTGTACAACCGCGAGCGGCGCACCGTTGTGCTGGTGCGGCAGTTCCGCTTTCCTGCGTTTGTCGAAGGGCATCCGGGCTTTTTGATCGAGGCGCCGGCCGGGCTGTTGGACCAGGCCACGCCCGAGGTGCGCATCAAGGCGGAGGTAGAAGAGGAGACGGGTTACCGCATCGGCAAAGTGCAAAAGGTGTTCGAAGCGTTCATGAGTCCCGGGTCTGTCACGGAGCGGCTGCACTTCTTCGTCGCCGAATACGATCCGGCCTCGCGCCCCGGCGCTGGCGGCGGGGTGGCGGAAGAGGGCGAGGACATCGAAGTGCTGGAGCTGACGATGGAGCAGGCGATGGCGATGATGGCCTCCGGCGAAATCGCCGTCGGCAAAACCATCATGCTGCTGCAATACGCCGCGCTGCACCTGCTGCGCTAAATTTTGATCGCGAACTGGATATGACCACTGTTCCACGTAGGGCGGATTAGGCGGAACGCCGTAATCGGCCATGCATGCGCCGACGCGACGCATGCATGGCCGATTACGCTTCGCTAATCCGCCCTACGTGTCTCCGTAGTCATTCGACAGCGCGCATAATGGCGGTATGAATAATTTCTATCTGGCGATTCTATTCAGCTGCATTTGCTCCGGCCACGCCGGCGCCGCCGGTTACGTCGGCAACGCCAAGGCCGGCCAGGCGGCGTTCCGCAAGTGCGCCTCGTGCCATCAGGTCGGCCGCTTCGCGCAGGCCGGCTACGGCCCGCAGTTGAACGGCATCATCGGCCGCAAGGCCGCCGCCACGCCGGACTTCAAGTATTCCGATGCGATGAAGAAATCAGGCATCGTCTGGACCGAGCAAAAGCTGGCCGCCTACCTGCGCGCGCCACACGACGTGGTACCGGGAACCAGCATGCGCTTCTGGGGCATCAGTGACGACCGGCAGATCGCCGATCTGCTGCTCTATATGAGTGGTTTCGGCGCTCAACCTTCAAAGGAAAAATGAAGTATCAATTTGTGTTGCAGTGGAGCGCCACTTCGATGGGCGATTTCGACACGTTCATCGCGGTCGAAGAATTCTTGCGCCAAAACCTGTCGGAACTGCACGACGTCGACGGTCATGATATGGGATGTGGGGAACTGAATATTTTTATCCAGACCGACGCTCCCAAGACCCTGTTTTCCGAGATACGTAGATTGTTCTGCATGGAAGATAATCTCACGGCCGCGAAGATAGCGTATCGCGAGACGAGCGGCGAAACTTACGTCGTACTTTGGCCCGAGGAAGTGGAAGGATTCAAGGTGAGTTAAGCGTGCCAGACAAGCCCGAGGTACGCATTAACGCCGACGTTGAGGAAGAGACGGGGTACCGCGTCAGCGAAGAGCACAAGGTGTTCAAAGCGTTCATGAGTCCGGGATCGTTCACTGAGCGGATGCACTTCTCCGTCGCCGGATGCGATCCGTCCGTTCCTCGTGGGGCGGATTAGCGTAGCTTAATCCGTCAATCTCAGCCGATGACTCGACCATACTTTTTGAGTGCCCTCAATCGGTAAAAGGTTTAAAGTTCTACAGTGACGGATGCGCCTCGTATCCGGAAAAGTACTGAAAGAGTTTTGCTCACGTCATCCGTCGGCGTCGAGCGCGGTTCGGCATTGGGCGGACGAAATGGTAGCGGCGACATTCCGTAATTTTAGCGAGTTGCGCGGCCATTTCCCCAGCGCTGATTACGTGGCGCCTTTTACAGTGTTTAACTTGGCGGGCAACAAATTTCGGTTGATCGTCACTGTGAATTACACAACGGGGTTCGTCTTCATTCGCAGCATGTTGACTCATGCCGAATACGATAAGTGGAGCAAGCGTTACCGTCAGGGAAAGATACAACCATGAATATTCTCGTTGATAAAATCGATGGCATTGCATTGGCTGCGGCATGGCAGGATTTCGACCACATCGCGGGGCTGAGACCGATCAAAACGGAAGCGGACTATGACCACACTGTCGCATTGATGAACCGCGTACTGGATGTGATGGGGGAAGATGAACAGCATCCCTTGGCAGGACTGTTGGAGTTGTTGGCGGAAATGGTTAGCAGCTACGATAAGATCCATTATCCATTGGAGCAATTATAAAACTGCCAATGGCGCCTACGCGCAAGCCGGCCAGGGCGTTTCCGGGGTATCGGCGACGACCAGCAGATCGCCGATCTGCTGGTGTATATGCGGGAGTTCCGCTAGAGGAGCGGTGCGCGTTAGCGCGATTTGACGAACGGGATGCCGAGCGATTTCGGCGCCACCGACTTGGCCATCAAACCGGCGAGCACGATCACGGTCAACACGTACGGCACCATCTGGATCATCGCGCCCGGCAGGCGGCCGATGCCCGGCAGTTCCACGCCTTCGATCTGGATTTGCACCGCGCCGAAGAAGCCGAACATCAGGCAGCCCAGGAAGGTGTACAGCGGACGCCAGTTACCGAACACCATGGCCGTCAGCGCCAGATAGCCGGCGCCGGCCGACATGTCGCGCAGGAAGAAGCCGCTCTGCACGATCGACAGGTAGGCGCCCGCGAACGAGCACAGGAAACCGGCGATCAGCATCGCCATGTAGCGCTGGCGCTCGACGCTCACGCCCGCCGCGTCGGCCGCGTGCGGGTTCTCGCCGCAGGCGCGCAGGCGCAGGCCGAAGCGGCTGTGATAAACGATCCAGTGCACCAGCGGCACCAGCGCGAAGGCCATATACACCAGCACCGAATGGCCGCCGATCAGGTGCGCGTACACCCAGCCGATGACGGGAATGCCTTCGACCGCCGCCGTCCCCGGCAGCACCACGTCGAACAGGCGCGCCGACCCGAGGTCCGGCGTGCGGCCGCCCTGCTGGAAGATGTACTGCGCCACGACGAAGGTCAGGCCGCTCATGGCGATGTTGATGGCGATGCCCGCCACCAGCTGGTTGCCCTTCTGCGTGATGGCGATGTAGGCCTGCAGGCTGGCCAGCAGCATCGACACCACGATGCCGGCCATGACGCCGTACCAAGGGTTCTGCGTGGTGAAGGCCACGGCCGCCGAGACGAAGGCCGACGCCAGGATCTTGCCTTCGAGGCCGATGTCGATCACGCCCGAGCGCTCGGCGAACAGGCCGGCCATGCCGGCGAAAATCAGCACCGGCGCGTTGCGCACGGTCGATACCAGGATACTGCCGATATGGAGGTCGTCAAAAGTCATAGTGTCCTCACTTCTTCAGTTTGAGCATTTTGGCGATCACCGGCGCGTACAGGTTTTCCATCGCGCCGCAGAACAGGATGATCAGTCCCTGCACCAGGATCACCGTCTCCGGCGGGATGTTCTGCTTCTCCAGCGACAGGTCGAAGCCGCCCTGCGTCAATGCGCCGAACAGCACCGCCGACAGGAAGATGCCGACCGGATGCTGGCGGCCCATCAGCGCGATGGCGATGCCGATGAAGCCCGCGCCGCCGACGAAGTTTAGCGACAGGTAGTGGGTCGAACCCATGATGGAGTTGACCGAACCGAGACCGGCCAGCGCGCCCGAGATCAGCATGACGATGATGATCATCTTGCTGATGCGGATGCCCGCGTAGTGGGCAGCATGTTTGTTCAGGCCCGTGGCGCGCAGCTTGAAGCCCCACGAGGAGCGCGATACCACAACACCGTAGATCACCAGCGCGATGATCGCCAGGAAGAAGCTGATGTTAAGCGGCGTCTCGCCCAGCACCGGGAACCACTGGTTCAGGCGCGGCATTTCGGCGGCGGCCGCGAAGGAGCGGCTGGCCGGATTCTGCTCGCCCGCCGGCACCAGTTTGACGATCACGGTGTTCATCAGCGCTGCGGCGATGTAGTTGAACATGATGGTGGTGACCACCACGTGGCTGCCGCGCTTTGCCTGCAGGTAGCCGGGCACGAAGGCCCACAGCGCGCCGAATAGCGCCGCGCCGATCATGCCGACCGGGATCAGCACCAGGGCCGGCAGGGTGCTGTCGAAGGTCAGCATGGCCAAGGTCAGGCCAAGGCCGGCAAAGTACATCTGGCCTTCGGCGCCGATGTTGAACAGGCCCGCCTCCATCGCGATCGACACGGCCAGGCCGGTGAAGATGAAGGTCGAGGCGTAGAACAGCGTGTAGCTCAAGCCCTCCGGATTGACGACGGCGCTGTTGATCAGGATCGCCAGCGATTCGGTAGGACTTTCGCCGAGCAGGTGGATCACCAGCGCGGTCACCAGCAGTGCGGACACCAGATTCAGAAGGGGCAGGGCAAACGCGGTCGCCCAGCGTGGCAGGTCTTTGTTCATGATTTGTGCATTCCGCCCATCAGCAAGCCGATACGGGTCGTGTCGAATTCTTCAATTTTCAGTTCGCCGGTGATGCGGCCGCCGCACATGACGAGGATGCGGTCCGCCAGCGCGCGCACCTCTTCCAGCTCCACCGACACCAGCAGGATCGCCACGCCGGAGTCGCGCAGGGCCAGCAGCTGTTTGTGGATGCTCTCGATGGTGCCGATGTCGACGCCGCGCGTGGGCTGGCCCACCAGCATCAGCTTGGGCTGCGCCAGCACTTCGCGCGCGATCACCACTTTCTGCTGGTTGCCGCCGGAGAGCAGGCCGATACGCAGGTCGTGGTTGTCGGGACGGACGTCGAAGCTTTTCATCAGCGCGTCGCAGCGCGCCGCGATGGCCTTGAAGTTGAGCAGGCCCCATTTGTTTTTCAGCTTGTCCTGGTAACCGAGGATGGTGTTGTGCATGACCGAGAAGGCCTTGACGACGCCGTCGCGCAGGCGGTCCTCCGGCACGTGGGCGATGCCCAGTTCGCGGAAGGTGCGCGGCAGGCCGTCCGGGTCGGAGCGGCCGGCGTAAGGCAGGTCCTTGCCGAGGAATTCGAGCTTGCCGGAGGTCGGCAGGCGCATGCCCGACAGGATCTCCATCAATTCGCTCTGGCCGTTGCCGGAGACGCCGGCAATCGCCACGATCTCGCCGGCGCGCAGGGTGAAGCCGATATCGGCCAGCAGCTTGACCTGCTGGTCGTCGCTGAGTTGCAGGTTCTCGACGCGCAGCACCGGCGCTCCCGGGTTGTACGGCGCGCGCGGCAGGTTGTTCTCGATCGGACGGCCGACCATCATGTTGGCCAGGGCTTCCTTGGTGGTGCCGGCGGTCGGCACGGCGCCGATCACGCGGCCGCCGCGCATCACGGTGACGGTGTCGGTGATGTCGAGGATTTCCTGCAGCTTGTGGGTGATCAGGATGATGGTTTTGCCCTGTTCCTTGAACAGGCGCAGGATCTCGAACAGCGACGCGGTCTCCTGCGCCGTCAGCACGGCGGTCGGCTCGTCGAGGATCAGGATGTTGGCGCTGCGGTAGATCTGCTTGAGGATCTCGACGCGCTGCTGCGCGCCCACCGACAGGTCGTGGATGGTGGCCAGCGGATCGACGTCGAGCTGGTAGCGCGCACAGATCTCGCGCAGCTTGGCCTCGACGGCGGCGCGCTTGGATTGAAGCTTGAAACCGCCCTCGCTGCCCAGCATGACGTTGTCGAGCACCGTCATGTTCTCGACCAGCATGAAGTGCTGGTGCACCATGCCGATGCCGAGGGCGATCGCCTCCTGGCTGTTGTGGATGCGGCGCGCCTGGCCGTCGAGCAAAATCTCCCCGCCGTCGGCGCGGTAGTAGCCGTACAGGATACTCATCAGGGTCGATTTGCCGGCGCCGTTCTCGCCCACCAGGCCGTGGATCGATCCCTTGGCGATGGCGAAGCTGACGTCCGTGTTCGCCTTGACAGCTCCGAAATGCTTGGAGATGCCGCGAAATTCTACTGCTGGCTGCATAGGGTCGTTTTCGGTTCGGTTAAATAAACTGTAATGCGTAAAACGGTAAACGCTTAAAACGTTAAACGCGCCGCACGGGGGACAACCCCGGCGGCGCGCTCGTGTTCAAACTGGTATCAGACGGGGCAGGCCGCGCCCGAGCGGATATCGAAGACCTTGACCTTGCCGTCGATGATGTCCTTGCGCGCGCCCAGCACGCGCTTCTCGATCTCCGGCGTGATCAGCTTGCGGTTGTTGGCGTCCAGCGCCCAATCGACGCCGCCTTCCTTGATGCCCTTGGCGCTGACGCCGGCCTTCCAGGTGCCGGCCTTGACCTGCATGAACGAGTCGTAGACGGCGTTGTCGACGCGCTTGACCATCGAGGTCAGGATCGCACCCGGATACAAGTGGTTCTGGTTGGAGTCGACGCCGATGGCCAGCTTGCCTTTTTCCTTGGCCGTCTGCAGCGTGCCCAGGCCCGAACCGCCGGCCACCGCGAACACCACATCGACGCCGCGGTCGAACTGCGAACGGGCCAGCTCACCGCCCTTGGCCGGATTGTTCCACGAGTCGGCGGTGGTGCCGACCATGTTGGAGGTGACCTCGACCTTTTTGTCGACCGCCTTCGCGCCCTGCGTGTAGCCGCAGGCGAAGGTGCGGATCAGCGGGATGTCGACGCCGCCGATGAAGCCGAGCTTTTTGGATTTGGACGCCATCGCGGCGGCCACGCCGACCAGGTACGAGCCTTCTTCTTCCTTGAAGGTGATCGAGTTGATGTTGGCGCCTTGCGCCACACCGTCGATCAGCACGAAACGCACTTTCGGGAATTCCTTGGCGACCTTCTGCACCGCCGACTGCTGGGCGAAGCCGATCGACGCGATCAGGTCCATGTTCTTGCGCGCCAGGCCGCGCAGCACTTGTTCGGCCTGGGTGTCGCTGGAGGCTTGCACCTCGGTGAAATTGATGTTGGTTTCCTTCTTAAAGCGCGAGGCGCCTTCAAAAGCGGACTGGTTGAACGATTTGTCGAACTTGCCGCCCGCGTCATACACGATGGCCAGTTTTGGATCCGCCGCGGACGCGCTGGCAGCGATACAGATGGCTGCAACCGTCAAACTAAGTTGTGAAAGTTTCATGAATAGGCTCCTGGAAGATCGATATTGTATATTTTTATTGGACGAAACATATAATCCGGCGCCGTTTTATGGCGGCAAACCCCTGATTTTTAGAGCTTTACCTCTGACTTGGCCGGCCTTGGCCGTCGTGGCTCGGCGAAAGCTTGTTTAAATGACAGCGGTTGTCAATCCGCCGTCGCGTCGCCTCGCCGGCGCTCCCGGCCGCCCATGTCGCACTGCCGCAACAGTCGGCGCCAAATTAAATATTTTTATATTGTTGCTTTTTGTCCTATTGGAAAAACTTCCTGCCGTTTGGATAAGGGGCGCGCCGCCGGCCTGGCGAACCCGTCCGGTGATCACCCGCCATTCGCAAAGCAGCTTCCCAGGTGCAAGTTAAACGCCTTTCCGCTCTGGGAGCGGCTATTTTTTAGGCAATCCGTCACTATGCATCAGGCTTCATATGTACGAAAAATTCGATTTTATTTAGTCATTTATATAAAATAGATATGAATCCAACCATGGAAAAAGTGGGTTTATGTCATTTTTTTCCATGCTACGATAATTGGGATAACTACAAATACCATCCAAACTAATACAACCGGGAGCAGCATTTATGAGCAAGAACAGTAGTGGTTTCGCAGTGCGATCGTTGATCGCCCTGGCCGTGGCGAGCGCCTTCCCGCTGCACGCGGCCCTGGCCACCGAAGCTGGCGCCAACGCCCAGCCGGCAGCCGCTGAGGGACAAGACGCTGCGGCTGCGCCCCCCGCGCCGACCACCAAGGGCCAGCTGGAAACCGTGATCGTGACCGCGCAGCGCCGCGCCGAAAACATCAAGGACGTGCCGATGTCGATCGCCACCATCAAAGGCGACAAGCTCGACGTGCTGACCTCGGGCGCCGGCGACATCCGCGTGCTGTCGGGCCGCTCGCCGTCGGTCGCCATCGAATCCGACTACGGCCGCACCTTCCCGCGCTTCTATATCCGTGGCCTGGGCAACACCGACTTCGACCTGAACGCCTCGCAGCCGGTCGGCCTGGTGATGGACGATATCGTCATGGAAAACGCCATGCTCAAGGGCTTCCCGGTGTTCGACGTCGACCAGATCGAGGTGCTGCGCGGGCCGCAAGGCACGCTGTTCGGCCGTAACTCGCCGGCCGGCGTGATCAAGTTCGACTCCGCCAAGCCGGTGTTCAAACAGGAAGGCTATCTGCAGCTGGGCATCGGCAATTTCTCGGCCAAGACGGTCGAGGGCATGTTCAACATGCCGGTCAGCGACACCGTGGCCCTGCGCTTCTCGGGCACCAGCCAGCACCGCGACAACCGCGTGACCAACACCAACCCGACCGCCGGCAAGGGCACCCAGGAATTCGAAGGCTACGGCGACCAGGCGTTCCGCCTGCAGGCGCTGGTGCAACCGAACAAGGACTTCAGCGCGCTGTTCAACGTCCATGCACGCAACTACCACGGCAACGCCACCTTGTTCCGCGCCAACATCATCAAGAAGGGCACGAACGAGCTGGTCGACGGCTTCGACTACGGTTCGTATCCGACCGACGGCATCAACAACCAGGACCTGGAAACCAAGGGCGGCAGCATGCGCCTGAAATACAACGTTGGCGATCTGACGCTGCACTCGATCACCGGCTACGAAAAGCTCAAGTTCTATAGCCGCGCCGACGTCGACGGCGGCTACGGCGCCGTGTTCGCGCCGCCTTCGGGCCCCGGCTTCATTCCGTTCCCGGTCGAGACGGCAGACGTGCTGCCTAACCACCGCCAGTTCTCGCAGGAGTTCCGCGCCGAGTCGAACTACAAGGGCCCGTTGCAATGGATCGGCGGCCTGTTCTTCTTCAACGAGAAGATCCAGATCGACAGCATCAGCTTCAACAGCTTCGCGCCGGGCAATCCGCAGAACGCCGCCTACGCGGTGCAGTTCCAGGATTCGAAATCGTGGGCCGCTTTCGGCTCGCTGAACTACACCGTGTCCGACAAGTTCAAAGTGCGCGGCGGTGTGCGCTACACCAACGACAAGAAGGAATTCTCGGCCTCGCGCGTGGAACCGCCGGTGGTCTCCGGCCCGTTCAACATCGACAGCACCTCGCACAACGTGAGCTGGGATCTGAGCGGCACCTATGAGCTGACCAAGGCGACCAATCTGTTCGCCCGCGTCGCCACCGGTTATCGCGCGCCGTCGATGCAGGGCCGCCTGAACGGCCTGGGCGACCGTCCATCGTTCGCCGGCGCCGAAAAAGCGCTGTCGTACGAAGCCGGTATCAAGCAGGACCTGTTCGACAAGCGCGCGCGCCTGAGCGCCAGCGTGTTCCAGTACCGCGTCAAGGACCGCCAGCTGACGGCCGGCAGCGGCTCGGTCAACATGAATCAGCTGATCAACGCCGACAAGGTGACCGGCCAGGGCGTGGAAGTGGACTTCCAGGCCAACCTGAGCGACGAGTTCAGCATGACCCTCGGCGGCAGCTACAACGACACCGAGATCAAGGACCCGAACCTGTACGTCCAGTACTGCGGCAACGTGCTGAACAATCCGACCGGCGCCAGCGGCTGCACGCCGACCAACGCGGCCGGGCCGTTCGCCGGCACCTCGCGCATCGACGGCAACCCGCTGCCGCGCGCGCCGAAGACGCAGGTGAACTTCACGCTCAAGTACAGCACCCCGATCGGCGACGGCGAGTTCTACGCGCTGACCGACTGGGCCTTCCGCAGCAGCTACAACTTCTTCCTGTACCAGGCGCCTGAATACAAGGCCAAGAAGCTGACCGAGGGCGGCGTGCGCGCCGGCTACAAGTGGGGCAACGGCAAATACGAAGTGGCCGCGTTCGGCCGCAACATCACCGACCGCCAAGTCATCGTCGGCGCGATCGACTTCGACAACCTGACCGGCATGTTGAACGAGCCGCGAACCTGGGGCGGGACCTTTAAAGTCAACTTCTAAATCGAAGCCATGAGAGAATCCCCGCGCATCGCAAGGTGCGCGGGGATTTTTACATCCAGGGAGTTGAAATGAATCAGACAGTTAATCTTTGGCCGCTGCTCGGCGTGGCCGTTATCATTCTCGGTTTCGCGCTGCGCGCGCATCCGGTGCTGGTGGTGATCGCCGCCTGCGCCGTCACCGGCTTCGCCGCAGCGATGGATGTCGAACATCTGCTCGCGGTCCTTGGCGCCGCGTTCATCAAGACGCGCAACCTGCCGCTGATCCTGCTGCTACCGCTGGCGGCCATCGGTCTGCTGGAACGTTATGGACTCAAGGAACACGCGCAGGCGTCCATCGCCCGCATCAAGTCGGCCACCACCGGGCGCCTGCTGATCGTTTATCTGGCGATCCGCGAAATCAGCGCCGCCTTCGGCCTGACCAGCATCGGCGGCCATCCAAACATGGTGCGCCCGCTGATCGCGCCGATGGCCGAGGGCGCGGCCGAGAACCGCTATCCGGCGCTGACCGACCCGCTGCGCCACCGCATCCGCGCCATGTCCGCCGCCACCGACAACGTCGGCCTGTTCTTCGGCGAGGACGTGTTCGTGGCCTTCGGCGCCATCGTGCTGATGCAAACCATCCTGCGCGGCGAGGGCATCGAGGTCGATCCGCTGCATATCGCGATGTGGGGCATACCGACGGCGGTGACGGCCTTCATCATCCACTCGTGGCGGCTGCACCGGCTCGACGCCCACATCGCCCGCGCGATGATGAACAGCGCGAAGGGTGGCCAGGCATGATTTCCGGCTCCCTGATTAAACTCGACTTCTTCTATCTGGTGCTGGGCGCGATGCTGTTGATGATCGCGGTGATGGCGCTGCGCGACCCGCATAATCCGAAGCGCTATTCCAGCGCGCTGTTCTGGGCCTTGTACGCGGTGGTGTATCTGGCCGGCGACTGGCTGTCGCCGGTGGCGGCGGGCGCGCTGATGGTGGTGATGGCGCTGATCGCCGGTTTCGGCGGCGTCACGCTGGGACGCTACGGCGAACGCTCGCCCGAGCAACGCCGCGACAGCGCACAGCGGCTTGGCCACAAGCTGCTGATCCCGGCGCTGATCATTCCAATCACGACGATGATCGGTTCGACCTTGCTGAAGGACGTAAAATTCGACGGCCTGTTCCTGCTCGATCCGAAGAACACGACCCTGGTCAGCCTCGGTTGCGGTTCGCTGTTCGCCGTCGCCACCGCGTGCTGGCTGACGCGGGCCACGCCGCTGCAGGCGATGCGCGAGTCGCGCCGGCTGGTCGACCATCTGGGCTGGGCGGTGGTGCTGCCGCACATGCTGGCGGTGCTCGGGCTGTTGTTCACGGAGGCCGGCATGGGCAAGGCCGTGGCGCATGTGGTCACGTCGTACATCAACATGGATGTGAAGCTGGTGGCGGTGGCGGTGTACTGCATCGGCATGGCGCTGTTTACCATCATCATGGGCAACGGCTTCGCCGCCTTCCCGGTGATCGCCGGCGGCGTCGGCATCCCGGTGCTGGTTGGCGTGTACCACGCTAACCCCGCGGTAATGGCGGCCATCGGCATGTTCAGCGCCTACTGCGGCACCTTGATGACGCCGATGGCGGCCAACTTCAACATCGTTCCGGCGGCGTTGCTGGAGCTGCCCGACAAGAACGCCGTGGTCAAAATCCAGGTGGCGACGGCACTGCCGATTTTGCTTGCCAATATTGCACTACTGTATTTTCTTCTGAACATGTAAACGACAATCATTTAGGTTAGAGTAGCGATCTGGTAGTGAAGTGTGGAGTTTAAGCGGATGAAAAAGATCATATTGTTGACGGGTTTCGAGCCCTTCAATCAGGAGACGATCAACCCTTCCTGGGAAGCGGTACGCGCCCTGCAGGGCTGGCATGAAGGTGATTTTGTCGTGCATGCGCGCCAGTTGCCATGCGTGTTCGGACAGGCGAAGAAGGCGATGCACCAGGCGGTGGAGGAACTGCAGCCGAGCATCGTGATCGCGGTCGGCCAGGCCGGCGGCCGCGTCGATCTGTCGATCGAGCGCATCGCCATCAACATCGACGACGCGCCCATCGCGGACAACCAGATGCGCCAGATCGTCGACCAGCCCATCGTCACCGGCGGTCCCGCCGCTTACTTTTCCACGTTGCCGATCAAGGCGATCGTGCAGGCGCTGCGCGATGCCGGCCTGCCGTCGTCGGTGTCGCAAAGCGCCGGCACCTTTGTCTGCAACCATGTGTTCTATGGTTTGATGCATCAGGCCAGCGAGTGGGGCACGACGATGCGCGCCGGTTTTATCCATATACCGTATCTGCCGCAGCAGGCGGCCCGGCATCCGGGTTGCGCCAGCATGAAGCTGGAGGACATGGTCGAAGGCCTGCGCATCGCCATCCGCACCACGCTCGCGCACACCGTCGATGTGCGCGAGGCGGGCGGCGTGACGCACTAGGCTTTCTTCTAAATCACGTAGGGCGGATTAGCGCGCAGCGCGTAATCGGCCAAGCGCCGCCGACGGCTCGTCGATGGCCGATTACGGCGTTCCGCCTAATCCGCCCTACGTGGATCCCGATCAATTTGGCTTCGAAGGATTGAGGATGTTCAGGAACGCCCGCACTACCGGCGCGTCGTCCAGCGTGGTGTAGGTGATGTACAAATTGGCCGACGGCGGATTGCTGCGGATTGGCAGGAACACCACGCCCGGCCAGCCGATGCGGCTGGTGGTCTCGGGCAGCAGCGCCACGCCAAGGCCCGCGCCGACCATCGCCAGCAAGGTTTGCGGCTCTGACGCCTCCTGGAAAATCGTCGGCTGGAAGCCGGCCTTCACGCAGCACTGGATCAGATAGCGCGGGAACGACGACTTGTCGAGCGCCAGGGTCAGCATCGGTTCGTCGGCGATGTCCATCAACTCGATCGACTCCTGCTTGGCCAGCGGGTGGTGCTCGTTGATGGCCACGCACACGTCCTCGCGGAAGCACAGCTCCTGGCGCAGGTTGTCCTGCTTCAGATCGTCCTCGTCGAGCTTGGGCTCGCGCCAGAAGCCGACATCCACCTGCTTGGCGCGCAGCGCCTCGTACTGCAAGGTCGGCCCCAGCTCGTGCAGGGTCCACGTCACGCGCGGGAACTTGGTCTGGAACTCCTCCAGCAAACTGGGGATCGGCCCCCACATCGCCGAGCCGACGATGCCCACCCGCAGGCGTCCCACCTCGCCGCGGTCGATCTGGCGGATGGTGTCGATCGTCATGCGCATCTTCGCCAGCAGCTCGGACGCTTCGCTCATGAGCGCCTTGCCGGCCACCGTCAGCTCGAAGGTGCGGGTGGTGCGGGCGAACAGTTTGACACCGAGCTCGCTCTCCAGTTTCATGATCTGCTGGCTCAGTGGCGGCTGCGAGATGTGCAGGCGTTCGGCCGCGCGGCTAAAGCTCTTTTCCTCGGCGACGGCCAGGAAGTACCTCAGTTGTTTCAGATCGATGGACATGGCGGGCCTGGTGTCGGTGGTCTCGGGCGGGTCTCGTTTAATGCGACTGCATGGCGCAGGCCAGCGCTGCGCCGCAGCGGGCATTGTTCTTCACCAGCGCGATGTTGGTGGCCAGGCTGCGGCCCTCGGTCAGCTGCTTGATGCGGCCGAGCAGGAACGGCGTGACGTTCTTGCCGGCGACGCCTTGCGCGTCCGCCTCGCCCAGCGCCTGGAGGGTGATGTCGTCGATCTCCGCCTTCGGCATCGCTTCCGCTTCCGGAACGGGATTGCTGACGACGATGCCGCCCGCGAGACCCAATTGCCACTTGGTCTGGATGAAGGCCGCCTGCTCGGCCGGGGTGTCGAGCCGGAAGTCGGCGTTGAAGCCGCTCTCGCGCGTGAAGAAGGCGGGGAAGCCGCGCTGGCCGACGCTGACCACCGGCACGCCGTGCGTCTCCAGGTATTCCAGGGTCAGGCCGATGTCGAGGATGGATTTGACGCCGGCGCACACCACCGCCACCGAGGTGCGGGCCAATTCCTGCAGGTCGGCCGAAATATCGAAGCTGGTTTCCGCGCCCCGGTGCACGCCGCCGATGCCACCGGTGACGAACACCTGGATGCCCGCCAGCGCCGCGCAGATCATCGTCGCCGCCACGGTGGTGGCGCCCAGCTTCGATTGCGCCAGCACGTAGGCCAGGTCGCGGCGGCTCACCTTCATCGCTTCGGGCGAGGTGCCCAGCAATTCAAGCTGCTCCTCCGACAGGCCGATGCAGATTTTGCCGTCCATGACGGCGATGGTGGCCGGCACGGCGCCGCCGTCGCGGATGATCTGTTCGACCTCGCGCGCCATCTGCACGTTTTGCGGATACGGCATGCCGTGCGAGATGATGGTCGATTCCAGCGCGACGATCGGTTTGCCGGCGGCGCGGGCGGCGGCCACTTCGGGCGAGAACAGGAGGAATTGGTGCATGGGTCAGTCCTTATGGGGGAAGAGGGGAGGCTCGAAGCTCGAAAGCATCGGCGGGATAGGTGAGGTCGGCGTCGGATAAAAATCCTGGATCTCGTCGAGGATATCGGCGGCCAGCATGGGCGAGACGGTGTCGTGGCTTTCCAGCGTCATCGCGGCGACCTTCAGGCCACGGCGGCAGGCGAGCGTCAGGTCCTGGCTCCCCTGGTACAGCGACCAGCAAACGGCGGCCGAGAAGGCGTCGCCGGCGCCGGTGACGTCGACCACGTCCACCTCTTGCGCGGCCAGCCATACCAGCTCGCCGTCGCGGGTGTGGAACACGCCCTGGCCGCCGCAGGTGACGATGATATCCCTGGCGCCGCGCGCCAGCACGGCGCGGCAGGCCAGGCGCACGTCGGCCTCGGTCGGCAGCGCGCGGTCGGCGATCGTTTCAAGTTCGCCGCGATTGAGTATCAGCAGGCGCAGGCCGGTCAGGTCCGCCGGCAGGCGGGCCATCTTCGGCTGCGACACCGCCACCAATATCAGCGGCACGTTGTCGGCGCGGGCGCTATCGAGCAGCGCGCTGACGCTGTCGGCCGGCAGGTTCAGGTCCGCCACCGTCATCGAGGCGGCGGCGCGCTGCGGCAGCCGGTTGGCCAGGAAGTCCGGTGTCATGCGGTCGTACAGCGCCATGTCGGCCAGCGCCACGACCATTTCGCCGCGCTCGTCGAGGATGGCGGTGTAGGTGCCGGTGGCGGTGTCGGCCAGGTTCAGCGAGCCGCGTATGTCGATGCCGGCGTTTTCCGCGTGCTCGCGCAGCGCGCGGCCGGCGCCGTCGTCGCCCAGCGCGGTCAGCAGCGCGGTCGGCAAATTCAGGCGCGCCAGGTTCTCGGCGATGTTGCGGGCCACGCCGCCGTAGACTTCCTCGGCGGTGGCCGGGTTGGAGGTCCCCAGCTGCATGGCGGCGATGCTGCGCAGCTTGCGGTCGAGGTTGGCTGCGCCGATGCATAGCACGGGGCGCTTGTCGGGCAGCACGTAGGCGCGGCCCAGCAGCCGGCGCTCGCGGATCAGGCTGGCGATATGGCCGGCCACGGCCGAGCGCGACAGGCGCAGGCCGACCGCCAGGTCCTGCTGGGAGATGAAGGGGTTGGCGCGGATCAGCTCGTAGAGCTGTTCTTTTTTAGAAATATCGTTCACGGTCGGCCTTAAAACATTTGTCCTTTATAATAGACATTTGTTTGTTAGCGGTCAATGAGCCGGCGGCAGGCCGGGCCGGCTCAGTTCATCCGCATGAATAATACCGCCGATTTATAGGGTTTATGTATAAATCCGGAAGAAAAATGGTATTTGCCATACATATAGGGAATGATGCATAGTGTCAGTATCCGCAGTAAAACTTCAATCGGCCAACCCACGGCCCGCAGCGCGTCATCTATAAAAACAGAGGATAACCATGTCTAATAATTCCCCATTCCAGGCCGCCGAAATCATCCGCGCGCGCATTCCTGCGGATTTCAAGCCGCGCGTCGCCATGATCCTGGGTTCCGGCCTGGGCGTGCTGGCCGAGCAGATGACCGACGCGGTCACCATCAGCTTCAACGAACTGCCGGGCTTCCCGATCAGCACCGTGCACGGTCACGCCGGTGAACTGGTGATCGGCACCTTGTCCGGCGTGGCGGTGGTGTGCATGAAGGGCCGTGGCCACGTCTACGAGGGCTATGGCTTGGGCGTGATGACCAGCGCCGTGCGCACCATGAAGCTGCTGGGCTGCGAGATGCTGTTCGTGACCAACGCCGCCGGTTCGCTGCGCACCGAAGTCGACGCGGGCGCGCTGGTCGCGCTGACCGACCATATCAACTTCATGCCCGGCACGCCGATGATGGGTCCCAACGACGAGCGTTTCGGTCCGCGCTTCTTCAGCATGGCCAACGCCTACGACGCCGACCTGCGCGCGCTGCTGAAGGCTTCCGCCGAAGAGAAGAAGGTCACCTTGCACGAAGGCGTGTACATCGCCTACGCCGGCCCGAACTTCGAGACCCCGGCCGAAATCCGCGCCTTCAAGACGCTGGGCGCCGACGTCGTCGGCATGTCGGTGGTGCCGGAGGTGGTCTCGGCCCGTCATTGCGGCCTGAAAGTGGTCGGCGTGTCCGCCATCACCAACCTGGCCGAAGGCCTGTCGCCGTTCCCGCTGTCGCACGAGCAGACCTTGAAGTACGCGGCCATCGCCGCGACGTCGCTGATTGAAGTCATCCTCGGCTTCCTGGCCAACGTGGCCAAAACACCGCAGGCATAAACCCGGTAGTGCGGGGTCGTACCCGTTGGGTACGACCCCAGATTTGCAGTGCGGGTTTCGCTTTTGAGATCCGCACTTTTTGCTTTCTAGGAGCTCTCAATGAAACGCGCATTTATCCTGCTGCTGGACTCCTTCGGTCTGGGCGCCACGCCCGACGCAGCCAAATACAACGACGTTGGCGCCAACACGTTCGGCCACATCGCCGCCTGGGCCGCCAAGACCGGCAAGCCGATGTCGCTGCCGACGATGGAAAAACTGGGCCTGGCCGCCGCCGCCCATGCCGCCAGCGGCGAATGGGCCGAGGGCTTCTCGCAGCGCGACGGCTTCACCGCCGCCTACGGCGCCGCGCGCGAGCGCTCGACCGGCAAGGACACGCAGTCCGGCCACTGGGAAATCGCCGGCGTGCCGGTGGAATTCGACTGGGGCTACTTCCCGAAGACGGTGCCGTCGTTCCCGGCCGAGTTGACCAGCAAGCTGCAGGAGCTGACCGGCGTGCCGGGCTTCCTGGGCGACTGCCACGCCTCCGGCACGGAAATCATCAACAAGCATGGTGATGAACATGTCGCCACTGGCAAGCTGATTATCTACACCTCGGCCGACTCGGTGCTGCAGATCGCCGCGCACGAGGAGTCGTTCGGCCTGGAGCGCCTGTACGAAGTGTGCGAGATCGCCTTCAAACTGGTCGAGCCGTACAACATCGGCCGCGTGATCGCGCGTCCGTTCACGGGCGCCAACGGCAACTACACCCGTACCACCAACCGTCACGACTACGCCGTCGCGCCGCCGGCGCCCACCTTGCTGGACCACGTGAAGAACGATGGCGGCGAAGTCATCGCCCTCGGCAAGATCAGCGACATCTTCGCCACCCAGGGTGTCTCGCGCCTGGTCAAGGGCAAGGACAACATGGCGCTGTTCGACGCGCTGATGAAGGTGGAAAAGGAAGCAGGCGACAAGTCGCTGACGTTCGTGAACTTCGTCGACTTCGACCAGGCCTTCGGCCACCGCCGCGACGTCACCGGCTACTCGAACGCGCTGCACGAGATGGACGCGCGCCTGCCCGAGTTCATCGCCCAGTTGAAAGAGGGCGACCTGGTGGTGATCACCGCCGACCATGGCTGCGATCCGACCTGGCCGGGCTCCGACCACACCCGCGAGCATATTCCGATGATCTTCTTCGGTCCGGGCGTGAAGGCGCAACAGCTGCCTATCTCCGAAACCTTCTCCGACATCGGCCAGACCCTGGCCCACCACCTCGGCGTGAAACCACTTTCCCACGGAAGCAATCTGTTATGAGCGTAATTACTGATTTCAAACGTAACGAAGCGGTCCCGCTGGACCTGGGCTGGATCAACCATATCCACATCAACAAGAGCGCGGCCGACCGCCGCGCCGCCAGCCTGGCCAACCGCCGCACGGTCAAGAAGGAATATCAGGCCGCGTGGCTGGTCAAGGCCATCGGCCTGATCGACCTGACCACCTTGTCCGGCGACGACACCCCAGGCCGCGTCGAGCGCCTGTGCATGAAGGCCATGCGTCCGCTCCGCGCGGACCTGGTCGAGGCCCTTGGCCTGCAGGACGTCAAGCTGGCCACCGGCGCCGTCTGCGTGTACCACGAGATGATCAAGCCGGCGGTGCAGGTGCTGCAAGGCCGCCTGCCGATCGCCGCCGTGTCGACCGGCTTCCCGGCCGGCTTGACCAGCATGGAAACCAAGGTGCGCGAGATCGAATTGTCGGTTGCCGCCGGCGCCAGCGAGATCGATATCGTCATCACCCGCCAGCATGTGTTGACGGGTAACTGGCAGGCGCTGTACGACGAGATGGTGGCTTACCGCCAGGCTTGCGGCGAAGCGCACGTCAAGGCCATCCTGGCGACCGGTGAACTGGTCACCCTGGAAAACGTGGCCAAGGCGTCGTGGGTCTGCATGATGGCCGGCGCGGACTTCATCAAGACCTCGACCGGCAAGGAGCCGGTCAACGCGACGATTCCCGTCTCGCTGACGATGGTGCGCGCGATCCGCGACTACCACGAGCAGACCGGTTTCAAGATCGGCTACAAGCCTGCGGGCGGCGTCGGCACGGCCAAGGCCGCGCTGCAGTACCTGACCCTGATGAAGGAGGAGCTGGGCAACGAGTGGCTGGAGCCGCACCTGTTCCGCATCGGCGCATCCAGCCTGCTGACCGACATCGAGCGTCAGCTTGAGCACTACGTGACCGGGAACTACTCGGCCGCTCATCGCCACGCACAACCTTAATACGGACCACGTCATGCCATCTATTAAAGAGATCCTGAATACCATGGAATACGGCCCAGCACCCGAAAGCCAAAAAGAAGCGCAAGCGTGGCTGGAGCAGCACGGCCGCACCTTCGGTCTGTTCATCGACAACGCGTGGAGCGAGCCGGGTGAACTGTTCGCCTCGACCAATCCGGCCGATGCCGGCAAGCTGGCCGACCTGACGCAGGCGACCGGCGCCGACGTCGATCGCGCCGTCGAAGCGGCGCGCCGCGCGCAGCCGGGCTGGCAGGCATTGGGTGGCCACGGCCGCGCAAAGGTGATGTACTCGCTGGCGCGCCTGCTGCAAAAGCATGCGCGCCTGTTCGCGGTGCTCGAGACGCTGGACAACGGCAAGACCATCCGCGAAACGCGCGATGTCGACCTGCCGCTGGCCGCGCGCCACTTCTACTATCACGCCGGCTGGGCGCAGCTGCAGGCCGAGGAATTCGCCGACTACCGCGCCGTTGGCGTGGTCGGCCAGATCGTGCCGTGGAATTTCCCGCTGCTGATGCTGTCGTGGAAAATCGCCCCGGCCATGGCCGCCGGTAACACCATCGTCTTCAAACCGGCCGAGTTCACGTCGCTGACGGCGATGCTGTTCGCCGAGATCTGCGTGCAGGCCGGCGTGCCTGCCGGCGTGGTCAACATCGTCACCGGCGATGGCCGCGTGGGCGAGGCCATCGTCAACCATGCGGGCATCGACAAGATCGCCTTCACCGGTTCGACCGAAGTAGGTCGTTTGATCCGCGTGGCCACCGCCGGCAGCGGCAAGAAGCTGTCGCTGGAACTGGGCGGCAAGTCGCCGTTCATCGTCTTCGACGACGCCGATCTGGACGCCGCCGTCGAGGGCCTGGTCGATTCGATCTGGTTCAACCAGGGGCAGGTTTGCTGCGCCGGTTCGCGCCTGCTGGTGCAGGAATCGGTGCAGGACAAATTCCTCGCCAAGCTGCGCGCCCGCATGGACAAGCTGACCCTCGGTTCGCCGCTGGACAAGTCGATCGACATCGGCGCGCTGGTCGATCCGGTGCAGCAGCAACGTATCGCCGGCCTGGTGGAAGCGGCCCGTGCCGAAGGTTGCGACGTGTACCAGCCTGCATGCGAGATCCCGGCCAACGGTTCGTGGTATCCGCCGACCCTGATCACCGGTGCGTCGACCTCCGCCGCCGTGGCGCAGGCCGAGATCTTCGGCCCCGTGCTGGTGGCGATGAGCTTCCGCACTCCGCCGGAAGCCGTGCAACTGGCGAACAACACTGTCTACGGCCTGGCCGCCTGCGTGTGGACCGAGAACATCTCGCTGGCGCTGGATGTCGCGCCGCAGATCAAGGCCGGCGTGGTGTGGATTAACACCGCCAACCAGTTCGACGCCGCTTGCGGCTTTGGCGGCTACCGCGAATCGGGTTTCGGCCGCGAGGGCGGCCGCGAAGGCATGTACGAGTACATGACCGCGCTGTCCGAAGATGCGCGTCCGGCGGCGCCGCTGGTGGAAACCAAGCAAAAGGCCAAGGCGGCATCGCCGGCCGCAGGTGCATTCGCCATCGACCGCACCGCCAAAATGTACATCGGCGGCAAGCAGGCGCGCCCTGACGGCGCCTATAGCCGTCCGGTGCACGGCGCCGACGGCGCCTTCATCGCCGAAGTGGGCGAGGGCAGTCGCAAGGACATCCGCAACGCGGTGGAAGCGGCGCACAAGGCGGGGGGCTGGGCGAAAGCGACGTCGCACAACCGCGCGCAGGTGCTGTACTACATCGCCGAGAACCTGGCCGCGCGCGGCGAGGAATTCGCCGCGCGTATCGCCGCGATGACCGGCACCAAGAACGCCGAGAAGGAAGTTCAAGCGTCGATCGAGCGTCTGTTCTACTACGCGGCATGGGCCGACAAGTACGACGGTCTGGCGCACCAGCCGCCGATGCACGGCGTGACCGTGGCGTTGCACGAGCCGGTTGGCGTGATCGGCATCGTCTGCCCGAACGAGGCGCCTTTGTTGGGCTTCATTTCGCTGGTGGCGCCTGCGATCGCGCTGGGTAACCGCGTGGTGGTGGTGCCGTCGGAAGCGCATCCGCTGTCGGCCACCGATTTGTACCAGGTGCTCGATACGTCGGATCTGCCGGATGGCGTGATCAATATCGTCACCGGTTCGGCCGACGAGTTGGCGCGTACGTTGGCGACGCATTCGGATATCGACGCGGTGTGGCGTCACGACGGTTCGGCCGAGGGTTGCGCCGAGGTGGAGCGTCTGTCTGCCGGTTCGCTGAAGCGCACCTGGGTCGGCGGCGCCAAGGGGCGCGACTGGTATAGTACGGCCCAAAGTGGCGGCCGCGCAGTGCTGGCGCATGCCTCGCAAGTCAAGAATGTCTGGATACCTTACGGCGTTTAATTGAGCCGCCGACGGCGCGCGGATGGCGGATTACGCTTCGCTAATCCGCCCTACGTGTCTCCGTAGCGTGGCCGCGTCCCATGCGTGGATCGCGGTTCCGTGATGTGGGCACGCGCCGTTCGCGTATCGCGGATACACGTAGGGCGGATTAGGCGGAACGCCGTAATCCGCCATTTGTGAGCCGCCGGCATCCTTCTTAATACCTAATATTCAACGCGGAGAATCGCATGTTTTTACCTCAAGAGATCATACGCAAAAAGCGTGACGGCGGCGTCCTTAGCGCCGAAGAGATCCAGTTCTTCGTCGGTGGCATCACCAGCAATCGCGTGACCGAAGGTCAGATCGCGGCGCTGGCCATGGCCGTGTTCTTCAACGACATGACCATGGACGAACGCGTGGCCTTCACCCTGGCCATGCGCGACTCCGGCGAAGTGCTGGACTGGCGCTCGCTGGACCTGCCGGGTCCCGTGGTCGACAAGCATTCGACCGGCGGCGTCGGCGATGTCGTCTCGCTGCTGCTCGGCCCCATGATCGCCGCGTGCGGCGGCTTCGTGCCGATGATTTCCGGCCGTGGCCTGGGCCACACCGGCGGCACGCTGGACAAGTTCGATTCGATCCCCGGCTACACCACGGTCCCGGACAACACCCTGTTCCGCAAAGTCGTCAAGGAAGTCGGCGTCGCCATCATCGGCCAGACGTCGTCGCTCGCGCCGTCGGACAAGATCTTCTACGGCGTGCGCGATGTCACCGCCACCGTGGAATCGGTGGCGATGATCACCGGCTCCATCCTGTCGAAGAAGCTGTCGGCCGGCCTGGACGCGCTGGTCATGGACGTCAAGGCCGGCAGCGGCGCCTTCATGCCGACCTACGACAAGTCGGTCGAGCTGGCGGACAGCATCGTCAAGGTCGGTAACGGCGCGGGCATGATGACCTCGGCCATCCTGACCGACATGAACGAATCGCTGGCGCCGTACGCCGGCAACGCGCTGGAAGTGCGCGGTGCGATGGATTACCTGACGGGCGTGTCGCGCCCTGCACGCCTGCACGAAGTGACGATGGCGCTGTGCGCCGAGATGCTGGTGCTGGGCAAACTGGCCGCCAACGAAACGGAAGCGCGCGCCAAGTTGCAGGCTTGCCTGGACAACGGTTCGGCCGCCGAGCGCTTCGCGCGCATGGTGGTGGCGCTGGGCGGTCCGGCCGACTTGATGGAAAATCCGGACAAGCATCTGGAGAAGGCGCCTATCGTCATTCCGGCGCCGTCGCTGACATCCGGCTACGCCTCGACCACCGATTGCCGCGGCATCGGCCTGGCGGTGGTGAGCCTGGGCGGCGGACGTCGCCGCGCGGCCGATCCGATCGACTTCGCCGTCGGTTTGACGCAACTCGCGGGCCTGGGCGACAAGATCGAAGCCGGCCAGCCGCTGGCGATGGTGCACGCGCGCACCCAGGAAGCGGCGGAGCAGGCGGTACGCGAGATCCAGGCGGCCTATCAGATCGGCGACGCCGCTCCAGCGGCCAACCCGGTCGTCTATCGCACGATTCGTCCGTAACACCCGCAAAGCAAGGCGGGGGTCGTACCCCTCGGGGTACGACCCCCGTCTCGCGGTGCGGGTTAAAAGCCAGCTACCTGAGGACCCACATGAACAAACAAGAACTGATCGCCGAAGCCGCCGCCGCGCGGCTGAAGGCGTACACGCCGTACTCCAACTTCAAGGTCGGCGCGGCGCTGCTGACCAACGACGGCAAGGTTTTCCACGGCTGTAACGTGGAAAACGCGGCCTACGGCTTGTGCAACTGCGCCGAGCGCACCGCCTTCTTCAGCGCCTTCGCGCACGGCTACAAGCCGGGAGAATTCGACCAGCTGGTCGTCATCGGCGAGACCGACGGCCCGATTGCCCCTTGCGGCGCCTGCCGCCAGGTGATCCTGGAACTGGGCGGCGACGAGCTGCCGGTGCTGCTGACCAACCTGAAAGGCGACATCTTCGAGACCACGGCTGCCGCCCAGCTGCCGAACGGCTTCGGCCGCGCCGATCTGAAGAAGTAATCGTTTTGGCCCTCAAGAAGACGATCGATGTGCAGGCGGCCGTCGCGATCGCGGCGGCCGAGGCCATCGCCGCCAAGACGCAGGGCACCTTCGGCGTCGGTGGCCTGATGCTGGACCAGCATGGCAACGTGCTGCAGTCGCTGCACAACAACGTCATCAAGCAGGGTTTGATTTTCGATCCCACCGCCCACGGCGAGCGCCAGTTGATCGACTGGTACTACGCCGAACGCGCCAAGGGCCGCGACCTGCCGCCGCCGCAGGACATCACCATCGTCACCTCGCTCGACCCGTGCTGCATGTGCAGCGGCGCGATACTGGCCGGCGGCTTTAATGTGGTGGTTGCCGCGCCGGACCGCGAAGCCGGCATCGACCACGACGTCAGCGCCGGCTTCGGCGCGCTGCCGGAGGCGCTGCGCGCGCAAGCCGCATCGACCTTCAGCTATCCGGCGATTTTGGGTTCCTCGCTGTACGCGCGGGCAGCCTCCGGCGCCACGCCCAAGTCCTTCTTCATCGGCAAGACCATCTCCGAACCGACGCAGGCCTTGTGCGCGCTGGTGTTCGAGGCAACATCCGATGAGGTGATGCGCTTGTTCCAGACCGATCCGCCAGGGGAACAGCTGCTCGATCCCGCCGCCTTGGCGTCCGATCACGCCATCGTACGGGCGCTGAAGCAGGTCTATCCGGATGCGCTGGCCTACCGCTGCGCGCCACTCACGCCCGATGCCGGCCTGGCTCCGTTCCTGCTGCAGGCGATGGCGCGCGACTGCGAACATGGTGGCGGTGGTCAAGGCGACGCCGTCGCGCTGCTCGATTCGTTCGGCAATCTGCTGCTTTGCATGCCGGGCAGGATGGCACAATCGGGCATCCGCAGCGCCTTTATGGAGGCCACGCGCGCCTACGCGCAACTGCGCTACAAACTGATGGCCGGCGCCGCGCCGGAACGGCAGGAAGAGGTGCGCCGCTATCTGGGCCACCCGAAGGACGGTACCCTGGTTTTCGCCAGGGGGCCGGACGCCGGCGCGATCAGCTTCATGAATCTCGGTGCTTACGGCTCGACGATGGAAGGACCGCTGCCGCCGACCAATCCAAGGCAGTTCCAGTATGTCGTGCCGGCCATCGCGCAGGCGGAGCTGGACGCCATCTGCGCGGCGATGCCGCCGCTGTACAGCGACATTATTCGCATCCATGCCACACAGGTCACAGACCGAGGACTGATCGACGCCCTAATGCGGGGCTGAGGGCGGCGTTCAGCCTTGCGGATCGTAGGTGCCGATGCTCCAGACATGGCCTTCCGGGTCGCGGCAGGTGAAGCCCCGGCCGCCGTAATCTTCATCTTTGATATCCAACAGGATTTTGGCGCCGGCTTCCAGCGCGCGGCCGTACACCAGGTCGGCGTTGTTGACCACCAGGTAGGTGCTTTGGGTGACGAAGTGGCCGATTTCGGCCGGTTGTTTCATCAGCCGGCCGTACTCGGTGTCGAACACGGAACCGAGCATGATCATGCTGCTGCCGAACGAGAGCTGGGCATGGGCGATGGTGCCGTCCTCGTTGGGGACGACCAGTTGTGGTTCGAAGCCGAAGGTGTCGCACAGCCATTCGATGGCGGCGGGCGCGTCGCGGTAGCGCATGCAGGGTACAATGGTGCAGAGGGTTTGCTTGGGTATGCCGGACATTCTTGTCTCCCCGTTCTGTCGATGGAACAGATTCGATCGGTTTTCCGCGCGGTCCGTTCGCCGTGCTGATGCGAACAGACCGGAAAAAGCAAGTGTACCTTGATAGCGGTCAGGCGATGCTCACAATTCACATCGTCGCCGCGCGTTGCCACCGGTGCCGGGGAGGCCGGCGGTGGCAACGCCCCTGGGGATTATTGCAGATTGACAGCGGCCAGCTTTTGCGGCGAGACGATGTACAACACGCCCCGCTTGGAGATCGATAACTTCCCGCCCAGTGGATAGGTCCACACCGTCTTGCGGGTGTTCAGATTGATCGCCAGTGTGGTGCTGTCGTTGCTGACAAACGCCAGGTTGTTGCTGACGACGACCTGGCGGTAGGCCGCGCCGAGATCGTTCGATATCCACTGCACCGCGCCGCTGGCCGGATTGCGCGCTTCCAGCACCGTGCCGTTCGCGCTCAACACATACAGCGCCCCGGCGCCCAGGGCCGGTTGCGCCGTCACGCCGTTGCCCGACGCACTCCAGGCGATGACACGCGACGTCAGGTTCAACGCGGTAACGCGGCCGCCGTCGTAGGCGTACAACATGCCCGCGCCCAGCACCACCGAGCCGTCGGCGCTCCAGCCGTGCCAGCTGTACTTGGGATCGGCGACGGTGTAGCCGACGGCGCCGCTGCCGTTGTCGAGCGCATGGAATGTGCCGTTGACGTAGGTGTAGGCGTAGTTGTTGTCGACCGCTGGCGTCCAGTTATCGAATTGCGGCAGTCCGACTTCCCACTGCGGCGTGGCGTCGGTGCCGTTGTACTTGGCCATGCCGCCGTAATAGCCATAGTTGGTATAGACGGCGCCGTTGGCGATGGTCGGCGCCAGATAGTGTTCCCATTGCGAGCTCATGGCGCGTTTGGCCAGCAGCGAACCGTCGCGCTGGTCCAGTATCCACAGATACGAATCCTGGTGGCCGGTCGATGTCACGTAGACTTTGCCGTTGGCCGCCGCCGGCGGGTTCGCGTTCGATAGCGTACCCAGGCTGACGCGCCACAGTTCCTTGCCGGTGACGTCGCTGATCGCCTGCACCATCCATTGGCCGGCGAGGGAGACGACCGCGAAGCTGTTGGCCCCTTCGGTCGCCACGCCGCCCTGGTAGGCGCCGGTGGTGCCGACGGTGAAGCGGCGGGTGAAGACTGCGGGATCGAAGCTGGCATTGATGGCGCCGGTATGCGCGGCGTTGCCCTGATGCGTGCTCCAGTCGGGCACTTGCGGCAGGGTCGAAAGCGCCTTCAGGTTGAGCTGGGAAACGACGTTGACGCTGATCGGCAGCGACCATGGCGAGCCACTGACGGGCTTGGCGCAAACGGCGAGGCTGTCCTCGCAGGCGCGCACCTGCAGCGTGCCGGTGTGTTTGCCGACGGACAAACCGGTGGCGGTCTGCAGCGTGGCATTGAAATGCAGCGAGTCGGTGAAACTGGCGTCGTTGGTGCTGGCGGCGAGCAAGCCTTTGCTATCGACCACGCCGACATTGGCGACGCCGAGCAGCGAGCGGCTGATGCCGGCCGACAGGGCGACGGTGACCGGCTCGCCTTCATAGGTGCTGACGTCGATCGAGGCCAGGTTGAACTGCGCCGTCACCGGCGGCAACACCACGGGTGGCGTGACGACGGGCGGCGTGACCACCGGCGGCGTGACCACCGGGGCGGCGTTGACGGTCAGGGTCATCGGGATGAACCATGGCGAGCCGCTGATCGGTTTATTGCAGACCTTTGGATCGTCCTCGCACAGGCGCACCTCCAGCTTGCCGGTATGGCTGCCCGCGCCCATTGTCGGGCTGGTACGCAGCGTGGCGTTGTATTCATATTGGCTCACCGGCGACAGCGAGACGTCGGTGGTCACCATGCCCGAGGGCTCGACGATGCCGATATTGAAGACCTGGGTGATGGTGCGCGACGACTTGGCGTTGATGGTGAACCAGGTCGATTGGCCTTGGTTGGCCGCGACGTTGACGGGATTGGGCGTGAAGGTCAGCCAGCCTTGGTCGGCGCCGGCCGCTCCGCCGCCACCGCCACCGCCACCGCCGCCACCACCGCCGCAGGCGGACAATAGCAGGACGCAGGACGCCAGTGCTGCGGAATATTTAAGGAATTGCATGATTATTTTCTGAACGGGAATAAAGCCCGCCATTATACTTATTGCATGTAGAAATGTAAATTTCCCAGAGGGCATTACATTTGCTGGAAGAGGTGGGTGTTGCCCCGGCTGACCTCCAACTGTTCGGAGAAGTTCCTGATCTTGACCATTTGCCGGCCGCGCAGGTCGCGCGTGACGCCCTCGATGGCGTCCACCCGCACCAGCGTCGAGCGGTGGATGCGCCAGAACTCGTCCGGGTCCAGCTCGTCTGCCAGCTCCTTGAGTGTCTTGCGTATCAATACTTCCGACTGCTCGGTCTGGACGCGCGTGTATTTTTCGTCGGCGCGGAAGAACAGCACCTCGCGCGTGCTGATCATGCGCAGGTTGGCGCCGACCACCGCCTGTATCCAGCGCAGGTATTGGGGCTTGGCCGGGTCGGGCCGGACCGGCTTGCCTTGGGCCGCCAGCAGCGCGCCCAGTTGACGCTCGATGTTGGACGGCTGCCGGCCGATCAGCGTTTGCAGCCGCGCGCAGGTGGTTTTGAGCCGTTCGCCGCCGGCCGGCTTGAGCAGGTAGTCGAGCGCGCCCTGTTCGAAGGCCTCGATCGCATACTGGTCGTAGGCCGTCACGAACACCAGGTGGCAGCGGTTGAACAGCATGCGCGCCGCCTCGATGCCGGACAGGCCGGGCATGCGGATGTCGAGGAAGACGATGTCGGGCTGGTGCTGGCCGGCCAGTGCCACGGCCTCGATGCCGTTGGCCGCCTCGGCCACGATGTCCAGTCCCGGCCACGCTTCGCGCAGGCGGGCGCGCAGCTGTTCGCGCATCGGCTCCTCGTCGTCGGCGATCAGCGCGGTGGCGCGGCGCTGCGGGTTCGTTTGCGGGGGCGTGTGCGGATTCATTGGCAGATTCATTTGGCCCCGTCGGAGAAAATATCGGGCGCGTACGGCACGCGGATGCTGGCGCGCGTGCCGCCGGTCAGCGGCGCCTCGATCACCAGCTGCGCGCGCTGGCCGTACAGGATGCGCAGGCGCTCGCGCACGTTCGCCAGCCCCAGGCCGTCGCCAGCGTGGACGTTGAAGCCGATGCCGTCGTCGATGACGTCGACCTGCAGCATCTGGCCGTCGACGTTGGCGCGGATGTCGATGCGGCCGCCGTCGATCTTCGGCTCCAGGCCGTGCTTGATGGCGTTCTCGATCAGGATTTGCAGCATCATCACCGGGAAGGTGGCGCTGAGCATGTGCTCCGGCACGTCGACCGAGACGGCCAGCCGCGCGCGCATGCGCGCCTGCATGATGGCCAGGTAGGCGCGCGACATTTCGATCTGCCGTCCCAGGGTGCCGGCGCCCCTGGCGCGCATCTGGGGCAGGGTGGCGCGCAGGTAGTCGATCAGGTTCTGGTGGATGCGCGCCGCCTGCGGCGGATCGGTTTCGATCAGCTGGCCGATCAGCGCCAGGGTGTTGAACAAAAAGTGCGGCTCGACCTGCGCCTGCAGCGCGGCCATGCGCGCCTCCACCAGGCGCCGCTCCAGGCCTTCCTCGTCGGCGTGGCTGGTGGCGTCGCGCGCCTCCAGCTCGGCCTTGCGCTTGCCGCCGGCCAGCACCTTCAGGCCCAGCGACAGCAGGATGAAGCCGACCGTCTGCTTGGGCAGGCCGAACGGCGTCAGGCCGAGGATCAACAGCAGCAGCCAGATGATGATCAGCTTGCGCCATTCGACCTGCGCGAGCCAGTCGAAGAAGCGCCACCACAGGCTGGCGGCCGTCTCGCCGATTTCGCGCACGATGTCGAGCAGGCTTTTGGCGTTGTCGTAGCCGGCCTTGGCCAGCCGCGATTTTTTCATTGCAGGCGCTCCTTGCGGTGGCGATGGCGGCGCTTGGCCATGACGCAGCCGAGCACCGCGAGCTTGACCAGCATGAAGGCGGCGAACAGCACGATCGCCATCGGCAGGATGGCCAGGATCAGCGCCAGCGCCAGCGCCACGCCCAGCAGCGCGGCCGGCGGCATGGCGCCGATCAGGCGGGCCGCGCGGCGCAGCATGTGCATGCAGGTGGTGAAGATTTCGTCGAGCAGGGTGGACAGGGAATCGGTGGTGGGCTTGCGCATGTTTTGTCTCCATGGTGTGTTGCGATGTGGCCACTGTAGCAAAAGCGCGGAGGCGCCGGCGGGGATTGCGATCAACTGCTGTTTGGGCGGGTTGACCGGCGCCACCCGGCGACGAATGGTGGCGTGATCGCGGGGCGGGCGGCATGCACGGTTACGCGCCGGTGTTGCTGCGGGAGATCAGGCATGCATCGCGTAGCAACTACCAGTTGTTGTTTAAAATCAAAAATATATGTATTAAAGGCAATAATTCATGATATACTGCGTGCAATTGGAGTTGTTAATTGGTAATCTGTGTGCCGCCATAGCGGCATTTATTCTTAAGCTAAGGAAATTTAATGTCCCGTTATTTCGCACTCAGCGCGTTGGCCATGGCCGCGCTCCTCGCCGGTCCAGCACAGGCCGGTTCGCTGAACCAGCAAGAGATTTTCGATCAGTTCAACGTCGTTACCTTGGGTAACATGAAATCGTCGTCGCACGTCGACGGCCGCACCTATGTGACCGGTTCGATGCAGGGCAACGGCGCCGTTCTCGGCATGCATCCGCAAGACATCCGCGCATCCAACTACGCTGCCGTGACCGTCAAGGGCGTGGGCGTCGCGGCTGGCGAGGCAGCCATGAGCGGCACCCAGGTGACCGACAAGGGCGCCGTCGTCTACGGCAACATCGACAATTCCATCGTCAACAACGGCAGCAGCGCGATTTACGGCAACTCGATCAACACCAGCTACAACGGCAATGGCAGCGTCTACGTGCAGGGCAGCACCAACGGCGGCAACGTCAACGTGAGCAAGCTCAGTTCCGTCGCGGCCGGCAGCCTGCAGGAGACCAACTCGGTCGCCGCTACGTCGACCGACATGGGCAAGGTACTGACCGCTGTGTCCCAGCAAATGAAAACCTACAAGTCGACCGGCAGCAGCGTTGTCATCGATGCGGGCAAGGCCACCTTCAACGCCCAAGTCAACAGCCAGGGCGTGGCGGTGTTCGACCTGACCAGCATCGAAAACACGCTGTTCAACCAGAACCTGGTGCACGAGTTCAGCTTCAATTTCAACGGCGCCACCTCGGTCTACATGAACAGCGGCATCACTTCGGCCGTGATCAACGATAACTTCCTGGGCGGCAGCGCCCGCGACGCCGGCAAAAAGGTGATCTGGAACTTCTACGACGCCACCGACCTGACCATCAACGCCGAGTTCGGTGGTTCGATCCTGGCCGTCAAGTCCAACCTGATCAACAACGCCAACATCGAAGGCGGCGTCTACGTCAACAACCTCGATTCGCGCGCAGAGATCCACATCAACAACTTCGCCGGCGCCGTGCCGGAACCAGAAACCTACGCCATGATGATGGCCGGCCTGGGCCTGCTGGGCTTCATGGCGCGCCGCCGCAAGCAAGCTTAATTCAGACATTGGGGCCGGGCGGCCCCGTTCACAAAAAGATCAACGATGCCTTCCGGGCGTCGTTGATTTTTTTTTCGTCTCAATTAGGAGCGGAACTCTATGGAATGGCCTCCGTTTTGAGAACCGCCGCTCCCGCCGCGATTGTCGCTGTGGCATCGATGGGCGGCGCGCACGCCACCCCGTGCCGGAAGCGGACACCTATGCGATGATGCTGGCCGGTGTCGGGCTGGTCGGTTTGTTGGCGCGCCGGCGTGCCGCGAATGCCACCAAAGCCATGCCAGCGATCAGCATGCCGTAGGTTTCCGGCTCGGGTACGGCGAGCGGCGGGTTGTTTCCGGGTGCGCTGCCGATGTAGGTGAGGGAGGTCATCGCGCCGTAGAAGGAATATCCCAGTCCGGTGGCGTAATCGCTGAAGCTGTATCCGTAGTCAGCGGAGATGTTCGGGGTGAGATTTAGCATCGCCAGCGGAATGGCGCCGTCGACCACGGCGACGTACTGTGGCTCCGCCATAAACTGGATGTTGGAAGTCTCTGATATCGGGTAGGGCGAGGTGCTGCTCTGTATGTTGAGCCGGTTATAGCCCAGGCCATCCAGTGAGCGTTGAGTGACGACATTGTCGTTGGCGTCGCTCGACGGCAGATGCAGTTCGGTGCCGTTGATGGACGCCCTGACATGGCTTTGCAGATTGGGGTCGAAGTACACGCAGATGCTGTCTCCGGATTCGAAGCACCCGGTCAGCGTGGGGGCGGTGTTGATGGTGAACGATCCGCGGATAATGTCGCCTTTCTGTACTGTGTAGCGCGGCGCCGCATAGCTATCCACATAGGTACTGGTGTTTGTGTTGAAATCGCTCAGGAATATCGTGGAAACGGTCGACGTGAATTCATACGTCAATATCGCCGCGTTCGCGGATGCCATAAAACACACGCTGCTCACCGCAGCTGCCAAAAGTCGTTTCATATTTCCACCCTAGATTATTGTAATAATTTTATTATCACATAATAAAGGGTGCGTGCCGGAGAAGAATTATGCCGCCGGCACGCTGATCGCCGCCAGCACCATGTCGACGATGACTTTTTCGGCGTCGTCGAAGTCTTTTTTGTTCAGCTGCTTGCGGTTCAACACCAGCGCCATCTGCGCCGAGAAGTCGGCGTAGGACTGCGTCATCGCCCAGATGGCGAACAGCAGGTGCGTGGCATTGATCGGCGCGATCTTGCCGGCGCTGATCCATTTCTCGAACACCTCGATGTCCTTGCGCAGCAGCGGCACCACCCGGCTCTGGATCTGCGCGCCGTACAGCTGCGCGCCGCTGATCACCTCCATCGCGTACACGCGCGATGCCCACGGCTGCTCGCGCGAGAACTTCAGCTTGGCCTGCACATAGGTGCGCAGCACTTCGCGCGGCTCCTGGTCCTCGGCGGCCAGGTTCTCCATGCGTTCGAGCCATTCGTCCAGCACCTCGTCGAGCACCCGCTGGTACAGCGACTGCTTGGTGGGGAAGTAGTACATCAGGTTCTGCTTCGACAGGCCGGCGTTTTCCGCCACGGTGGCGATCGACGTGCCCTCGTAGCCGCATTCGGCGAACACCCGCACCGCCTCGGCGGCGATTTCCGCTTCGAGCTTGTCGCGGTTCAGGACGCGCCGTTTGATCTTCGGCGGTGGCGCTGCGGTCAGTTTGGCTGTCGACATATGTGTCTCAGGAAGGTCAGTAGTTGCGGGTGGTCGGTGTAGGCCACGTTGAAGCGGAACCAGATCGTCTCCGGCTGGCGCAGCATGAAGAAGTCGCACGGCGACAGCAGGATGCCGGCCTTGAGCGCCTGGTCGGCGATGACCTGGCCGTTCCAGTCGGCGCTCGGGGCCTGCTGCCAGCCGGCGCTGACGAACATGCCGCCGCGCGGCTTGGCCAAGGGCGTCATGCCGGCGCCGCGCAGGCTGTCGATGGTGCGTTCGCGGGCCGCCTCCAGCTGGGCGATCAATTTGTCGACCATGCGTTTGTAGGGCCGCGCGCTGATGGCGTGGTAGACGGCGCGCTCGTTGATTTCGGAGGTGGTCAGCCCGGCCAGCATCTTGACCCGCACCAGTTCCGGCAGCAGCGAGGCCGAGGCGCAGATCGAGCCGACCCGCAGCACCGGCGACAGGGTCTTGGAGAAGCTGCCGACGCGGATCACGCGCCGCAGGCCGTCCATCGCCGCCAGCGAAGCCTCGCCGCGCGGCGCCAGCTCGCGGTAGATGTCGTCCTCCACCAGCCAGAAGTCGAATTGTTCGGCGAGGCCCAGCAGGCGGTGCGCCTGCGCCGCGCTGAGCGAGGTGCCGAGCGGGTTTTGCAGCACCGTGTTGACGAACATGAGTTTGGGCTGGGTGTGCGCCGCCTGTTTGGCCAGCGCCTCGAAGTCCAGTCCCTGGTCGCCGCGCGGGATGCCGACCGCCACGCAGCCGTGGTGGCGGATCAGCGACAGCAGATTGCTGTAGCCCGGGTCCTCGACGAAGACGGTGTCGCCCGGCCGGGTGAGCGTGCGCAGGATCAGATCGAAGGCGTGGGTGGCGCCGTGCGTGAGCAGGATCTGCTCCGGCTCCACCGGGAACAGGTCTTCGGTCAGGCAGGCGGCAAGGTGCTGGCGCAGGGTCGGGAAGCCGAGCGGATGGCCGTAGCCGCGCAGGCGGTTGGCCGGGATGCGCATGGCGTGACGCACGGCGTCGAGGATGGTGTCCTCGCCGTACCACTCGGGCGGCAGCCAGCCGGCGCCCACGGCCAGCGCGTCGGACATGCCGGAGTACAGGTGGGCGGTGAGGGCGTCGATGGCGGTCGGCGTGGCCTCGCCTGCCAGCGGCAGCAGCACCGCTGGCAGGTCCTGGCGCGCCACGAAGTAGCCGGAGCCGCGCCGCGAGGACAGCAGCCCCAGGGTGACGAGGCGGTCGTAGGATTCCACAACTGTAAAGGTGCTGACGCCATTACACTTGGCGAATTGCCGCACGGACGGCATTTTGGTTCCGATGCGCAACTCCCGCGCGCCCACCATCGCGCTGATGGCCGAGACGATCTGATCCACAAGGCTGCCTTTGCCGCTGCGCTCTATGGCGACGACGGGCCAGCCGGCCGCGCCGGGCGGCGAGGACGGCCCGTTGGCGGATTGATCGATCGCAGGATACGCTTGTTCCATCCTTGACTCCAAAGGCGGCATAAAGCAAAACTGTACTGTTTTTACTACCAATACGGTTGGACAGTTTTGATATTTGTGTATCTGTGCCATAGTTGTAGCGCTGTCTATTATTGCATCATCATTTTGCCAACTGGTAAATTTTTTTACGGTTCGTCAAAAAATCCGCTTGGCGTCACAGGAGATATGCATGAACGAATCACGACCAGAATCGATGGCGTCCTTCTGGATGCCGTTCACGAACAACCGGGACTTCAAAGCCCATCCGCGCCTGCTGGTGTCGGCCGAAGGCATGTACTACAAGGACGTCGACGGCAACAGCATCCTCGATGGCACGGCGGGCCTGTGGTGCGTCCCGTGCGGCCACGCGCAGCCGAAGATCGTCGCCGCCGTGCGCGAGATGGTCGGCCAGTTGGATTTCGCGCCAACCTTCCAGATGGGCCACCCGGCCGCCTTCGACCTGGCCGAAAAGCTGATGGACTACACCAACCACCGCTTCGGCCACGTCTTCTACACCAACTCCGGCTCGGAGGCCGTGGACACCGCGCTGAAGATGGCGCTGGCGTACCACAAGGCGCGCGGCGAGGCTTCGCGCACGCGCCTGATCGGCCGTGAACGCGGCTACCACGGCGTGGGCTTCGGCGGCATCTCGGTCGGCGGCATCGCCGGCAACCGCAAGCAGTACACGGTCATGCTGCCCGGCGTCGACCACCTGCCGCACACGCACAATCTCGAAAAGAACGCCTACACGCGCGGCGAGCCGGAATACGGCACCGAACTGGCCGATGAACTGGAGCGCATCGTCGCGCTGCACGACGCCTCCACCGTGGCCGCCGTCATCGTCGAACCGGTCGCCGGATCGACCGGCGTGCTGATACCGCCGAAGGGTTACCTGAAGCGCCTGCGCGAGTTGTGCACCAAGCACGGTATCCTGCTGATCTTCGACGAGGTGATCACCGGCTTCGGACGTTTGACGACGCCGTTCGCGTCGGACTACTTCGACGTCGAGCCGGACATGATGACCACCGCCAAAGGGCTGACCAACGGCGTCATTCCAATGGGCGCTGTGTTCAGCAAACGGCACATCCACGACGCCTTCATGGACGCGCCGGCGGGCATTGAGCTGTTCCACGGCTACACCTATTCGGGCCACCCGGTGGCTTGCGCGGCGTCGCTGGCGACCCTGGAGGTGTTCAAGGAGCAGAACATCCTGGAACACGCGGCTGGCATGGCGGAGTACTGGGCCGACGCAGTGCACTCGCTCAAGGGACTGCCGCACGTGATCGACATCCGCACTATCGGCCTGATCGCCGGCATCGAACTGGCGCCGATTCCCGGCAAGCCTGGTGTGCGCGCGTTCACCGCGTTCAAGCAGGCCTTCGCCGACGGTATCCTGATACGCACGACCGGCGACACCATCGCCCTGTCGCCGCCGCTGGTGCTGGAGAAAAAACATATCGATGAATTGTTTGGAAAGTTGACGACGGTGCTGAAAAACCTGGAATAACCACGACGTAACCCGGCAAGGCGGGGTCTGACCCCAAGGGGTCAGACCCCTGTCATGCGGTGCGGGTTTGAATTAAGGAGACCATCATGCTGGTAGGCGTTCCAAAAGAAATCAAGAACCAGGAGTCCCGCGTTGGCCTTACCCCGGCCAGCGTGAAGGAACTCGTACTGCGCGGCCACCAAGTCCTTGTACAAAAGGACGCGGGCGCCGCCATCGGACTGACCGACGCGATGTATGAAGGCGCCGGCGCCGAAATCGTCGACAACGCGCCGGACATCTTCGCGCGCGCCGGCATGATCGTCAAAGTCAAGGAGCCGCAGCCGAACGAATGCGCGATGCTGCGCAAGGACCAGATACTCTACACCTATCTGCACCTGGCCCCCGACGCCGAACAAACCAAGGCGCTGGTCGCATCGGGCGCCGTCTGCATCGCCTACGAAACCATCACCGGCGACAACGGCGGCCTGCCGCTGCTGGCGCCGATGAGCGAGGTGGCGGGGCGCATGTCGATCCAGGCCGGCGCCGCGCACCTGGAAAAATCCAAGGGCGGCATGGGCCTGTTGCTGGGCGGCGTGCCCGGCGTGGCGCCCGGCCATATCGCCATCATCGGCGCGGGCGTGGTCGGCACCAACGCCTTGCAAATGGCGGTCGGCATCGGCGCGCGCGTCACCGTCCTCGACAAGAATATCGACCGCCTGCGCCAGCTCGATCTGGTGTACGGCAACCGCATCTCGACGATGTTTTCCAGCGCCCATTCCATAGAACAGGCGGTGCTGGACGCGGACCTGGTCATCGGCGGCGTGCTGGTGCCCGGCGCGGCCGCGCCCAAGCTCGTCACGCGCAATATGATCTCGCGCATGAAACCCGGCGCGGTGGTGGTGGACGTCGCCATCGACCAGGGCGGATGCTTCGAAACCTCGCGCGCCACCACGCACCAGGACCCGACTTTCGTGGTCGACGACGTGGTGCACTACTGCGTGGCCAACATGCCCGGCGCGGTGGCCCGCACCTCGACCTTCGCACTGAATAACGCCACCATCAGCCACGCGCTGGCGCTGGCCGACAAAGGCTGGCAAAAGGCGCTGAAGGCCAATGCCCACCTGAAGAACGGCTTGAATGTATGCCAGGGCCACGTCACCTATGCAGCGGTGGCGCACGCCCTGGGCTATCCCTATGTAGACGCGGACGGCCTGCTGGGCTGACCATAAGACGATATAACGAAAGAAGAACACCATGAGCAACCTTGACACCATCACCCACTTTATCAACGGCGCCAAAGTCGACACCCAAAGCGGCCGCTATGCGGACGTCTTCAATCCGGCGCTGGGCGAACCGGTGGCACGCGTTGCGCTGGGCACCGTCGAAGAAGTCGACGTCGCCGTGCGCGCGGCGGAAGCGGCTTTCCCCGCGTGGTCGGCGACGCCGCCGCTGACGCGCGCCCGCGTGCTGTTCAAGTATCTCCAGCTGTGCCAGCAGCACGTCGACGAATTCGCGGCGATGCTGACGCGCGAACACGGCAAGACCTTCGCCGACGCGCAGGGCGAGGTAGCGCGCGGCATCGAGATGGTGGAATTCGCGGTCGGCATTCCGCAGATGCTGAAAGGCGAGTTTACCGATCAGATTTCGCGCGGTATCGACGCCTGGTCGATGCGCCAGGCGCTGGGCGTGGTGGCCGGCATCACGCCGTTCAACTTCCCGGTGATGGTGCCGATGTGGATGTTCCCGGTCGCTATCGCCTGCGGTAACACCTTTATCCTCAAGCCTTCCGAACGCGATCCTTCACCGTCGCTGCTGCACGCCAAGCTGCTGAAGGAGGCGGGCCTGCCGGACGGCGTGTTCAACGTCGTTCAAGGCGACAAGGTGACGGTCGACGCGCTGCTCGATCATCCGGTGGTGCAGGCATTGAGCTTTGTCGGCTCCACGCCGATCGCCGAATACATCTACGCGCGCGGCTGCGCCGCGGGCAAGCGCGTGCAGGCTTTGGGCGGCGCCAAGAACCATATGGTGGTGATGCCGGACGCCGATATGGAGATGACGGTCGACGCTTTGATGGGCGCCGCATACGGTTCGGCCGGCGAGCGTTGCATGGCGATTTCGGTGGTGGTCGCCGTCGGCGACGCTGGCGACAAAATTGTCGACGCACTGGCAAAGCGCACGGCTGCACTGAAAGTGCGCGACGGTATGGAGCACGACGCCGAAATGGGACCTGTCGTTTCAAGCGCGGCCAAGCAGCGCATAGAGCGCTTGATCGGAGAAGGCGTGGAGCAGGGCGCCAAATTGGTCGTCGACGGACGCAATCACATCGTGCCGGGACGCGAGAACGGCTTCTTCATCGGCGGTACTTTGTTCGACCATGTGACGCCCGATATGACGATCTACAAGGAAGAGATTTTTGGACCTGTGCTGTGCATGCTGCGCTCTCCCGATGTGGGCAGTGCGGTGGAACTGATCAACCGTAACGAGTATGGCAACGGCGTGGCGATCTATACGCGCGACGGCGGCGTGGCGCGCGAGTTCGTGCGCCAGATCCAGGTCGGCATGGTGGGCGTGAACGTGCCGCTGCCGGTGCCGATGGCGTTCAACAGTTTCGGTGGTTGGAAGCGCAGCCTGTTCGGCGACCATCACGCCTATGGTCCCGAAGGCGTGCGCTTCTACACGCGCCACAAGGCCGTCATGCAACGCTGGCCGAACACCGCCAGTGCTGGCGCGGAATTTGCATTCCCTCAGATGAAGTAGTCGGACGAATCCGTCGTCCGGGTGTCCGATGCTACCGAGCCATTAGCCAGGAAAATGAATGATGATCGAATCCCTGAAATACATGCCGCATCCGAAGGAAGCCAATGCGGCGCTGGCGGAACACTTCACCGATCTCGCGCCGGCACTCAACGCGCGCAAGGCCGCGATCGAGAGTTCGCGCTGCCTGTACTGCTACGACGCGCCGTGCACCCGCATCTGTCCGTCGGACATCGACGTCGCGAGCTTCATCCGCAATATCCACGACGGTAACGTCAACGGCGCGGCGGTCGGCATCCTCAAGCAGAATATTCTGGGCGGCAGTTGCGCGCGCGTGTGTCCGACCGAGATCCTGTGCGAAGACGCCTGCGTGCGCAATCACGACGCCGAAGGCCAGCCGGTGAAAATCGGCCTGCTGCAGCGCTACGCCATCGACAACATGTCGCTCGACGAGCATCCATTCAAACGCTTCCCGTCGACCGGCAGGAAGATCGCCGTCGTCGGCGCCGGTCCGGCGGGCCTGTCGTGCGCGCACCGCTTGGCGATGTTGGGCAACGACGTGGTGATCTTCGAGGCGCGCGAGAAATCGGGCGGCCTCAATGAATACGGCATCGCCAAGTACAAGCTGACCGATAATTTCGCGCAGAAGGAGGTCGACTTCCTGCTGGCGATAGGTGGCATCGAGATCCGTCACGGCCAGACCCTGGGCGGCAACGTGCAGCTGAAGGACCTTCATACGCAGTACGACGCGGTGTTCCTCGGCCTGGGCCTCGGCGCCAGCAAGCAGCTTGGTTTGACCGGCGAGGACGCTCCGGGACTGCTGGCCGCCGTCGACTACATCGCGGCGCTGCGCCAGGCGGACGATTTGAGCCAGTTGCCGCTGCCAGCGCGCGCCATCGTCATCGGTGCCGGCAACACCGCCATCGACATGGCCGTGCAAATCCAGCGCCTCGGCGCCGAGGAGGTCACCTTGGTGTACCGGCGCGGCTTCGAGGCGATGAGCGCCACCGAACACGAACAGCACATCGCCAAGGAAAACCAGGTGCGCATGCGCACCTGGGCGCAACCGCAGCAGGTGCTGCTGGACGAAGCGGGCCGCGTGCGCGGCATGCGCTTCGAGAAAACCGCCATGGTCGACGGCCGCTTCGGCGGCACGGGAGAGACCTTCGAGATCGCGGCCGACGCCATCTTCAAGGCCATCGGCCAGAGCATGGACGAAACGGGCATCAGTGATCCACTGGCGAAAACGCTGAAACGCGACGGCGAAAAAATCCACGTCGACGATCGGTTCCGCACGGTGCTGCCGGGTATCTACGCCGGTGGCGACTGTGTGGCGCCGGGCCAGGATCTGACCGTGCAGGCGGTCCAGCATGGCAAGCTGGCGGCGCACGCGATCCATGAGGACCTGAAATCAATGACGGCATCAATAACCGCTGCACCGAAAGTGGAGGCTGCATAATGGCTGACCTGAGCATAGAATTCTGCGGCATCAAGTCGATCAATCCATTCTGGCTTGCCTCCGCGCCGCCGACCGACAAAGCCTACAACGTGGTGCGCGCCTTCGAGGCGGGATGGGGCGGCGTGGTGTGGAAGACGCTCGGCGAAGATCCTGCCGCCGTCAACGTCTCGTCGCGCTACTCTGCGCACTACGGCAAGAACCGCGAAGTCCTCGGCTTCAACAACATCGAGTTGATCACTGACCGCTCTCTGGACATCAACCTGCGCGAGATCACGCAGGTGAAAAAGGATTGGCCCGACCGCGTGATCATCGTCTCGCTGATGCTGCCGTGCGAGGAGAAGCTGTGGGCAGATATCCTTCCGCTGGTGGAAGCGACCGGCGCCGACGGCATTGAACTGAATTTCGGCTGCCCACACGGCATGCCGGAGCGCGGCATGGGCGCGGCGGTGGGCCAGGTTCCCGAGTACGTCGAGATGGTCACGCGTTGGTGCAAGACGCACAGCAAGCTGCCGGTGATCGTCAAGCTCACGCCGAACATCACCGACGTGCGCGCGCCGGCACGCGCCGCCAAGGCCGGCGGCGCCGACGCTGTCTCGCTGATCAACACCATCAACTCGATCACGCACCTCGATCTGGACCAGATGGTGGCGTTCCCCGTCGTCGGTGGCGCCAGCACGCACGGCGGCTACTGCGGCTCGGCCGTCAAGCCGATCGCGCTGAACATGGTGGCCGAAATCGCGCGCGATCCGGCCACCAAGGGCTTGCCGATCTCCGGCATCGGCGGCATCGGCAACTGGCGCGACGCGGCGGAATTCATGGCGCTCGGTTCCGGCTGCGTGCAAGTCTGCACTGCGGCCATGCTGCATGGCTTCCGCATCGTCGAGGAGATGAAGGACGGCCTGTCGCGCTGGATGGACGAGAAGGGCTACACGAGCGTCAGCCAGTTCGTCGGCAAGGCGGTGCCGAACACCACCGACTGGAAGTACCTGGACATGAACTATCAGGTCATCGCGCAGATCAACCAGGACGACTGCATCAAGTGCGGCCGCTGTTACGTGGCGTGCGAGGATACGTCGCACCAGTCGATCGCGCAGCTGATCGACGCCGCCGGCGTGCGCACCTATGAGGTGATCAAGGAGGAGTGCGTCGGCTGCAACCTGTGCGAGATCACCTGCCCGGTGCAGGGCTGCATCACGATGGTGCCGCAGGAGACCGGCAAGCCTTACATGAACTGGACGCAGGACCCGCGCAACCCGCGCGCCGAGAAGGTCGCCGAGACGGTGTGAGTGGACGCGGCACCCACCCCCAGGCAAAAAGGGGTCGTACCCCAAGGGGTACGACCCCGGCGGAGCGCAGTGCGGGTAGGTGCCGGCATCAAGGTACGGAACTTGCAGTGGTAAGAGCATACGATCAACCCTTGGAGAACGCCCCGTGAGCAAAGAACTCTCTGGCAGCACGCAACTCTGGAACGAAGACCTCGCGCCGACCACCGAAGCGCAGCGCACCTGGCGCTGGTATCACTTTGCGGCGCTGTGGGTCGGCATGGTGATGTGCATTCCGGCGTACACGCTGTCGGCGAGTTTGATCGAAGGAGGCATGTCCGGTTACCAGGCCGTGCTGACGGTGTTCATCGCCAACGCCATCGTTTTACTGCCGATGCTGTTGATCGGCCACGCCGGCACCAAGTACGGCATCCCGTACGCGGTGCTGGCACGCGCCTCGTTCGGCACTTCCGGCGCACGTCTGCCGGCCCTGATGCGCGCCATCGTCGCCTGCGGCTGGTACGGCATCCAGACCTGGTTCGGCGGCTCGATGATCTACACGCTGCTCGGCGTGATGATGGGCGGCGAAATCGGCGGCGCCAAACTCGGCTTCCTCGGCATCAATGGCGCGCAGCTGCTTTGCTTCATGGCTTTCTGGGCCATCCAGTTCTGGTACATCGTGCACGGCATGGACGCGATCCGCAAGCTTGAGACCTACACCGCGCCGCTGAAGATCGCCATCTGCTTCGTGCTGCTGGCATGGGTGCACAACAAGGCCGGCGGCTTCGGCGACCTGCTGTCGGCGCCTTCGCAATTTGTCGCCGGCGGCAAGAAGGAAGGTCAGTTCTGGTCCGTGTTCTGGCCTTCGCTGACGGCGATGGTGGGCTTCTGGGCCACTTTGGCGTTGAACATTCCCGACTTCACCCGCTTCGCCAAATCCCAACGCGACCAGGTCATCGGTCAATCGGTCGGCCTGCCGGTGCCTATGGGGCTGCTGGCGGCGATGGCGGTGATCGTCACTTCGGCCACCGTCGTCCTGTATGGTAAAGCGATCTGGGACCCGGTCGATCTGGCGAGCCGCATGACCGGCATCGCGGTGCTGGTTGCTTTGCTGATCCTGTTGATCGATACCGTCTCGGTCAACCTGGCGGCCAATCTGGTCGGGCCGGCGTATGATTTCTCGGCGCTCTCGCCCAAACAGATCTCCTACAAGACCGGCGGCTACATCACCGCCGGCATCGCGATCCTCATGATGCCGTGGAAGATACTCGAATCGACGCAGGGCTACGTCTTCACCTGGTTGATCGGCTATTCGGCGCTGCTCGGCCCCATCGCCGGCATCCTGATCATCGATTACTACATGGTGCGCAAGACCGAACTGCATGTGGCGGAGCTGTATCGGGAGGACGGCGTCTACTCGTATGGCAACGGCTGGAACATGGCCGCGCTGGTGGCCTTCGCGGTGGGCGTGGCGCCGAATATCCCGGGCTTCCTCAACGCCGCCTTCCCGGCGTCGTTCCCCGACGTGGGTGTGGGTTTCAAAACCATTTATACCTACGCATGGTTCGTCGGAATCGTGATCTCCGCAATCGTGTATGGGGTTATGATGAAGGGGAAGACGGTGCCTGCGGTGAGGGCGCCCGCCCACCCCTAAGATTCATAAGACTCACAGGATTCAGGAGATGTAAATGACTACTATCATCCGCGGCGGTACCGTCGTCAACGCCGACCGCGCCTTTCGTGCCGATGTGCTGTGCTATGGCGACAAAATCGTCGCCGTCGGCGAAAATCTGGAAGCGCCGGCATCGGCGCGCGTGATCGACGCCACCGGGCAGTATGTGATGCCGGGCGGGATAGATCCGCACACCCATATGAACCTGCCCTTCATGGGCACCGTCACCCAGGATGACTTTTATACAGGCACCGCCGCCGGCCTGGCCGGTGGCACCACCACCATCATCGACTTCGTGATCCCGGCGCCCGGGCAGAACCTGATCGAAGCCTATCACCAGTGGCGCGGCTGGGCGCAGAAGTCCGCCGGCGATTACACCTTCCACGTGGCGATCACTTGGTGGGACGAGACGGTGCACCGCGATATGGAAATCCTGGTGCGCGACCATGGCGTCAACAGCTTCAAGCACTTCATGGCGTACAAGAACGCCATCATGGCCGACGACGAAACGCTGGTGAAGAGCTTCCGCCGCTCGCTGGAGCTGGGCGCCATTCCGACCGTGCACGCGGAGAACGGCGAACTGGTTTATCAGTTGCAGCAGGATTTGCTGAAGAAGGGCCTGACCGGACCGAGTTCACATCCGTTGTCGCGCCCTCCGGCGGTGGAGGCGGAAGCGGCCAACCGCGCCATCGCCATCGCCAATGTGCTCAACACGCCGGTCTACATCGTGCACGTGTCCTGCGCCGAATCGCTGGAGGCGATCACGCGCGCCCGCGCCAACGGCCAGCGGGTGTATGGCGAGGCGCTGGCCGGCCATCTGATCATCGACGACAGCGTCTATCAAAGCGACGATCTGGAATACGCGGCGGCCCACGTCATGAGTCCACCGTTTCGCAGCAAGCAGCACCAGGCCGCGTTGTGGCATGGTCTGCAAGGCGGCAACCTGCACACCACCGCCACCGACCACTGCACCTTCTGCGCGGAGCAGAAGGCCGCCGGCAAGGACGACTTCACCAAGATTCCGAACGGCTGCGGCGGCGTCGAGGACCGCATGTCGGTGATCTGGGACGCGGGTGTGAACAGCGGGATGCTGACGCCATCGGAATTCGTCAAGGTCACGTCGACCAACGCCGCGCAGATTTTCAATATCTACCCGCGCAAAGGGCTGATCGCGGTGGGCTCCGACGCCGACATCGTCGTCTGGGACCCGGAAGGCACCCGCACGATTTCGTCGCTGACCCAGTTCGCCAAGGGCGGCTTCAATGTCTTCGAGGGCCGCACCGTGCGTGGCATCCCCAGCACCACGCTGGCCGCAGGTAACGTCGTGTTCCATCGCGGCGTGCTGATGGCGGTGGAGGGGGCCGGCCGCCACATCGATCGTCCCGCGTTCAAAGCCACGTCGGCGCGTTAATCAAACAGGAGCAGGGTTATGAGTGAAATGCGCATCAATGGCGACCGTCTGTGGGCGGCGCTGATGGAATTGGCCCAGATTGGCGCCACGCCCAAGGGCGGCGTCAAACGCCTGGCGTTGACGGACCTGGACAAACAGGGGCGCGACCTGGTGGTCGGCTGGGCAAAGGATGCCGGCATGTCGATCACGATCGACCAGATCGGCAACGTCTTCATGCGCCGCGACGGCACCAACAACGCGCTGCCGCCGATTATGACCGGCAGCCATATCGACACCCAGCCCACCGGCGGCAAGTTCGACGGCAATTACGGCGTGCTGGCCGGCCTCGAGGTTGTGCGCACCTTGAACGATTTGAAGATCAAGACAGAGGCGCCGGTCGAGGTCGCCTTCTGGACCAACGAAGAAGGCTCGCGCTTCGTTCCGGTGATGATGGGCTCCGGCGTGTTCTGCGGCGCCTTCAGCCTGGAGACGGCCTACGCCGCCAAGGACACGGAGGGCAAGACGGTGGGCGAGGAACTGGCGCGCATCGGTTACAAGGGCGAGCAGGTGCCGGGCCAGCATCCGATCGGCGCCTACTTCGAGACTCATATAGAACAAGGTCCGGTGCTGGAGGATGCCGACAAGGTGATCGGCGTGGTGCCGGCCGTGATGGGCCTTTCGTGGTACGACTGCGTGGTCAGCGGCATGGAGGCGCACGCGGGCCCTACGCCGATGGGACTGCGCAAGGACGCCCTACAGGTGTCGACCCGCATCATGCAGGAAGTGGTGGCCATCGCCAACCGCTATCCACCGTACGGTCGCGGCACCGTCGGTATGGTGCAGGTGTTCCCGAACAGCCGCAACGTGATTCCGGGCGAAGTCAAATTCAGTATCGACCTCCGCAACGTGAACGACGAACTGCTCAACACCATGCACGAGGAGATGCTGGCCTTTATCGACAAGACCCGCGCCGGAAGCGGCTTGGGGATTTCGATCGAGCGCGTGTCCTACTATCCGCCATGCCCGTTCCATCCGGACTGCGTGGACGCGGTGCGCAACGCCACCGCCAAACTGGGATATTCGACGATGGACGTCGTCTCGGGCGCCGGCCACGATGCGATCTATGCGGCGCGCCTGGCGCCGTCGGGCATGATCTTCGTGCCATGCAAGGACGGCATCAGCCACAACGAGATCGAGGACGCCAAGTCCGAACATCTGGAAGCTGGCTGCAACGTGCTGCTGCACGCCATGCTGGAGCGCGCCCGGATCGTCTAGGCGGTCGCAAACACGGGGATGGTATGCTTTTGTTTTTGCACAGGCTTCCTCCCCGATGTACACAGACCCACAGCAAGCCTACCTCGATGGCAACCGGCGCATGGCCGTCGGCGACGCCCTCGGCGCCGAAGAGTGCTTTTGGCAGGCGATAGCGCTGCAGCGGGAGCATGCGGGCGCGCGCGCCAATCTCGGCTACCTCAAAGAGCTGCGCGGGGAGCTACTGGAGGCCGAGTTCCACTATCTGCATGCCATCGCGCTGCTGCCTGATAACGCCCAGCTTTATCAAAATCTCGGGGTGCTTCTTCAGAAGGCCAAACGCTTCGATGAGTCGGAGGCTGCAGCGCGCATGGCGCTCGATATCTCGCCTGAATCGCCATCGGCGTGGAATCAGCTGGGCGTGTTGCTGGCGTGCGTGAAGCGCGAACAGGAGGCCGAGGCGTGCTACCGGCACGCGCTGGAGCTGGACGAGGACTATCCGAAGGCGCAGTTCAATCTCGCATACCTCCTGCTGCGGCAAGGTCGGTTTGCCGAGGGCTGGCCGCTGCTGGAGTCGCGCTGGCACTTCGATAGCCTTGCGCAGCCGTTCAATTGTCCGCCATGGGAAGGCGAGGCGCTGTCAGGCAAATCGGTGGTGATTGTGTCCGAGGCCGGGCAGGGTGACATGATCCATTTCAGCCGCTATGCCGCTATGTTGAAGAGTGCGGGGGCCGTGCGCGTCGCGGTGGCATGCCCTCCGGCGTTGCGACGCCTGATGGCGGGGCTGGAGGGTGTCGATGAAGTTTACGTCCAGCAGGGCGCGATGCCCGGCAGCGGTTGGGATTTCTGGACGCATCCAATGCGGCTGCCGGCGTTGTTCGGCACTGACTTCTCCAGCATCCCTTCTGCGCCGTATATAAGTCCCGACCCGGAGTCGGTGCGTTACTGGGCCGGCATGCTGCCTCAAAAAGGATTGCGGGTAGGTCTGGCGTGGAAAGGCAATCCGCAGTTCGAGAACGATGGCGAACGTTCGCTGCCTTCATTGCACACGCTAGCGCCGCTGGCCGATATCTCTCACGAAGGAACCCTGCATTTCGTCAGCCTGCAAAAGGGGGATAGCGAGGCGGAGGCGTTGACGCCGCCGGCGGGGATGGTGCTGCAAGCGATCGCGCCGCGCCTGCAGGATTTTGCCGATACGGCCGGCGTCATCGCCAATCTGGATCTGGTGATCAGTGTCGATACGGCCGTGGCGCATCTGGCGGGCGCGCTGGGCAAGCCGTGCTGGCTGCTGCTGCCGGATCACCGCTGCGACTGGCGCTGGCTGACGGAACGCAGCGACACGCCATGGTATCCGTCGATGCGGTTGTTCCGCCAACCGTTAGGCGGCGCCTGGGCCACGGTGATCGCGGAAGTGGCGTCGGAACTGCGGCTCAGGTCCACCTCGGATACACGTAGGGCGGATTAGCGCGAAGCGCGTAATCGGCCATCCATGAGCCGCCGACAAAGCATGCATGGCCGATTACGGCGTTCCGCCTAATCCGCCCTACGTGGAACCGTAGCTCCGCAAAAAATCCAACAATACCTGCGCCGCGATATCGGCATCATCTGCCGTCATCGTCTCCAGCGGATTATGGCTGATGCCACCGTTACCGCAGCGCGTGAACAGCATGGCCACATCCGTGATCGCCGCCATCGCCATCGCATCGTGCCCGGCACCGGACAGCAAATCAAAACGCGGCAAACCTGCCCGCTCGATCGCCGCCCCCAACTGGTCCATCAAACGCGGCGCACACGGCGCCGCCGCCGCATCGACTATCCGCTGCAAGCTGAATTCCACTTGCCGCCGCGCGCAGATCTCCGCGATACCATCCAGCACATCCTTCACGGCTGCCTGCCGCACCGCATCGTCGGCCGCGCGGATGTCCAGCGACAGCTTGCACGCGCCTGGCACCACGTTGACCGAACCACCCGGCACCTGCAACTGCCCGACCGTTCCAACCAGCGCCACTCCCTGGCCGCAACGCCGCTCCACCAGCAGCACGATCTCCGCCGCCGCTGCCGCCGCGTCCTTACGCATCGTCATCGGCGTGGTGCCCGCGTGGCTAGCGAGTCCTGTCAACTCGACCAGGTAACGCGAGCTGCCGGCGATGGCAGTCACCACGCCCAGCGCCAGGTCGCGCTCCAGCAGCACCGGCCCCTGCTCGATATGCACTTCAACAAAACCAAGCAACTGCGCCGGATCGCGCGCGATCGCGGGAATGCGCGACACGTCATGACCGGCGGCCAGCAGCGCGTCGCGCATGGCGATGCCATCGGCGTCGGTCTGATCCAGCAGCGACAGGTCGAAGCGGCCCGTCACCGCGTTACTGCCCAGGAAAGTGCTCTTGAAGCGCACCCCTTCCTCCTCGGCGAAACCGACGATCTCGAAGTGATACGGCAGCTTCTCGCCGCGCTGGTGCAGATGGCGCACAATGGCGATCGGCAGCAGGATGCCGAGCCGGCCGTCGTATTTGCCGCCATTGCGCACGGTGTCGTAGTGCGACCCGGTCATCAGCGTCTTCGCGCCCGGAACGTCGGAGCGGTAGACGCCGACGACATTGCCGACATCGTCGATATGCGCCTCCATGCCGCCTTCGCGCATCCACTCCGCCAGTTGCGCGGCGGTGCGGCGGTGGGCCGGCGTCATGTAGGCGCAGGTCAGGTCGAAGTCGGCGTCGCCGCTGTCGTCCGCGTCGCTCCAGGCGCCGATGACTTCCGACCACTGCATGATGGCCGGGCCGAAGTCCAAGGTCACTCCCAGCAGGTCGTTCAGGCGGATTTCCGCGATGCGTTTAATCTGGCGCAGGCACTCGGCGATTTCGTCGGCGCGCTGGTTCTTCAAGCGACGCGTGAAGGTGGCGATGATGTGGCGCCGCGTCAGTCCCTGTCCGTCCGGGCCTTTGACCGCCAGGATGAACGGGAAGCCGAATTTGGCGTTGTAGTCGGCGTTGAGGCGGTGCAGCGTGGCGAATTCCTCGGCGCTGCACAGGTGCAGCCCGGATTTGGCCTGTTCGCTGGTCGATTCGGCGGTCAGCTGGCCGGCGACGGCCGCTTTGCCGGCCAGCTCCGGGTGTTCGCGGATCAAACCCAGTTGCTCGTCCAGGGTGGCGGCGCTGACCACGTCCTGTAACGCAAGCTTGAGCGCCGTGGCGTTAGCGAACGGCCGCAGCGCCGCCGCCCGCTGCGGTATCCAGGGGGAGTGCTCGTAGATGCCGCGCAAATGCTCGACGAAGGTGGCGGCGTCGCAGCTGTTTAAATCGGAGAGTGTGGTCATGGCGTGGTATCCGGTATCGAACCCTTATCATAACCTCGTCGGCGGTCGCGCGATATACGCGGTATGCCGTAAGATGTATATCGTACGGCGTACCTCGCGCGGCTTACTTCTGGATCAGCGCCTTGGCAGCGGCGGAGACCTGCTCGCGCAGCCATTTGTGCTCGGGCGCCTGGTGCACGCGTTCGTGCCACAGCTGGTAGAAGCGCATCGACGGGAATTTAACCGGCACCGTGTAGGTTTTCAGCGCCATCTGTTTTTCGTAGTAGCGGACGAACTGGCGGCCGGTGGTCAGCACCAGGTCCGTCTGGGTCAGCATGTAGGGGATCAGGCCGAAATAGGCCGATTCGACGACGACGTTGCGCTGCAGGTCCTGGCGCTCGAGATAATCATCGATGACCCCATGGTAGCCGGGCAGGATCTGGGTCGGCGCGACGTGGGGCAGGGCCAGGTACTCGCTGAGCGTCATGGCGTCGCTGGCGGTGCGCAGGGCGTAGGGGCAGTCGGCGCGCATCACGCAGATGATCGGGTCCTCGAACAGTTTGGACATGTGCAGGTGCTCGGGCGGCTCGTCCCAGTTGGCGATGACCAGGTCCATGTCGCCGTCCGACAGCAGGCGCACGTAGTCGACGCCCGGTCCCAGGCTATGGATTTTCACCCGGCTATTGGGCGAACCGCGTCGCAGCAGCGCCACCAGGTTGGGCAGGAACTGGCTGTCCAGATAGTCCGGCGCCGCGATGTGGAAGGTGCGTGCCTCCTCCTGCGGGACGAAGGGGGACTTCTTGAGGAACAGGTTTTCGGTCTCGTCGAGGATGCGCTTGGCCGGGATCAGCAGGCTTTCGCCGTGCTGGGTGGGTACCATGCCGCGTGCGCCGCGTACCAGCAGCGGATCGCCGGTCAACTCGCGCAGCTTGCGCAGCGAGGCGGAGATCGACGGCTGCGGTTGATTCAGTTTGAGCGCGACGCGGGAGACGTTTTTCTCCACCAGCAGCAGGTAGAGGATGCGGATCAGGTGGAGGTCCAGATGTTGCGGCAGGGCGGCCATGAACTATGCTTGATTGAGAGGGTTATACGGAAATCGATATGTTTAATATACTCCAATCTTCATGTGGCCGGTATCAAATCCGTTTATCTTCTGTAAATTAGCCACATCCTTGACCGGAAAGAATCCATGGAATTATTCGCCTATCTGATCCCGTACGGCCTTGAGTGGCTGAACCTGATCGTCCGCTGGCTGCACGTCATCACCGGCATCGCCTGGATCGGCGCCTCGTTCTACTTTGTCTGGCTGGATAACTCGATCCGCCCGCCCGCGCCGGGATCGGAACTGGCAAAGAAGGGCGTCTCGGGCGAACTGTGGGCGGTGCACGGCGGCGGCTTCTATAACCCGCAAAAATACCTGGTCGCCCCGGCGGAACTGCCGAAGGAACTGCACTGGTTTAAATGGGAAGCCTATTCCACCTGGCTGTCCGGCATTGCGTTGCTGACCATCGCCTACTACTTCAACGCCCAGGCGATGATGATCGATAAATCGGTCGCCGACATCAGCAGCCTGCAGGCGATCGGCATCGGCGTCGGCACTCTGGTCGTCGGCTGGACGGTCTACGATTTGCTGTGCCGCTCCCCGCTGGGCAAGCATGACCTGTGGTTCGGCATCGTGGTGTTTGTGCTGATCGTGGCGGCGGCGTTTGGGCTCACACATGTGCTGAGCGGGCGCGCCGCCTATATCCATGTCGGCGCGCTGATAGGCACCATCATGGTCGGCAATGTGCTGATGCTGATTATCCCTGGCCAGCGCAAGATGGTCGAGGCCATGTCGGCCGGCCGCATGCCCGATCCCGTCCACGGGCAGAAGGCCAAGCAGCGCAGCGTCCACAATAACTACTTCACGTTGCCGGTGCTGTTTATCATGATCAGTAACCACTACGCGATGACTTATCGTCACGATCACGCGTGGCTGGTGCTGGCCTTTATCATGGCGGCCGGCGTTTTCATCCGCCATTTCTTCAATCTGCGCCACAAGGGCCGCGTCGAGTGGCGCTATCCCGCGATCGGCGTCGCGCTGCTGGCCGCCGTGGCCGTGGCGATCGCGCCGCCTCGTCCTGTGGCGGTGGCGCCGGCGGCCGATCCGGCGGCGGAATTCGCCAAAGTGAAGGCCATCATCGAGCATCGCTGCGCGTCCTGCCACGCCGAACGGCCGACGCAACCCGGCTTCGCGGCAGCGCCTTTGGGGGTAATGCTTGAGAACGAGGCCGAAATCCATCAAAATGCCGAGAAAATCTATAAGCAGACGGTCCAGCTCAAAGCCATGCCGTTGGCGAACCTGACCCAAATGACCGATGCCGAACGGGCGCAAATCGCCGCCTGGTACGAAGCCGGCGCAAAATAAAGGAAGCGACTATGAGCGGCACCAAGGAACAACTGGCCAAATGGATCGATGACCATTTCGACGAGGAGGTCGGCGTTTTGCAGCAGTTGTTGCGCGTGCCGACCGACACCCCGCCCGGCAACAACGCGCCGCACGCGGACATGGTGGCCGATCTGGTCAAGGCCTACGGCTGGAGCGCCGAGAAGCACGCGGTGCCGCAGCAGGTGGTGCGCGACTACGGCATGGAGACGATCACCAACCTGATCGTGCGCCGTCCTTACCAAGCGGGCGGTCCGACCGTGGCGCTCAACGCCCACGGCGACGTGGTCCCGCCGGGCGACAACTGGAACTATCCACCCTACGGCGGCGTGGTGGAAAACGGCTTTATTTACGGGCGCGCCGCCGCCGTCTCCAAGTGCGACTTCGCCACCTACATCTTCGCCACTCGCGCGCTGGAAGCGCTGGGCGTTCCGCTCAAGGGCGGCCTGGAACTGCATTTCACTTATGACGAGGAATTCGGCGGCCTGCTCGGCCCCGGATGGCTGCTGGAGCAAAAGCTGACCAAGCCCGATTACGTCATCGCGGCGGGCTTCAGCTACAACATCGTCACCGCGCACAACGCCTGCCTGCAACTGGAGATCACCGTCAACGGCAAATCGGGCCACGGCGCAATGCCGGAAACCGGGCACGATGCGCTGCAGGCGGCGACGAAAATCCTCAACGCCATTTACGACCAGCTGCCGGAGCTGAAGAAGATCAAGTCCAAGATCGCCGGCATCGACTCGCCCACCATGCTGGTGGGCCGCATTGACGGCGGCACCAACACCAACGTCGTTCCGGGCAAGGTGGTGCTGAAGATGGACCGCCGCATGATTCCGGAAGAGGAGCCGGAGCAGGTCGAGGCGCAGGTGCGCGCGATGATCGAAAACGCCGTGCGCGGCATTCCCGGCATCAGCCTGGAGATCAAGCGCCTGCTGCTGTCGCACGCGCTGCGCGAGCAGCCGGGAACGGAAAAGCTGGTCGCCAGCCTGCAGCAAAACGCCCAGACCTACATCGGCGAGCTGATTCCGGCGCAGGGCACGCCCTTGTACGCGGACGCGCGCCTGTACGGCGAGCACGGTATCCCGGCGGTGCTGTACGGCGCCGGTCCGCGCACCGTGCCGGAGTCGAACGCCAAGAAGGCCGACGAACGCCTCAACCTCGAGGACCTGCGCAAGGCCACCAAGGTGGTCGCGGCAACCCTGTTAGACTTCCTGGGTTGATACAGGGAGATTTGTCATGTTTGAAAAGAAGTTGATGGCGGGTTGGGGCGATATGGACTTCAACAGCCATATGCGCAATACGGCGTTCATGGACAAGGCGGGCGATGTCCGCATGATGTTCCTGTCGGAGCATGGCTTTTCGATGAGTGAGTTGATGCGCCTTAAAATCGGCCCGGTGGTGATGAAGGACGAAATCGCGTACTTCAAGGAGGTCATGCTGCTCGACGAGATCACCGTGACCCTGGGCGTGGCCGGACTGGCGCCGGACGGCAGCCGCTGGCAGTTGCGCAGCGACGTGATACGCCCGGACGGCAAGCTGGCCGCGCGCATCACCAGCACCGGCGGCTGGCTCGACCTGAACGCCCGCAAGCTGATCGCGCCGCCGGCCGCCTTGCTGGCGACCTGGCAGATACTGGCCCGCACGGAAGACTTCCAGGAACTTAATTCCAGCATCAAATCATAGCGATAAAGGCCCCGGAGCCGGAAGTGGTGTAGCGCACGGCTGCTGCAATCAAGATTGCCGTATGATATGGAAATTATTGTCCATACGGCTAGCCTGTGCTTCGATACGAGTTGATCAGTTGCCATGACTGCGGGGTGCTGCACCAGTTCCGCCCCGTACGGCCGCGCGAAAAGGCGCGCTGCGTGCGCTGTGGCTCCGTTCTCTATCGCGGCATCCATTCGGATCCGAACCGCATGGCCGCCATCACCCTCGGCGCCATCGTCACCTTCCTGATCGCGCAGTTTTTTCCCATCGTCGAACTGCAAATCGGCGGCTATAGCACCAGCGCGACCTTGTTGGGCTCCATCCGCGTGCTTTGGCACGAGCAGATGCAGCTGGTCGCGGCGGTGGTGTTCCTGTTTACGATGCTGCTGCCGGCGGTGGAGCTGGGGGCGCTGTTTTACGTGACGATGGCGCTGCGCGCCGGCCGCCGTCCTCCCGGCTTCGATCATCTGCTGCGCGCCATCGGCGCGGCGCGGCGCTGGGGCATGACCGAGGTGCTGATGATCGGTATCCTGATCACTATCGTCAAGATGACCAGTCTCGCGCAGGTTTTGCTGCAACCGGGCTTGTTCGCTTTCGGCGTGCTGACCTTGATGCTGGCCATCGTGGTCTCCTTCGATCCCAAACACCTGTGGAATATCGGCGAGCATCTGCCGGGTCCCGGCGGTCCGCGGCCATCGCAACGTCAGTTTCAATACAAGGCGGTGCCAGGTGGCGCCCATCTCGAGGCCTGCCATAGCTGCGGCCTGGTGGCGTCGGTGCCGCGCAGCGCGCGCCATCAACGCTGCGAGCGTTGCGGCGCGGCGCTGCATCGGCGTCGCCCCGACAGCGTCGGTCGCACCTGGGCTTTTCTGCTGGCGGCCACCATCCTGTATATCCCGGCCATGCTGCTGCCGGTGATGTACACCGATTCGCTGTTCGGCAAAGAGGACGATACGATCATCAGCGGCGTCATGCTGTTCTGGAACAGCGGCTCGCAGGCGCTGGCGATCATCATTTTTGTCGCCAGTATCGTGGTGCCGGTGTTGAAACTGGCCGCGCTGTCGTTGCTGGCGCTGACGGCGCAGACCCGCTCGCGCTGGCGACCGCAGCAACGCACAGTGCTGTACCGGATCGTGGAGTTCGTCGGCCGCTGGTCGATGCTCGATATTTTTGTCATCACGCTGACGGTGGCGCTGGTGCGCTTCCAGACGTTGGCCGTGATCACCGCCGGACCCGGCGCGCTGGCGTTTTGCGCGGTGGTGGTGCTGACGATGCTGGCGTCGATGCAGTTCGACCCGCGCCTGATTTGGGATGCAACCGATTCAAATGGAGAACAACATGCCTGAAAACGAAGGCGGCCAGCCGCCCCTGCACGAGCCACATGTGGAGAAGGCCAGCCGCTGGCTGCCTTCGCTGGTGTGGCTGATTCCCCTGCTGGCGGCGTTGATCGGCGCCGGCCTGGTGGTCAAATCGTTCATCGACCGCGGCCCCACCGTGACGGTGAGCTTCCGTAGCGGCGACGGCCTGGAACCCGGCAAGACCAAGGTCAAGTTCAAGGACGTGGACATCGGCTTGGTTAAATCGATCTCGCTGGCGCGCGATCTGTCCAAGGTGCTGGTCACCATCGACATGAGCAAGGAGGCGTCGCGCTTCACCGCCATCGATACCCGCTACTGGGTGGTACGCCCGCGCATCGGTGCCAGCGGCGTGTCCGGACTCAATACCCTGCTGTCAGGCTCCTACATCGGCGTCGACGCCGGCAAGTCGGAGGAGACCAAGAGCGAATTCACCGGCCTTGAACAGGCGCCGCAAGTGGCGTTCGACGAGAAGGGCAGCTATTTCACGCTGCACGGCGAAACCCTCGGTTCGATCGACGTCGGCTCGCCGATCTTCTATCGCCGCATCCCTGTCGGGCAGGTGGCCGCCTACGATCTGGAGACGAAGGGGCGCGGCATCAACATGAAGGTGTTCGTCAAGTCGCCCTACGACCAGTACGTCGGCAAGGGCACGCGCTGGTGGCATGCCAGCGGCGTCGACGTACGGCTCGATTCCAACGGTTTCAAGGTCAACACGCAGTCGCTGGCGGCCTTGCTGGTCGGCGGCATCGCCTTCGAAAGCATGAACGGGCAAAAGCCCGTTACCGCCGCGCCGACCGGCAGCGAATTCCTGCTGGCGGCTGACCAGGCCAGCGCCCTGCGCGAACCCGATGGCGCGCCGATTACCACGGTGCTGTATTTCGACCAGTCGCTGCGCGGGCTGTCGCAGGGCGCCACCGTCGATTTCCGCGGCATCGTGCTGGGCGAGGTGCGCTCGGTGGGCGTGGAGTTCGATCCGGTCAAGAAGTCGTTCCGCATGCCGGTCACGGTGGATATGTATCCGGCCCGCCTGGGCCGCGCCTTCCAGAAGACCGTCGACGAGGATCAGCGCAACAGCGCCGGCTCGCAGGTGCTGGAGCGGATGGTGGCGCGCGGCCTGCGCGGCCAGCTACGTACCGGCAATCTGCTGACCGGCCAGTTGTATGTGGCGCTGGACTTCTTCCCCAACGCGGCGGCGGTCAAACTGGACCTGAGCAAGGAGACGGTGGAGCTGCCGACGGTCCCGAACAGCCTGGACGAACTGCAAACGCAGCTCGCCAGCATCGCGCGCAAGCTGGATAAGGTGCCGTTCGACGAGATCGGCGTGAATCTGCGCGATACGCTGAAGAGCGCCAATATCCTGCTCAAGCAACTCGATGCGCAAGTGGTGCCGGAGATGAAGGACACGCTGGGCGCGGCGCGCAAGACCTTCGCCACCGCCGACCAGATATTGCAGAAGGATTCGCCGGTGCAGTCCGATTTGCGCGAGGCCTTGCAGCAGCTGACGCAGACGATGCAATCGCTGAACGCCTTGTCCGATTATCTGGAACGCCATCCGGAATCGCTATTGCGCGGCAAAGGCAGCAAGCAGGATAAATTGGGAGAGAAGAAATGACGCAGATGATCAATCGACGCACCCGCCTTACTCGTTCGGCCCTGGCGATATCGGCGGCGGCGCTTGCGCTCGCGCTTTCCTTGGCCGGCTGCGCCAGCACGCCGCCCGAGCATTTCTACAGCCTCAGTAATGGCATGGGTGTGGCGCAGAAGGCCGATACGCCAGCCCCCGGCTACTACATCGAAGTGCCGGCGGTGACGGTGCCGCAGCAGGTCGCGCGCAACCAGATGGTGGTCACGACGGGCGCGGGCAGTATCGATCTGCTGGAGTACGACCGCTGGGCGTCGCCGCCGGCCGCGGAGATCGGCCAGGCGCTGTCGCTGGCGATTTCCGGCGAGCTGGGAACCATTGACGTGTTCCGCACACCGTCACCGGACGGTACACCGGTCTACCGCATCAGCACCAACGTGCAGCGCTTCGAGTCTGCGCCCGGCAAGTACGCGCTGATCGACGCGGTATGGAGCGTGCGGCTGGTGGGCGGCACCAAGGTGCTCACCTGCCGCAGCGTCGCCAACGAGGAGGTAGGCGCCGGCAACGACGCGCTGGTGGCGGGCCACCGCCGTGCCGTCGTGCGCATCGGCGCCGATATCTCCAAGGCCGTGCGCGCGCTCGCCGCCGGCGGCAACGCGGGGTGTTGAACGTACTCCTGAACTAGGAATCTGAAAATATATGGGACAAATTTACCTGGTGCGCAGCGGACAAGCGTCCTTCGGCAGCGCCAATTACGATCAACTGTCGGAGACGGGCTACGAGCAGGCGCGCCTGCTGGGAAGGTGGTTCGCCCAAGGCGGGCAGCCGTTTCACCGGATGATCACCGGCGGCATGGCGCGGCACCACCAGACCGCCGACGCCTGCCTGGCGCAGCTCACCGGACAGCAGGTGGAAGGTGCCGAGTGTCTCACCGACGCGGGCTTCGCCGAACTGGATCATCATGAAGTGATGCTGCGGCATTGCCCCGAGTTTGCCGATCCCGCCACCTTCCAGGAGTTGCTGTCCCGTTCAGCCGATCCGCAGCGGGCGGCGGAACAGCTGTTCCGAGGCGCTATGCAGCGCTGGATGACGGGCTGGCACGATGACCAATACGCCGAAGCCTGGCCGGATTTCCGCCGGCGCGTGGTGTCGGCGCTGGAGCGGCTCGATCAGCCGGACAGTAAGCGCACCACCATCGTTTTCACCTCCAGCGGCGTGATCGCGACGGTGATGCAGCATGTGCTGGGGTTCCAGGATTTTCAGGTGATGGAGATGACGTGGAAGGTGGCCAATTGCGCCGTCACCCGGCTGCTGCACCGTCCGGGCGAATTCGGTCTTAGTTATCTGAACAATTATTCGCACCTTGAAGAACCGGGGCGGCCCAGCGCCGTAACCTACCGCTAAAACGGACTACGGAATCTGCGAACAGAGGAAACACGTAGGGCGGATTAGCGCAGCGTAATCGGCCATTGGTGAGCCGCCGATGGCTCATCGATGGCCGATTACGGCGTTCCGCCTAATCCGCCCTACGTGGATCTAGAATTTATCCGCCGTTTCAGGCCGCTAATAACGAATGTTGACTGTATGAGCATACAGTATAATTAAGTATGCTTACCCCCCCAGATCCACCTTCACAGCAAGGATTTATCCTGACCCGCCATTGGCGCGACGCGCCCAATGGGACGGAGATCGAGTTTTGGCTGGCGACCGACGACGGCCCCAGGAAAATCCGGCTGACGATGCAGACCTCGGTGGCCTTCGCCGAGGCGCGGGAGCGCTCGGCCATCGAGGCGCTGCTGGACAAGGCGGACGGCATCGAGTTGCGTGAGCTGAAGCTCAAGACCTTCGAGCAGGAGCCGGTCATCGGCGTCTATTCGTCCCGCTACAAGCAACTGACGGCGCTGGAGCGCACCTTGCGCGACCACGGCATCAAGATGTACGAGGCGGATATCCGCCCGCCCGAGCGCTATCTGATGGAGCGCTTCATCACCGCCGGCGTGCAGGTCGAAGGAGGCCGCACCGATGGCGCCACCATCCGCGACTGCAAACTCAAACCCGCCCCAGACTACCGTCCCAAGCTCAAGATGGTGTCGCTCGATATAGAAACCAGCGCCTACGAGGACCTGTATTCGATCGCGCTCGAAGGCTGCGGCCAGCGCCAGGTGTACATGCTAGGCGCGCCGCCCGCAGAGGCGCCGGACGGGATCGACTTCGATCTGGAATACTGCGCCACGCCGCGCCAGCTAATCGAAAGGCTCAACGCCTGGATGGCGCTCCATGACCCCGATGTGCTGGTGGGCTGGAACGTGGTGCAGTTCGACCTGCGCGTGCTGCAGAAGAACGCCGACAAGCACAAAATCGCGCTGACCCTGGGCCGGGAGGGCAAGACCATCGAATGGCGCGAGCATCCCGGCAAGCAGGGATACATGTTCGCGCCGGTGGTCGGCCGCGTCGTCCTCGATGGCATCGACGCGCTCAAAGCGGCGTCGTGGATGTTCCCGTCCTTTAGTCTGGAGAACGTCTCGCAGGCGATGCTGGGCGAGGGCAAGGACATCGGCGATGTCTATGACAAGATGGCGGAGATCGAGCGCCGCTTCCAGGAGGACAAGCCGGCGCTGGCCCACTACAACCTGAAGGACTGCGAACTGGTCACGCGCATTTTCGACAAGGCCAACCTGCTGGCCTTCATGATCGAGCGCGCGACGGTGACGGGTTTGCAGGCCGATCATCTGGGCGGCTCGATCGCCGCCTTCGGCCACCACTATTTGCCGCGCATGCACCGCGAAGGCTATGTGGCGCCGAACGTGGGCGACATCTCGGGCGGCGCGTCGCCCGGCGGCTTCGTCATGGATTCCAAACCCGGCCTATACGACTCGGTGGTGGTGCTGGACTACAAAAGCCTGTACCCGTCGATCATCCGCACCTTCCTGGTCGATCCGGTCGGCCTGATCGAGGGCGAGATCGCCGAAGATCCGGCGACGATTGTGGAGGGCGTCAACGGCACCGTTTTCTCGCGCGAGAAGCACTGCCTGCCCGAGATCACCACGCAAATCTGGAAGCAACGCGACGCCGCCAAGCGCGCCAAAAACGAGCCGCTGTCGCAGGCGCTCAAGCTGCTGATGAATTCCTTCTGCGGCGTGCTGGGCGCGACCGAATGCCGCTTCTTCAATCCGCGCCTGGTCTCCTCGGTCACCCTGCGCGGACACCAGATGATGAAGCAGACCCGCGAGCTGGTCGAGGCGGAGGGCTATGACGTCATCTACGGCGACACCGATTCGATCTTCATCTGGCTCAAAAAAGAGTACAAGAACGCCGACGCGCTGGAAATCGGCCAACAGTTGGCCAACAAGATCAACGCGTGGTGGCGCGCCATGTTGAAGGACAAGCATGGCCTGGAATGCCATCTGGAGATCGAGTTCGACACGCACTTTCAGAAGTTTTTCATGCCGACGATACGCGGCACGGAAATGGGCAGCAAGAAGCGCTACGCCGGCCTGACCGTCAACGCCAAGGGCGAGGAAGAGGTGATCTATCGCGGCCTGGAAGTAGCGCGCAGCGACTGGACGCCGTTGGCGCAGCAGTTCCAGAAAGGGCTGTTCTTGCGTATCTTCAAGGACGAGCCGTACCAGGACTTCGTGCGCGACTACGCGCGCAAGACGGTGGCTGGCGATTTCGACGAGCTGCTGGTGTACCGTAAGCGGTTGCGCCACCGGCTGGATGAGTACAAGGTCAACGTGCCGCCGCAGGTGCGCGCCGCGCGCCTGGCCGATGAATACAATCAGTCGCACCGCCGTCCGCTGCGGTATCAGAACGGCGGCTGGATCAGCTACGTGATGACCACCGGCGGTCCGGAGCCGCTGGAGGCGATGCGCTCGAATATCGATTACGATCATTATCTGACCAAGCAATTGCAGCCGATCGCCGACTCGATCCTGCTGCCGATGAAGGACAGTTTTTCCAGCCTGACCACCTTACAAGCCAGTCTTTTTTAAAGGGAGCGACCATGGACGATTTCAAGAAGCTGCACGACGGTAGCAAGCTGCTGCACCTGCCTAACGCCTGGGATGCGGGCAGCGCGCGTTTGTTCGAGAGCCTTGGCGCGCCGGCCATCGCAACCACCAGCGCCGGTGTGGCCTGGGCCGCCGGTTACGCCGACGGCGACAACATGCCCGCCGATGTGGCCATCGCCGTCGCCGTCAACATCGCGCGCGTACTCACGGTGCCGTTGTCGGTCGATCTGGAAAACGGCTACTCCGACGATGCCGACGTGGTGGCGCAAAATGTAATGAAGCTGGCCGACGCCGGTGTGGCGGGCATCAATCTGGAAGATGGCCACGGAACGCCCGAGGCGCTTGCCGCGAAGATTGTCGCGATCAAGAAGCTGCTTGCCGCATCGGGCAAGGATATCTTCATCAACACCCGTACCGACGTGTATCTGAAAGGTTTGGCGCCGGAAGGAGAGCGGGTGGCGGAGGTGTTGAAGCGCGCCGCGCTCTACAAGGCGGCTGGAGCGGATGGTCTGTTCGTGCCGGGTATTTGTAAGGTCGACGAGATCAAGGCCGTCGTTGCCGCTGCAGGCTTGCCGGTGAATGCGATGGATTGGCCGGGCGTGCCGTCCGCCGATGAATTGCATAAGCTGGGCGTGCGCCGCTTGAGCGCCGGTTCCGGCATACCGCAGGCTTTGTGGGCCGTTGCCGCCGATATGGCGAAGGGTTTTCTGGCCACCGGCAGCGCCGGTCCGTTGGTGGACAAGGCGATGCCGTATGGCGAGTTGCAGGCGTTGTTTATCAAAGCTTAGCGAGTCGCCGGGACCAGCGCCTTCGCCCGGTTATCGAAGCTGTACGCACCGGCGCCGAAGGCCACCACTTGCAGCAAACCACCGGCCATCGCGAAGTTCTTCAACAGATGGATCATTTGATTCTGGTCGCCCACCGCGTTGTGGAAGGCCAGGCCGGTGACGATCGAAAACACCGCCAGCCCGGCCGCCACAAGGCGCGTCTTGACACCCAGGACCAACAATAAGCCGCCGCCCAGTTCAACGCCGATGGCGATCGCCAATGCCAGTGGCGCGAAAGGCAAACCGGTCGAGGCGATGTAACCCATCGTCGCGGCAGGCGCGGCCAGCTTGCCGATGCCGCTAAGGATGAAGATCGCCGCCAGCAGTACGCGGCCGATGACAGGGATGACGGAAGTATTTGGATTGATGGTGTTCATGGTATGTCCTTTCGAGGTTCAATTTAAGTGAGTTAGTTTTTGCAGCACTGCTTACATCAGTTTCGCGGAGCGCAGCTGCGCGCCGATACGTTGGATTTCGCTTTCGCCCTTGACCAGCGCGGCCTCGCTGGTGTGCACCGAGTAGTGGCCGGTCACCAGGTCGTACGGGTGCTTCACGGCCGAACCGAGGACGAATTCGGTGGCGCCTTCGGCGACGAAATCAATCGCCTCGTTCCCCTCGGCGAACACCGCGACCTCCTTGCCGATCGTGGTGCGGCCGGTGCGCAGCGCGCCGCTGGCGGCCGACACCCAGGCCACGTCATGGCCTGCGGGCGGCGTGTAGGTCCAGCGCTCGCCGTCGCTCAATTTCACATGCAGATAATTGATCGAGGCGCGTGGCCGGATGGCGCTGACGGCGCCGCCGTAACTGCCGATGATCACGCGCGCCGGACCCACGCTTTGCACTTGTTCAGGCGCCAGGTACTGGCTGTGTGCCGGACCGTTTTCATCTTCGGCCGGCAGTGCGAGCCACAGCTGGAAACCGGTCACGCTGCCGCCGGCCACCGGGCCGCCGTCGTGCCACACGCCGCCGCCGGCGTTCATCCATTCGACACCGCCGGCCGCCAGCTGGCCTTCGCTGCCGGTGGTTTCGCGGTACTGGATGGCGCCGTCCATGACGACGGTGACGGTGGCGATGCCCGAGTGCGGGTGCATCCCCATCATGTGGCCGCTCGTAGCCTCCATATGGAACAGGTCGAGGAAGACGAAAGGCTTGATCAGCTGGCCGACGTCGCCAGGGCTCACCAGGCGCGTGATGCCGCCACGGCTGTGGCCCGCAGTGCGGTGAATCAGATTGCGTTGAGTTGGCTGGTTCATATACGACTCCTTGTTTTGTTTGCGGCACACGTTTGTCAGTGCATGGAATGAATCATAGATAGCGCTGATCCATCTGAGAAGCCTATATAATTAGATGTATAGTATCCAAGGAACAGATATATGCTTGATGCGATGTCGCTGGACCAGTTGCGCACCTTTATCGCCGCAGCGGAGGAGGGGAGTTTTTCGGCCGCCGGCCGCAAGCTGCGCCGCGCGCAGTCGGTAGTGAGCACCACCCTGGCCAATCTGGAGCAGCAGATCGGCTTCCCGCTGTTCGAGCGTACCGGGCGCTATCCGCAACTGACGGAGGCGGGCAGGGCGCTGCTGTCGCAGGCGCGGCAGGCGGTCGACAGCATGGATGCGTTCAAGGCCCGGGCGCGCACCCTGGCCGAGGGGCTGGAGCCGGAACTGGTGGTGGCGGTGGATGTGATGTTTCCGATAGCGACGCTGACGGCCGCCGTGCAGGCGTTTCACCGGGCCTTTCCCGGCACGCCGCTGCGCTTGTACGTGGAAGCCTTGGGCGCCGTGCTGCAGCCTCTGCTGGACGGCAATTGCAAGGTGGCGGTCATTGGCAGCTTGCCGGATATCCCGGACGGCTGCGCATCGGAATTTTTGCTCAGCGTGGCGGCGGTGGGCGTGGTCGCGCCCAGTCATCCGCTGGCGGCGTTGCCGACGCCGATACCCCGCGCCGCCGCTGCGGAACACGTGCAGCTGGTGCTGACGGACCGCTCCAGTCTGACGGCGGGACGTAACTTCGGCGTCATGTCGGCCAAGACCTGGCGTCTCGGCGACCTGGGCGCCAAGCACGCCTTCCTGCGGGCGGGACTGGGCTGGGGCTATATGCCGCTGCACATGGTGGAGGAGGAACTGCGCGACGGCAAGCTGGTCGAGATCCGCCTTGAGGGCCAGCCCGCCATCGGGTCGGGCTTCTCCATGCACGCGCTGCACATGAAGGAGTTCCCGCCCGGTCCCGCCGGCAGATGGTTCGTCAACCAGCTGAAGCTGTAGCAGCCGCCTTTAGAACATGCTAGCCGTAGGCCGGACGATGATCTCGCTCACGTCGACGTCGGCCGGCTGGTCGATGGCGAACTGGATCGCGCGGGCGATCGCCTCCGGCTTGATCGAGATCTGGCGGAAGGCGCGCATTTCCTCGCGGCCGCCGGCGTCGGAAATCGAATCGGCCAGTTCGGACTCCACTACGCCCGGCGACACCACCGTCACGCGAATGTCGCCGCCCACCTCCTGCCGCAATCCCTCGGAAATCGCCGCCACCGCGAACTTGGTGGCGCAGTACACGGCCGCAGTCGGGCTCACCGTGTAGGCGCCGATCGACGCCAGGTTGATGATCTGGCCGCTGCGCTGTTTCTGCATCAGCGGCAAGGTTGCCGCGATGCCGTGCAACACGCCGCGAATATTCACGTCGATCATCCGGTTCCACTCGTCGACCTTGAGCGCCTCCAGTTTCGACAGCGGCATCACGCCCGCGTTGTTGATGATCACATCGACACGGCCGTGACGGTCGACGGCGGCGTCGACGAAGCGCTGCATGCTTTCCTGGCTGGTCACATCGAGCGTGTAGACGCTGGCCGAGCCGCCCGCCGCGGCGATCTCGACGGCCAGCGCCTCCAGCCGTTCGGTGCGGCGCGCGCCCAGCACCACGTGCATGCCCTGGGCCGCCAGATGCTTGGCGGTGGCTTCGCCGATGCCGCTGCTGGCGCCGGTGATGAGGACGACTTTTTTCGATGCGTTGTGGATTGCGTTGTTCATTTTGAGCTCCTTGTGGTTGAAGTGCGATGGAGCCAGTATGCGGAAATAGACGTGCCGCGAAAATATCGGATCGTCCATCTCCCTTGCCTGATCCTCCAAAACAGCTGAGCGGTGGCCTCGTACCAGTTTGTAGCGAAATAGAAACATTCCAACGACATACTTGCGGCGACTAAACGCGCGGGTTTTAGTTTTTCCAAACGGACAAATTTGCCCTTCACGGCAAATACTTCCTCATAGGGAATTGGCTACTTTTAATCGTCTTCTGAAACTTTTTGTTACAGTTTCTTGTCGGAATGTCACATATTTCCACAGAAACTTGGTTACATTTCCCTTACAAAATAGTTTCATGCAAGCTTTGACAGTGGAGGTCGCCAAACACAGAATCGGTCTCACACCCACTTAAGAAAACATTAATTCTGATGTGTTCCGAACCCGGCGTCCGGCCAACCGCCAGCCGCCGGAAAAGCGGGTGTGGTGTTAGCGCTATCTCTCTAACTGTCTGATAAAAGGAAGACTCATGACTTTGAATAAAGCAATGATGGCATTGACGTTATCGCTGGCCGGTGGCTTGGCGATGGCCGCGCCAAGCTCCTCGTTCGTCGATTTTTCCAACGGTGCGCAAGGGTGGGAAGGCATGCAGCCGCTGAATGGCGCGGGCGGTTCCGGCATCAACCCCAACCTGGGCAACGGGGCGCCGGCTTTGCATACCGTGATGGAAAACTTCGGTATCGGCTTCAGCAACAACACCAACCAATCCTACCTGGGCGACTACGGCAAACTTGGTAGCGTCACCATCGGCCTCGACGTGATCGCCAACTCGATCCGTTACTTCGGCCAGGAAGTGTCGCGTCACATGGTTGTCGAACTGCGCGACTACGGCAACACCCCGCAGGGCATGCCGTACACTAGCGTTTGGTACGATCTGGGCACCATCGACTACACCAAGGGTTGGCAACACCTGTCTGTAACTATCGGTGATACAACGTCGACCGCTTTGCCGACCGGCTGGGGTGGCTACGGCTCGTCCGACGATGCCGCCGGTCCCGGCTTGCCGCCAGGCCGCAGCTTCGCCGACGTGCTGTCGAGCGTCGATGAGCTGGTCTTCACCACGTATATGCCCGGCTATATGTACGGCTTCACGGACTTTGATGTAGCCGTCGACAATATCTCTGTCAGTGCGGTGCCGGAGCCATCGACCTACGCCATGATGCTTGGCGGTCTTGGCATGGTCGGCTGGATGAAGCGTCGCAAGTCACGCGCGGCCTCGTCGGCTAAGGCGGCCTAAGCGTCGTCGCTGTCGGCTGAAAGCCGTCGATTGAATCGGAGAGTGGGGCCCCGCTTTCCGATTGCACGATTCTACAAACCTGTTGCCCCTTCCCATGGCGTCCGATACGGTTCCCGCTTGCGCTACTGACAATCAGTCACTAAAATGCGAATGATTCTCATTTATTGAGCAGGCATCAAACATATCAATCAGAACTATCAGCCAGGCGCACCACTCTCCCAGCCAGATAACAATCCGCCGTTATACAAAGGGAGTGGTAATGCGATCAAAGAAGTTAGAGGCTGGTGTTCCGGATAGTCTGTCGACCCAGCCTGTCGACGCCGTGTGGCGTCCACGCATGATGTCGATGGCGGTTGCCGGGGCGCTAGCGGTGTTCGGCGTCAATGACGCACTGGCGGAAGACAAGGCCGCCGACGCGGCCGCGGCCGATTCCGCGCCGATCCCGACCGTGCAGATCACGGGGCAGGCCGGGCCGGGCGACACCACCGAAGGCACCGGTTCCTATACCACCCGCAGTATGAACACGGCCACCCGCCTGGACATGTCGGTGCGCGAGACGCCCCAGTCGATCAGCGTCGTTACGCGCCAGCAGATGGACGACCTGAACCTGCAATCGGTCGAGCAGATCGTCAATATCACTCCCGGTCTGTCGCTCAACCGTAACGGCACCGACCGCACCAGCATTTATTCGCGCGGCTTCGCCATCTCCAACTTCACCGAGGACGGCCTGACCATGGCCAGCGAGAGCGACACGCTCGGCTTCGCCACCCTGGCGATATACGACCGCATCGAAGTGCTGCGCGGCTCGGCCGGCATGGCGATCGGCGCGGGCACGCCGGCCGGCACGCTCAACTTCGTGCGCAAGCGTCCGACCGCCGACACCCGCGTCGCGCTCACCGGCAGCGTCGGCCGCTACAACGATTATCGCGGCGAGGCCGACGTCAGCGGCGCCCTGAACGCCGCCGCCACCTTGCGCGCCCGCGCCGTGCTGGCCTACCAGGACACCGACACCTTCATCTCCAACTACGGCCACAAGCGCAAGCTGGCCTACGTCACAGCCGACGCCGACCTGTCACGCGACACCACGCTCAGCGTCGGTTTCCACTACAACCAGGAAAAGAACAACGGCTCCACCTGGTACGGCTTGCCGACGTCGCAAACCGGCGCCTTCCTGCCGCTGGACCGCTCGGCCAGCAACGCGCCGGACTGGACCTCATGGGACAAGACCAACACCCGCGTCTTCGCCGAGATCGAGCACAAGCTGGGCGGCGGATGGAAGGCCAGGCTAGCCGGCCAGGCGCTGACCGACGATATGGATTCGGAGGTGGTCGGCATCGGCCGTGTCCGTGGCACCGAGCTGTTCCGCTTCATCGCCGCCGACAACTTCATCTACGACCGCGAGCAGCGCAGCTACGACGTGCAAGCCTCCGGCCCATTCAGCTTGCTGGGCCGCCGACACGAAATCGTCTTCGGCGCCAACTACCGCAACCGCCACACGTCCGACAAGGGTTTGCAGTCGGTTCCGGCGTACGACTATGTGTTCGACCCGGTCAACTGGGACAGCAGTGCGCCGCAGCGTCCCGTGATGGACGATTTCTACTACGGCCAGGCCGTCAAGCTGAAGCAGCAGGCCGTCTACGCCACCGCCCGCTTCAGCCTGGCCGATCCCTTGTCGCTGCTGCTGGGCGCGCGCGTGGACTGGTACGACTACGCCTTGCACAACACCTTCACAGGCGCGCGCTCGGGCTACAAGATCGACAATGAAAAGACGCCGTACGTGGGCTTGGTCTACGACGTCAACGGCACCTATTCGCTGTATGGCAGCTGGACCAGCATCTTTAATCCACAAAGCGCGGTGGACCGCGACGGCGTGCTGCTCGACCCGGTCACCGGCATCAACATGGAGGCCGGCGTCAAGGGCGAATACTTCGGTGGCGCGCTCAATGCCTCGGCGGCCGTGTTCCGCATCAAGCAAAAGAACCTGGCCAACGCCTTGCCTGTCGGGCAATGCTCGCCGGGCGTGCTGTCCTGCTCGGAATCGACGGGGGAAGTGCAAAGCGAGGGCGTCGAGTTGACCCTGGCCGGCGAGCTGGCGCCGGACTGGCAAGCCAGCGCCGGCGTTACCCTCAACTCGGCCAGGTACTCCAAGGCCCAGGGCAGCAACAAGGTCGGCGCGCGCTTCGCCGCCGAGCGCCCGACGAGGTTGCTGCGTTTAGCGACCAGCTACCGCCTGCCGGGCAATCTGAACGCCTGGCGCGTGGGCGCCGCCGTGCGCGCGCAGAACCGGATTTTCCGGACCAATGTGCCGATCCGGCAAAGCGGCTACGCGATCGTCGATCTGAACGCCGGCTGGCAGGCCACCAAACAGCTCGATGTGAGCTTGAGCGTGACCAACCTGTTCGACCGCAGCTACTACCAAAGCATCTCCGCCTTGGACAGCGGCAACGCTTTTGGCGATCCGCTGAGCTACAACGTAACGGCGAGGTATCGTTTCTAATGCGTTCCGTGTGAACGCTCACGCCCTGGTCTTTAGTAAGAGATGAAACGTGAGAGATGAAATTTTCAGCCATGACATAATCGCTGGATTCTCCACTACCGAAGGGCACGGCGTGAGCAAACTCTTTTCCTCCTTTAAAATCGGGCCGCTGGAGCTGCCCAACCGCATCGTCATCGCGCCGATGTGCCAGTATTCGGCGGAGCAGGGCAGCGCCACCGACTGGCATCTGATTCATTTAGGAAATCTGGCGCTGTCCGGCGCCGGTCTGCTGATTCTCGAAGCCACCGCCGTCTCGCCCGAGGCGCGCATCTCGCCCGCCGACCTGGGCCTGTACACCGACGACAACGAGCAGGCACTGGCCCGCGTGCTCGAGGCGGTCCGCAAGCATTCGGACATGCCGGTCGGCATCCAGTTGGGCCACGCGGGACGAAAGGCTTCCTGCGCCGCGCCATGGGACGGCGGCGGGCAACTGGCGGCGGACGCGGGCGGCTGGACCACCGAGGCGCCGTCCGCAGTGCCGTATGCGGACATGGACCGCCCGCCCGTGGCGCTGGACGACGCCGGCCTGGCGCGCGTGCGCGAAGCGTTCGCGCAGACCGCGCGCCGCGCCGCCCGGCTGGGGCTGGACATGGTCGAGGTGCACGCCGCGCACGGCTATCTGCTGCACCAGTTCCTGTCCCCGCTGTCCAACCAGCGCACCGACCAATACGGCGGCTCGCTGGAGAACCGCATGCGCTTCCCGCTGGAGGTGTTCGACGCCGTGCGCGCCGCCTTCCCGGCGGATAAACCGGTCGGCGTGCGCATCTCCGCCACCGACTGGGTCGAAGGCGGCTGGGACCTGGCGCAAAGCGTTGCGTTCTCCAAAGCGCTCGCCGCGCGCGGCAGCGCCTATGTGCACGTGTCGAGCGGCGGCTTGTCGGCGCTGCAGAAGATCGACGTGGGGCCGGGCTACCAGTTGCCGTTCGCGCAGGAGATCAAGCGCCAGGTCGAGGTGCCGGTCATCGGCGTTGGCATGATCACCACGCCGGAACAGGCCGAGACGGCGATCCGCGACGGCAGCGCCGACCTGGTGGCGCTGGCGCGCGGCATCCTGTACGACCCGCGCTGGCCATGGCACGCCGCCGCCACGTTGGGCGCGCAGGTCAAAGCGCCCAAACAGTACTGGCGTTCGCAACCCTCGGCGTACAAGAATTTGTTCGCGACCGGGAAGTGATTTACTTGAAAGCGAACCTGCCGCTGGATTAGCCTCCGCTCGATTCATGCGCGCCATGCATAAAGGCATTCGGGTTCGCGGTCTATATCCCGGCCCTGGTTGAGACTAAAGTCATCTCATCGACGATTACTCAAACAGGAGCACGGCATGAACGATATCGACATCCCGACCGACCACGGCACCGAAGAAAACGAAGGCCTCGATCTGAGCCGCCGCAACATGGTGAAGCTGACCGGCGCCGGCGCGGCCGCGCTGGCGATGACGTCGGTGATCGGCGGCGCGGCGCTGGCGCAGGACATGTCCAACGGCGCCGATAACTTCTACACCAGCGACAAGGTGACCGTGCAGAAGGTCTCCTTCAGGGACCAGTATCAGATGAAGGTCGGCGGCAATCTGTTCATCCCGCGCACCCTGCATCGCAACGCCAAAAGCGCGGCCATTATCGTTGGCCATCCCATGGGCGCGGTCAAGGAGCAAAGCGCGAATCTGTATGCGACCAAGATGGCGGAGCTGGGCTTCGTGACGCTGTCGGTCGATTTACCTTTCTGGGGCGACAGCGAAGGCAAACCGCGCAACATGGTGTCGCCGGAGATGTACGCGGAGGCGTTCAGCGCCGCCGTCGATTTCCTCGGCACGCAGCCGTTCATCGACAGCAACCGGATCGGCGTGCTGGGTGTGTGCGGCAGCGGCAGTTTCGTCATCAGCGCGGCCAAGATCGATCCGCGCATGAAAGCGATTGCCACCGTCAGCATGTATGACATGGGCGCGGTCAACCGCAACGGCCTGCGGCACGCGCAGAGCGTCGAGCAAAGGAAGCAGATCATCGCCGAGGCGGCGCAACAGCGCTATGTGGAATTCAAGGGCGGCGAGATGCGCTACACCGGCGGCACCACCCATGTGCTCAACAGCGATACGCATCCGATCCAGCGCGAGTTCTATGACTTCTATCGCACCAAGCGTGGCGAGTTTACGCCTAAAGGTTCGTCGCCGCTGTTGACGACGCATCCGACGTTGAGCAGCAACGTCAAGTTCATGAACTTCTATCCGTTTAACGACATCGAGACGATCTCGCCGCGTCCGATGTTGTTCATCACCGGCGACCAGGCGCATTCGCGTGAGTTCAGCGAGGAGGCGTACAAGCTGGCGGCCGAGCCTAAGGAGATTGTCATGATTCCGGGGGCGGGACACGTGGATCTGTACGACCGCACCAAGCTGATTCCTTTTAATAAGCTGAGCAACTTCTTCACGCTGCATTTGAGATAGGGCGCCGCCGACGGCGCGAACATGGCCGATTACGGCGTTCCGCCTAATCCGCCCTACGTGTCTCCGTGGCTGATCCTTGGTAGCTGAATAGAGGAGGATCCACGTAGGGCGGATTAGCGCAGCGTAATCCGCCAATGCGTGATCCGTCGCTCACTTAACCTTGGTAGCGCAGCGCGTCGATGACCAAGGTGAAGGCGCGCGATGGATGGCGCCTCGACAGATAGTAGGCGTGCAAACCCGGGAACGGGCGGCACCACTCCTTCATCACGCTGACCAGCCGCCCGTCCCGAACGTATGGTTCGGCGAATTCCGCCGTCACAAACGCCAAGCCGACACCGCTCACCGCCGCGTTCAGCATTTGATACACGCTGTTGAAGGTGGCCTGGCCGCTGACCTTCACTTCGATGGGCCGGTCGCCGTCGCACAGCTCCCACGCGTACACGCCGCCGTTGGATGACAGGCGCAAGGTGATGCAGTTGTGCTGCAACAGCTCCTGGGGGGAGGTCGGTATGGCGCGCCGCTTGAAGTAGTCCGGCGATCCCACGATCGCCATCGGCGCGTCGGCCGTCAGGCGCACGGCGATCATGTCCTGCTCGACCTGGTCGCCCCAGCGCACGCCGATGTCGAAGCGCTCGGCCACGATGTCGTGCATCCGGTAGTCGGAGTTGATCTCGATGCGCAGGTCGGGGTATTGCGGCAGCAGGTGGGCCACGCGCGGCCACAGCACGCTGTCGATGATGTGATCGATGGCGGTAATGCGGATCAAGCCCGCCGGGCTGCCGCCAAGGTCGCTGATGGCGGCGATCTCCGCCTCGATCTCGGCGAAGCGCGGCGCCACGGTCTCCATCAGCCGCTCGCCGGCCTCGGTCGGGGCGACGCTGCGGGTGGTGCGCGCCAGAAGTTGCACGCCCATGCGCGCTTCCAGCCCGCGCACGATATGGCTCAGCCCCGACTGCGACATGCCCAGTTTGGCGGCCGCTCGCGTGAAACTGCGCTCGCGCGCCACCTCGAGGAACACAAGAATGTCGTTGATGTTTTCGCGGGCCATGGGGTCGCTTCCGGGTGGAGTGATCTTGCATTCTAGCAGTTGGACCGCGCCGCCCGGATGGCTGCGATTGATGATTTTCCTGCATAAACCCTAGCAAATCCGCATGGCGTGCGGGCCCGTCAATGCCGCTACCATGCCCGATTGGATTCGAAAGACAAGAACTATGGATATCGCCAGCAACTCCCTGCCCAAGCAGTCTTTCACCGGCCAACCCGCCTGGAGCGCGGTCGGCGCGATGGCCATGTGCGTGGCGCTGCTGATCGCATCCGAGTTCATGCCCGTCAGCCTGCTGACGCCCATCGCCAGCGACCTGGGCGCCACGCAGGGCATGGCCGGGCAGGCGATCTCCATCTCGGGCCTGTTCGCGGTGGTGACCAGCCTGCTGATTCCGGCCGTCGCCAGCCACTTCGACCGCCGCCACGTGCTCATGGCGTTGACCGGCGTGATGCTCGCGTCGCTGGTGCTGATCGCCTGCGCGCCCAATTTCGCCGTGCTGATGGTGGCGCGCTCCCTGCTGGGCATCACCGTGGGCGGATTCTGGGCCCTGGCCACGGCCACGGTGATGCGTCTGGTTCCAGCCGAGTCAATTCCCAAGGCACTCGGCTTGATGTACACGGGTAATGCCGTCGCGGCGGCGTTCGCCGCGCCCATCGGCAGCTACTTCGGCGCCATCATCGGCTGGCGCGGTACGTTCTGGGCGTTGGCGCCGTTCGTCGTCGCCAACCTGGTGTGGCAGTGGATCAGCTTGCCGTCCATGCCGCCGCAGGCGGCCAATCCGGTCGGCAACGTACTCGGGTTGCTGAAGCGCCCGAATGTGGCGTTCGGCATGGCCGGGGTGATGCTGTCGTTCGCCGGGGCGTTCGCCACGTTCACCTACCTGCGGCCTTTCCTGGAGACCTACACCGGGGTGACGGTGCCGCAGCTGTCGATGCTGTTGCTGGGGCTGGGCGCGGCCGGTTTTCTCGGCACCTACGCCGCGACGGTCATGCTGGGCAGCCATCTGTATGGCTTGTTGCGCTGGCTGCCGCTGGCGCTGGGCGCCGTCACCCTGGCGTTGCTGGCCGTCGGCCATGTGTTCTGGGCGGTGGCGCTCGCGCTGGTCGCCTGGGGCGCGCTGAACGCGGCGATTCCGGTGGCGTGGTCGACCTGGCTGAGCAAAGGCATCGCCGACGAGCCGGAGAGCGGAGGCGGCCTGCTGGTGGCGGCGATCCAGCTGGCCATCATGCTCGGCGCCGCGCTTGGCGGCGTGCTGCTGGACCACCTGTCGATCACGGCCACCTTGATCGGCGGCGCGCTCATGCTCGGGATTTCTTCGATCGTCGTTGGCGGCGGCGGCCGGCTCAAACCACGCGGGACCGCCTGATGCGCCGGCCCACATAGCTCGTTCCGCCGCTTTTGTTGCCCGATCCTGCGCCGGCCGGTCCTTTTGATAGGCGGCCGGCCACCTCGGCACTAGAATCCATCCAAGGACCCAGATGCGACCGCACACACTATTTTTTTCATTGACGACTATGGCGATGGCTCTTATGGCGGCCGCTCCCGCGCACGCCCAACAAATCCGTATCACCGTGGACGGGCAGGTCATCGCCGCGACCTTGGCGGACAACCCGACCACGCGCGACTTCATCTCCAGGTTGCCGCTCACGCTGACGCTTGGCGACTATGCCGGCACCGAGAAAATCGTCTACCTCGATCGCAAGCTGTCCACCGCCGGCGCGCCTGCCGGCGCCACGCCGACGGTGGGAACCATCGCCTATTACGCGCCGTGGGGCAACCTGGCCTTCTACTACAAGGATTTCGCCTACTCGCCGGGACTGATCCCGCTGGGGCGCGTCGACACCGGTCTGGCCGTGTTCAAGCGCGCAGGCGACATCAAAGTAAAGATCGAGCTGGCCGAATAGCGCTGCCCGTATTTCCCCACGCTTTTTCACCTGAACACAGATCGGAACCCCATGGACAATTCCAGCGAGATCAAGATAACCCGGCGCGAGCTGCTGATCGCCGGCGCGGTGTCGGCGACGGCGGTGGCAGTGCCACTGGCGCATGCCCAGGAGCGCGTGGCCACGGATTTCAGCAACGCCCCCTTCATTACCAAGGTATCGTTGCGCGTCAACGACAAGCCGCACACGCTGCACCTGGATACGCGCACCACCTTGCTCGACGCCTTGCGCGAACACCTGCACCTGACCGGCACCAAGAAGGGCTGCGACCACGGTCAGTGCGGCGCCTGCACGGTGATGGTCGACGGCCGCCGCATCAACTCCTGTCTCACTCTGGCGGTGATGCACGAGGGTGCGCAGGTCACCACCATCGAAGGCGTGGGCCAGCAGGACAAGCTGCATCCGATGCAGGCGGCGTTCATCAAGCATGATGGCTACCAATGCGGCTACTGCACGCCGGGACAAATCTGTTCGGCCATCGCGGTGCTCGATGAAATCAAGCAGGGCATCCCGAGCCATGTCAGCCCGTCGCTGACCGTGCGTCCGCTGTTCAGCGCCGACGAAATCCGCGAACGCATGAGCGGCAATATCTGCCGCTGCGGCGCCTACGCCAACATCCTCGACGCCATCGTCGAAGTGGGAGGTGCGGCATGAAGGTCTTCACCTATCAGCGCGCCGGAACGCCGGTGGAGGCAGCCGTCGCGGCGGCCACGGTTCCAGGCGCCCGCTTCATCGCCGGCGGCACCAATCTGCTGGACCTGATGAAGCTCGAGATCGAAACGCCGGCACATCTGGTCGATGTCAACGGCCTGGGTCTGGACAAGATCGAGCCGACCGCCGAAGGCGGCCTGCGCATCGGCGCGCTGGTGCGCAACACCGAACTGGCGGCCGATGCGACGGTGCGGCGCGACTACGGCGTGCTGTCGCGCGCCTTGCTGGCGGGCGCCTCGGCGCAGCTGCGCAACAAGGCCACCACCGCCGGCAACCTGCTGCAGCGCACCCGCTGCCCTTACTTTTACGACACCAACCAGGCATGCAATAAGCGCCGGCCGGGCAGCGGCTGTTCCGCCATCGGCGGCTTTAGCCGCGCGCACGCCGTCATCGGCGCCAGCGACGCCTGCATCGCCACCCATCCAAGCGACATGGCCATCGCCATGCGCCTGCTCGACGCGCAGGTCGAGACGGTGCGGCCCGACGGCGCCGTGCGCACGATTCCGATCGCCGACTTCCATCGCCTGCCCGGCGCCACGCCGCACATCGAAACGGCGCTGCTGCCGGGTGAATTGATCACCGCCGTCACCTTGTCCAAACCGCTCGGTGGCCAGCACCTGTACCACAAGGTGCGCGACCGCGCCTCGTACGCGTTCGCGCTGGTGTCGGTGGCGCTGGTGGTCCAGCGCGACGGCAGCGGGCGGGTGGCAGTCGGCGGCGTCGCCCACAAGCCGTGGCGGGTGGAGGAGGCCGACCGCTTGCTGCCGCGCGGCGCCGGCGCTGTCGCCGAACGCCTGCTGCAAGGGGCGCGCACGACCGAGGAAAACGCCTTCAAGATCCCGCTGGTGCAACGCACGCTCGCCGCCATGCTGGCCGACGCGAAGAAAGGGTAATGCCATGAAATTCGATAAAGCCGCCACTACCAATCCGATCGACCAGCTCAAGGTCGTCGGCCGCCCGCACAACCGCATCGACGGCGCGCTCAAGACCACCGGCGCGGCCACCTACGCGTACGAGCAGCACAAGGCCGCGCCCAACGCCGCCTACGGCTGCGTCATCGGCGCGGCCATCGCCAAGGGCCGCATCGAGTCGATGGACCTGACCGAGGCACGCCGCGCGCCCGGCGTGATCGCCATCGTCACCGCCGAATCGGCGGGCAAGCTAGGCAAGGGCAATTTCAACACCGCCAAGCTGCTGGGCGGGCCGAATATCGAGCACTATCACCAGGCCATCGGGCTGGTGGTGGCCGAGAGCTTCGAGCAGGCCCGCTCGGCCGCGCAGCTGGTCAAGGTCAAATATGCCGAGCAAAAGGGGAAATACGACCTGGCCGCCGTCAGGGGCTCCGCCACCTTGCCCAAGGACGCCCCGCCGGCCATCGGCGACTTCGCCGGCGTTTACGCCGACGCGCCGGTGCGGCTGGATGCCGAGTACACCACGCCCGGCAACACGCACGCGATGATGGAGCCGTACGCGTCGATCGCGGCGTGGAAGGGCGACCAGCTCACCGTGTGGACCTCGAACCAGATGATCGACTGGACCCGCACCGACCTGGCCACCACCTTGGGCATACCCAAGGAGAAGGTGCGCCTGGTGTCGCCGTTCATCGGCGGAGGCTTCGGCGGCAAGTTGTTCCTGCGTTCGGACGCCGTGCTGGCCGCGCTGGGGGCGCGGGCCGCCAAGCGGCCGGTCAAGGTGGCGTTGAGCCGCCCGTTCATCGCCAACAACACCACGCACCGGGCCTCGACGATCCAGCGCATCCGCATCGGCGCCACGCGCGACGGCGCCATCACCGCGATCGCCCACGAGACGTGGACCGGCAACCTGCCCGGCGGCAGTCCGGAGGACGCGGTCCAGCAAACCCGCCTGCTTTACGCCGGCGCCAACCGCTTGATGGCCACGCGTATGGCGTTGCTCGATCTGCCCGAAGCCAACGCCATGCGCGCGCCGGGCGAGGCGCCCGGCCTGATGGCGCTGGAGATCGCGATGGATGAAATGGCCGAGAAGCTGAAGATCGACCCGGTGCGCTTCCGCATCATCAACGACACCAAGGTCGATCCGGAAAAGAAGGACCGGCACTTTTCGCAGCGCAGCCTGATCGAATGCCTGCGCACCGGCGCCGAGCGCTTCGGCTGGAAGAATCGCCAGGCGCAGCCGGGCAAGACGCGCGACGGCCGCTGGCTGGTCGGCGTGGGCGTGGCTGCCGCCTTCCGCAACAACCTGTTGCTGAAGTCCGGCGCGCGCGTGCGGCTCGACCGCGACGGCCGCGTGACGGTGGAAACCGACATGACCGATATCGGCACCGGCAGCTACACCATCATCGCCCAGACGGCGGCGGAGATGCTGGGCGTGGGCATGGACAAGGTGAGCGTGCGCCTGGGCGACTCGGCGTTCCCGGTGTCGTCGGGTTCCGGCGGCCAGTTCGGCGCCAACTGCTCGACGGCCGGCGTCTACGCGGCCTGCGTCAAGCTGCGCGAGGCGGTGGTCCAGCGCCTGGGCCTGGGCGCCGGCGAGGCGCTGTTCGCCGACGGCCAGGTGCGGGTCGGCGCGCGCACCGCACCCTTGGGGCGGGCGGCGGAAAGCGGCGAGATCGTCGTGGAGGACAGCATGGAGTTCGGCGACCTGGATAAGAAATTCCAGCAATCGACGTTCGGCGCGCATTTCGTCGAGGTGGGCGTCGACGCCGCCACCGGCGAGGTGCGCGTGCGGCGCATGTTGGCCGTGTGCGCGGCGGGCCGCATTCTCAATCCGAAGACCGCGCGCAGCCAGGTGATCGGCGCGATGACGATGGGCGTGGGTTCGGCGCTGATGGAGGAGCTGGTGGTCGACAAGCGCGCCGGCTTCTTCGTCAACCACGACCTGGCTGGCTACGAGGTGCCGGTGCATGCCGACATCCCGAAGCAGGAGGTGATCTTCCTCGACGAGACCGACCCGCTGTCGTCGCCGATGAAGGCCAAGGGGATCGGCGAACTGGGTCTGTGCGGCGTCGGCGCGGCGATCGCCAACGCCGTCTACAACGCCACCGGCGTGCGGGTAAGGGATTATCCGGTCACGCTGGACAAGCTTCTTCCAGGCCTGCCACCTGTATAAACGTCAGTTCTTACTCCCCTTGGCGTGTTTGAGCTGGCGATCGAAATCGGCCGGATCGAAGTAATCGCGCCAAACGGTGATCTCGCCGTTTTCAACGGTGACCGTGCCCATGACCGGCAAGGTAATGGTGCCGCCGTTCTTGTGGCGGAAGATGTCGATCCGCTCGTTCAGGACGACGTTGCCGGCCGCCGCGATATGCGTCACCTGCCAGTCGACCAGGAAGTCGGTGCCGATGCCGAAGCCGCGATGGAACGCTTCGACCCCGGCGCGGCCGACGATGTCGGGGAAGGGCACGTTGTCGTACAGGACGTCCTCGGACAACATCGCCAGCGCCTCGTCGATACGGTTGGCGCTCCAGTGCGCGAAGAAGGTTTCGGCGATTTGCACCGGGTCGTTGGTTAGGCTGGTGTTCACGTTCTCTCCTTAAGCGATCTGGCCGCCGTCGACGTTCAGGGTGGCGCCGGTGATGTAGCTGGCGTCCGGGCCTGCCAGGAAGGCGACGGCGGCGGCGATTTCCTCCGGCCGGCCATAGCGGCCCAGCGCGGCCATGTTTTTCAGCGTCTCGGCGAAGTCGCCGTTATCCGGATTCATCTCGGTGTCGATGGCGCCGGGCTGGATCACGTTGACGGTGATATTACGCGCACCGAGGTCGCGCGCCCAGCCACGGGTGTAGGCCGCCACCGCCGCCTTCGAGGCGACATAGTCGGCCACGCCGGGGAAGGCGATGCGGTCGGCGCCCGTGGTGCCGATCGATACCACGCGGCCGCCATCGGCCATCAACGGGACGGCGGCGCGCACGGCGGCGGCCACACCTTTGACGTTGACGTCGATCTGGCGCGCGAAGCCGGCCAGGTCGGCCTCAGGATCGTCCACCTTGCCGGTGACGAACACCCCGGCCGAATTGACCAGGATGTCGAGACGGCCGAAATGGGCGTGCGCCTGTTTGACCATCGCCGACACCTCGTCGGCCTTGGCCTGGTCGGCGCGGATGGCCAGCGCCTGGCCGCCGAGCGCCTCGATTTCAGCGACCACCTGGCTTGCGCGGTCCGGCGAGGCGGCGTAGCTGAAGGCGACCCTGGCGCCATCGCGGGCCAGGCGTTTGACGATGGCCGCGCCGATGCCGCGCGAACCGCCGGTGACGATGGCGACTTTGCCTTGCAACGGCAGGTTGGCGATGATGGTGTTGGTGGTGGTGTTCATGATGTTTTCCTTGAAGTGGTTTGTCGATGGATCTACTATCCGCCTTTTATTACCCTTTGATTAGTGCGGAATAGCTTTAAATATTTTCAAGTATTGGTATAAGATCGATGCATGGAAACTCTCAGCAATCTCGAATGTTTTGTGCGGGCGGCCGAAGCGGCCAGCTTTTCGGAGGCCGCGCGGCGGCTTGGCTTGACGCCGGCGGCGGTCAGCCGCAATGTCGCCATGCTGGAAAAGAACCTCGGCGCGCGCCTGTTCCAGCGCTCCACCCGGCGCTTGCACCTGACCGAGGCCGGCGAACGGCTGCTCGCCGGCATAGGCGCCAATCTCGACGGCTTGCAAGCGGCGCTGGCGGACGTCTCGACCGAACAGCAACGGCCGACCGGCATTCTGAAGGTGAGCCTGGCGCCTAACTTCGGCATCGGCTATGTGCTGCCGCAGCTTCCGGCATTTCTGGCGCGCTATCCCGGCATACGGCCGGAATGGCATCTGGAGAACCGCCAGGTCGACCTGATCGGCGAGGGCTATGATGCCGCCATCGGTGGCGGCTTTCACCTCAATCCCGGCGTGGTGGCGCGCGCGCTGGCGCCTGCCCATCTGGTGGCCGTGGCCGCGCCGTCGTGGTTGGCCGGACGCGCCGTGCCGTCGCACCCGAGTGAGCTGGCCGGCGCCGAGGCGGTCGGCATGCGCTTTTTGCAAAGCGGCCGTTTGCGCGACTGGACCATGCGTAATGTGGCGGGGGAGGAGGCGGGGCTGGAACTGCGCCCGCTGGCGGTGCTGAGCGATCCGCAGGCCGTGTGCGCGGCGGCGGTGATGGGTGTCGGCGTGGCGGTGCTGGCGATGTCGGACGTGCTGGAGGCCCTGCGGCAGGGTACGCTGGTGCGCTTGCTGCCGGAGTGGTATGTCGATGCGGGGATGATCTCGCTGTACTATCCGAGCCGCACGCAGTTGCCGGCCAAGACGCGGGCTTTTGTCGATTTCGTCGTGGAGGCGTTTGAGCGCGAGGCGTTGGCGAGTCAGTTGTCGGGAAGTTGATTACGTATTTACGCAGGGCGGATTAGCGCGCAGCGCGTAATCCGCCATGAGCCGCCGACGGCGCATGCATGGCGGATTACGGCGTTCCGCCTAATCCGCCCTACGTGTCTCCTCAACTTAGCCCAGGCCGGTGCCCAGGTTCATCACCTTCGCCCATGCTGCCACGAAGTCGCCAATGAACTGCTGCTGGCCGTCGGCGCTGCCGTATACCTCGGCGACGGCGCGCAACTGCGCGTTCGAGCCGAACACCAGGTCGGCGCGGCTGGCGGTCCATTTGACGGCGCCGGTTTTACGGTCGCGGCCTTCGAAAGCGTCCGCCGCGCGCGAGGTCGGCGCCCACACCGTGGACATGTCGAGCAGGTTGACGAAGAAGTCGTTGCTCAAAGTTCCGATGCGCGTGGTGAACTCGCCCTGTTTGGACGACGCCACGTTCGCGCCCAGCGCGCGCAGGCCGCCGACCAACGCGGTCAGCTCCGGCACGGTCAAGGTCAGCAACTGCGCACGGTCGACCAGCATCGCCTCGGCCGGCACGGCATAGCGCTCCTTCTGGAAGCTACGGAAACCATCGGCGAACGGCTCCATCGCTTCGAACGATTCGGCGTCGGTCTGCTCCTGCGTCGCGTCGGTGCGGCCCGGCGTGAACGGCACCGACACCGAGGCGCCGGCCTGCTTGGCCGCTTGCTCGATACCGGCCGCGCCGGCCAGCACGATCAGATCGGCCAGCGATACGCGCTTGCCGCCGGCGTTGAACGCGCCCTGGATGCCTTCCAGCTTCGCCAACACCTTGCCCAGTTGCTCCGGCTGATTCACCGGCCAATCCTTTTGCGGCGCCAGGCGCACGCGTGCGCCATTCGAGCCGCCGCGCAGGTCCGAGCCGCGATAGGTCGAGGCGGACGCCCACGCCGTCGAAACCAGTTCCGACACCGTCAGGCCCGAGGCCAGGATCTGCGCCTTGAGCGCGGCGATGTCCTGCGCGTCGACCAGCGGATGGTCGACCGCCGGCACCGGGTCTTGCCAGATGAAGTCTTCGGCCGGCACTTCCGGGCCGAGGTAGCGCGCCTTCGGTCCCATGTCGCGGTGGGTCAGTTTGAACCACGCGCGCGCGAAGGCGTCGGCGAATTCGGCCGGGTTGGCCAGGTAGCGGCGCGAGATTTTTTCGTAGGCCGGATCGAAGCGCAGCGACAGGTCGGTCGTCAGCATCGTCGGCAGCAGTTTTTTCGACGGGTCGTGCGCGTGCGGAATGGTCGCCTCGGCGCCCTTGGCGACCCATTGGTGGGCGCCGGCCGGGCTCTTGGTCAGTTCCCATTCAAAGCCGAACAGGTGCTCGAAGAAGTCGTTGCTCCACTGCGCCGGCGTCTTGGTCCAGGTCACTTCCAGGCCGCTGGTGATGGTGTCGCCGGCGTTGCCGGTGCCGAATTTGTTGTGCCAGCCGAAGCCCTGGGCGGCGATGTCGGCGCCTTCCGGTTCGGCGCCGACGTTGTCGGCCGGGGCCGCGCCGTGCGTTTTGCCGAAGCTGTGGCCGCCGGCGATCAGGGCCACGGTTTCCTCGTCGTTCATCGCCATGCGGGCGAAGGTGTCGCGGATGTCGCGCGCCGCCAGCACCGGATCGGGATTGCCGTCCGGGCCTTCCGGGTTCACGTAGATCAGGCCCATCTGCACCGCGGCCAGCGGATTCTCCAGGTTGCGGGTGTGGACGTCGCCGTCGGCGTCGTCGTCGGTCACCAGCACGCCGCCGGCCTTGGCCACGCCGTCGCTGCCATGGGCGTAGCGCACGTCGCCGGCCAGCCAGGTGGTCTCACGGCCCCAGTAGACGTCCTGGTCCGGTTCCCACGTGTCGACCCGGCCGCCGCCGAAACCGAGTGTCTTGAAACCCATCGTTTCGAGCGCGACGTTGCCTGTCAAAATCATCAGGTCGGCCCACGAGATCTTGCGGCCGTATTTTTGCTTGATCGGCCAGATCAGGCGGCGCGCCTTGTCCAGGCTGACGTTGTCCGGCCAGCTGTTGAGTGGAGCGAAACGTTGCTGGCCCCGGCGCGCGCCGCCGCGGCCGTCGCCGGTGCGGTAGGTGCCGGCGCTGTGCCAGGCCATGCGGATGAACAGGCCGCCGTAGTGGCCGAAATCGGCCGGCCACCAGTCCTGCGAATCGGTCATCAGCGCGGCCAGGTCTTTCTTCACGGCTGCGAGGTCGAGACTGTTGAACTCCCTGGCGTAGTCGAAGTTCGCGCCCATCGGGTCGGACTTGGTCGAGTGCTGCAGCAGCAGGTCCAGCCGCAGCTGGTCGGGCCACCAGTCGGCGTTGGCGGTGCCGGCGCCGGTGGCCTGGCTGAACGGACATTTGGCTGCGTGATTCTCGGTGCTCATGCGGGGACTCCTCATCGGTTGGGGGAAGGCCACGCCATCATATTCCGGTTCGCACGAGATTGCTTGAAAGATTGAAATATTGGCGGGACAACCTCCCGTTCGGGAGGGATTTAAGGGTCAGACCGTCAAGGTGGCGGTGTCGATCACGAAACGGTAGCGCACGTCGCCCTTGAGCATGCGCTCGTAGGATTCGTTGATCTGGTCGGCCCGCACCAGTTCGATGTCGGCGACGATGCCGTGCTCGGCGCAGAAGTCCAGCATCTCCTGGGTTTCCGGGATGCCGCCGATCATCGAGCCGGCGATCGAGCGCCGCTTCATGAGCAGATTGAAGACGTTGGGCGATGGATGTGGCGTCGCCGGCGCGCCCACCAGGGCCATGGTGCCGTCGCGCTTGAGCAGCACCAGCAGGGCGTCGAGGTCGTGCGGCGCCGCCACCGTGTTGAGGATGAAGTCGAAGCTCTTGGCGTGGGCCGCCATCTCGTCGGCGTTTTTCGAGACGACCACCTCGTCGGCGCCCAGCTGGATCGCCGCTTCGCGTTTCGAATCGGAGGTGGTGAAGGCCACCACGTGGGCGCCCATCGCGTGGGCCAGCTTGATGCCCATGTGGCCCAGGCCACCGATGCCGACCACGCCGATTTTCTTGCCGGGACCGGCGTTCCAGTGGCGCAGCGGCGAGTAGGTGGTGATGCCGGCGCACAGCAGCGGCGCGACGGCGGCCAGCTGTTCCTCCGGATGGCGCACCTTCAGCACGAAGCGCTCGTGCACGACGATTTTCTCCGAATAGCCGCCCAGGGTCCAACCCGGCGCGTCCGGCGTGGGAAAGTTGTAGGTGCCGATCATGCCGTCGCAATAATTTTCAAGTCCGTCGTCGCAATCGGCGCAATGCTGGCAGCTGTCGACCAGGCAGCCGACGCCGACCAGGTCGCCGACCTGGTGGCCGGTGACGTGCGCGCCGACGGCCGACACGCGGCCGACGATCTCGTGGCCCGGTACGCACGGGTACTGCGTGCCGGCCCATTCGGCGCGCACCTGGTGCAGGTCGGAGTGGCAGATGCCGCAAAAGGCGATGTCGATCAGGACATCGTGGGCGCCCGGGGCGCGGCGGGTGATGGCCAGCGTTTCGAGCGGCTTGTCGGCGGCGTGGGCGCCGTAGGCGTGTACTTGCATGGGAAGACTCCTTGGTGCGTTTGAACAGATGGACATTTTCCGTGTCTGGGCGTTCGATCGGTAGCCCGTTCCGCCGGATTTCTTGCCTGATTCGGCGGCGGCGCGGTCTTTTGGTAGTCAGCGGCCTGCCCGGGAAGCTAGAATCGTGCAGGGAGGATGTGAGTGGAATGAGATCGACAGACGACATGGCGGCGCCGCGCGGCGCGCATCAGCGGGCGCTGGCCCGCATCATTGAAGGTCGGCTGTGCGGCAGCGGCGACTACGAGACGGCGATTCCGCACCTGCGCTTTTTCAGGCGCGACGAGGCCGCGCCGCCGACCGTGTGCATGGTCGAGCCGAGCATCGTGTTCGTCGCGCAGGGGGCCAAGCGCCTGTGGGTCGGCGGCGAGGGATACATGTATGACAGCTCGCGGCTGCTGGTGACGTCGCTGGACTTGCCGGCCGGCTCGGAGGTGCTGACGGCCAGCGCGGAGCAGCCATGCGTGGGGCTGGCGTTGAAGCTCGATATGCGGGTGCTCGCGGAACTGATCGCCCAGGGCGGGCTGCCGGCACCGGACGGGGCGGCCGCCGGCGCCGGCATGGGGCTTGGCATGGCGACCGCGGATATCCTGGCGCCTCTCGAGCGGCTGCTGGCATTGCTGGACGACCCTGCCGCGATTCCGGTGATCGCGCCGTTGATACAGCGCGAGATTTACTACCGGTTGCTGCGGGGAGATCAGGCGGGGCGCCTGCGGCGGATCACGGCGGTGGACAGCCAGGGGCACCGCATCACCAAGGCCATCGACTGGCTGAAAACGAATTTCACGCAGTCGCTGCGGGTCGAGGATCTGGCGGCGCGGGTGCAGATGAGCGCGACCACGTTCCACCAGCATTTTCGCCAGTTGACCGCCATGAGTCCCTTGCAGTACCAGAAGTGGCTCAGATTGAACGAAGCGAAGCGCCTGATGCTGAACGAGGACCTGGATGCCGCCAGCGCGGCCTACAAGGTGGGCTACGAAAGCCCGTCCCAGTTCAGCCGCGAGTACAGCCGCCTGTACGGAATGTCGCCCAAGCGCGACATCATGGTGATGCGCGGCCGGGCCGCCGACGGAGTGTAACCCTGGCGGTGGTCACGCTACACGCCGTCGCTTTACGCCACCTTGGGTAACTTGCCGATCAACTTATCCAGTGTGATCGGATACTCCCGCACCCGTATTCCGGTGGCGTTGTACACCGCGTTGGCGATGGCCGCAGCCACGCCGCTGATCCCCAGTTCGCCCACGCCCTTCGCCTTCAACGGCCCGGCGGTGGCGTCGGCCTCGTCGAGGAAGATGGCGTCCAGGTGCGGAATGTCGGCGTGCACCGGCACCTCGTATCCGGCCAGATCATGGTTGACGAAGTAGCCGACACGCTTGTCGATCACCATGTCTTCCATCAGCGCGGCGCCGGCGCCCATCGTCATGCCGCCGATGATCTGGCTGCGCGCCGTCTTCGGATTGATGATGCGCCCCGCCGCGCATACGGCCAGCATGCGCCGGATGCGGATCTCGCCGGTGTACGCGTCCACCGCCACTTCGGCGAAGTGCGCGCCGAAGGTCTGCTGCGCGAAGCGCTGGGCCAGGTCGCCGTACTCCATCTTGTCCTCCCCAACCAGCTCGCGCTCGCGCGCGGCGGACTGCAAGGCCACGCTGCGCCCGCCCCATTTGACCTGGCCCTGGGCGAAGGTGGCGTCGGCCACGTTGAAGCCGAGCTGCTTTGCCACCGCCTCCCGCAGCTGGACGCAGGCGGCGTAAACGCCGGCCGTCGACGACGCCGCGCCCCACTGGCCGCCGGAACCGGCCGACTCCGGAAAGCGCGAGTCGCCCAGGCGCACCACCACCTGGTCCAGCGCCACGCCCATCATCTCGGCGGCGGTCTGCGCGATGATGGTGTAGCTGCCGGTGCCGATATCGGTCATGTCGGTTTCCACCGTCACCACGCCGCGCTTGTCCAGTCGCACGCGCGCGCCCGAGGTCATGACCGGCGCGCCACGGATGGCGGCGGCCACGCCGTAGCCGATCAGCCAGCGCCCGTCGCGCCGGCTGGCCGGACGTTCAGGGCGCCGGCTCCAGCCGAAACGCTCCGCGCCGGTGTTCAGGCAGGCGATCAGCTGGCGCTGCGAGAACGGACGTTTCGGGTCTTCCGGGTCGACCTGCGTATCATTGCGGACCCTGAATGCGATCGGGTCGAGCTTCAGCTTTTCGGCCAGTTCGTCCATGGCGATTTCCAGCGCCATCATGCCCGGCGCCTCGCCCGGCGCGCGCATGGCGCTGCCTTCGGCCAGATCGAGCTGCGCCAGTTTCAGTTGCGTCATGCGGTTGGCGCCCGCGTACAGCAATCGGGTGGGGGCGGTGGCCGCCTCCGGGCGACCGCCGGCGATGTTGCCCGACCAGCTCTCGTGGCCGATGGCGACGATGTCGCCCGCCGCCGTGGCGCCGATGCGGATGCGCTGTATCGTCGCCGGCCGGTGGGTGGCGTTGTTGAACATGAGGGGACGCTGCAGTGCCACCTTGACCGGACGTTTGGCGGCGCGGGCGCCCAGCGACGCCAGCACGGCGTCGCACAAGATCGTGCCCTTGCCGCCGAAGCCGCCGCCGATGTACGGCGACACCAGGCGGATGTTTTCAACCTCGATGCCCAGCGTCTTGGCCAGGTCGCGCCTGCCCCAGTTGACTTGCTGGATCGCGGTCCACAGCGTCAGCTGGTCGCCGCTCCAGGCGGCGATGGTGGCGTGCGGCTCCATCATCGCGTGGGCCTGGTCCGGCGTGGTGTAGGTGGCGTCGAGCTTGACGGCCGCGCCGGCGTAGGCGCCGGCGAAATCGCCGATGCCCGTTTGCGCCGGCGGCCGGAACTTGCCCGGCTTCGGCGGCTGTGCCCCGTCCCTTGCGGCCTCCAGGTCGAAGGCGCCGGCGCTGCGGGTGTAGCGCACGTTAATCAGGCTGGCCGCCGCCCGCGCCTGTTCGAAGGTCTCGGCCACCACCAGCGCGACCGCCTGGTGATAGTGGTCGACGGCGGGACCGGCCAGTGCGCGGTCGGCATAGAACTCACCCTTGTCGAGCTTGCCGGCGTTGTCGGCGGTGACCACCGCCAGCACGCCTGGCGCGGCTTGGGCGCGGGCGGTGTCGATGCTGTCGATGCGGCCTTTGGCGATGGCCGCGCCCAGCACATAGCCGTAGGCCGCGCCGGGCGCCGCCGCGTGCTGCTCGTAGGCGTAGGTGGCGGTGCCGGTGACCTTGAGCAGGCCTTCGACGCGGTCGACCGGTTTGCCGACCACGCGCAACTGGTCGATGGGATTGGTGGTGGCGGGTTTATCGAATTTCATGACTTGGCCTTTCCGCCATCGGCGATGATCGATTGCAGCGTGCGTTCGGCCAGGGCGACCTTGAACGCGTTCTCCTTGGTGGGGGCGGCCTTGCCGAGCAGGCTCGCGATGACGGCGCGCGCGCCCTGGGGCAGGGCGGCGTCGCCGGCCGCGCTGCGCCAGGGCTGGTGCGCCACGCCGCCCAGCGCCACGCGGCCGCTACCGTCGGGTTGGACGATCGCCGCCACCGACACCAGCGCGAACGCATAGGAGGCGCGGTCGCGCACCTTTTGATAGTGGTGGCGTCCGCCGACAGGGGCCGGCAGCACCACCGCCGTAATCAATTCGCCTGGTTGCAGCGTGTTCTCCAGGTGGGGTGTGGCGCCCGGCGGCCGATAGAAGTCGGCGATGGGAATCCGGCGGCCGGCGCCGTCGGCCCGCACCGTCTCGACGACGGCGTCGAGCGCGCGCATGCCGACCGCCATGTCGCTGGGATGGGTGGCGATGCAAGCGTCGCTGGCGCCGACCACGGCCAGTTGCCGGCTATAGCCGCCGATGGCGGAGCAGCCGCTGCCCGGCTGGCGCTTGTTGCACGCCTGGTTGGTGTCGTAGAAGTAGGGGCAGCGGGTGCGCTGCAGCAGGTTGCCGGCCGTCGTGGCCTTGTTGCGCAGCTGCGCCGAGGCCCCGGCCAGCAATGCGCGCGACAGCACCGCGTAGTCGCGCCGCACGGTCGCGTCGGCGGCCAGGTCGGTGTTGCGCACCAGCGCGCCGACGCGCAGGCCGCCTTCGGGCGTCGGCTCGATCTTGTCCAGGCCGATGCCGTTGACGTCTATCAGATGGGCCGGCGTTTCGATTTCCAGCTTCATCAGGTCGAGCAGGTTGGTGCCGCCGGCGATGAAGCGGGCGCCGGGGTTGCGTGCCGCCGCCTCGGCCGCCTCGGCGGGGGTGCGCACGCGCTGATAGGTGAACGCTCTCATGCCTTGCCCTCCGCGACCTCGGTGATCGCCTCGATGATGTTGGAGTAGGCGCCGCAGCGGCAGATATTGCCGCTCATGCGCTCGCGCAGTTCGTCCGCCGTCACGACGGGGATGCTGGTCAGGCTGGCGCTGGCATGGCTGGGCACGCCGCGTTTGATTTCATCCAGGGCGCCGACGGCCGAGCAGATCTGTCCGGGCGTACAGTAGCCGCACTGGAAGCCGTCGTGCTTGACGAAGGCGGCCTGCATCGGGTGCAGCTCGGCCGGCGTCCCCAGGCCCTCGATGGTGGTGATCCGGTCGCCGTCGTGCATCACGGCCAGGGTCAGGCAGGCATTGACGCGGCGGCCGTTGACCAGCACCGTGCAGGCGCCGCACTGGCCGTGGTCGCAGCCTTTCTTGGTGCCGGTCAGGTGCAGATGCTCGCGCAGGGCGTCGAGCAGGGTGACGCGCGTGTCGAGCTCCAGCCGGTGCGTTTTGCCGTTCACTTCGATCGAGGTTGTGGTCATCGACGGCGCTGCGGCAGCGGCGGCGGGCGCGCCGTGCGCGGCGCCCGGCACCATGGTCGCGGCCACGGCCGTCGAACTGGAGACCAGAAAGGTGCGTCGTGTTACGTCGGGGCCGATAAGGCTTTTCATTCGCAAACTCCGTGGTCGGTGGCGGAAACGCGTTCGGGCGTGATTGCCTGATCGCGCAGACCAGTGTGACCGGTTCACCAAGCTGAACGGTATCCCGTTCCTCTAGATTAATTGCCTGATACTCTGTTCCAGCATGTTCCGCTAGCCAGTTGCCACCCGCACTCGGTATCATCGAAACGAAAACAGGGAGGATCACTTTGTCATCTGGCTCATCAGTGGAGAAATCGGTCGACACGCTGTGCGACGCGCTCGCGCGCAAATGCGCGCCATTCGCATTGGCCAAGGAAAATCCCACCATCATTCCCCAGCTGACCCTGTACCGCCACACGGCCGCGACGCAGCCGCTGCCGATCACCTACACGCCCAGCATCGCGCTGGTGGTGCAGGGGAGCAAGCATGTGCACCTGGGGACCAACACCTTCATTTACGACCGCTCGCGGTTTTTGCTGACCTCGATCGAGCTGCCGGTCACCAGCCAGGTGATGGAGGCGAGCGAGGCGGTGCCGTACATGTGCCTGCGGCTGGGACTGGACATGCGCTTGGTGGCCGAGGTGATCGCCGACACCGAGCCCGCCGTCGCCGGTGCGGGAGCGGATTCGTTCGGTATGGAAACAGGCGAGGCGACCGCCGACATCATTGGCGCCTTCGGCCGGCTGATCGACGCGCTCCACACGCCCGGCGACGCGCGTTTTCTTGGTGAACTACTACAGCGGGAAATCATCTACCGGGTGTTGCAAAGCCAGGCGGGAAGCCGGCTGCGCGCGATCGCCACCAGTGGCGACCACAGCCACCGGACCGCCAAGGCGGTGGCCTGGGTGCGCGCCAACTTCACCAAGGCTTTGCGGGTGGAGAACCTGGCGGCGGTGGCCGGCATGGGGGTGTCGACGTTGCATTACCATTTCCGCCGGTTGACGTCGATGAGTCCACTGCAATACCAGAAACAGCTGCGCTTGCAGGAAGCGCGCCGCCGCATGCTGACCGATGGCCTGGACGCCGCCAGCGCCGCCTTCGAGGTTGGCTATGAAAGCGCCAGCCAGTTCAATCGCGAATACAGCCGGGTGTTCGGCCTGTCGCCGATGCGCGACGTGCGCGCGCTGCGCGACCAGGTCGGTATCTGACTTCCACGCCGTTCACGGCGCTCAGATTTTTTTCAACGCGTCGGCCTTGTGCGCCGCCTCGGCGCCGGTCTTGTCGCTGACCACCAGATACTCGGGATGATCCTTCGACGCCGCCACCTCATGCCCCTTGATGTGGGTGGGGGAGGTCAGCTTCTTTTTGACCTTGCCGTGCACCACGCCCTGGGGCGAGTTCCACTGTACTTTGTCGCCTGCCTTCAATTCGTTTGTCATATCGCCGCCCTGTTTGAGTGTTCGGCGATTGAATCATGGTTCTTTTCATCCCTGCGTACGTTACCGCTCAAGAAAACCGTAGACGACTGGTCTAGTTGTGCTATAGTGGCGTCCATGGGCACAACTAACACCTCCGACAACGTCGATGTTCGCGGGAACATCCTAGCCACCGGCCAGCGCATCATGGCGGGCAAGGGATTTTCGGCCGTCGGCCTGAACGAGATCCTCGCCACGGCCGGGGTGCCCAAGGGTTCCTTCTACCATTACTTCGGTTCGAAGGACGCGTTCGGCGAGGCGATGCTCGAAGCGTATTTCGAGGACTATTTGGCCGACATGGACGCGACGCTCGGCCAGTCCGGTTTGACGATGGCGCAGCGCCTGATGAACTACTGGCAGGCGTGGCAGAACTCGCAGTCGTTCTACGATTGCCAGGGCAAGTGCCTGGCCGTCAAGCTGGGTGCCGAAGTGGCGGACTTGTCCGAGGCGATGCGGTTGTCGTTGAAGCGCGGCACGGCCGGCATCGTCGGCAGGTTGGCCGGCGCGATCGAGGCCGGCGTGGCCGAGGGATCGTTGTCCATCGACGGCGATGTCGAGGAAACGGCGCACAGCCTGTATCAGCTGTGGCTGGGCGCCAGCGTGATGGTGAAGATCGTGCGGGACACCACCCCGTTCGAGTCCGCGCTGCGGACCACAAAGCAGATTTTGCATTTACCTGTTGGGTAATCGGCTTTGAACCCGCAAGGCCAGGCGGGGTCGTACCCGCAGGGTACGACCCCCAAGCGGCGGCGCTAGCGTATCGCAAACGCGCGGTGGGTTTGAAGTTTGCTTTTTTTTGACGGATTTCTAGACGACTAGTCTACTAATTCTCTTGAACACAGAAAGGTTATGCGATGCTGGAACATATCAAGTCCTCGGGTTGGCTGCGTGAGACCAACTTCATCGGCGGCGTCTGGGTCGCCGCCGACGACGGCGCCGTCAACGGCGTCGACGATCCGGCCACCGGTGCCGCGCTCGGAACGATCGCCTGGTCCGGCGCGGCCGACACCCGCCGCGCCATCGACGCCGCGCACTCGGCTTTCGTGTCGTGGTCGATGACCACCGCCAATGAACGGGCCGATGTGCTTCAGAAAATGGCCGCCACGGTGCGCGCCAATCTGGACGACCTCGCGGCCATGCTGACCCTGGAGCAGGGCAAGCCGCTGGCCGAGGCGCGCGCTGAAATCAAGCTTGGCGCCGACTACATCCAGTGGTTCGCCGAACAGGCGCGCCGCATCAACGGCGAGATCATCCCGTCGCCGTGGCAGGGCCGGCAAATTCTGGTGACGCGCGAACCGGTCGGCGTGGTGGGCGCGATCTCGCCCTGGAATTTCCCCTTCTCCATGCTGGCGCGCAAAGTCGCTCCGGCACTCGCGGCTGGTTGCACGGTCGTCGTCAAGCCGTCGGAGCTGACGCCGTATTGCGGCCTGCTGTGGGGCGTGCTGGCCGAGGCGGCGGGTGTGCCGGCCGGCGTGGTCAATGTCGTCACCGGCGACGCGGCGGCCATCGGCGGCGAACTGGTGGCCGATGCGCGGGTGCGCAAGCTCACCTTCACCGGTTCGACCAGGATCGGCAAGCTGCTGTATCAGCAATCGGCCGCGACGATGAAAAAGCTGTCGCTGGAGTTGGGCGGCAACGCGCCCTTCATCGTCTTCGACGACGCCGACATCGACCGCGCGGTGGACGGCGCCGTCGCCGCCAAGTTCCGCAACAGCGGGCAAACCTGCATCTGCGTCAACCGCTTCTATGTGCAGGACGGCGTCTACGACGAGTTCGCGCGCCGCCTGACCGAACGTGTCGCCGCACTCAAGGTGGGCAACGGTTTCAGTTCAGACGTCCAGCAGGGACCGCTGATCAATGCGGCGGCGGTCGAAAAGGTCGAGGCACATATCGCCGACGCCAAGGCCAAGGGCGGCCGGATTTTGTCCGGCGGCCGGCGCCATGCGCTCGGCGGCACCTTCTTCGAGCCGACCGTCATCGCCGACGCCACCGCCGACATGCTGATCGCGCGCGAGGAGACGTTCGGCCCGGTGGCCGCCTTGTTCCGCTTCGGGCACGAGCAGGAAGCGGTCGACGCGGCCAACGCCGCCCCGTTCGGCCTGGCCGCGTATTTCTACAGCCAGAATCTGTCGCGCGTGTTCCGCCTGTCGCGGGCGCTGGAGAGTGGCATGGTCGGCGTCAACGAAGGGCTGGTGACGACCGAGGTCGCGCCGTTCGGCGGCGTCAAGGACAGCGGCATCGGGCGCGAAGGCGCGACCCAGGGCATCGACGAATACCTGCACCTCAAATATGTCAGTCTCGGCGGCCTGTAACGGCGAGCGCGGAAACAACACACAACCAAGGCACACAATGAACAATAAAAAACTCCTCGAACCCGTCACATTGGGACGCCACCAGCTGGCCAACCGCATCGTCCTGCCGCCGCTGACGCGCCAGCGCGCCGCGCAAGGTGACGTGCCGACCGACCTGATGGCCCAGTACTACAGCCAGCGCGCAGGCGCCGGTTTCATGGTCACCGAAGGCACGCAGATCGAGCCGCGCGGCCAGGGCTACGCCTGGACGCCAGGCATCTACAGCCAGGCGCAAATCGCTGGCTGGGACAAGGTGACCCGGGCGGTCCATGCCGAAGGCGGCGTGATCTTCGCGCAGCTGTGGCACGTCGGCCGTGTTTCGCACACGGCGCTGCAACCCGGTGGCGCCGCGCCAGTCGCACCATCGGCCTTGCCGGCGTTGAATGCCAAAGCCTTTATCGAAACCGGTCCCGGCGCCGGCACATTGGTGGCGCCTTCGATGCCGCGCGAACTGACGGTGGCCGAGATCGCGGAGCTGGTCGGGTTGTATGCACAGGCCGCGCGCAACGCGCTCGAAGCAGGCTTCGATGGTGTCGAGATCCACGCCGCCAACGGCTACCTGGTCAACCAGTTCATCTCCGGCCACGCCAACACGCGCGCCGATGAATACGGCGGTTCGCTGGAGAAGCGCCTGCGCTTCCTGCGCGAAGTGGTCGAGGCTGTCGCCGCCGTGGTGGGACCGGAACGCATGGGCGTGCGCTTCACACCGCTGTTCACCAGCACCGACGAGGACCGCGTCTACATTGGTTTCGTCGAAGACGATCCGCACGCCACCTACATCGAGGCCATCAAGGTGCTGGAGCAGGCCGGCGTTGGCTACCTTTCGATCGCCGAGGCGGACTGGGACCTCGCACCCGACCTGCCGGAGGAATTCCGGCGTGACGTGCGGCAGGCCTTCAGCGGCCGCATCGTCTACGCCGGCCGCTATACGGCCGAGCGCGGCGAGCGCTTGCTGGAAACCGGACTGGCCGATTTGATCGCCTTCGGCCGGCCGTTCATCGCCAATCCTGATCTTCCCGCTCGCATTGCGAACAACTGGCCGCTGAACGCGGTCGATCCGGCGACGATGTACGGCGGCGCGGAGCGGGGCTATACAGACTACCCGGCGTTTGCCGGAGCAACTTCCATCACAACCAACAAGGAATAATCATGAACGAAAACATCGAAAACAAAGTGGTACTGATCACCGGCGGCAGCACCGGCATCGGCGCCGAGGTGGCGCGCCTGTTGGCGAGCCGTGGCGCCAGAGTGGCGATCGCCGCGCGCCGCAAGGACAAGCTCGACCAGGTCGTAGCAGAGATCGAAGCTGCCGGCGGCACCGCCAAAGCCTACAGCCTCGACGTCACCGACAAGAAGCAGGTTGAGGCCGTGGTAGCCGCCGCCGTCGCCGATTTCGGCAAGCTCGATGTGTTGATCAACAACGCCGGGCTGATGCCGATCCGGCCAATGTCGGAGGTGAACACCGACGAGTGGGACGCAATGATCGACGTCAACCTGAAGGGCACGCTTTACGGCATCGCCGCCGTGCTGCCGCGCTTCCTCGCGCAGCAGAGCGGCCACATCATCAACCTCAGCTCGGTGGCGGGCATCAAGGTCTTCGCGCCGGGCGGCACTGTTTATTCCGGCACCAAGTTCGCTGTCTCGGCGATCACCGAAGGACTGCGCCAGGAAGTGGGCGACCAGATCCGCGTGACGTCGATCGCGCCCGGCGCCGTCGACAGCGATCTGAAACACAGCACCTCGGGCACGGCGGCGGAAACGGTGATGGACTTTTACAGGCAGGCCATTCCCGCCGCCTCGGTGGCGCGCGCGGTCGCCTACGCCATCGAGCAGCCGGCCGACGTCGACATCAACGAGATCGTCCTGCGGCCGACGCGTCAGGTGTTTTGACGTTAGGGTAAATCGATGCCTTATTCTGGTGCCTCGCAATCAAGCGACCGGTGATTGGGCATCAAAGACGTCCGGGCTGCTTTCGGCAAGGCTGATCAGGGCGTCGACGGCGACCCGGACCTTCGGCTGCAGGTGCCAGGTTTTCTGCCAGATCGCATGGATCGGCATCGAGCCGCCGGTGATGTTCGCCAGCACTTGTACCAGCGCGCCGCTGCGCAAGGCGTCGCCCGCCAGCCAGGCGGGGAACTGTGCCAGCCCGCAGCCGGCCAGACACGCCTGCAGCAGCGCGTCGCCATCGGGCAGCTCATGGCGCACCGGAACTTCATGTGGCGTGATCGCGCCGCTGCCATCTTTTAGCAACCACATCGCCTTGGTGGTCGGTCGCCATCCAGCCAGGCAATCGTGCTGGAACAAGTCGGCATGATGCGCCGGCGTCCCCTTGCGCGCGAGGTAGTCGGGCGACGCGCAGAGCACCATGTGCTGATCCCCCAGCCGGCGGGCGATCAGATCGGGATAGTCTCCCAGCGTGCCGATGCGGACCGCCAGATCGACGCCTTCGCCGACTATGTCGACCGCCCGGTCGCGCAAGGTGAAGCACAGGTCGAGCCGGTCGTAACGGGCCGCGAGCGCCAGCAGGGGCGGGACGATGTGGCGGCGGCCGAAGGTGGTCGGCAGATCGATCCGCAGCCGTCCGATCGGCTCGCGGTGTCCGGTGGCGAGAAACGACTCGGTCTGGTCCAACTCCTCCATGATGCGCCGGCAACTCAGCAGATACGCCTCGCCTTCGTTGGTGAGATCGATTCTGCGGGTGGTGCGGTGCAGCAGTTGCACGCCGAGCCTGGCCTCCAGCCGGGAAATGCTCTTGCCCACGGCCGAGCCGGTTAAGCCCAGTTGGGCCGCCGCCGCCGTCAGACTCCCCTTGTCGATGGCGAGGACAAATTCGCGTATGCCGGCAAAACGATCTTCCATGATGGACCTTGATTGTGGAATGGGGGGATGGAAAGTAAGGAATAGTAGCTACTTACTGAAGATCAGGGAAGTAATTAGACTTTCTCCATGTTGAGCACCGCTTCGGTACTCGCGACTACCTGGAGAAAAACATGAAAGCATGGCTGCTGAAAGATTTCGGTTTGAACAATCTGGAACTGGGCGAGGTACCGACCCCGGTGCCGCTGCCCGGCGAATTGCTCGTCAAGGTCGGCGCGGTGTCGCTGAACTTCCGCGACAAGGCCATCGTCGATGGCATCTATGAACCGCACCTGGTGCCCAAGCCGCTGATACCGGTCTCGGACGCCGCCGGCGTCGTGGTCGCGGTGGGCGAGGGCGTTACCCGCTTCAAGGTCGGCGATCGCGTCAATTCGCATCTGTATTCGCGCTGGATCGACGGCGAGCCCGGCCCGGACGAGCCGGCATACTGCTTCGGCATGCCGCTGCCGGGCGGCCTGGCCGAATTCATGATCATCCACGAGGATAGCGCAGTGCGCCCGCCGGCCGGCATGAGCGACGAGGAGGCATCGACGCTGCCGATCGCCGCGCTGACCGCGTGGTATGCGCTGATGGATGTCGGTCGCTTGCAGCCAGGCCAGACCGTGCTGGTGCAGGGCACCGGCGGCGTGTCGATCTTCGCCGCGCAGATCGCTGCCGCCCACGGCGCCCGGGTGATCGCCACCTCCAGCAGCGACGCCAATCTCGACAAGGTCAAGGCGCTGGGCGTCAGCGACGGGGTCAACTACCGCACCCATCCGGACTGGGAAAAGCAGGTGCTGGCGCTGACCGGCGGCAAAGGCGTCGACATCACGATCGACGTCGCCGGCGGCGAAGGACTGAACCAGTCGGTGCAGGCGACCAAGGCCGCCGGTGTGATCGCGCAGGTCGGATTCCTGACCGGCCAGACCACGCAACTCCAGCTGATGCCGGTGATTTTCCGTCAGACGACGATCCGTGGCATCGCGGTAGCGCCCCGCACGTCGTTCGACCGCATGAATCCCTTCCTGGAGCAGCACGGCATCAAGCCCGTCATCGACAAGGTGTATGCGTTTGAAGATGCGGTGCAGGCCTTCGAGCACCTGGCGCGCGGCCCGTTCGGCAAGATCGTCATCAAGGTCGGGGACTGAGTCGTCGGCGCCCGTAAGCTTTTTCCTTCTCCCTGCCTTTTGGCGGGGTCGGTGCGCGCCTCGCGGCGGTAAGATCGGCCTTTCGCCGATATCGAGGACCCAGTCATGACCGCCACCGACCACGCCGCAGCTTCCACTCCCGTACGCATGCCGATCGGCACCGCCGACGGTGTCGTCTTCGACGTGGTCGCCTGGGGCCCGGCCTATGCCGACGTCGACTTTAGCGTCGCTTGCATGTTCGAGCACGAAGTTGGCGACGCGCCCATCGCCGGCGGGTTGCTGGGATTGGACGAGGCGCTGGGCGGCCATTTGACCCGCATGCGCGCGGCCGGCGCCTTCCGCGCGCAGCCGATGGAAACCATGTTGATCTCGTCGCCCCCGCCCGCCATGATCCCGCGCGCCGTGCTGGTGATCGGGCTGGGCGATCCGGCCACGCTCGATGCGGAACGGCTGCGCCAGGCCACCCGCGTCGCCATGCGCGAAGCGATCCGCCATGGCGCACGCTCGATGGCCTTCGCGCCCAGCGTGCTCGACGCCGGCCACACCGACAACGCCGCGCTCGACATGCCTGCGGTGATGTTGGACGGCATGCTGAGCGCGTTGCGGGCCGAACTGGCGCTGGCCACGGCGGAGCTGGCGCCGCCTCCCGCGCTGCGCCATTGCACCTTCGACGTGGGCGCGGTGCGCGTGGCCGGCGCCGCGCAGGCGTTCTCCGCCGCGTTCGCACGGTATTAAACTGACCGCTATCAGGATTTGACTGGGCTGCCGAACGGGACCTACACGCTGACAGCCTGGGTGAAAAGCAGCGGGGGGCAAAGCATCGCCCATAGTCCACCAGAATTAAGTAGTTGACGGATCGGCGGGATCTACCGCCGATCTGTCCAAGCTGTTCCTCGCATCGCCTCCCTACGTTTACCCCTTCCCTGCGTCTTGGGCATTGTCGCGTCGCGCCCAATCCTCTATAAATGCATAAAATAATAAACTATGCATAAAAAAATATTTGATGCATAATGAATTCGCAGGCGGCGCTTGCTGACCGGCTAAAAAATAACGAGATACGCGGCGCACAGCCGCTTCAAGGAGACCAGCATGACAACCAAGGGAACCCAGGGGCGGGGCCGGCCGGCTCACGCACCTGCCGGGCGGCGGCGCCTGAACGTCGCCACCGCCACCGCAGTAGCCATCTTCGTGCAACTGGGTGCGATGCCCGCCGCCGGCGCCATCGAACTCGACACCGGCAACCCCGACGTCAAGGGCCGCTGGGACAACACCGTCAAGTACAGCAACGCCTTCCGTCTGAAAAAAATGTCGCCCGGTCTGGTGGTTGACGCCAACACCGACGACGGCGACCGCAACTTCTCGCGCGGCATGATCAACAATCGCGTCGACCTCCTGTCCGAACTCGACCTCAGCTACAAGGAATCGGGCCTGCGCATTTCCGGCGCCGCCTGGTACGACAGCGTCTACAACCGCGCCAACGACCATGGTTCCCCGGGCACGGCCAGCCAGCTCAGCGTCGCCAGCGACCAGTTCACGTCGGCCACGAAAAAACTGCACGGCGAGAAGGCTGAGCTGCTCGACGCCTTCGTTTACAGCCGCTTCCCGATCGGCGACATGCCCGCCAGCGTGCGCCTGGGTCGCCACACCGTGCTGTACGGCGAGACGCTGTTCTTCGGCGACAACGGCATCTCCGCCGGCCAGGCACCGGTGGACGTGATCAAGCTGGTATCCGTGCCCGGCACCCAGTTCAAGGAATTGCTGATGCCGGTCACGCAGGTGTCGGGACAGCTACAGCTCATGCCCAATGTCACCTTGGGCGGCTACTACCAGTTCGAGTGGCGCGGCAACCGCATTCCCGCCTCGGGCAGCTATTTCTCGTTCGCCGATTACGTCGGCACGGGCGCGGAGCGCTTCTACGCGCCGGGCTCGGACGCGCATGTCTATTTCAACCGTATCGAGGACATCAAGCCTAAGAACAGCGGGCAGGGAGGCTTGCAATTGCGCTTCCGTCCGGAGAGCGAGATCGCCGAGTTCGGCCTGTACCTGATCCGCTATCACGACAAGGATTTCAATCTGTACCTGACGCCGGCCGCCGTGCCCGCGCTGCCGTCGGTGGGCACCTACCGCCAGGTCTACGGCGAGGACATCAAGGCCTTCGGCGCCAGCGTCAGCACCACCATCGCCGGCGCCAACGTCGCGCTGGAGCTGTCGACGCGGCGCGACGCGCCATTGGTCAGCGATCCGGTGGTGGCCTTCGGCGCTGGTAACAACCGCGACTCGGCCGCCTACGCGGTCGGCAACACGGCGCACGCCAACCTGTCGGCGATCTATGTGCTCAACGGCAGCGGCCTGTGGGACGGCGGCTCCGTGCTCGGCGAGCTGGCCTGGAACCGCCGCCTGAGTGTGACTGCCAATCCGGGCGCGCTCGATCCGAACAGCACGCGCGACGCCAGCGGCCTGCGCCTGCTGTTCACGCCCGAGTACTACCAGGTCTTGCCTGGCATCGACTTAAGCGTGCCGGTCGGCGTCGGCTACGCGCTCAGCGGACGCTCGTCGACCGGCCTGCGCTTTGCCGGCGGCGCCGAGCACGGCGGCGACGTCAGCGTCGGCGCCACCTTCGACTACCGCAAGCAATTCAAGTTCGGCCTGAACCTGGTGCACTTCTTCGGCGCCCAGGGCACCTTCATCAAGCCGAACGTGCCGCCGCAGCTGACCATTTTGCAGTACCAGCAGACCAGCAAGGACCGCAGCTTCATCGCGTTCTCGCTGCAGAGCACATTCTAATTTCGCAGGGGACACACATGACCACCACTACCTTCCAGCGGGCCGCGCTCGCTTCCCTGATGCTCGGCCTGGCCCAGACGGCGCCAGCAGCGGTGACAGCCGACGAGGCCGCCAAACTCAAGGGCGAATTGACGCCGATGGGCGCCGAAAAGGCCGGCAACAAGGCCGGGACCATTCCGGCATGGGACGGCGGCGCCACCAAGGTGCCGGCAGGCTACAAGGACGGCGACCCGCGTCCGGACCCGTTCGCCGGCGAAAAGCCGCTGCTGTCGATCAGCGCCAAGAACATGGACCAGCACGCCGACAAGCTGACCGAGGGCGTCAAGGCGCTGATGAAGAAGTACCCGACCTACCGCATCGACGTCTACCCGAGCCACCGCACCGCCGCGCTGCCGCAATGGGCCTACGACAACACGATGAAGAACGCCACGCGCTGCAAGACCGCCGATGGCGGCAATTCGCTCGAAGGCTGCTACGGCGGCGTACCGTTCCCGATCGCCAAGACCGGCCACGAGATGATGTGGAACCAGTTGCTGGCGTGGCGCGGCCAGGCCAGCTCGATGCTGTTCCGCCTGTTCGTCACCACGTCGGATGGCAAGCTGACGATGGCCTCGGACGGCCTGAGCGAAGTGCAGTCGCCGTACTGGTTCAAGGATGGTTCGCTGGAGAGCTTCAAAGGCGACTACAACAACCTGATGCTGGTCACCTACGGGCCACCGTTCAAGGCCGGCGAATCGATCCTGCTGCGCGACTCGGTCGACTCCGGCAAAGGCCGCCAGGCCTGGCAGTACCTGGTCGGCCAGCGCCGCACCCGCAAGGCGCCGACCCTCGGCTACGACACGCCCGACAGCGTCGCCTCGGGCGCGTTCTACTTCGACGAGGCGTTCGGCTTTTCCGGCAGCCTCGATCGCTACGACTACAAAATCATCGGCAAGAAGGAATTGTATGTGCCGTACAACAGCAACCGTACCTGGCTGGCCAAGCCGGCCGACCTGCTGGGGCCACAGCACGTGAATCCGGACCATGTGCGCTGGGAGCTGCACCGCGTGTGGGAAGTGGAAGCGACCGTTGCGCCGGGCAAGCGCCACGCCGTGCCCAAACGCCGCTTCTACCTTGACGAGGACACCTACAACATGGTGCTGTCGGACATGTGGGATGGCCAGGGCCAGATCTGGCGCGTCGGCTACACCCTGCCGATGGCCATGCCGGATGTGCCGGGCTCCGTGTCGCAGAGCTTCGGGCTGTACAACCTGCTAGCCAACACCTACGTGTTCGCCAATTTCCCCGGCGAGAAGGCCTACCAGTACAAGCAGGTGCCGCGCTGGAACGACAGTTACTTCACGCCGGAGAACCTGGCCGCCAAGGGCAGCCGCTAAGCGGCCGCGATCAGGGGAGCACGCATGAAGAACATTCTTAAAGGGCAAGCCGCGCTGGCCGTCCTCGGCGCGGCCGCCACCTTGATGGCGGCGCCGGCGCGCGCCGAGCCGGACGTGCTGGAGCGGCCCGCCACGCGCACCGCCAAGGCCGCCACGTCGGTCATGTTGGGCATCGCCCAGGCCGGGCCGCGCCTGATTGCCCTGGGCGAGCGCGGTATCGTCGTGTACTCGGATGATGCCGGTGTCAGCTGGCGCCAGTCGGAGGTGCCGGTGAGTGTGTCCTTGGTCGGCGCGCGCTTCACCACGCCGCGCGACGGCTGGGCGGTGGGGCACAGCGGCGTGTTGCTGCGCACCAGCGACGGCGGACAGACCTGGCGCAAGCAGCTCGATGGCAAGGCCGCCGCCGCGCTGGTGCTGGCTGCCGTCAAGGCGGGTCGCGTGGCGCCGGGCGCCGATGCGGCCCGTCTGCTGGCCGACGCCGAACGGCTGCATGCCGAAGGTCCGAGCAAGCCCTTCCTGGACATCAACTTCTTCGACCAGCGCCACGGACTGCTGGTGGGCGCGTTCGGCCTGTTGTTCGCCACCGATGACGGCGGCGCCACCTGGCAGGCCGCGCTCGATCGCCTCGACAACCCGCAGGGCAAGCATCTGTATGCGGTCGCCATCGACGGCGCGCGCTGCGTCATCGCCGGCGAGCAGGGCGCGGTGTTCCTGTCAACAGACGGCGGGCGTACGTTTGCCACCTCCGCCACGCCTTACGCCGGCACTTATTTCGGCGCGCTGGCCGCCGGTGCGCACGCGGTGTTGTTCGGCATGCGCGGCAACGTCTACTGGTCCGACGGCGGCGCCTGGCAGAAAAGCGGGATCGGCACCGAACACTCGCTCACGGCCGGCACCCGACTCAAGGACGGCAGCCTGCTGCTGACCGATGAAACGGGCCACCTGTTCCGCAGCGGCGACGGCGGCAAGCGCTTCGCGCCGATGCGCGGCGGACCGGCCACGCCGCTGACCGGTGTGGCGCAGGCCGGCGACGGCAATGTCATCGTCTCCGGCGTGCGCGGCGTCACCCGCATCGCCCTGAACCCTCTCGAAGGACCGTAATCCCATGCATACCCCGACCCCCGATCACCCGGTGATCGCCCAACTGGACCAGTTCGACCCGCGCTCCGGCTCGGCAGTCGAGCGGCTGCTGTTCAATCACCGCGTCGGCGTGCTGATCTTGTTCGTGCTGCTGACGGCCTTGCTGGGCTGGCAGGCGCTCGGCGTGCGCCTCAACCCCAGCTTCGAGCGCATGATCCCCGCGCGCCATCCGTTCGTGCAGAACTACCAGGCGCACAAGGCTGACCTGGCGGGACTGGGCAACACCCTGCGCGTGGCCGTCGCCAGCCCCGACGGCACCATCTACAGCGCGCGCTACATGGAGACCTTGCGCCAGCTCAGCGACGAGCTGTTCCTGGTGCCCGGCGTCGACCGCTCGTTCATGAAATCGATCTGGATGCCGTCGGTGCGCTGGATCGGCGTGACGGAAGAGGGTCTTGACGGCGGGCCGGTGATACCGGACGGTTTCGACGGCTCGCCCGCACGGCTCGCCGAGCTGCGCGCCAACATCGAGCGCTCCGGCGAGATCGGCGCGCTGGTGGCGCCGGACTTCAAATCCAGCGTGATCGTCGTGCCGCTGCTCGACACCAGCGGCGCCCAGCGCATCGACTACGCGGCGCTGTCGGACCGGCTCGAACAGCTGCGCGCCAAGTACGAGGCGCAGGGCGTGCGCATCCACATCACGGGCTTCGCCAAGGTGGTCGGTGATTTGATCGACGGCATGCGCCAGGTGCTGCTGTTCTTCGCCGTCGCGCTGGCCATCTGCGCCGGCGTGCTGCTGTGGTACACCCGCTGCGTGCGCAGCACCTTGCTGGTGGTGGCGTGTTCGCTGGTGGCGTCTTTGTGGCTGCTGGGCGCCTTGCCGCTGCTTGGCTTCGATCTCGATCCGTATTCGGTGCTGCTGCCGTTCCTGGTGTTCGCCATCGGCATGAGCCACGGCGCGCAGAAAATGAACGGCATCATGCAGGACATCGGCCGCGGCGCCCACCGGCTGGTGGCGGCGCGCTACACGTTCCGCCGGCTGTTCCTGGCCGGGCTGACGGCGCTGCTGGCCGATGCCGTTGGCTTCGCCGTGCTGATGGTGATCGACATCCCGGTGATCCACGACCTGGCGATCGCCGCCAGCGTCGGCGTTGCGATGCTGATCTTCACCAATCTGATTCTGCTGCCGGTGCTGCTGTCGTACACCGGCGTCAGCGCCGCCGCCGCGCAGCGCAGCCTGCGCGACGAGGAGGGCACGGATGCCACCGGCGCGCCGCGCAAGCACCGCTTGTGGGCCTTCCTCGACCGCTTCACCGGCCGCCGCTGGGCCGGTATCGCCATCGGTGTCGGCGTGGTGCTGGCGGTGGCCGGTGGCGTCGTCAGCACGCATCTGAAGATCGGCGACCTCGATCCCGGCGCCCCCGAGCTGCGCGCCGATTCGCGCTACAACCGCGACAGCGCCTTCATGGCCGCCAACTACGCCGCCAGCAGCGACAACTACGTGGTCATGGTGCGCACGCCTCAGTACCAGTGCGCCACGTATGCGACGCTGGTGCAGGTCGAGGCGCTGGAGTGGAAATTGCAGCAGCTGGCCGGCGTCGAGTCGACCAATTCGTATGCGACCTTGAGCAAGCGTGCGTCGGCGGGCATGAACGAGGGCAGCCTGAAATGGTTCGACCTGCCACGCTCCCAGGACATGCTCAACGCGATCACCACGCGCGCGCCGCGCGAGCTGCTCAACCAGAATTGCGACCTGCTGACGGTGTACGTCTATCTGAAGGATCACAAGGCTGACACGCTCGATGCGGTGGTGCGCGAGGTCGAGGCCTTCGCCGCCGCCAACAACAGCAAGGATATACAGTTCCTGTCGGCCGCCGGCAACGCCGGCATCGAGGCGGCCACCAACATCGTCGTCAAGAAGGCCAATACGCAGATGCTGTTGTGGGTGTATGCGGCCGTCATCGTGCTGGCGTTCGTGACGTTCCGCTCGTGGCGCGCGGTGGTGTGCGCGGTGCTGCCGCTGATGCTGACGTCCGTGCTGTGCGAGGCGCTGATGGTGGGACTGGGTATCGGCGTCAAGGTCGCGACGTTGCCGGTGATCGCGCTCGGTGTCGGCATCGGCGTCGATTATGCGCTGTATGTGGTTTCGGTGATGATGGTGGAGCTGCGTCGTGGCGCGAGCCTGTCGGCGGCCTACTACAAGGCGCTTCTATTCACCGGCAAAGTGGTCGTGCTGACCGGCGTGACCTTGGGCATCGCCGTGGCGACATGGGCTTTCTCGCCGATCAAATTCCAGGCCGATATGGGCATCCTGCTGGGCTTCATGTTCATCTGGAATATGCTGGGCGCGCTGATCCTGCTGCCGGCGCTGGCGCACTTCCTGTTGAACCCCAATCGGAAGGCGTCCGTGGACATTGCGCCGGCCGTTCACAATCACGCTTTGAAGGAGACTGTATGAATATGAGCATCAGTATGAAGCGATGGCTCGCGCCGGTGTTGCTGGCGCTGGTGTGCCAGGCGCCGGTGGCCGCTTTCGCGGCCAGCAAGGACGAGGCGGTGGACATGGTGAAGAAGGCCGTCGCCTATCTGAAGCAGAACGGCCCGGAGAAGTCGCTGGCGGAGTTCAACAAGACCGAGGGGCAGTTCGTCAGCGGCGAGCTGTATGTGGTGGTGCTGGACATGAACGGCGTGCTGCTGGCCGACGGGAACAAGCCCAAGCTGGTGGGCAAGGCGTTGATCGATGTCAAGGACGTCAACGGCAAGGCCTTTGTGCGCGAGGAGCTGGATATCGCAAAGAGCAAGGGCGCGGGATGGGTCGATTTTGTCTGGTTCAATCCCACGACCAAGGCGATGGCGCCGCGCTCGTCGTATTTCGAGAAGGTGGGGGAGTTGATTGTGCTGACGGGTGTGTATAACTAATCACGCTTCTTCGCAGCATTCGTTTTTGATGTCCCGGCAGGTCCATATAAATGTCACAATGGAGTTCAAAGGTGTAGAATTTCGCGCGCTCCCGGTAACAGCCAAACTATTAATGTACTGCCAATGACAGAGTTAGAAATCAGGAACGCCATAATCACGTCGATGTCGGGTACCGCGACCTGGGCGAACTCGACCTTTATTCCGGAGATGTTTGTTGACGAGTTCACGCGACGAGCAGACCTGGTCGTCGCCGGCAACAAGCTTGTCGCGTTTGAGATTAAAAGCGAGCGGGACAAGCTGAATCGCCTGGATGGCCAATTGAAGTCCTACACGCGGTTCTTTGAGCAGGTGACGGTTGTTTGCGCGGAGCGTCACTTGGAAGGGGTCGCGGCGAACTCGTTTAGCGAGGTGGGCATTTGGACTGTCGGTAACGACGGTTCAATTCGCAAGGTACGCAAAGCAAAGAACCTGGAACAAAACTCACTGGAAAGTTGGCTTTCGTTTCTACCTGTCGACGAACTTCGCAAGATCCTGAAGGCGCACGGCATCAAGCTTGGTCGCCATCGCCATGACCTCTTAGCCGCAGCTGTCGATATTTCGCTAAAGGCGATACGTAAGTATGTGCTGGACTACCTTCGAAGACGTGAGTTACGCATACAGGAACGCGTTCGCAAAAAAGGGAGGGACCAGCCATTGATTCCTTTATCCGTCGAGACCTATTTGACGACCTTGCCTCAGCAGCCTCTGACGGCCACCCCCAGAGTGCGTCCTCAGCCGTCAAAATCTTCGGCATCGTCATCGCCAGCTTGATTCCCATCTGCGTCTAGTCTCTGAGAAAACGCAAGCTGGCGCGCGAGATGAATGTTCACCCGTACTGCGATCCATGGCGCTGGTGCCCTGGCGTGAGGTTGACCTTGCGCTGCTTTTACGATCATCTCCTCGCCCCAAATGTCACGCTTTCCGATGTCGGGATCGGTAGCGGAAATTGCGGCCGCTGCTGAAATATATCCGGCTTCTGCTTGATCTCTTGGTCGCCTCTCAAATTGCCAACTGAGTTCCCTGGGATAGTCTATCCTTGCCGACCAGCGCATGATTTTCGTGTCGTCGTAGACTACCGAATGTACCGAGCCATGATCACCATATGCCGCGACCGCGCTGCCGCCTATACGCGAATGCAAATCTCGCTCCTGAATATCGATCACTCCGCGTTGTTGGGACGTATCCGCGAACGGTATTACGGAAGGCGGAAAGCTCGTCGACAAAACGACGATAAAAAGCTCGGGAAACTCCGCACGTAACTGATTGATGGTCGCAACAGTCGCGGTGACGTAGGCGGCCAAGGCGCTTCTTATGTATTGGCAATCGATGTACACAAGTGCATTGCCGGGATCATCCATCGCGCTTATCGCGTTAATGATCAGCGGCGTATCGATCGCAAAGTCCCGGATTCGAAACGCGATTTTACCTACGGACTGTTCCAGCAGCGTCGCCTGCCGGACTTGATCCCTTGCTTTTGAACCGGGCACCAGTTGTACCACGGGGATCGCACTGCGGTATTGAAGCGCGAAGTCCCGCCATGCAGCAAAACTATCGGTGGAGTCTCGGAGCTTGCTTTGCTCTTCCCCCAGATGTGACGCATCGTTGGTCAGGTCCAGAACATGAGGGAGGTTCTCCATCGCCTCGGCGGCTTTTTCCGCCGACTTCTTGAACTCGGTAGCTTTAGGCCATCGGCCCAGTGTCAACATGGGCAGGATTTGCCGCTTCTGATCTGTCGACAGGTGCTCCAAGCCCTTTAACTCTGCTTGGCGCGTTCGCAATGCTGGGAAGTAGACGTAGTCGTCAAACGACATGTTAATCATTTTTCCTCCGACAGGAGCTATATGTTTGCTAGTTATATAATGTTTACTATTATTCAATAATACTTCATTGTTCATTGATGCGGTCGAGATTACGCTCGCAGTCTCCAGTTCGATTTGAGTAAGGCATGGGGAGCGCTGCGTGTGACCGCGAGCTACCACTTGGTCCGACAGGATCGGGCAACAGCTGGACAGGATCGAGCTACCGCCCGTCGTGATGGCCGCCCTAAGATGGAAGCCTCTTCATTCCTTCCGTCAAAAAGGGAAACATCATGTCTGAAAAAATCTGGTTCATCACCGGCGCGTCGCGCGGCTTCGGCCGTCTCTGGGCGGAAGCTGCCCTGAAACGCGGCGACAAGGTCGTCGCCACGGCACGCAACATCGAGGCGCTGGCGCCGTTGGCCGAGGCCCACGGAGCGGCTGTGCTTCCGCTGCGCCTTGACGTCAACGACCGCGAGGCCGCGTTGGCCGCCGTCGCCGAGGCGAAGGCGCACTTCGGGCGCATCGACGTTGTCGTCAACAATGCCGGCTTTGGTGTGGCGGGTATGGTCGAGGAGCTCAGCGAGGCGGATGCGCGCGCCCAGTTCGACACCAATGTCTTCGGCGCGCTTTGGGTGACGCAGGCCGTACTGCCGGTCATGCGCGCGCAGAAAAGCGGTCATATCTTATCGGTATCCAGCCTGCTGGGGATTGTCGGCATGCCCAACCTCGGGCTGTACAACGCCTCCAAATGGGCGCTTGAAGGCTTGATGGACAGCGTGGCCCAGGAGGTTGCGGCGATGGGCGTCAAAGTCACGCTGATCGAACCGGGGCCGTACTTGACCGACTTCAGCGACGCCTCTTCGATGCGTTTCTCGCAGCCGATCGACGCCTACGAGGCGGTTCGTCAGCAGGTCATGGCGCACTTCACGCCCGAGTCGTTCGGCGACCCGCAAGCGACCGCGCAGGCAGTGTTGAAAGTTGTCGACGCCGACGCGCCGCCACTGCGCATCTTCCTCGGCGCGACGAATCTGCACATCGCGCGCCAGACATATGCTGAACGCCTGGCTACATGGGAAAAGTGGGCCGATGTCTCGGCGCAGGCGCATGGCGCGCCTTCCACTACTTCAAAGTAAGGCTTGTAAGCCGCGCCTAGGCCGGCTGGCGCACCGGCGTCGATTGCCAGTGGACGATCTGCCAGTCTTCGCCGGTCCCGGCCCAGCAGATGGTGAACCGGCTATGGATCTGTTTGACTTCTCCGGCCAGGTTCAAGCGCATGTCGACCAGACCGTCGATGATGGCCGTCTGGCCGAAGAACCGGATGTTCTGCCGCGAGTTTTCGATGTCCAGGTATCGGGTTTTGCCCGAGGCTATGGCGTCGAGCATGCCGGCCTTGCCGTCCGACTTGCCGGAGCCGTGTATCCACACCATGTCGTCGGCGAACAGCCGGGTCAAGTCGGCGATGTCGGCCGAGAGCAGTGCGGCGCACCGCCTGGCTTCCAGCGCGGGTATGTTTGGGGTCACTGCAAGGTCGCTTGCTGGCGCAGGATTGCTTCGGTGACCGTATCTTGCGTGTGCTCGATGTGCCGGCGCAGCATGCCGACCGCCTTGTCGTGGTCGCGCGCGAGCACCGCTTCCATCAGCATCTGGTGCTCGTTGCTCTTGTGGCGCTCGGTCTGGCGGTGCATCGCGGAGAAGCGCCGATAGCGCTCGGCGCGGTCGAACAGCGAGTCGACCATCGACAGCAGCAGCGTCGACGGACACGCCGAAAACAAGGTGAAGTGGTAGTGCTTGTGGCGTTCGGCCCAGTCGTCGTTCAACGCCACCGGGCCCTGGCCCATGCGCTTCTCGGTCACGCTCAGGCGGTGGAAGGCGGCCAGCACATCGCCTTCCCAGGCGTCGTCGCCGTACTTCATCGCGTCCGACAGCGCCTCGCATTCGAGCAGCACGCGCACGCGTGTGATCTCGCGAAAATCTTCGACCGTGATCGGCGCGACGCGGAAGCCCTTGTTGTCGCTGGCGGTGACCACACCTTCCTGCGCCAGGCGGTTCAGCGCCTCGCGGATCGGCGAGCTGCTGATGCCATACTGCTTGGAGAGGGCGTCGACCTTGAGCTTGAAGCCGGGCGGCAGCTCGCAGCAGACGATGGCGTGCTTCATCTTCTGCAGCGCGACGTCGATCAGGGAGGTGCCTGGCGACAGTTCGATGGGAGTGGTGTCCATAGCTTTCAGTCCGGTTATATAAATCACATTTTATGCATAAAACGCGGATAATGCAAACTATTAACCAAATCGGGCAATCGTGCGGCCGCGCCGGGCCATCGGATGGCGCCGGCGCGTCTTGTCTGCCCGCTTAAAACACCGGCGCTTCGCTGCGCACGCCGTTGAGCGTCAGCCGCAGCTCGGCCAGCAGCTCCAGCGCTTGCGCCAAGTTGGCGGCGCCGCCGTAGACGTAGTGGTCGGGCCGCACCAGCACGTACTGGCAGCCATGCCCGCGCAGCCATCCGGCCAGCAGGCCGTGGCGCTCGCGGTAGGCGTGCCAGGCTTGCGGCTTGCCATCCGCGTCGTCGGTCAGCGCGACCACCGACAGCGGCAGCGCCTCCAGGCTGTCCCAGCTGCGGATCTCCTCGCGCAGCGGCAGCACGCTGGCGCCGGGCGCGGCGACCAGGCGGAAGGTGTTGCCGGTGAACTCGTCGAGCAAGCCTTGGCGGCCGGTCGAGTTTTCCACCTCCGGCTGCGGGAACAGGTGGCCGCGCGCGCTGTCCGGATGCTCGTCGCGCGCCGGCGCCAGCAGGCCGGCCGACAGCCCCGGAATCAGCGACTGCCGCACCGTCGGCGCCTGCTGCGCGGCCATCTCCGCCAGCATGCGGGTGTCGCGCTCGGCGGCCTTGGCCGGGTCGCGCTCGCAGATGACGCGGCCCAGTTCGCGCGTGACGAGCGTGGTCTGGCGTACGTGCGGCACGCGTTCGGCCTGATAAGTGTCGAGCAGCGTCGGGGCTGCCGCGCCACGCCGCACCAGCGCCAGTTTCCATATCAGGTTGGCGGCGTCGCGGATGCCCTGGCACATGCCCTGCGCCATGAACGGCGGCGTCATGTGGGCGGCGTCGCCGAGGAAGAACAGGTTTTGGTCGCGCCAGGTCTTCAGGATCAGCGCGTGGAAGCGGTAGGCCGAGGCGCGCCACAGGTCGTACTCGCCCGGCGCCATCCAGCGCGCCAGCAGCGCGGCGATCGCCTCCGGTTGCTGCACGCCGGCCGGCGTCTCGTCGTCGTTGATCATGAATTCCCAGCGCCGGTGCAGGCCCGGGCCGATGATATAGGTGCACGGCCGATCGGTCTCGCAGAACTGGATGTTGGTCGCAGGCAGGCGCTCGGCCACCTCCGGCGTGACCATGACATCGACCACCAGCCAGGGCTCGTCGAATTGCAGGTCTTCCATCGACATGCCGCGCTGCACACGCAGCGGGCTGGTGCCGCCATCGCAGGCAAGCACGTAGCGCGCGCTGACGTGGCGCTCGCGCCCATCGCGGTCGCGCAGCAGCGCGCGGCAGGTGTCGCCGTCCTGCGTGACCGACAGCACCTCCGTGCCCAACTCCGTTTGCACGCCGCTCATCGTGGCTAGGTTGGCGCGCAGCGCGCCTTCGATGGCCGGCTGCGAGAATACATAGTTTGGCGCCCAGCCCAGCGGGTAGGGCGCGCTGGCCGGGGCGATGCGTTTGAGCACACGCCCGCCCTTGGCCTGGTATTCGGAGGTGCGGTAGGGCATGACGTTGCCGGCGATCGCCTGGGCGATGCCGATGTTGTCGAAGGTGCGCATCACTTCGTGGTCCAGGCCGAAGGCGCGCGGCTTGTCGTACACCGCCTCGGCCTTGTCGACGGCCAGCGCGCTCAGGCCCCATTTGCCTGCCAGGCTGGCGGCCACCGCGCCGACCGGTCCCAGGCCGACGATCAGTACATCGAAATCCATTGCTGTCTCCTTGTTATTGTGTGCTGGTATAGGCGGTCTTGACGCTGGTGAAGAACTCGGCCGCGTAGCCGCCTTGTTCGCGCGCGCCGTGGCTCGAACCCTTGGCGCCGCCGAACGGCACGTGGTAGTCGACGCCGGCGGTGGGCACGTTAACCATCACCATGCCGCTTTGCATATGCCGCTTGAAATGGGTCGCGTGCTTGAGCGAGCCGGTGCAGATGCCCGCCGAGAGTCCGAACGGTGTGCCGTTGGCGATCTCCAGCGCGTGTTCGTAATTGTCGGCCGGGATCGCGCAGGCGACCGGGCCGAAGATCTCTTCCTGCGCGATGCGCATGTCCGGCGTGGCGTCGACGAACAGCGCGGGGCTCATGAAGTGGCCGTCCGTGTCGCGTTGCAGCGGCTCGCCGCCGCAGGCCAGGCGCGCGCCCTCGGCGCGGCCGATGGCCACGTAATCGAGGTTTTGCGCCAGTTGGCCGGCGTCGGCCACCGGGCCGATTTGCGTCTCGGCGCGCAGCGCGTGGCCGATCCGCAGCGCCTTCAGCGCTTCCGTCGTCCTGCGCACGAACTCCGGGTAGATGTCTTTTTCGACGATGAAGCGCGACGAGGCGGTGCAGCGCTGGCCGGTCGAGTAGTAGGCGCCTTGCACGGCGCAGTCGACGGCAGTGTCGAGGTTGGCGTCGTTGAGGATCACCAGCGGATTCTTGCCGCCCATTTCCAGTTGCACCTTGGCCTGGCGCCGGGCCGTCGCCTGCAGCAGCGCGTGGCCGGTGGCGACCGAGCCGGTGAAGCTGATCGCGCGCACCGCAGGCGAGTCGATGATGGTCTGGCCGACCACGGCGCCGCGTCCCATCACCAGATTGAAGATGCCCGGCGGCAGTCCCGCGCGGCTGATGATCTCGGCCAGCGCCCAGGCGCTTCCGGGTACCAGGTCGGCCGGCTTGAACACCACGCTGTTGCCGTGGGCGAGGGCGGGCGCGATCTTCCACGCCGGGATGGCGATCGGGAAGTTCCACGGCGTGATGATGCCGACCACGCCGACCGGCTCGCGCGTGACTTCGATGTCGACGCCGGGCCGCACGGAGGCCAGGCGGTCGCCGCGCAGGCGCAGCGCCTCGCCGCCGAAGAACTTGAAGATCTGGCCGGCGCGTCCGACTTCGGCCACCGCCTCCGGCAGCGTCTTGCCTTCCTCGCGCGCCAGCAGGGCGCCCAGTTCCTGGCGCCGCGCCAGCAGCTCGGTGCCGATGAAGTCGAGCGCATCGGCGCGGGCCTGGATGCCGCCGTGTGCCCAGCTGACTTGGGCAGCCGCCGCTGCGGCCACTGCGTGCGCCGCCTGCGCGGCATCGGCTTGCGCGTACAACCCGACGCTGTCGGACAGGTCGGACGGATTGCGGTTATCGCGCATGGCGGCGCCGTCGATCCAGGTGCCGTCGATGTAGTTGCCGTGGTTGCGTCTCATACGCGCTGCAGGCGGATCTTCTCGCGCGTCTGGGCGATCCACTCCTCACGCGTCAGGAAGCCGGGACGGCGGCGGCACATGGCCTCGGTCTGTTCGAGAATTTGCGCCGGCGTCTGCGTCAGGTCGAGCGGCTCGCGGCACGGCTGCGCGGTGTAGAACGGGCTGTCGACATACATCTCGATCGGATTGCCCTCGGGGTCCTTGAAGTACAGCGACCAGGCGTTGCCGTGGTCGACCTGGTCGATCGGTCCGATGCCGAACTCCTGCAACTGGCGGTAGTACAGGCACAGGTCGTCGATCGAGTCGAGCAGCAGCGACAGCTGGTTGATCGGATTGAACTCCAGGCCGGTCGGTTTGCCGTCGAACATCACCAGCTGGTGGTGGATTTCCGGGTCCTGCGTCATGAAGAACAGCCGGTGGCCGGTTGAGGCCACGCCCCGGTCGCTGACGATGAAACCGAGCTTGCTGGTGTAGAACGCGACCATGTTGTCGAGGTCGGCGCAGTGGAAGCCGGTGTGGGTGAACTGGATGCGGGGCAGCTTGGACATGCGTATCTCCTTTATAGGTCTTGTGCGGCTAGCGTATCAGGCTTCGTCGACGACCGGGTTGGACAGGGTGCCGATGCCGGCGATGGTGACTTCGAAGACGCCGCCGGCCTCCAGGAAAATCGGCGGGGTGCGTTTGAAGCCGATGCCGCTCGGGGTGCCGGTGGCCAGGATGTCGCCCGGGTTCCACGGCAGCGCCTGGGAGATGTAGGCGATCAGCGCCGGGATGTCGAAGGCCAGTTCGGACAGCTTGCCCGATTGCAGCTGCTCGCCGTTGAGGCGTCCGGTGACCGTCAGCTCGCGGTAGTCGGCGATGTCGTCGCTGGTGACCAGCCACGGGCCCAGCGCGCCGGTGCCGGCGAAGTTCTTGCCCATGCCGTATTGGTGGGTGTGGAACTGCCAATCGCGCACGCTGGCGTCGTTGAAGCAGGTGTAGCCGGCCACGTGTTCCATGGCGTTGGCCGGGTCGATGTGGGCGCCGCCCTTACCGATGACGATCGCCAGCTCGGCCTCGAAGTCGAACTGCGTCGACGCCTTGGGCCGCAGCAGCGGCGAGCCGTGCGCGATCAGGGTCTCGCTGTAACGCTGGAAGATCACCGGATACTGGCCGATCTTGCGGCCGGCCTCGTGGGCGTGCTCGACATAGTTGATGCCGACGCAGACCACCTTGCCCGGCTTGGGGATGACCGGCTCCAGGGCCACGCTGTCGAACGGGTAGTCGGCCTTGCCGGCGGCGAGCTGGCGCGCCTGCGCCAGCAAATGCGGATCGGCCAGCAGGGTGGCGAGGTCGGGTGCGCCGGCGACCTTGTCGGTCAGCTCGACCACGCCGCCGTCGGTGACGATGCCGAAGTGGGCGCGTGAGGCGCGGCGGTACGAAATCAATTTCATGGAGTCTCCTCGTGTTGGTGTGGGGGTGTGAAACAATTATAGGATCAATTTTAAATTTTGTGCATAAAAATATTTAGTTTGCACAAAAAGATCGGCTGTGTATAATTTATTGCATGGGCCCGGCGCCGCGCCGGACCGTTTCGGACGTTGATCAACTGGAGATGCAGGATGTCGCTCGTGAATATTCGGAAGTACAAGTTGGAGGTCGAGGAGTGCTGGCATGAGGGTGGCGACAGGCTGGCGACGCCGCTGCGCATCGCCGTGGCGATGGCGGTGGTGAAGAATCCCTACGCCGGCCGCTATCAGCACAACCTGCTGCCGTTCATGCAGGAGTTGCGCGGACTGGGCGCGGACCTGTCGGCGCGCATGATCGCGGCGCTGGGCGGCCCAGACGTGGTGCAGGCCTACGGCAAGGGCGCGCTGGTCGGTTCGGACGGCGAGCTGGAACAAGGCGCCGTCTGGCACGAGGCCGGCGGCTGGGCGATGCGCGAGGCGCTGGGGCAGCCGAAGGCCATCGTGCCGGCGGCCAAAAGCATCGGTAACGTCGGCGACCGCCTGATCATCCCGCTCGGGCACATCCACGCGGCGTATGTGCGCAGCCATTTCGGCTCGGCCGAGATGACCTTGTGGGATGGCCCCAAGCGCGATGAGATCGTGTTCGGGCTGGCCATGGCCACCGGTGGACGCATCCACGCGCGCCTGGGCGGGCTGGCGGCGGAAGACGTCGTAGGCAACGACGGCTTGCGCTGAGCGCTTGCGTCATAATCCACATCAAACCAAAACAATAAATCAGGAGACGGTAATGACTAAAATGATGCGCGCCGCACGGATGCACGAAGTCGGCCAACCGATGGTGATCGAACAAATTCCAGTGCCGGCGCTGCGCGCGACCGACGTGCTGGTGAACGTCAAGGCGTGCGGCATTGTGCCCAACCTTGGCAATGTGCTCAGCAACTGGGGCAACTGGTTCCCGCACCTGCCACTGCCCAAGCTGCCGGCGGTGTTCGGGCTCGACCCGGCTGGCGTGATCGAGGCGGTGGGCGACCAGGTGATCGGCTTCAAGCCGGGCGATCGGGTGTACGTGAATCCGGCGCGCTTCTGCGGCGCCTGCCGCCAGTGCCGCGCCGGCGATACCACCGCCTGCGCCCACTACACCTTCAACGGTTACTTCGGTTTCTCGAACAAGTCGCAGGCCATCTTCGACCAGTATCCGCTCGGCGGCCTGTGCGAGGTGATGAACGCGCCGCAGCATAGCCTGGTGCGACTGCCGGACGCGATGAGCTTCGAGCAGGCCGCGCGCCTGGGTTATCTGGGTACGGCCTACCGCGCGCTGCGCACCGCCGGTGTCGGCCCCGGATCGACGGTGCTGATCAACGGCATCAGCGGCACGCTCGGGATCGGCGGCGCGCTGTTCGCGCTGGCGCTGGGCGCGCGGCGCATCCTCGGCACCGGGCGCAATCGCGAGCTGCTCGAACGCGTCAAGGCGCTGGCGCCGGATCTGATCTCGGTCCATTCGCTCGACGACGGCGGTCTGCGCGCCTGGGCCGACGATGTGACGCACGGCGAGGGTGTGGACGTGGCGATCGACGCGCTGGGACCGGGCGCTCCGCACGAGACGCTGCTGGACGCCCTGGCGACGTTGCGCCGTGGCGGCAAGCTGGTCAACATCGGCGCAGTGGCCGGCGATGTGCCGATCAACCTGCACTACATCATGGACAACGACATCAGCGTGATCGGCTCCGCGTGGTTTACCACCAAGCAGGGGCAGGAGATGGCCGATCTGGTCGAGGCGGGAAAGGTCGACATGTCGATCTTCCAGCATCATGTCTATCCGCTCGATCAGGTCAACGAGGCGATCGGCGGCATCGAGAACCGCAACGGCGGCTTCAGTAACTTCGTCATTCGTCCTTGAGAGGCTCCGCCATGAAGATCAGACGCATAGTGACGGGCCACGACGCCCAGGGTAAATCGGTGTTCGTCTCGGACGGCGACGCGCCCCGCGCGCAAAGCTTCGCGCATTTTCCGGGACACGCGGCGGCGCAGGTGTGGAGCGCGCAGGCGCCACCGATGGTGCCGCACGACGGCGCCGATCCCACCACCGCGCGCGGCTCGCTGATTCCTCCGCACGGTGGCAACAGCCTGCTGCTGGTCGACTTTCCACCGGATGCGGTGATGGCCGGCGCGGCCGATCCGGCGGCGGGTTTCGCCGAACTGCTGTCGGCCTTGCCCGGCTTGATGGAGACCTTTGAGCCGTCGTCGCCGGGGATGCACACGACAGACACCGTCGATTACGCGATCGTGCTCAGTGGCGAGATCTGGCTCGAGCTGCACGATGGCGCGGTCAAGCTGGTGAGGGCCGGCGACGTGGTGGTGCAGAATGGCACGCGCCACGCGTGGCGTAACCGCAGCGAGCAGGTGGTGCGGGTGGCCTTCATGATGACTGGCGCCAGCCGGATGGTGGCTTGAGATGGCGGTCGCCGATGACATCGCACGGGATCTCGTGTTCCGGGAAGCGCGCAGCCAGAATCGCTGGCTGGCGCGCGAGGTGGAGGACGATCTGCTGCGCGAGTTGTATGGGCTAATGCGGTGGGGCCCGACCAGCATGAACTGTTCGCCGATGCGGGTGCTGTTCCTGCGGACGGCGGAGGCCAAACAGCGGCTGGTGCCGGCGCTGGCGCCGGCCAATGTCGACAAGGTGGTTGGTGCCCCGGTGGTGGCGGTGATCGCCTACGACACGGCGTTTCAAACGCGGCTGCCGGAGCTGTTCCCGCACCGGCCGGAGGCGGGGGCGATGTTCGAGCGCGACGCGGCGCTGCGCGAAACGACGGCTTTCCGTAACGGGACCTTGCAGGGGGCGTATCTGATGGTGGCGGCGCGTATGCTTGGATTGGATTGCGGGCCGATGTCGGGGTTTAATCAGGACGCCGTGAACCTCGAGTTCTTCGATGGAGGCACATTGAAGGTCAATTTCCTTTGCGGGTTGGGGTATGGCGATCCGGCGGGACTGTTCCCGCGCCATCCGCGTTTGAGTTTCGAACAGGTTTGCGCGCTGTTGTAAGCGGCCATTCGTATCTCGACGGCGGCTCGTAGATGGCGGATTAGGCGGAACGCCGTAATCCGCCATGATCCGCCAACGACGCCTTTTTTTACAACGATCACAACCCCAATCCCAAGGGCTCGCGGTACTCGCGGGCCTGCTCCTCCAGCCACGCGCGGAACACGCCCAGCGCCGCATGGTCGGCGTTGTGCTCGGGATAAATCAAGTAGTAGTTCCGGTCGCTCAGGTATTCGTGTTTCGCGACCTGGATCAACGCGCCGCGCCGTAATTCATCCTCCACCAGCAGGCGCGGTATCAGCGCCACCCCCATGCCCTGCAACGCCGCTTCGGCCGCCATCGAATATAACTCGTAACGCGGCCCCGCCATATCGCCCTCTACCTGCATCCCGCGCGACGCGAACCAATCGCGCCAGCCATAAGGCCGCGTGCTTTGCTGCAGCAACGTCAGGCGCTGCCATCCCGACGCGGCGATCGTCGCGCGCGGCGCGATCAGCTCCGGCCTGCATACCGCCACCAGATTCTCCCGCATCAGAAACACGCCCTCGGTCCCCGGCCAGACCGCCGTCCCCGCATGGATCGCGGCGTCGAACTGCGTCTCGTCGAACAAGAAGGGCCGCGTGCGCGCCGACAGGTTGACCGCGATATCCGGATGCGCCTGCGCGAACAGCGCCAGGCGCGGCATCAGCCACTTGATCGCGAACGTCGGCACCACGCCCAGTTCCAGCACGCCTCCCTGGCCGCCCTTGGCCATCAGATCGAGCGTATCGCGTTCCACCTCGTCCAGCCGCGCCGTCACCTGGCGGCTGTAGGTGGCGCCGGCGTCCGTCAACAGAACGCCGCGACGGCTGCGGCGGAACAGCTTGACGCCCAAAAACTCCTCCAGCGCCGCGATCTGCCGGCACACCGCGCTTTGCGTCAGCGCCAGTTCGTCGGCGGCCTTGGTGAAACTCTGGTGGCGCGCCGCCGATTCGAACGCCGACAGCGCGGCGGTGGAAGGAATTTTTCTGCGCATGGCGTACTCTCGAAATGTTTAACAAGTGCGTTTTACGCACAGATCAGTGCGAACTTATCGTTTGTCGGTGGCTTGTGGCGATTGTACATTAGGCACATCTTCAATCACAGAGTGAGTTCGGAATGAGCCAACCGCATAAAAAAGCCGCTTTCCAATGGGATGATCCGCTGCTGCTGGATCAGCAGTTGACCGAGGAGGAGCGCATGGTGCGCGAGTCGGCCCGCGCCTATTGCCAGGAGCGCCTGGAACCGCGCGTGCTGGAGGCCTTCCGCAACGAGCACACCGACCTGGCGATTTTCCGCGAGATGGGCGAGCTGGGACTGCTCGGCATCACGATTCCGGAACAGTATGGCGGAAGCGGCCTCAGTTCCGTGTGCTACGGCCTGGTGGCGCGCGAAGTGGAGCGCGTCGATTCCGGCTATCGCTCGATGATGAGCGTGCAGTCGTCGCTGGTGATGGTGCCGATCTATGAATTCGGCAACGAGGCCACGCGTCGGAAGTACCTGCCCAAGCTGGCCAGCGGCGAGTGGATCGGTTGCTTCGGCCTGACCGAACCGAATCACGGCTCCGATCCCGGTTCGATGTTGAGTCGCGCGCGCAAGGTGGACGGCGGTTATGTGCTGAGCGGCGCCAAGATGTGGATCACCAATTCGCCGGTGGCCGACGTCTTCGTCGTCTGGGCCAAGGACGACCAAAAGCAGATACGCGGCTTCGTCTTGGAAAAGGGCTGGCACGGCCTGACCGCGCCGGCGATCCACGGCAAAGTGGGCCTGCGCGCCTCGATCACCGGCGAGATCGTGATGGACGAGGTGTTCTGCCCGGAGGAAAACGCCTTCCCCGATGTGCGCGGCCTGAAAGGTCCGTTCACGTGCCTGAACAGCGCGCGCTACGGCATCGCCTGGGGCGCGCTGGGCGCGGCCGAGGATTGCTGGCACCGCGCGCGCCAGTATGTATTGGACCGCAAACAGTTCGGCAAACCGCTGGCGGCCAATCAGCTGATCCAGAAGAAGCTGGCCGACATGCAGACCGAGATCACCCTGGGCCTGCAGGGCTGCCTGCGCCTGGGCCGCATGAAGGACGAGGGTACGGCGGCAGTGGAAATCACCTCCATCATGAAGCGCAATTCCTGCGGCAAGGCGCTCGACATCGCCCGCATGGCGCGCGACATGTTGGGTGGGAACGGCATCAGCGACGAATTCGGCGTCGCGCGCCATCTGGTCAACCTGGAGGTGGTCAACACCTACGAGGGCACCCACGATGTGCATGCGCTGATCCTCGGCCGCGCCATCACCGGCATCGCGGCGTTCTGATGCCGGCCGCCCAGCTTCTTCCGGCCGGCGCGCTGGCGGGCGTGCGCGTGCTGGATCTGTCGCGGGTACTGGCCGGACCTTGGGCAGGCCAGTTGATGGCCGATCTGGGCGCCGACGTGGTCAAGGTCGAACGCCCCGGCAGCGGCGACGACACGCGCGCCTGGGGCCCGCCGTGGCTGGCCGACGTCGACGGCGAGGCCACTTCCGAATCGGCCTATTACCTTAGCGCCAACCGCAACAAGCGCTCGGTGGCGATCGATATCGGCACTGCGGAGGGGCAGGCGCTGGTGCGTCGCCTGGCCGCCAAGGCCGATATCCTGCTGGAGAATTTCAAGGTCGGCGGCCTGGCGCAGTACGGCCTCGATTACGCCAGCCTGAAGGCACTCAATCCACGCCTGATCTACTGCTCCATCACCGGTTTCGGCCAGACCGGCCCCTATGCGGCGCGGGCAGGCTACGACTTCCTGATACAGGGCATGGGCGGCTTGATGAGTGTAACCGGCCGCACCGATGGCGACGAGGGCGGCGGACCGCAGAAGGTGGGCGTGGCGGTGACCGACGTCATGACAGGCCTCTACGCGTCGGTGGCGGTGTTGGCCGCCCTGGCGCACCGCGAGCGCAGCGGCGAGGGGCAGCACATCGACTTGGCGCTGCTCGACGTGCAGGTGGCTTGTCTGGCCAACCAGGCCTCCAACTATCTGGTGGGCGGCGTTGCGCCGCGCCGCATGGGCAACGCCCACCCGAACATCGTGCCGTACCAGGACTTTCCGACGGCCGACGGTTATATGATCATCGCGGTCGGCAACGATGGCCAGTTCGCCAGGTTCTGTGCCGCCGCCGGCCATTCCGAGTGGGCGGGCGATGAACGCTTCGCCACCAATCCGCAGCGGGTGCTGCACCGCGAGACCTTGATCCGCCTGATACGCGGCGTAACCACGGGCCGTGACACGGCCGACTGGATCGCGGCTATGGAGGCGGCTGGCGTGCCGTGCGGTCCGATCAACACGCTGGACAAGGTGTTCGACGACCCGCAGGTGCGCGCGCGTGGGCTGCGCATCGAGATGCCGCACCCGCTGGCCGGTACGGTACCGCTGGTGGCCAATCCAATCCGCATGTCGGCGTCGCCGGTGAGCTACCGGCGCGCGCCGCCCGCCTTGGGCGAGCACACCTCCGAAGTGCTCGACGAATGGTTGAACGAGGGCCGCGTGCAGGCTTGAAAAAAACAGTATATGATGATCGTCATGCAAAGCAAAGCCTCCGGGTAAATCGACCCGGCGGTTTTTTTAACCAAAAATATGATGATCATCATATGAAATAGAGGAAAAATCATGTCTACCAATGCTCGCAAAATCGCTGTTGTCACCGGTGCGTCGTCGGGTATCGGCGCCGTGTACGCCGACCGCCTGGCCCAACGTGGCTACGACCTGGTGCTGGTGGCCCGCCGCGCGGACCGTCTGCAATCGCTGGCGGCCAGTCTCGCGGCCGCGCATGGCGTCAACGTCGAACCGCTGGTCGCCGACCTGGCCACCGAAGCGGGGCAGGAGAGCGTCGCCACGCTGCTGTCGACCAATCCGGCGGTCGCGGTACTGGTCAATAACGCCGGCCTCGCGCGCCTTGCGCCGGTGGCCGACAGCAGCAGGCAGGATCTGTCGTCGCAGCTGGCGCTCAATATCCTCGCGCTGACCAAGCTGACGCGCGCCGCGCTGCCAGGCTTCAAGCAGCGCAACGAGGGCACGATCATCAACATCGCGTCGGTACTGGGGCTGCATACGCTGCCTATCAGTTCCGTCTACAGCGGCACCAAGGCTTTCGTCGTCGCGTTCACGCGCGGCCTGGAGCAGGAGCTGGAAGGCACCCGCGTGAAGGTCCAGGCGGTGCTGCCGGCGGCCACCGCCACCGACTTGTGGGACCCGTCCGGCGTGCCGCTGGCCGCGCTGGCGCCGGAGACCGTCATGACGGCGGAGAACATGGTGGACGCGGCGCTGGTGGGGCTCGATCTGGGCGAGGGCGTGACCCTGCCGTCGGTCGCCGACACGGCCTTGTTCCAACGCTACGAGGCCGCCCGCGTCGCGCTGTTCACCGCCGCGCAAACCGGCAAGGTCGCACCGCATCTGCAAAAGCGTTGAACCGCCTATCCGTTCCCTCGTTCATCAATCACAGGATATCCGAACATGTTATTTGAAAAATTCCCGCTGCGTGCAGTCGATGTCGCCAACCGCGTCGTCATGTCGCCCTTGACCCGCAGCCGCGCGGTCGACAACAACACGCCGAACACCTTGATGGCGACCTACTACGCGCAACGCGCCGGCGCCGGCTTGATCGTCACCGAAGGCACTTCGCCATCGCCGAACGGTCTGGGTTACCCGCGCATTCCGGGCCTGTTCAACGCCGGCCACGTCGCCGGCTGGCGCCTGGTCACAGACGCCGTCCACGCCAAGGGCGGCAAGATCGTCGTGCAGTTGATGCACACCGGCCGCGTGACCCATCAGGACAACCTGCCGCCCGGCGCCGTGGTCATGGGACCGTCGCCCGAACTGTGCCCCGGCGTGATGCGCGTCGACGACAAGGGCGATGTGCCGCACACGCCGCCGCGCGCAATGACGGAGGCGGACATTGCCTCCACCGTCGCCGAATACGCGAGCGCCGCCCGCTTGGCCATCGAGGCCGGCTTCGACGGCGTCGAACTGCACGCGGCCAACGGCTACCTGCTCGAGCAGTTCCTGAACGCGCATATCAACCAGCGCACCGACGGCTACGGCGCCTCCGCCGAGGGACGCAACCGTTTCGTGCTGGAGGTGGCGCGCGCCGCCGCCAGGGAGATCGGCGCCGAACGCGTGGGCATCCGCCTGTCGCCGCATGGCGTGGTCAACGCCGCCGGCGCGTTCGACGGTGTCGACGAGCAGTACCTGGCGCTGGTGAAGGAGCTGTCGGACCTGGGCCTGATGTACGCGCACGTGCTGGATCATTCCGCAATGGGCACGCCACCGGTGCCGGCCGCGCTCAAGGCCGCTCTGCGCGCCGCGTTCAAGGGGCCGTTCATCCTGGCCGGTGGCTTCGACAGGGCCGGCGCGCAGCAGGCGCTCGCCAACGGTCTGGCGGACCTGATCGCGTTCGGCCGTCCGTTCATCGCCAATCCCGACCTGGTCGAGCGCATGCGCGCCGATAAACCCTTGAGCGCCCCCGATCCGGCCACGTTCTACACGCCCGGCGCGAAAGGCTACACGGATTATCCGGCGGCGTCGGACTGAAGATCGGCCCGCCCATCCGCGAAGTGATCGAAGATCAGGCTGCGCAGCCATTGGCTGACCGGGTCCTTGTTGAACTTCGCGTGCCAGAAGACGTTGATGTTAATCTCCGGTAGCTCCAGCGGATGGGGGATGTAGCGCAGCCCGAACGGCTCCACGCAGGCCATCGCATAGCGCTCCGGCACGGTGGCGATCATCGTGCTGTTCGACAGGATGTGCCCCACCGCGACGAAGTGGGGCACCGTCAGGCCGATATTGCGCTTGATGCCCTGCCGCTCGATGGCGATGTCCGCGATGGCGTGGCCGGTGCCACTCGATACCACCGTCACGTGGTCGGCGTCCCTGAATTCGTCGACCGTCATCGACGCCTTGTCGAGCGGATGCCCTTTGCGGAACATGCACACATAGCGCTGCCGGAACAGGCGGCGCTGGAAGTAGCCGGTCTTCAGCTGCGGCAGCAGGCCGATGGCCAGGTCCACGTGGCCGGCCTCCAGTTCGTCCTGCAGATTGACCGCCGTGTTGCGCACCGTGCTGACGGTGATGCCGGGCGCGTGCCGGCGCAATACCTTCATCAGCTTGGGCAGGAAGTACACCTCGCCGATGTCCGTCATCCCCAGCGTGAATTTGCGGGTGCTCGTCGCCGGATCGAAATGCGCCACCTCGTTGAGCGTGTCGTGGATAGTCGATAAGGCGTAGCCGATCGGCTCGGCCAGCCGTAGCGCGTAGGGCGTCGGCTCCATGCCGCGCGCCGTGCGGACGAACAGTTCATCCCCCAGCAGCACGCGCATGCGCTTGAGCGCGTTGCTGACGCCGGGCTGCGTCATGCCCAATATCTCCGCCACCTTCGAGACGCGCCGGCCGGCGAGTAGCTGGTTGAACACGAGCAGCAGGTTGAGGTCGATGTCTTTCAGTTCCATGGCGTGAGTAGTATTGCTGTGAGTGATGTGTTGCATTCGCGGAATTCTATATATTTATATTACTCGCGTTTCTATACTTTGCCCATCAATTCGACAGATGGGGCAGCAGTCATGGAATTAGTCGTGCAACCGTTGGGACGCATCCTGCAGGTGGAGGCCGGCGCCAATTTGCTGACCGCGCTGCGCGAGCACCAGGTTCCCATCTCCTATAGCTGCACCGCCGGCCGCTGCGGCACCTGCCGCTGCAAGGTGCTGCAAGGCGACGTGCACGAGATGGGCCGCGAAGCGAAGATCACCGCCCCCAATGACGAGGGCTACGTGCTGGCCTGCATGACCAGCGTGACCGGCAACTGCGTGGTCGAAGTGCCCGAGCCGGACGAGGTGGTGGTCCACCCGGCGCGCATCATCAAGGCCACCGTGCTGGCGATCGAGCCGATGACGCACGATATCCGCCGCCTGCGCCTCAAGCCCGCCAAGCCGCTGGACTTCTCTCCCGGCCAATACGCCACCCTCCAATTCGGACCGGAACTGGTGCGCCCCTATTCGATGGCCAACGTCCCCGGCGACGATGAGCTGGAATTCCATGTGCGGCTGGTGCCGGACGGCCGTGTCACCGGCCATATCGACCGCGTGCTCGCCGTGGGCGACGCGGTGCGCGTGAGCGGTCCGATGGGCACCGCCTACCTGCGCCGCAAGCACCAGGGGCCGATGCTGTGCGTGGCCGGCGGCACCGGCCTCGCGCCCGTGCTGTCGATCGTGCGCGCCGCGCTGGCGGACGGCATGGACCAACCCATCCACCTGTATTTCGGCGTACGCACGCCGCAGGACATCTATGGCCTGTCGTGGCTGGAGCAGCTGTGCGAGCGCCACGCCAATCTGCACCTGCACGTGGTGGTCAGCACCGGCAACGACGATCCGCGCCGGCGCGCCGGCGTGGTCACCGCCGCCGTCAGTGCCGACTGGTCAAGCCTGGCCGGCTGGCGCGCCTACCTGTGCGGGGCGCCGCCGATGGTGGAGGCGGCCGCCATGCTGGTCAAGCGGCGCGGCGTGCCGCCCGAGCATGTGTATGCCGACGCCTTCTACGCAAGCGCGATCTAAAAATAACCAACTGAGGAGACCCCATATGAACAAGGACAACGGCGAGCGGCAGGAATTCTACCGGCGCATCGACCAGCATCACATGACGCCATTGTGGGAAGTGCTCGGCGCGCTGGTGCCCAAGCAGCCGGCCAGCCCGCTGCAGGCGGCGCTGTGGCGCTACGCCGACGTGCGCGAACACGTCATGGAGGCGGGCCGCCTGATCACCGCCGCCGAGGCCGAGCGCCGTGTGCTGATCATGGAAAACCCGGCGCTGCGCGGCAACTCGTCGATCACGCAGTCGCTGTACGCCGGCCTGCAGTTGATCATGCCGGGCGAGGTGGCGCCGGCGCACCGCCACGCGCAGTCGGCGCTGCGGCTGGTGCTCGACGGCGAGGGCGCCTACACGGCGGTCGACGGCGAGCGCACCACGATGCGGCGCGGAGACTTCATCATCACGCCTTCGTGGACCTGGCACGACCACGGCAACCTGGGCGACCAGCCGGTGGTGTGGCTCGACGGCCTGGATATTCCGACAGTGCGCTTCTTCGACGCCGGCTTCGCCGAGCATGGCGCGCAGGCCACGCAGGAGGCCACGCGGCCGGAGGGCGACGCGCTGGCCCGCTACGGCAACAACATGCTGCCGGTCGATTTCGCGCAGACGGCGGCGCAGCCGACCAAGGTGTTCGTCTACCCGTTCGCCAAGACGCGCGAGTCCTTGCTGGGCATATCGCGCGGCGTCATCGACGCGCATTTCGGCCACAAGCTGCGTTACGTGAATCCGGCCACCGGCGCCTCGCCGATGCCGACCATCGGCGCCTTCGCGCAGCGGCTGCCGGCCGGCTTCGAGACGCTGCCATATCGAAGCACCGACAGCACCATCTACGTGTGCCTGGAAGGCGCCGGCAGCGCCGACATCGGCGGCGTGCGTTTCGACTTCGCGCTCAACGATGTCTTCGTCGTGCCGTCGTGGCAAACGCTGCGCCTGTGCGCGGGCGACGACACCATTTTGTTCAGCTTCTCCGACCGCCCGATGCAACAGGTGCTTGGCCTATGGCGCGAAGAAAAAATCTGAATTACGTAGGGCGGATTAGCGCAGCGTAATCGGCCATGCATGCGTTGCCATCGGCTCATCGATGGCCGATTACGGCGTTCCGCCTAATCCGCCCTACGTGATCAATCCGGCTACATATCGTCCATCACAATATTTTGGAGACCACCATGAAATACGCAGTCGATCCCGCCCCCGTCCACAGCCTCGCCATCGCCGGCAGCGACGAACGCTTCCCCGTCAACCGCATCTTCTGCGTCGGGCGCAACTACGCCGCCCACGCGCGTGAAATGGGCCGCGACCCGGACCGCGAAAAGCCGTTCTTCTTCATGAAGCCGGCCAACGCCACCGTGCAAGCGGGCGTCGGCGAAACCACCATCCCATACCCACCCAAAACCGCCAACTTCCACCACGAGATCGAACTGGTGGCCGTCATCGGCAAGGGCGGCGCCGACATCCCGGTCTCCCGGGCGCTGGAACACGTCTTCGGCTACGCCGTCGGCCTGGACATGACCCGCCGCGACATCCAGCTCGAAGCCCGCGACAAGGGTCGTCCATGGGAGTTCGGCAAATCCTTCGCCAAGTCCGCGCCGATCGGGCCGATCTCCACCGTGGCCGACGTCGGCCACCTGTCCGAAGGCCGCATCGCCGTCAGCGTCAACGGCGCGCCGCGCCAGGATTCCGACATCTCCAAGTTGATCTGGTCGGTGGCCGAATCGATCGCCTACCTGTCCGAATACGAGGCGCTGGAGCCGGGCGACGTGATCATGACCGGCACCCCGGAAGGCGTGAACGCCGTGGTGGCCGGCGACGTGATGGTCGGCGAAGTGGCCGGGCTGTCGCCGATCACCGTACGGGTCCGGGGAGCGTAACCATGGCCGCCGTGTTTCCAATCAAACCCATATGGGACCAGCCGGGATCGAGCCGCATCCCGTTCTGGGCCTACACCGACGAGTCGCTCTACAAGCGCGAGCTGGAACGCATGTTCTATCAAGGGCACTGGTGCTATGTCGGCCTGGAGGCGGAGATTCCGAATCCCGGCGACTACAAACGTTCCGTCATCGGCGAGCGCTCGGTGATCCTCACGCGCGCCGCCGACGGCAGCATCAACGTGGTGGAAAACGTCTGCGCGCACCGTGGCATGCAGTTCTGCCGCGAGCGTCACGGCAACAAGAAGGAATTCGTCTGCCCTTACCACCAGTGGAGCTACACGCTGAAGGGCGACCTGCAAGGCGTCCCTTTCCGGCGCGGCGTAAAACAGGACGGCAAGGTCAATGGCGGCATGCCGAAGGAATTCGACACCGCCGACCATGGCCTGAACAAGCTTAAGGTCGCGGTGCGCGGCGGCGTGGTGTTCGCGTCGTTCGACCATGACGTGGAGTCGCTGGAGGACTTCCTCGGCCCCGACATGTGTCGCTACTTCGACCGCCTGTTCAACGGCCGCAAGCTGACCATCCTGGGCTACAACCGCCAGCGCATTCCCGGCAACTGGAAGCTGATGCAGGAAAATATCAAGGACCCGTACCATCCCGGCCTGCTGCATACGTGGTTCGTCACGTATGGCCTGTGGCGCGCCGATAACAAGTCCGAGCTGAAGATGGACGCGCACCACCGCCACGCGGCCATGATCTCGACCCGTGGCCAGCAGGCCGCCAGCAGCGAGGTGACGGCCGGCGTGACCAGCTTCAAGGCCGGCATGGAGATCAACGACAAGCGCCTGCTCGACATCGTGCCGGAGGAGTGGTGGAAGGGCCCGACCGCCGTGATGATGACGGTGTTCCCGAGCGTGATCTTCCAGCAGCAGGTCAACAGCGTGTCCACCCGCCACATCCAGCCGAACGGCAAGGGTTCCTTCGATTTCGTCTGGACCCACTTCGGCTTCGAGGACGACACGCCGGAGATGACCAAGCGGCGCCTGATCCAGGCCAACCTGTTCGGCCCCGCCGGTTTCGTGTCGGCCGACGACGGCGAGGTGATCGAACTGTCGCAGAACGGCTTCGAGCAAAAACCCTACCACCGCACCGTCGCGGAACTGGGCGGCTATGGCGCCGAGAACACCGACCACATGGTGACCGAGACGCTGATACGCGGCATGTACGAGTACTGGAGAAAGGTGATGGACGTATGAACGCACTGGACTTCGATACCTGGCTCGCCCTCAATCGCTTGTACGCGGAGTACGCGGCGGCGGTGGACAGCGCCGACTGGGATAAATGGATAGACCTGTTCGTGGAGGTTTGCGACTACCGCATCCAGCCGCGCGAAAATCATGAACGCGGCTTTCCGCTGTCCACGCTGGCGCTGCTCAGCAAGGGCATGCTGCGCGACCGCGCCTATGGCATCAAGGAGACCTTGTTCCATGATCCCTATTACCAGCGCCACGTGACCGGAGCGCCGCTGGTGGAAAGCGTGGCCGATGGCGTGATCGTGGCCCAGGCGAATTACGCCGTGTTCCGCACCAAGCTGTCGCAGGAAAGCTCGGTGTTCAACGTGGGACGTTATCTGGACCGCATCCGCGTCACCCCCGAGGGGCTGCGCTTCGAGCAGCGCCACTGCATTTACGACACCGAGATGATCGCCAATTCGCTGATCTATCCAATCTGAGGAGACACCCATGGCAAACAACTGGATCGACGCGGCCGCCGAAGCCGACGTACCGGACGACGATGTGACGTCGGTGGCGGCGGGCGGCGTGGAGCTGGCGCTGTATGGGGTGGCCGGCGAGGTGTTCGCCACCGCCAGCCTGTGCACCCACGGTAATGCGCGCCTGTGCGACGGCTTCCTGGACGGGCACGAGATCGAATGCCCGCTACACCAGGGGAAGTTCGATATCCGCAACGGCCACGCCACCTGCGAGCCCGCGACCGAGGCGGTGCGCACTTATCCCGTTAAGATAGAAAACGGTCGGGTCTACGTGGACCTGGGCTGATCCAACAACTATAACAAGGAGACAAGATGAACAAAAAAACCATCATCGCCGGATGCGCATTGCTGCTGGCGGCACAAATCCCGGTCCAGGCACAGATCAAGATCGGTTTCTCGGCGCCCCTTTCCGGTCCGGTGGCCGTGGTGGGGCAGGACCAGTACGACGGCTTCATGCTGGCGGTGGAGCAGGGCGGCGGCAAGCTCGGTGGGCAGGTCGTGACGGTGCTGAAGGAGGACGATCAGCTCAAGCCGGAAGTGGGCAACCAGATCGCCCGCAAATTCATCGACAAGGAACGGGTGCACGCCATCGTCGGCCTGGGCTTCTCCAACGTGATGATGGCCAGCCACAAGGTGATCGTCGATTCCGGCACCGTCGCCATCTCCACCAACGCCGGGCCGTCGCCGGTGGCCGGCGCGCTGTGCGCGGCCAACGTGTTCGCCGTGGCCTGGCAGAACGACGGCGCGGCCGAAAGCATGGGTAAATTCATGCAGGAGAAGGGCTATAAACGCGTCTACCTGATGGCGCCGAACTACCAGGCCGGCAAGGACATGCTGCAGGGCTTCAAGCGCTACTTCAAGGGCGAGGTGATCGACGAGGTCTACACCCAGGTCGGCCAGTCCGACTATTCGGCGGAGATCGCGCAGCTGCAGTCGGCCAAGCCGGACGCGGTGTTCGCCTTCTACCCCGGCGGCATGGGCGTCAACTACATCCGTCAACTGAGCCAGGCCGGCATGCTGGCCAAGCTGCCCAACTTCTCGGTCTTTACGGTCGACGGCACCACCATGCCGGCGCTGCAGGGCGCCGCCGTCGGCACCACCTTCGGCGCGATGTGGGACGCCGCGCTGGACACGCCGGAGAACCGCGCCTTCGTTTCGGCCTTCAACGCAAAGTACAAGCGCGTGCCGAGCGCGTACGCCGCTGCCGCATACGACGCCGGGCGCCTGCTCGACGTGGCGCTGCGCAAGGCGGGCGCGCAGGCGGGCGACAAGCGCGCACTGGCAGCCGCCGTGAAGGCCGCCGGTTCGGAGTTCAAGTCGGTGCGCGGTCCCTTCCAGTTCAACAAAAATAATATGCCGGTGCAGAACTACTACGCCTTCCAGGTGGCGAATGTCGGCGGCGTGCCGACGGTGAAGGTGCTCGGCACGCCGCTGACGGCGCACGTCGACAGCTACCAGTCCAAGTGCGCGCTGCGCTGAGGTAAAGCGGTATGACCCTTAACCTCCTGCTCACACAACTGCTCAACGGTCTGCAGTTCGGCGTGCTGCTGTTCCTGCTGGCGGCCGGGCTGACGCTGGTGTTCGGCATCATGAGCTTCGTCAACCTGGCGCATGGCTCGCTGTACATGCTGGGCGCCTACTTCGCCGCTACGGCCTACCAGCACACCGGCTCCTTCGGACTGGCGGTGTTGGCCGCCGTCGCCGGCTGCGTGGTGCTCGGCTTCGCGCTGGAACGGGTGGCGATCTCGCGGCTGTACGGGCGCGATCACCTCGACCATGTGCTGGCGACCTTCGGCCTGGTGCTGTTCTTTAACGAGATCACGCGCATTATCTGGGGTCCGCAGCCGTACTTCCTGCCGCTGCCCGCTTTCCTGGAAAGCACGGTCGACCTGCTCGGCATCACCTATCCGAGCTACCGCTTCGCCATCATCGTGGTCGGCCTGGCGGTGGCTGTCGGCGCGCATCTGCTGATGCACAAGACGCGCCTGGGAATGCTGATACGCGCGGGCGCCGTCAATCCGGCGATGGTGTCGGCGCTGGGCGTGGACATCAAGCTGCTCAACGCGGTGCTGTTCTCGCTGGGCGCCGCGCTGGCGGGACTGGCCGGCGTGATGGCCGGTCCGATCAACTCGATCCAGACCGGCATGGGCGAGCCGGTGCTGATCACCGCGCTGGTGGTGATCGTCATCGGCGGCATCGGCTCGGTCAGCGGCGCCTTCTACGCGGCGCTCATCGTCGGCATCGCCGACACGCTGGGCCGCGCCTTCCTGCCAACGCTGCTGCGTGAACTGGCCAGCCGCGACACCGCCAACGCCGCCGGACCGGCGCTGGCGTCGATGCTGGTGTATCTGCTCATGGCGCTGGTGCTGGCGCTACGCCCGCAAGGCCTGTTTCCCGCCGGGAGGACGTGATGACATTCTTCGACATCCTGCGCAAGCCGGCCACGCTGGTGCCGCTGTTGCTGCTCCTCCTGCTGGCGCTTGTGCCGCTGGCGGCCGGATTGGCCGACCAGCCGTTCTACGTGGCGTTCTTTGCCCGCATCATCATCTATGCGATCGCCGCCAGCGCGCTCAATGTGGCGCTGGGCTTCGGTGGCCTGGTGAGTTTGGGCCATGCGCTGTTCCTGGGCATGGGCGCCTATAGCGTCGCGATCCCGGCGTACCATGGCATCGACAGTGGCTGGGTGCATCTGGCCGTGTGCATCGCGTCGTGCGGCCTGGTAGGGCTGTTCACCGGCGCCATCAGCCTGCGCACCACCGGCATCGGCTTCATCATGATCACGCTGGCGTTCGCGCAAATGGGCTACTTCGTGTTCGTCAGCCTGAAACACTACGGCGGCGACGACGGCACGCCGATCACCGCCACCAGCCGCTTCTTCGGCCAAGACCTGGGCCAGCCGCTGGTCGTCTACGGCGTGGCGTTCGTGCTGCTTTGCCTGGTGCTGTGGTGGACCGCGCGCTTGCGCGTTTCGCCGTTCGGCATGGTGCTGCGCGGGGCGCGCCAGAATCCGCGCCGCGTCAACGCGGTCGGTTTCCAGGCCAGGCGCTATCAGTTGGTGGCGTACGTGATGTCGGCCGTTTTGTGCGGCATCGCCGGGATGCTGCTGGCTAACCTGACGGCATTCGCCTCGCCCGCCACGCTGAGCTGGATCATCTCCGGCGACTTGATCGTCATGATCGTGCTGGGTGGCTTGGGCACGGTGTTCGGTCCCTTGCTGGGCGCCGTCGCCTTCCTGGGCGCCGAGGAGCTGCTGAAGATGGTCACCGAGTACTGGCCGGCGATCTTCGGCCTGGCGATTTTCATGGTGGCGATGCTGCGCACGGCCGGCCTGGCCGGCCTGCTCGAAAAACTGGGCGGGCGCAGGCCGCAGCCGGTGCCCGCAACCGCGCCCGCGGCACCCGCCGCACCGGCCAACCACGTCCTGGGAGAACACGCATGAGCATCCTGAGAACCGAAGCGCTGGTCAAGCGTTACGGCGGCATCCTCGTCACCGATTCGGTGTCGATCGATATCCGTCCCGGCGAACTGCACGCGATCATCGGCCCCAATGGCGCCGGCAAGACCACGCTGATCAACCAGCTGTCCGGCGAACTGGCCTCCAACGAGGGCAAGGTCTGGTACGACGGCGAGGACGTCACCGGCCTGCCGATCCACGCGCGGGCGCGGCGCGGGCTGCTGCGCTCCTACCAGATCACGTCCATCTTCGAGGACTTCACGGTGCGCGAGAACGCCGTGCTGGCGGCCATCGGCGCGCGCGAACATGGTTGGCGCTTCTGGCAGCCGATGATGTCGCGCGGCGCGCAGGTGGACGCGGCCGACGAGGCGCTGCGCGACTGCGGCCTGTCCGCGCGCGCCGGCGTGCCGGCGGCGGACCTGGGCTACGGCGAACGCCGCCAGCTGGAGCTGGCCATGGCGCTGGCCGCCCGGCCCAAGTTCCTGCTGCTGGATGAACCGATGGCCGGCATGAGCGTGCAGGAGTCGGCCGCCGTGGTGTCCATGCTGGCGGGGCTCAAGGGGCGTTACTCCATCCTGTTGATTGAGCATGACATGGACGCGGTGTTCGCGCTCGCCGATCGCATCACCGTTCTGGTGTACGGCAAGGTGCTGTTCTGCGGCACCCCGGACGAGATACGCAACCATCCCGAGGTACGCGCCGTCTACCTGGGCGAAGAGGAGGGTGTGGCATGACGACATTATTGGAGGTACGCGACGTGCACGCCTCGTACGGCCACGCGCAGGCGCTGTTCGGCGTCAGTTTCGACGTGCGCGCCGGCGAGGTGGTGACCCTGCTGGGACGTAACGGCATGGGACGATCCACCACCATCAAGTGCCTGTTCGGGATGTTGCAGCCGAAATCCGGCGCCATCGCATTCGACGGACGGCCGCTGGCCGGCATGGCCTCGCACCACATCGCGCGGCTTGGATTGGGACTGGTGCCGGAAGGGCGGCAGGTGTTCCCCAATCTGTCGGTGGAGGAGAACCTGGTGGCGACGGCGCGCGCGCCTCGCCACCGGCAGCCGCAGTTGCAGCCCTGGACGCTGGATCGCGTCTACCGCTTCTTCCCGCGCCTGAAGGAGCGACGCGGCAACCATGGCTGGCAGCTGTCCGGCGGCGAGCAGCAGATGCTGGCGATCGGCCGCGCGCTGATGACCAATCCGCTGCTGCTGGTGCTGGACGAGGCCACGGAAGGCCTGGCGCCCATCATCCGCGCCGAGATCTGGGCCGCGCTGGCGGCGTTGAAGGCGGAGGGGCTGTCGCAAATCGTCATCGACAAGAACGTGGGCGCCTTGCTCAAGTTCGCCGACCGGCACTTCGTGCTGGAAAAAGGCAAAGTGGTCTGGCAGGGAAGCTCGGACGCGCTGCGCGCCGACCCCGCCATCGTTCAGCAATATATGGGAGTCTCATGATGGATGCATCCAGTCCGCAGCTTCTGCTGCATAACTATTTCCGCAGTTCGTCGGCTTATCGCGTGCGCATCGCGCTGGGCTTGAAGGGCCTGCCGTTCGATTATGTCTCGGTGCACCTGAACCGTGACGGCGGCGAACAGTTCAAGCCGGCTTTCAGCGGACGCAATCCGCAGCAACTGGTGCCGGTGCTGAGCGACGGCGAATTCGATGTCAGCCAGTCGCTGGCCATCATCGAGTATCTGGACGAGGCCCATCCCGCCACGCCGCTGATGCCGGCGACCGCGCAGGGGCGTGCGCGGGTGCGCCAGCTGTCGCTGGCCATGGCGTGCGATATCCACCCGTTGAACAACTTGCGCGTGCTGAAGTATCTGACCGGTCCTATGGGCCTTGATGAAGGCGCGAAGAATGCGTGGATCAGTCACTGGCACGGCATCGGCCTGACGGCGCTGGAGGCGGAACTGGCGCGCGATGCGCAGCGGGGCCGCTACTGCGTCGGCGATTCGCCGACGATGGCCGATTGCTGCCTGGTTCCGCAGCTGTTCGCGGCGCGCCGCTTTGGCATGGACATGACGCCTTTCCCCACCTTGCTGGCCATCGAGGCGGCCTGTCTGGAATTGCCCGCGTTCGAGCTGGCGCACCCCGGGCGGCAGCCGGACAGCGAGTAAGTAGTACCCAAGGAGTAGCGAAGCAGCAGAAGTACCCGTAGCACCCATAGCACCCGTAGCAACAACTAAAACTATAACGGAGAACTAGTAATGAAGAAGACAGCATACGCCTGCGCCATCGCCTGCCTTGGCAGCCTTGCAGCCCACGGCGCCATGGCGCAAAGCAGTGTGACGATATACGGCCTTCTCGACAGCGGCGTGGTGTACACCACCAACGCCAACGCGGCCGGCGACTCGGTCGTCAAGGTGCCCGGTTTGACGGGCAGCCTGCCGTCGCGCATCGGCTTCCGGGGCGTCGAGGATCTGGGCGGCGGCCTGCAGGCTGTGTTCACGCTGGAGAGCGGCGTCAATGTCGACACAGGGACGATGGGGCAGGGGAACCGGCTGTTCGGCCGGCAGGCGTCGGTCGGCCTGAAGGGCGCCTACGGCACCGTGACGCTGGGCCGGCAGATCAACATGTCCTTCCTGGCGTCGCTCAAGTCGGACGTGATGGGCCCTAACCTGTTCAGCATGTCCAGCATCGATTCGTACATCCCGAACGCGCGCAGCGACAACGCGATCGGCTACCTTGGCAATTTCTCCGATTTCACGGTGGGCGCCACCTACAGCTTCGGGCGCGACGCTTCGTCGGCGGGCGGGCCGCCAGCCACCGGTTGCGGCGGGGAGGTGGCCGGCAATTCCAAGGCGTGCCGCCAGGTGACAGCCTTGCTGGGCTATGACAACAAGCGCCTGGGCGTCACCGCCACCTACGACATCATGTACGGCAACGCCGGCGCGGCGGGGGGGCTGACCACCAGCGAGAGCAGCGACCGCCGCACCACGTTGAACGCATATGCGATGGCGGGGGAGCTCCGTATCGGCACCGGCGTCATGGCGCGCAAAAAGGATGCGGCCACCCCCGTCAACGATCTGGAATCGAATTTGTACTACCTGGGCGCCAGCTATCCGCTGATGCCGATGCTCACGCTGGACGCGCAGGTGGCCCGCCACGACGTCAAGAACAGCGCCAACGATTCCACGTTGACGGCGGTGCGCTTGACGTACTTCCTGTCCAAGCGCACGGCGGTTTACAGCTCGCTCGGACGTATGAAGAACTCCGGCCTGGCCGCGATCTCGCTCGATGCCGGCGGCACGGTGGGCCAGGGCTTGAGCCAATCCGGCTTGTCGGCCGGCTTGCGCCACACTTTCTGATCGTTGCGTTCTTTCCCATTCAAGAGGATATTTATCATGCGTGCCTACCTGCTCAAAATCGTTTTCGCGTTCGCCGCCATCGCCATGTCGTTCGGCGTCCAGGCGGCCGATCCACGGGCCAGCAAGGATGAAGCGGTGGCCTTCGTGAGGAAGGCGGTCGACTTCATCAAACAGAATGGCAAGGAGAAGGCTTTCGCTGAATTCAGCAAGCCTAAGGGGCAGTTCGTCGACCGTGAGTTGTATATCGCGGTGCTGGATATGAATGGCGTGATGCTGGCCCATGGCGCCAATCCTAAATTGATCGGCAAGTCGCTGCTCGAGATCAAGGACGTACATGGCAAGGCGTTTGTGCGCGAGCAGGTGGAGGTGGCCAAGACCAAGGGCAGCGGCTGGGTCGATTTCGAGTGGGTGAATCCGGTCAGTCAGAAGATGGAGCCCCGCTCGACGTATCTCGAGCGCACGGGCGACTACTTTGTCCTGAGCGGCGTGTACGGAAAGTAGGGCACGCAAACTTCAGCGGAATTCCTCGGCGAGAAAATCGATAAAGGCGCGGACCTTGGCCGGCAGATTGCTGCGGCTAAGGTAGTACAGATAAAGGTCCGCGTCCGGCAGCCTGTAGTCCTTCATGATTTCCTTCAGGCGGCCGCTCTCCAGGTACTTCGCCACATCCCACTCCGAGCGCTGGACGATGCCGTGACCGTCCAGCGCCCAGTTCATCACGATGTCGCCGTCGTTGCTCGATACGGCGCCGCGCACCTTCACCAGCTCCACCGATTTTCCTTTCTGTAGCCGCCAGGTGCCGTACACGTCGTCGTTCTGACGGTGCAGGATGCAGCGGTGCCGGTGAAGCTCGGCCGGCGTTTGCGGCTCGCCGGCTTTTTTCAGATACGCCGGCGACGCGCACAAAAACCGCTTATTCGGCATCAGCTTGCGCGCGGTGAGGCGCGTATCCGGCAGTTCGCCGAAGCGGATCGCCAGATCGTAGGCTTCCTCCACCAGGCTGATAGGGCGGTCGGTTAGGTGCAGTTCAACCTCCACCTCTGGATACGCGTGCGCGAAGCGCGAGACAATCGGCGCGATCCGTGTGCGGCCGAATCCGGGCGTGGCGTTCACGCGCAGCAGTCCCTTGGGCGCGGCGCGGCCGCTGGAAATCGATTCCTCCATCTCGCGTATCTGGTGCAGGATCTGCGTCGACTGCGCCAGGTACGTCTCCCCCTCCTGGGTCAGGCTGATGCGCCGCGTGGTGCGGTTGACCAGCCGCACGCCGAGCTTTTGCTCCATCAGGCTCAAACGCTTGGTGATGGCCGGCGGCGTGACGCCCAGCTCGCGGGCGGTGCCCGACATGCTGCCCAATTTCGCCAGCAGTACGAAAAACGCCAGGTCGGGTGCGGTTTCAATTTTCATTTAAAGTGAATAAAGGTTTCAATTTAAGTGAATTTTAGCAGTTAAATTCAAGAGTAAGCTTTGGTCATTGGCTGAGCACAGCGCCCCACACCCAGGAGACCTACCATGAAAATTGTTGAAATCCGCGAAAAAACCGTCCCGATCAGCTCCCCGATCCGCAATGCCTACATCGACTTCAGCAAGATGACCTTGAGCCTGGTGGCGGTGGTGACCGACGTCATCCGCGACGGCAAGCCGGTGATCGGCTACGGCTTCAACTCGAACGGCCGCTACGGCCAAGGCAAGCTGATGCGCGAGCGCTTCATCCCGCGCATCCTCGAGGCCGATCCGCAAAGCCTGGTCGACGACAGCGGCAACAATCTGGACCCGCACAAGATCTGGAACTGCATGTTCACCAACGAAAAGCCGGGCGGGCACGGCGAACGCTCGGTGGCGATCGGCACCATCGACATGGCGGTGTGGGACGCGGTCGCCAAGATCGAAGGCAAGCCGCTGTTCCAGCTGCTGGCCGACCGCTATGGCGACGGCAAGGCCGACCGCAACATCTTCGTCTACGCCGCCGGCGGCTACTACTACCCGGGCCAGGACCACAACAAGCTCAAGGACGAGATGCGCAGCTACATCGACCGTGGCTACACCGTGGTCAAGAAGAAGATCGGCGGCGCTTCGCTGGACGAGGATCTGCGCCGCATCGACTCGGTGCTAAGCGTGCTGCAGGACGGCCAGAAACTGGCGGTCGACGCCAACGGCCGCTTCGACCTGGACACCGCGATCCAGTACGCCAAGGCGCTGTCGCAGTACGACCTGTTCTGGTACGAGGAGCCGGGCGACCCGCTGGATTTCGAACTGCAGGCGACCTTGCGCAACTACTACAAGAATCCAATGGCGACGGGCGAAGACCTGTTCTCGATGCAAGACGCGCGCAACCTGATCCGCTACGGCGGCATGCGCGCCGACCGCGACTGGCTGCAGTTCGACTGCGCGCTCAGTTACGGCCTGGTCGAATACCTGCGCACGCTCGACATGCTGCGCGAGCACGGCTGGTCGGCCAAGCGCTGCATCCCGCACGGCGGCCACCAGATGTCGCTGAACATCGCCGCCGGCCTGGGTTTGGGCGGCAATGAATCCTACCCCGATCTGTTCCAGCCGTACGGCGGCTTCCCTGACGGCGTGAAGGTCGAGAACGGCCACATCATGCTGCCGGAACTGCCGGGCATCGGCTTCGAAGGCAAGGCCGACCTGTACCGCGAGATGGTCAAGCTGGCCGATTAAGCTCCGCTGCCAAACCCCCGGGGTCAGGTCCGACATTCGGACACGATCCCATCCCTAGTATCAGTTTACGCAAGAGCTCGTGTCCGAATGTCGGACCTGACCCCGATGATGTTTGAGCGGCGCATGGACAGCGAGTTAATAGCGCGCAAGTGGTAAATATGAGTAGGAAGAGTGTCCGTTCGGCAATCAATTGGTTGATAAATGGCAAGCCAGTGAAAAATTGGCAGAGAATAAGTGGGAGCAAATAAGAACAAGTTAGCCCGTCGCCCCACCCAAAGCATGGAGACCACCTGATGAAGAAGACAGCATACGCCTGCGCCATCGCCTGCCTCGGCAGCCTCGCCACCCACGGCGCCATGGCGCAAAGCAGCGTGACGATATACGGCCTTCTCGACAGCGGCGTGGTCTACACCACCAACGCCAACGCGGCCGGCAACTCGGTCGTCAAGGTGCCCGGCCTGACGGGCAGCCTGCCGTCGCGCATCGGCTTCCGTGGCGTCGAGGACCTCGGCAGCGGCCTGCAGGCCGTGTTCACGCTGGAGAGCGGCATCAATGTCGACACCGGGACGATGGGGCAGGGGAACCGGCTGTTCGGCCGCCAGGCGTCCGTCGGCCTGAAAGGCGCGTTCGGCACGTTGACCTTGGGCCGGCAGATCAACATGACGTTCCTGTCGTCGCTCAAGTCGGACGTGATGGGTCCAAACCTGTTCAGCATGTCCAGCATCGATGGGTACATCCCGAATGCGCGCAGCGACAATGCGATCGGCTATCTCGGCACCTTCTCCGATTTCACGGTGGGCGCCACCTACAGCTTCGGGCGCGACGCGTCCGCCGCAGGCGGCCCGGCCGCTACCGCTTGTGCCGGCGAGGTGGCCGGCAATTCGAAGGCCTGCCGCCAGGTGACCGGCTTGCTGGGCTATGACAACAAGCGCCTGGGCGTCACCGCGAGCTACGACATTATGTACGGCAACACCGGCGCGGCGGCGGGACTGACCACCAGCGACAGCAGCGACCGCCGCACCACGTTGAACGCGTATGCGATGGCGGGCGAGCTCCGTATCGGAACCGGCGTCATGGCGCGCAAGAAGGATGCAGCCGCCCCCGTCAACGATCTGGAATCGAATTTGTACTACCTGGGCGCCAGCTATCCGCTGATGCCGATGCTCACCTTGGACGCGCAAGTCGCGCGCCACGACATCAAGAACAGCGACAACGACTCCACCTTGACGGCGGTGCGGCTGACGTACTTCCTGTCCAAGCGCACGGCGGTCTACAGCTCGTTGGGCCGCATGAAGAACTCCGGCCTGGCCGCGATCTCGCTCGATGCCGGCGGCACAGTAGGGCCAGGGCTGAGCCAGTCCGGTGTGTCGGCCGGCGTTCGTCACACGTTCTGATAGCAGGCACAGCCTCGAAAGGATATTTATGAAGCTCCTACGTAAACTGTTGTTCGTCTTTATTTCCTTTTTCGCCCTGCTCGATCCGGCCCTGGCCAGCGACAGGGGAAGCGCCGACGAGGCGGTGGCCCAAGTGAAAAAGGCAGCTGCCTTTATCAAGGCCAACGGCCAGGAAAAGGCTTTCGCCGCGTTCAATGATCCCAACGCAGGCTTCAAGGACCGCGATCTGTATATCGTGGCGATGGACTTCACGGGCAAGATGCTGGCACATGGAGCGAATGCCAAGCTGATCGGAAAAAACCTGATGGAACTGAGGGATTCCGAGGGCAAGTACTTTGTGAAAGAGTATCTGGCGTTCAGCCAATCCAAGGGTAGCGGATGGGTCGACTTCAAGTGGCCCAACCCGGTGAGCAAGGAGATCGAACAGAAGTCGCTGTATGTGGAGAAGGTCGGCGACATCGTCGTGGGCTGCGGCATCTACAAAAAATAATAGCTAGGGGATATTTATCATGCGTGCACACATACTTAAACTTGTCTTCGCGTTCCTGGCCCTGGCCATGTCGTTCGGCGCTCCGGCGGCCGAACCACGGGCAAGCAAGGACGAAGCCGTCGCCATGGTCAAGAAGGCGATCGATTACTTGCGCCAGAATGGCAAGGATAAAGCCTTCGCCGATTTCAACGCACCACAGGGAAAGTTCGTCGACCGCGAGCTTTACATTGTGGTGCTGGATATGAACGGCACCGTGCTGGCCCATGGCACCAACCCCAAACTCATCGGAAAATCCCTGATGGACATCAAGGACATGCATGGCAAGGCTTTCGTGCGCGAGCAGGTCGAAGTGGCCAAGACCAAGGGCAGTGGCTGGGTCGACTTCCACTGGAACAATCCGGTGAGCCAAAAGATGGAGCCCCGCTCGGTGTTTCTGGAACGCGTGGGTGACTATATCGTCCTGAGCGGGGTGTACGGAAAGTAGGGCGTAAGCGTCATCGGCCGTGCCTGCGCCGCCGGCTCACGCGTGGCCGATGACAGCATTGCGTTCCCCGTCCGGCAAGGTCAGGCTGGCTTCCAGCCCGCCGTCGGGATGGTTTCGCAGGCTGAGCGTGGCATCGATGGCCTGCGCCAGTTGCGCCGCGATCGCCAACCCCAGTCCGGTGCCGCCGGTGTCGCGGTTGCGCGAGGCTTCGAGGCGATAGAACGGTTGCATCACGTTGTCCAGCTCCGAATCGGGAATCCCCGGTCCGTGGTCCCGCACTCGGATGGTCACCCGGCCAGCGGCAGCGCCGACGTGCAGCTCCGCCGAGCCGGCATACTTGATGGCGTTGTCGATCAGATTTCCCAGCACCCGGCGCAGCGCGTGCGGGCGCGTGCCCACGGGCGCCCCGGCTTGGCCATCCAGCTTGATCGACTGCCCGCTATCCAGATAATCCCCTACCAGGCTCCCTAGCAGCGAATCCAGATCAACGCGGCACGCCTCCTCGGACGTGCCGTGCAAGGTGCGCGCATAGGCCACGCCGTCGCGCACCAGCATTTCCATCTCGATCAGATCGCGGTTCATTTTTTCGCGCTGGATGTCGTCGTCCATCATGTCGGCGCGCATGCGCATGCGCGTGATCGGCGTCTGCAAATCATGGGAAATCGCCGCCAGGATTTGCGTGCGCTCGCCCAGGTGGGCGGCGATTCGTTGTCGCATGGCGTTGAAGGCGCGCGCGGCCCGTGCCACCTCCAGCGGGCCGCTTTCGGGAACGGGGTCGGAGGCCAGGTCCGGTCCGAGCCGGTCGGCGGCGTCGGCCAGTTGCGCCAGCGGGCGGGTAGCCAGCCGCACGCCGTACCACGTGACCACCGCCAGTAACGCGAGCTGCAACAGCAGCACCGCCGGCAGCCATGCCGGAATCGGCAGGCCGGTAGGGCGCATGTCGATGACCAGTGTGACGCCGTCGCTGAGCGTGACGCGCGCCTGGACGCGGTTGGGGTGGCCCGGCACCGCGCTGGCGGTGACCGGGTACTGTTTGCCGATGGACTTGACGAACGATTCGGCGGCCCGCTTCGACAGATCGCTGTCGGGCGCGTGGCCGGTGTCCCCCGGTCCCAGCGAAAATCGATAGCTGCGGCGTTCCAGTCGTGGCAACCATTCGGCGCGTTCGCTGGCGGGCAGACGGTCCAGCAACGCCACCGAGCTGGCGACGTCCTGCTCCAGATAGCCGAGCATCAAACCGGTGGTCGCTTCGCGCCGCTCGCTGACGATCAGCCAGTACGACATCGCGTGGGCCGCCGCCAGTCCGATGAACAGGATCAGCGTCAGACGCGTGAACAGCGTGCGTGGCCAGTGCAGCCGGGTCATGCCACGCCTCCGAGATCGACCTCGGAAGAGAACACATAACCTTCGCTGCGCAGGGTTTTGATGTAGCGCGGTTCGCGCGCGTCATCCAGCAGGCGCTGGCGCAGGCGGCTCACCAGCAGGTCGATCGAGCGGTCGAAGCTGTCGGCGTCGCGCCCTTGCGTGAGGTTGAGCAGCTGGTCGCGCGTCAGCACCCGGCGCGGATGGTCGAGGAACACGCGCAGCAACCGGTATTCGGCGCCGCTCAGCGAGACCACCGTGCCAGCGCGGTCCAGCAGGTGGCGGCCGACGGTGTCCAGCTTCCAGTCGCCGAAGGTGATGAACTGTCCCGGCTCGTCGACCTGCATATTCGGGGGCAGCATGCGCGCGCGGCGCAGCACGGAGCGGATGCGGGCGAACAGTTCGCGCACCGCGAAAGGCTTGGTCAGGTAATCGTCGGCGCCCATTTCCAGACCGACGATGCGGTCGGTCTCCTCGCCGCGCGCGGTCAGCATCAGCACCGGCAGGGCGCGCCATTTGCTGGCGCGCAGTTCGCGGCACAAGGTCAGGCCGTCCTCGCCGGGCAGCATCAGGTCCAGCACCAGCAGATCGAAGTTCTGTTGTTCCAGCAGCGCGCGCATCTGGCGGCCGTTCGCCGCCACGGTGGCGCGCATGCCGTTCTTTTCCAGATAAGCGGCCAGTAGCTCGCGGATTTCGCGGTCGTCGTCGACGATGAGGATGTGGTCTGTATTTTCCATGGACGCATCTTAACCTGTGAAAGAGGGCGTCATCGCCCGCTTTGTATCCCAGTGTATCCGGATCGACCCTGTACACACAACATTGCAAAAGCCGGGGTTTTGGACACAGCCGATACACACCGCACCGATTAAATGGAGTCTTCCAAAACAGGAGGACAAGCCATGAACAACCTTATCGAACTGCCGCTGGCGACGCTCGCCGGCGTGCTGACCATCGCCTCCCCCTGCGTGCTGCCTATCCTTCCGATCGTATTGGGCAGCACGTTGCAGGGTACGAACCAGCACACAAACCGCAGCCGCCCGCTGTTCATCGTGGCCGGCTTCGTGCTGACCTTCGCCGCGCTGGGCATGTTGCTGGCCAGCGCGTCGCAACACGTCGTCGTCGCCCACGAGACGCTGCGCCTGGCCGGCATCGCCATGCTGATGCTGACCGGCTTGCTGATGCTGTGGCGCCAGCCCTACGAATGGCTGATGGCCCGCATGGGCGGTTTCCTGCACCGCGCCGGCCCGTCGGCGGACGGCAGCAGCGGCAACGCCGGCGGCTTCGTGCTCGGCATGTCCCTCGGCGCCGTGTGGACGCCGTGCGCCGGTCCGGTGCTGGCGTCGATCCTGGTGCTGGTCGCCAAGGCGCAGGACATCGGCTGGTCGGCCACGCTGCTGGTGATGTACGCCCTCGGCGCCGGCATACCGATGCTGGTGATCGCCTACGGCGGCCAGTTCATGGCGACGCGGGTTCGGGTGTTGGCGCGCCATTCCCATCGCCTGATCCAGGTATTCGGTGTGCTGATCCTGCTGACCGGCTTCGCCATCTACTTCCAGTACGACGTTGTGATTTACGCGGCCCTTGCCGACTTTTTCCCCACCTTGAAAGGATATTGAACATGAAATCCGTCTTCAACAACACGCTGGCCGCTATCGTCTTATCGACCGCCACCCTCGCTGCGGCAGCAACAGCGGCGCCGACGCCCACGATGGCGCCTGAATTCACCGGCATCCAGCAATGGCTCAATAGCGGGCAGCTGACCATGGGCCAGTTGCGCGGCAAGGTGGTGCTGGTCGATTTCTGGACCTACACCTGCATCAACTGCATTCGCACGCTGCCCTATGTGAAGAGCTGGCACGAGAAATATAAAGACCAGGGCCTGGTGGTGGTGGGCGTGCACACCCCGGAGTATCCGTTCGAGCGCTCGACCGACAACGTGAAGACCGCGATCAAGCGCTTCGGCATCACGTATCCGGTCGCGCAGGACAACAAGTACGCCACCTGGAGCGCCTACAACAACCAGTATTGGCCCGCCGTGTACTTGATCGACAAGCAGGGGAAGGTGGTCTACCAGCACTTCGGCGAAGGCGCGTACGCGGCGACCGAGGCAAAGATCCGCACCTTGCTGGCCGAGCCGGCGGTCGCGTCCAAGTAATTCGTATTCATACATCGAAAGGAAGCATCATGACTGAACTCACCAACATGAAACGCCGTGGCTTTTTGAATACGGCCGCGCTGGGACTGGCCGCGAGCCAGATCGGTTATGCGGGCGGGGCCTTTGCCGCCCCGCTGTCGCCGGCGCACGCCTTCCCCGCGATCCGGCAGATCGACGCCGGCCTGCTCGACGTCGGATACGTCGACATGGGGCCGTCGGACGGCATGCCGATACTGCTGTTGCACGGTTGGCCCTACGACATCCATGCCTTCGTCGACGTGGCGCCGATCCTGGTCGCGGCGGGATACCGCGTAATCATTCCTCACTTGCGCGGCTATGGCAGCACGCGGTTTTTGTCGCCGCATACGCCGCGCAACGGCCAGCAGGCGACCTTCACCGCCGATGCCGTCGCCTTCATGGACGCGCTGAAGATCGACCAGGCCATCGTCGCCGGTTTCGACTGGGGCGCCAGGATCGCCGGCACCCTGGCGGGGTTGTGGCCGCAACGCTTCATCGCGCTGGTGTCGGTCAGCGGGTATCTGATCGGCAGCCAGGAAGCGAACCGCGCGCCGCTGTCGCCCAAGGCCGAGCTGCAATGGTGGTACCAGTATTACTTCGCCACCGAACGAGGCGAGCTGGGCTACCGCGCCAACACCCATGCGTTCGCGCGCCTGATCTGGGAGCTGGCCTCGCCGCAATGGAAGTTCGACGATACGACGTTTGCCCGCTCGGCCGCGTCGCTCGACAATCCGGATCACGTCGCCATCTCGATCGGCAACTACCGCTGGCGACTGGGCCTGGCGCCAAGCGAAGCGCGCTATGACGATCTGGAGCGGCAACTGGCGCGCTTCCCCGACATCGGCGTGCCGACCATCACGATGGAAGGCGACGCCAACGGCGCACCGCATCCCGATCCAAAGAACTACGCGAAGAAATTCAAGGGCAAGTATGAACACAGGTTGCTGACCGGCGGCATCGGCCACAACCTGCCGCAGGAAGCGCCACAGGCCTTCGCCCGGGCCATTCTCGATGTGGCGAAGTTGAACTGAGCCGCACACACATTTATTCACATACCTAGGAAACGATCATGAACCACACTGAAAAAACGCTGTACACCGGCAGCACCCACACCACCTCCGGCGGCCGCGACGGCGCGGCCCGCAGTACGGATGGACGCCTGGACATCAAACTGTCTTCGCCAGGCTCGGCCGGGACGGGCACCAATCCGGAGCAATTGCTGGCGGCGGGCTGGTCGGCTTGCTTCATCGGCGCGATGGGGCTGGCGGCCGGCAAGTTGAAGGTGTTGTTGCCGCCTGAATTGTCGATCGATACCGAAATCGACTTGTGCCATGGGGAAGGCGGCTACTTTTTGCGGGCACGGTTGAGCATCAATATGCCCGGCGTCGAACGTGCGGTCGCGCAGGCCGTGATCGAGGCGGCGCATCAGACTTGCCCGTACTCAAAGGCGACGCGCGGCAATATCGAGGTCGCGTTCGATCTGACTGTTTAGGCGGCGGGGTAGATGGCATGAAGTGCTAGACTTGCTCATTTCCTCCATCTCGACAGGTCTGTGTGAAAGATTCCGATACTTACGGGTTCCCACTCGAACTGCCCGAAGTGAATCCAGATGGTTCGCTCAGCGATATCACGCTAGGCCACGTGCGGGCACGCCAGCGCCGGAATGTGAGCATGTTGTATCCTGGCGTGCTCGAAGGAAGTGCGCACTTGCCTGACCGGTTGCTCGTATCTTTTTCCGAGTTCACCCGCGCTGTAAAGATCAGCTTTGCCAAAGCGGATGCGATTTTCTTTGCCTGGGTGTCGGCGATTCCCGCAGGGCTCGTGGGGCTTCTCCTGCTGGACAAGTTTCGTGTTGACCCTGGCACCGCCTTGGCAGTGGGGCTGGGTGGCGTCGCCGGCCCGGTGCTGTATGTCCTGTGGAAGGCATATTTCAAGCGATCAAACTTTTACGAACAGACCCAATGGCTCGACTTCACCGATCGCCATTGGTACTCGCGCAAAACCTACGAACAAAAACGCAAACTCGACGTCAGGGAGCGTCTTGCTTTTGACGAACTGGCCCTATTATGCTTTTACAGAAATTGGGAGCAAGGTATCGAATATGAGATTGCAATCTGCAAACTGAGCGACTGCGTAGGTGAGCTACCTTGGGGCAACGGGCCGCCATGCCTGAATCGAATCTATTCGGATGAAAGCAGCAAGGAGGCTTTCGCTTGCTTGTCGGCTTTGTCGGCGCGCTGGGGTATCCCTTGCTACAGTTGGGAGGATGGCGCCAAGCCCGCATTAAAAATGTTTGATGGCAAGTTCAGTCCGGTTTCTTGAGAACGCATGACGCGCGCGGTGGACGAATGCGCAGGCGTAGGGACGATCCCGGCGCCACCGGGCGATTCGACAGCAGAACAGGCGGTGCGGCGCGCATCCGCCGGTGGTCCTGCCGCACGCGTGTTGGTCGATGACAACACGACCGGTGTAGGGGTATTGATCCAGCGCAAGGCTTCAATCTTCGACCTTCGCATAATTAGTCCTCCTCAAACTCATCGATTACTTTATGTCACCTTCTCTAACCACCACCTTCGAAGTTCTTCATAAATTACAGCGGCGGCGTCCTTCACGGCGTGCGGGGCTTGAGCTAAAGGCCCACCGGGTTACAGTGTATTGCCAACTAATTTCTATCGTATTTATGGCATTGACGCTCTTGTTCGCGGCTTTCCATATCTTTGTCGTCACTCTTCCCCCCATTGCCATTGACGTCCCCCTCACATTCGCGGTTACCGCGAGTCTTTTGGGGCTGCTGTCGATGGTGTCAATTTGTGTCGAAATGGGTGCTTCCATAGTCGACATCATGAGAAACCAGTCCCGCGATTTTTTACAGGAGGTGGACTGGGATCTGTCGCAAGCCGCGACGCTGGACAGTTTGGACAAACACGACCTGATGCGGGCACTGGAATTCCTTGAACTCAAGACATCTCGCGTGCACGAGCGTATCAAGCTGTTCATCGGCGGGCCGGACAAAATAGCATTGCTTGCGATCTTTGGTGGAGCCTGGCTATTGTACAAAGAAGTGCCGGCGATCGTCTCTTTCAAGCTGGAGGCGGTAGGTAGTTGGGATTACTTCGCTCAACTGATTATATGGACGGTGGTCGCCTTTATTATCGGATTAGTCGCCGGCGCGGTGGCGTCGAATTACCGCTTACGGCATTACATCTATCAGATCGAGGTGCTCAAACTACATCTGACAACCCGGGTATAGGCGTCTGTAAATGCTGGTCGGGGTGAGAGGATTCGAACCTCCGGCCTCTGCGTCCCGAACGCAGCGCTCTACCGGGCTGAGCCACACCCCGACTCATGGTGGTATTACAGCAGATTTTCAAACCGCCTTCAACCGCGTGTTACCCGCGCGTCACAGCTCTATCGATTTGATGATTTCTTTTGAGCCGGATAAGCCTCTGCCAGTAGTCGATTAACTGTCGATGGGACATCATCTGGCCCGATGGTTTTGCCGGACAGGAGACGTGCAACCTCCGGCAACAGATGCTTGGGAATTAGAACCAGGCTGGCATCCATGGCGTCGGCCAGCGCTTCGCAGGTGCTAAGTCTGGAATCTACCTTGCCGCTGAGTACATTGCTGACTTGAGGTACGCTCATGGCCGTCAACTTGGCGAGGTGCTGTAGGGTTTTTGCCAAGTGGCCGCGTCGTCGCTGTAGTTGCTCGAAGACGGTCATTTTATGCTCTCGTATAAAAGATACGTAGAATATTACGCTTAAGCGTAAACCGTCGAAGCGGAAATGACCGATTTCGGAGGAGTGTGCGTTGCATGCTGCACTGATTGTCGTGGTGCCGCTGGGTCTGTATTATCCGTTGCACGGCACGCGCGCCCTTGGCCGGAGCTTAGGGCGCTTGAACGAAGGCCGTCAACTACCCGCCGCGACCGGTGCGGCGCTGCCGGTGGCCACCTGCGCCGCCGACGCCGAGCGGCCATGGCTGATCAACGACACCGCCACCACCGCGATCACCGCCGGTATCGCGATGGCCATGAAGTTCTGCTCCAGCGGCAGCGCCATGCCGACCAGGGTGCCGATCGCGATCGGCGCGAGGATGGCGCCGCTGCGGCCCACGCCCGACGCCCAGCCGATGCCGGTCGAGCGGATCGCCATCGGGTAGAACTGGCCCGCGTAGGCGTAGGTGACGATCTGCGTGCCGATGGTCGAGGCGCCGGCCAGGCCCACCAGCACGAACAGCACCTCGGTCGGCACCTTGTAGCCGAGCAGGGTGATCGACACCGCCGCCAGCGCGTACATCCCGATCAGCACATATTTGATGTGGAAGCGGTCCGCAAGCCAGCCGCCGCCGACCGCGCCGATCACCGCGCCGAAGTTCAGCACCAGCACGAACGTCAACGCCGAGCCGAGGCTGTAGCCGGCGCCGGCCATCAGCTTGGTCAGCCACGAGCTGAGCGCGTACACCATGAACAGGCACATGAAGAAAGCCACCCAGAACATCACCGTGCTGAAGCCGCGTCCTTCCTGAAACAGCTTGCCGATCGGCGCACCGCCGGCTTGATCCTTGACGGGCAGGGCGAAACGGTCGCCGGCGTCGGCGCGGTAGCCCGGCGACATGCGCGTGACGATGGCCTTCAGTTCGTCGAGGCGCTGTTCGCGGATCAGGAAGGGCATTGATTCGGGCAGGCTTTTCATCATGAACGGAATCAGCAGCACCGGCAGGCCGGCGGCGAGGAACACCGATTGCCAGCCGTAGCTCTCCAGCATGCCTTTGCCCAGCAGCGCGGCGAGCATGCCGCCCACCGCGTAGCCGCTGAACATCAGCGTGACCATCGTCGCGCGGATTTTCTTGGGCGAGTATTCGGTCATTTGCGCCACCACGTTGGGCATCACGCCGCCTATGCCAAGGCCGGCGAGGAAGCGCATCGCACTGAATGTATAGGGGTCGCTGGTCAATCCCGCCGCCGCCGTGAAGACGCTGAACAGGGCGATGCAGATGGCGATGGCCTTGCGGCGGCCGATCTTGTCGGCGATGGTGCCGAGGAAGATCGCGCCGAACATCATGCCGAACAGCGCGGAGCTGACCATGAAGCCGGCGTTTTGCGCGGTCACGCCCATGCCCTTCATGATCGAGGGCAGGGCGATGCCGGCCACCGCGAGGTCGTAGCCGTCGCAGATGATGATCAGCGCGCACCAGAACAACACGCTGCGGTGGAAGCGGTTGAAGGTGGCGTCGTCGGCTAGTTTATGGACGTCGATGTGTCGCATGATGGATGTCTCTTTCTTGGTTTATTTTTTTGTGGTGTGAAGGACGGCATGAGCGAGCATGCCGATCATGATTCCCCAGAATGCCGAGCCGAGGCCCAGGAAGGTCATGCCGGAAGCGGTTGCAAGGAAAGTGATGATGGCGGCTTCGCGGTGATCGTCCGCCGCCATGATGCCGCCAAGGTTGTTGGTGATCGCGCCGAGCAGCGCCAGACCGGCCAGCACTGCCACCAGTTCCTTCGGCAGCGCGGCGAACAGCATGACGATGGAGCCGCCGAACAGGCCCGCGATCAGATAGAACACGCCGTTGGAGATGCCGGCGATGTAGCGTTTCGATGGATCTTCGTGCGCGTCGCGCCCCGTGCACATGGCGGCGGTGATGGCGGCGATGGCGATGGTGATGCCGCCGAAGCAGGCCACCGCCAGCGAGGCGACACTGTTGGTGGTCATGATGGGGCGGACTTTATTGTCGTAACCCGAGGAGCGCAGCAGCGCCATGCCTGGCAGGTATTGGCCGGTCAGGGTGGTCAGCACCAGTGGCAGCGCGAGACTGAAGGTGCTGGCCCACGACCATTCCGGCGCGATGAATTGTGGCGTGACCAGTTGCAGGCGCACGCCGGAGAAATCGGTCTGCCCGCCCAGCCACGCCATCACGGCGCCGGCGGCGAGCAGCAGTACGATGGCGTAGCGCGGCGCGAAGCGTTTGACGAGCAGATAGGCGGCGATCATGCCGCAGCTGAGTACCGGCAGCGAGCCGATGGCCTTGAAGGCGTTCAGGCCGAAGGGCAGCAGGATGCCGGCCATCATGCCGCTGGCGATGCCTTTTGGGATGGCCGCCATCACCCGGTCGACCTGGCCGGACAGGCCGATCGCCAGCAGGATAACGGCGGCTGTGATGTAGGCGCCGATCGCCTCGTGGATCGACAGGTCGGGGAACAGGGTGATCAGCAGCGCCGTGCCGGGCGCGGACCAGGCGGTGATGACCGGGATCTTCAAGCTCCAGCTGAGGTAGATGCCGGAGACGGCGGCGCCGATCGAGATTGCCCATACCCAGGACGCGAACATGTCGTTGCTCAGATTTGCCGCCTGCCCGGCCTGGTAGAAGATCGCCAGCGGCCCGGCGTAGGAGACCAGCACCGCGAGAAACCCGGCGGCGACGGTCGATGCCGACCAGTCGCGCGGTCCCACCGTCATTTGCGTGCCTCGGATATTGCTCACTGTTATCACCTTGCCATTGCTGAGTGACTTCAGATTAAACAGCATCCCCTTTGTCGTCCAACACCGATTGAGTATCCGCCCGATACCTCAAAGGTATTCCATTGATGAATGACCGCCTTGCCTCTGCTTGCCTCGCCGCGTTCCAACTTGTGGCTGGATTCCAACGTTGATGATTTTGGCAGGTTTCTTGCTTGTTAAAAATTACAAGATGGTTAATATATAAAAATGCATCATTCTGGGGCAGGCCCCTACTGACTGGAGAAGCGCAGGCATGAAGATCACTCAAAAAATAATGTGCAGTTCCATTGCCGCCGCTTTGGCCGCGCTGGCCGGTCCGGTGGGCGCGCAGCAGGCGCCGGTCAAGCAGTCCGACGAAATCGAGGTGGTCACCGTCACCGCGCAAAAACGCAAGGAAGATCCGGCCAAGGTGGCGATGAGTATTTCTGCCGTCACCGGCAAGCAGCTGCAGGAAGAGCACATCCGCGACATCACCGACCTGACGCGCGTGGTGCCCAACATCTCCTTCACCGCCGCCAGCGGCAATGGCGGCGCCGGCCCGGGCACGTCCAACATCGAGATTCGCGGCATCAGCTCCACGGCCGGCGCGGCGACGGTCGGGGTCTATCTGGGCGATACCCCTGTCACCGTCGGCAACGTTTACACGATGGGTAACGTCGAACCAAGGTTCTTCGATATCGACCGGGTGGAGGTGCTGCGCGGCCCGCAAGTGACCTTGTACGGCGCCAGCTCGATGGGCGGCACCATCAAGTTCGTGCCGAACGAGCCGGATCTGAAGGAGCGCGAGTTCAGCACCTACACCGAGTATTCGCACACCAAGAACGGCAGCCCAAGCTACTCGGCCAACGTGGTCGGTAACATCCCGCTGATCGCCGACGAACTGGCGCTGCGCATCGGCGTGCAGGCGCAGCACACGGGCGGTTATATCAATCAGGTGGATGGCGACGGCGCGGTGCTCGCCAAGGACATCAACAAGTACAGCGACCAGGAACTGCGCATGGCGTTGAAGTGGAAGCCGACGCGTGCGTTGACGATCACGCCGTCGATCTACTATCAGCGCCTGGATGCGAAGGACATCTCCGCCTTCAACATCGAGCTGCCGAACTATCAGGCGCAGAAGCAGGTGCGCGAACCTTCCATCGACAAGCTGTTCACGCCCAGCGTGACCGTCAACTGGGATCTGGGCGCGGTCGATCTGACGTCTGCCACCAGCTACTTCTCGCGCAAGTTCGACCGCACGCAGAACGGCTCGGCCTACAACAGCTATTCGCTGTCGACCTTCCTGACTTCGACCGAGGATGGCGGCAAGGCGCCGCCGGAGCTGATCGACGCCATCGCGGCGCTGCCGTCGGCCGTGTATCTGAACAACCAGGTGCGGCAGGTGTCGCAGGAGTTCCGTCTCGCTTCGCGCCCGTACGATGCGACGGTGTCGCCGTGGACCTGGCTGGCGGGAACGTACTTCTCGCGCCAGCACACCAATATCACCGAGAACGATCCGATCTTCGGCGTGACCGACACGTTTAAGCAGTTCGGCTTCGACATCTACGATCCGGAGCTGCTGCCAGACGTGCGCCCGGGCTCCTTCCCGAACGATAACTCGTTCGCCGGCGCTTTCCACTACAAGGAGAAGCAGTCGTCGATATTCGGAGAGGTTAATTACTACTTCACGCCGACGGTGCATGCCACGGTGGGGGCACGCTACCTGCGCGCCAGCTCGAATCTGGAACAGCGCAACGGCAACTACCTGGCCGGCGCGGGCAACAACAGCGGCGCCAGTCTGAAGTCGACCGCGTTCACGCCGAAGTATGCGTTGACGTGGGAAGTCGATCCGCGCCATACGCTGTACACCAGCGTGTCGAAGGGCTTCCGCCTGGGTGGCTCGAACATCTTCGTGCCGCCGACCACCTGCGGCCCGGACCTGGAGTTGAACGGCCTGACCGAGGGACCGCCGAACTACGCGTCGGACAGCCTGTGGAACTACGAGGTGGGCAGCAAGTCGCGCTTCCTCAACAACCGCTTGACGATCAACGCCGACGTCTTCTACATCAAGTGGAAGAACATCCAGCAGGGCGTTTATCTGCCGACGTGCGCGTACACGTATAACGCCAACGCCGGCGACGCCACCAGCAAGGGCTTCGAATTCGACATCAAGGCCAAGCCGATCGCCGGGCTGACCTTGAGCGCCTCGGGTGGCTATGTGAAGGCGGAGCTGTCGAACGACCAGGGCATACAGAACGGCGTGGTCGGCGCGGTGGCTGGCGCGCAGATCCAGGGCGTGCCGAAATATAACGCGGCGGTCAATGCGCGCTACAACTTCGCGCTGGGCGAGCGCAGCGCCTTCGTCATGGGCGGCGTGCAGTGGGTCGGATCGAGCAAGGGTTCGCTCAATCCGGAGCTGACCGACTATGAGCGCCCGGCGTATCACACGGCCGACTTCAGCGCCGGCATGGGCTTCGACCGTTACAACGTCAGCGTGTTCGTCAAGAACGCGTTCGACAACGACAAGGTGATCCAGCATCCGCAGGTGGCCTCGATCGTGCAGGGCTATCGTCTGATGCCGCGCGCGATCGGTGTCAGTTTGGCGGCGAAGTTTTAATCGAGGTTTGGCGTGCTGTGTCGTGGTACTGCCAAAGCACGTTCACGATTTTCCACTCGCTGCGCTGGTTCTTATACAGGTGCATATAGTCGATCCACTCATCGGCGGTGAGCTTGACGGTTGCCACGCGCTGGTCGACATCGAGGATCTTGATGTCGACCCGTGGCTGTGGCGGGAAGTTCGTGCCGTCCTTGTTGTAGGTCCTGGCCACCTTGACCATCGTGTCGAAGTCGGTGTTCATGACGAATTCAGAACCGTCGGCCGCCTTCCAATACGTGCGCTTGGCGAGTTTGGGATCGAGGGCGCGCTCCATGCGTGACGGATCGGGGTTGTGTTGCGACTCGATATAGTCGCGCACCGCGCGTTCGATCAACTGGTTATCGGTGGCGTCCGCAGCCTGTGCCAGCAGTGGCGATACCGCGAACAGCAGAAATATGAAAGAGCTTTTCATGGGTGACCTCGTGTGGTGGGTGGCACGAGGATGAAAACATAAAACGCAGGTCCAGGCAACCGGGATGTCCGTCGGTCGCGCCGGCGACGTTTAGGCGATAATGCTGCCTTTGAATTCACGCTCAAGGGCAGCATATGACCGTCACGATTTATCACAACACCGCTTGCGGGACATCGCGCAAAACGCTGGAGGCGATACGCGCCGCCGGCATCGAGCCGGAGATTGTCGACTACGTTAAGAACCCGCCGTCGCGCGCGGCGTTGAAGGCGATGATCGCCAAGGCCGGCCTGACCGCGCGTCAGGCGATGCGCGACAAGGGTGATTTGTATGGGGAGTTGGGGTTGGCGGATGCGTCGTTGTCCGACGATGCGCTGCTCGACGCGATGATCGCGCATCCGATTCTGATCAATCGGCCGTTTGTGGTGACGGAGAAGGGCGTGCGTTTGTGCCGGCCGTCGGAGTTGGTTCGGGAGCTGCTCTGATATGCGGTCTTGGATGGCGTTATCGGCGGCGCATGGCGGATTACGCTGCGCTAATCCGCCCTACGTGACTCCGAGGTTCATCCGCAATCGTTGTCAGGTGTCCCGCCACGGAGATACGTAGGGCGGATTAGGCGGAACGCCGTAATCCGCCAAGCGCCGCCAGCGGCCCATCCAGCGTCGCCGACGGGGTATTAATGCGTGCGGTTGACCGAGAAATCGGCCAGCTGCAGCAGCGATTCCTTGTACACGCTGTCCGGCAGGTCGGCGATCGCTTCGGCGGCGCGCTGGGCGGCCGTTTCGGCTTGCTGGCGCGTGTAGTCGAGCGCGCCGCTGCTGGTGATGGCGGCCAGGATGGTGTCGAAGTGCTGCTCGTCGCCCTGCTCGATGCAGGTGCGCACCAGCTCGCGCTGCTCCGGCGTGCCGTTTTCCATCAGGTAGATCAGCGGCAGGGTAGGCTTGCCTTCGCGCAGGTCGTCGCCGACGTTCTTGCCGATCTCGCTGGCGTCGCCGGCATAGTCGAGCACGTCGTCGATCAGCTGGAAGGCCGTGCCCAGCGAGCGGCCGTATTCGCCGGCGGCGGCGATCTGCGCGTCGTTGGCACCGGCGATCAGGGCGCCCAGCTCGGCGGCCGCTTCGAACAGCTTGGCCGTCTTGGAGCGGATCACCTGCAAATAACGCTCCTGGCTGACGTCCGGGTCGTGCATGTTAAGCAACTGCAACACCTCGCCCTCGGCGATGACGTTGGTGGCGTCCGACAGGATCTGCATGACGCGCATGTTGTTCAGGCCGACCATCATCTGGAACGAGCGCGAGTACAGGAAGTCGCCCACCAGCACCGAGGCGGCGTTGCCGAACAGCGCGTTGGCGGTGGCGCGGCCGCGGCGCAGCGACGATTCGTCGACGACGTCGTCGTGCAGCAGGGTGGCGGTGTGGATGAATTCGACCACCGCCGCCAGCTCGTGGTGCCCGGTGCCTTTATAGGAATAGGCGTTCGCCACCAGCAGTACCAGGACCGGGCGGATGCGCTTGCCGCCGGCGCTGATGATGTATTCAGCGATCTGATTGACGAGGCTGACCTCGGAATGCAGCTTGCGGCGGATCACCGAGTTGACCGCGTCCATGTCGGCGGCGATCGAGTGGGCGATATTGTTTTGTGTTGCGGTGTGGGTGGCGGCAGACAAGACGAACCTGTGCAGTGGACTATTGGTGCCGAGATTATACGACATGCCCTCGCCCACAGGGGGGCCGCCCCTTGTTTGTGGCAACTCGTTTGTTAATCAGATAACACCCATCAACATGCAAGCTTGTCGACATACCACGCCATCGGCCATTTGTGAATAGTTTTTGACGCGAATTGGCATCCCATGTATAATCAGCGGTTCCCCGATTACCATGCATGCGGTTCCGCTGGCGACGGAGGGAATTTTCTTAACATTTGATGAGGTTTCAAATCATGTACGCGGTCATAAAAACCGGTGGCAAACAATACAAAGTTGTCGCTGGCGAAAAACTTAAAGTAGAACAGATACCGGCAGACATTGGTTCCGAACTCACCATCGATCAGGTCCTCGCCGTTGGCGAAGGCGAAAGCATCAAGTTTGGTGCTCCCCTGGTTGAGGGTGCAAAGGTACTGGTTACTGTTGTGGCACACGGTCGTCACGATAAAGTGAAGATTTTCAAGATGCGTCGTCGTAAGCACTACCAGAAGCATCAAGGCCATCGCCAAAATTACACCGAAATCCAAATCGTATCGATCAACGGTTAATTCCGTTTGCCCGAGAATTAGTATCCAAGGAGTCTTAAATGGCACACAAAAAAGGCGGCGGCACAACGCGAAATGGTCGTGACTCAGAGTCAAAGCGTCTGGGCGTAAAAGTCTACGGCGGTCAATCGATCAATGCTGGCGGCATCATCATTCGTCAACGCGGCACCCCGGTGCGCGCTGGTGAAGGTGTTGGCATGGGCAAAGACCACACCCTGTTCGCTCTGGTGGACGGCAAGGTCAAGTTCGTAGTCAAGGGCGAAGGTTCGAAGCAATTCGTGACCGTCGTACCAAACGCTCCAGCAGCTGCAGTACCAGCGTAAATCACGCTCACGGCCAGGCGCCCGCGCCCGGCTGTCCCCTTTGTAAGGCGCAAGCCTTCAATCGAAAGGCTCTGCCCACGGTAGAGCCTTTTTAGTTTTATGGCGGTACATCATGAAGTTTATCGACGAAGCAAAAATTGAAGTGATCGGTGGTGACGGCGGCAATGGTTGTGCCTCGTTTTGCCGTGAAAAATTCCGCCCGTTCGGCGGCCCTGACGGCGGCGACGGCGGCAAGGGTGGCTCGATCTGGGCCGTAGCGGACCGTAACATCAACACCTTGGTCGATTTCCGCTTCTCCAAGATGCACCGCGGCAAAGACGGCGAAGCCGGCCGTGGCGCCGATTGCTACGGCAAGGGCGCGGACGACATCCACCTGCGCATGCCGGTCGGCACCCTGATCATCGACGACGCCTCCGGCGAAATCCTGGCCGATCTGACCGAACACGGCCAGATGGAACTGCTGGCCAAGGGCGGCGAGGGCGGCTGGGGCAACATCCACTTCAAGACCTCGACCAACCGCGCACCGCGTCAAAAGACCGAGGGCAAGGAAGGCGAACGCCGCGAAATCCGCCTGGAACTGAAGGTGCTGGCCGACGTCGGCCTGCTGGGCATGCCGAACGCCGGCAAGTCGACCTTTATTTCGGCCGTGTCGAACGCGCGTCCGAAGATTGCCGACTACCCGTTCACCACCCTGCACCCGAACCTGGGCGTGGTGCGCGTCTCGCACGAGAAGAGCTTTGTGATCGCCGACATTCCCGGCTTGATCGAAGGCGCTTCCGAGGGCGCCGGCCTCGGTCACCAGTTCCTGCGCCACCTGCAGCGTACCGGCCTGCTGCTGCACATCGTCGACCTGGCGCCGTTCGAGACCAACGTCGATCCGGTCAAGGAAGCCAAGGCGCTGGTCAACGAACTGAAAAAGTACGACGAGTCGCTGGTCGACAAGCCGCGCTGGCTGGTGCTGAACAAGCTCGATATGGTGCCGGAAGAGGACCGCAAGAAAACCGTCAAGGATTTCGTCAAGAAGTTCGGCTGGAAGGGTCCCGTGTTCGAGATCTCCGCGCTGAGCCACGACGGCACCCAGGAACTGGTCAACGCGATCCAGATGCACCTCGAAGAGAAGCGCCATTCCGAACAACGTTCGGAAGAAACGCAGATGACGGAGGAAGCGCGCGGCATTTCCTCGATCGATCCGGACGATCCCCGTTTCAAAATCCTCGACTAATCCTCGATAAAAATCCGCATCACCGGCATAATCAGCTATTCGCTGGTTATGCTTTCCACAACAGCGCCGTCCCGCATCCCGGGACGGGCGTCTGCTTCGGCAAGAACGGGTCATCCACCCGGCACTTCACAGCACACAGCAATGTAGGTCCTGGCTCGCGCCGGGGATCCGGACTCGCGTCCCGCATGTAACAAGACTGTTAAGAGACTGTCGCACCCATGAATTCCGTCATACAAAAAGCTACGCGCATCATCATCAAGGTAGGATCGTCTTTAGTCACCAACGACGGCCGCGGCCTCGATCACGCCGCCATCGCGCGCTGGGCCGCGCAAATCGCCGCCCTGCGCGCCATGGGCAAGCAGGTGGTGCTGGTCAGCTCCGGCGCCATCGCCGAAGGCATGCTGCGTTTGGGCTTCGAACAGCGCCCCACCGATATCCACGAACTGCAGGCCTGCGCCGCCGTCGGACAGATGGGGCTCGCGCAGATCTACGAGACCAGCTTCCGCGCGCACGAACTGCGCACCGCGCAGGTGCTGCTCACGCACGCCGACCTGGCCGACCGCGAACGTTATCTCAACGCCCGTTCGACCTTGACCACCTTGCTGCGCCTGGGCGTGGTCCCGATCATCAACGAGAACGACACCGTCGTCACCGACGAAATCAAATTCGGCGACAACGATACCTTGGGCGCGCTGGTGGCGAACCTGATCGAGGCCGACGCGCTGATCATCCTGACCGACCAGAAGGGGTTGTACAGCGCAGATCCGCGCAAGGACCCGGCGGCGGTGCTGATCCAGCAAGGCCGCGCGGGCGATCTGGCGCTGGAGGCGATGGCCGGTGGCGCCGGCAGCAGTCTGGGACGCGGCGGCATGCTGACCAAGATCCTGGCCGCCAAGCGGGCCGCCAAGTCGGGCGCGCATACGGTGATCGCTTATGGGCGTGAAGATAATGTGCTGGAGCGCCTGGCCGGTGGCGAGTCGATCGGCACCGAGCTGGCGGCGCAGACCGGGCATCTGACGGCGCGCAAGCAGTGGATGGCCGACCATTTGCACACGGCGGGGCAGGTGGTGCTCGACGCTGGCGCGGTGCAGAAGCTGACCGGCGAGGGCAAGTCGCTGCTGCCGATCGGCGTGGTGGAAGTGAAGGGGGAATTCGGGCGCGGCGCGGTGATCACTTGCGTGAACGAGAGCGGTTTGCCGGTGGCGCGCGGGCTGTCGAATTACACCAGCGCGGAGACGCGGCGCATCATGCGCAAGCCGTCGAGCGAGATCGAATCGATTCTGGGCTTCGTCGAAGGCCGCGAGCTGGTGCACCGGGATAATCTGGTGCTGGTCTGACGACGTTTCGCGCTGTTGGCGGATCGTGGCGGATTACGGCGTCGCCTAATCCGCCATCCATGCGCCGTCGGCGGCCCACGCATCGCCAGTATGGAGCGCGGTTTAATTCCCCAGTCGCGCCGCCAGCTGTTCCAGGATCTCGTGCGCCGCCTTGACGCGCGCCGGGATCGGATAATTTTTGTTGGCGAGGATGACGATGCCGATCTTCTTCGCCGGTACGAAGGCCGTGTACGCGCCGAAGTTTGACGTCGAGCCGGTCTTGTTGAACAGCGTGGCCGGCGTCGGCGCCGGCGTTTGCGGCGTCACCAGCGCCCGCGCCGGATTCGCCTCCCAAATCATGGTTTGCGAATTCCCCGCTTGCAGGTCCTTCAGCGATACCGGGTAGGGATACTGTTCCCATCCCAGGCCCTGCACCATGCCATCGATCTTGAAGTAGCCGACATGCGTGCCCTCGACGGCGCGCCGCAGCGGCGTCTTCAGCCCGCTCGGATCGATGTTCAACTGCAGATAGCGGATCATGTCGGCGGCCGAGGAGCGTATGCCGTAGGTCTCCGCGGCGAGCGGGCCAGGGCTCATACGGCCTGGTTTGTTTGCCTGGTTATAGCCCGAGGCGTAATCGCCCATCGCGCCGGCCGGCACGCGCACGTAGGTGTGCTTTAAGCCCAGGCCCGGCAGGATGCGGCCTTCCATCGCTTCGGCGTAACCGGTTTCCATCGATAGCGCGGCAACGTGCGCGAACAGCCCGAGGCTCGGATTGGAATAGCGCCGCTGCGTGCCCGGCGCCGCGTCGGCTTTCCATTGCTTGAAATAGGCGAGCATGCCGTCGTCCGGCACGTCGTCGGGGAACTGCAGCGGCAGGCCGCCGGCCGTGTAGGTGCCGAGATGGAGCACGCTGGCTTTGTCAATGGCGCTGCCTTTCAGCTCGTGTATGTATTGGCCGGGATGATCGTCCAGCGACAGCTTGCCGGTCGCGACGGCGTACGACGCCAACGTGGCGGCGAAGGTCTTGCTGATCGAGCCCAGCTCGAATAAGGTGTTTTCGGTGACCGGCGCGTGCTGCTCGCGCGATGCCAGGCCGTAGTTGAAGAAGCTGGCTTGGCCGTCGATGGTGACGGCGACCGCGACGCCGGGCAGATCGTATTCGGCGACGACGGGACGGATCGCCTGATCGACGACGGCGCGCAGCCTGGCTGTGTCAGCGGCGGCGTGGGTCGGTACGGGGAGGCAGGCGTACAGCGCGGCCGCGACAAATGTGGCGACGCGTTTGGACTGAGTGGGCACGGGAATTCCTTGAATAGCGACAGATGACGCCATTGTGCGACCTATGTCGCAAAGGAGTCAAGTCCGTCGTTACAGCCCGTCCGGCATCGGCGTCTTCTGGCGGTAGTCGCACAGGTCTTGCTGGATGCAGTTCCAGCATTCGGGTTTGCGCGCTTTGCAGGTGTAGCGCCCGTGCAGGATCAGCCAGTGGTGCGCGTCCTGCAAAAACTCCTTCGGCACGAACCGCAGCAGCTTCTGCTCGACGATGTCGACGTTCTTGCCCGGCGCCAGGCCGGTACGGTTGGAGACGCGGAAGATATGCGTGTCCACCGCCATCGTCAGCTCGCCGAACGCGGTGTTCATCACCACGTTGGCGGTCTTGCGGCCTACGCCCGGCAAGGCCTCCAGCGATTCGCGGTCATTGGGCACTTCACCAGCGTGCTGCTCCAGCAGGATTTTGCAGGTGGCGATGACGTTCTTGGCCTTGGTCTTGTACAGCCCGATGGTCTGAATATAGGACTTCAGTTCCTCCTCGCCCAATTCCAGAATTTTCGCCGGCGTGTTCGCGACCGGGTACAGCTTGCGCGTGGCCTTGTTGACGCCGACGTCGGTGGACTGCGCCGACAACAGCACGGCGATCAGCAATTCAAACGGCGTTGTGTATTCGAGTTCGGTTTTGGGACTGGGATTGGCGGCGCGGAAGCGCTCGAACATTTCTTGGCGTTTGGCTGGATTCATTCAGGCGGGTTTCCATCTACTGGCGTGGCGTCGGCGGCCGCTCGCGCGGCTTCCTCCTTTTTCAAGCGCGCGCGTTCCATCGCGGCGGCGATGATGGCGCGCTTGCGTTCCTTCTCGGCGGCGTCGGCGTCGGTGGCCGGGTCGAGCGCTTCGACCGCCGCCATCTTGGCGCTGGCCTTGGCGGCGAGGCGGGCGTCGTTCTCGTCCTTCTCGCGTTTGAGGCGCAGCGTGCGGAAGTCGTGCCGCTCGCGCGCGGCGTCGGCGTCGGCCTGGCTCCACGCGGCCCAGCCGGTGGTCTCGGTGACCGGATACATGACGATGCAGTCGACCGGGCAGGGATGGACGCACAAGTCGCAGCCGGTGCACAGGTCCGGCACGACCGTGTGCATCAGCTTTGCCGCGCCGACGATGGCGTCCACCGGACAGGCCTGGATGCACAAGGTGCAGCCGATGCACAGCGCTTCGTCGATATAGGCGAGCGCGCGCGGGCGCTCAACGCCGTTGACGGGATTGAGCGGGATGACCTTGCGGCCGGTGACGGCCGACAGCCGCACGATGCCCTCGGCGCCGCCGGGCGGGCATTGGTTGATGTCGGCCGCGCCGGCAGCGATCGCCTCGGCGTATGGACGGCAGCCGTCATAGCCGCATTTGGTGCATTGCGTCTGCGGCAGAGCGTCTTCGATGCGATCGGCGAGTGTTTTGTTGGTGGGCACGGCGGTGATGGCGCGGGAAAGCGATAAAGCTAAAGCGCCATTATCCGATATCTGCGTCGGGCAAGCCGAAAAACCTTATCGCCGGCGCTGTCTCGGCAAAAAAAAATCCCTGCGCTTGGCAGGGATCTTGTCGGGGCTTGCTCGCTTAACCGTGTTTTTTGATGAACTCGGTGATCTTCGGGCAGACCATTTCGCGCCAGCGGCGGCCGGAGAAGATGCCGTAGTGGCCGGCGCCCGGGGCGACGTAGTCCTGCTGCATCTCGGCCGGGATGCCGGTGCACAGGTCGTGCGCCGCTTGCGTCTGGCCGGCGCCGGAGATGTCGTCCAGCTCGCCCTCGACGGTAAACAGCGCGACCGTGGTGATGTCCTGTGGACGCACCAGCTTGCCGCCGACCTTCCACGTGCCCATCGGCAGCGCGAAGTCCTGGAACACCGTCTTGATCGTGTCCAGATAGTATTCGGCGGGCATGTCCAGGACGGCGTTGTACTCGTCGTAGAACTTGCGGTGGCTTTCCGCCGGTTCGTCGTCGCCTTCAACCAGATGGCTGTAGAACTCGCGGTGGCTCTGCGCGTGGCGGCCCGGATTCATGGCGATGAAGCCGGCGTGCTGCAGGAAGCCCGGGTAGACCTTGCGGCCGAAGCCGGGATAATTCGGCGGCACCGAGTAGATGACGGTGTTCTCGAACCACGAAAACTTCTTTTCGGTGGCGAGGTTGTTGACCGCCGTCGGCGAGCGGCGCGGGTCGATCGGGCCGCCCATCATCGTCATCGTTTTCGGCAGCTTCGGGTCCTTGTCGGTGGCCATCAGCGCGATGGCCGCCAGCACCGGCACCGTCGGCTGGCACACGGAGATCACATGCAGGTCCGGGCCCAGCAGGCGGATGAAGTCCTGCACATAGTAGATGTAGTCGTCCAGATGGAAGGCACCCTCCGACACCGGCACCATGCGGGCGTCGGTCCAGTCGGTGATGTAGACGTCGTGGTCGACCAGCAGCCCGCGCACGGTGTCGCGCAGCAGGGTGGAGTGGTGGCCCGACAGTGGCGCCACCAGCAGCACGGTCGGCTGGTTCAGCGCCTTGGTGGCCTTGTCGTCCAGGTCTTTCTTGAAACGGATCAGGCGGCAGAAGGCTTTATTGACAACAACCTGTTCGATGATGCCGATCGTTTCGCCATTGATGACGGTCGAGTCGATCTCGAACGCCGGCTTTTCGTAGTCCTTGCCGAGCCTGTACATCAGCTCATACCCGGCGGCGATCCGTTGCGAAAACGGCGTGTGCGCCAGCGGCGAGACCGGATTGGTCAGTATTTTAGCGGTCGCGTCCGCCCATTGCATCAGGGGCGAAAGGAGCGTGCGTTGCATTTCGTGCAGTTGGTAGAGCATAGGTCTTCCCGGTCAAAGCATGGTGCGGTGCACCAATACATCTCATCATAAGCCAATTATAGAGTATTTGTTCGTGGCGCTAAGCATTTCTAAATACCCAGGGGAAAGCGCAGTGATAGTGCGCGATATGCCCTTGGTTCGATAATAGTACCGCTGAACCCATAAAAAAAGCAGCGTTTCCGCTGCTTTTGTGTAGGACACTACCCTACGCACCACCTTGCCGTTGTTTCCGTGGCGCGGAACCGGCGTTTGGGCGACGTTAATCGAAGACGGGCGTCTCCACGCCCAGCACTTTGTGCAGTTTCGGCGACGTCGTGGTGTACTGCATGTGGATCTTTTTGTCCGGGAAGATGTACGGCGCGGCGCCGAACGCGGCCAGCGCGGCCTCGTGGAAGCCCGACAAAATCAGCTTTTTCTTGCCAGGATAGGTGTTGATGTCGCCGACGGCGAAGATGCCCGGAACGTTGGTCTCGAACTTCTCGGTGTTTTGCACCTTCAGCTGGCGGCGCTCGATGTCCAGGCCCCATTCGGCGATCGGGCCCAGTTTCGGCGACAGGCCGAAGAACACCAGCAGCATATCGAGCGGCACGCGGCGGGTCACGCCGTCGGCGCCGGTGACTTTGAGCTCGCTCAATTTGTCGTCTTTGGCCTCGAAACCGGTGGCCTGGCCAATGATGAGCTGCATCTCGTAGTCGTCGCACAAGGCTTTCATCTTGGCGACCGACGCCGGCGCGGCGCGGAAGTCTTCGCGGCGATGCAGCAAAACGACCGATTCGGCCTTGCCGACGAAGTTCAGCGCCCAGTCCAGCGCGGAGTCGCCGCCGCCGCAGATGACGATGTTCTTGCCTTCGAAAATGGCCGGGTCCTTGACCTTGTAGTGCAGCTGGGAGCCTTCGAACACTTCGATGCCGTCGACCTTCAGGGTGCGCGCCTGGAACGAGCCGACGCCGGCGGCGATGAAGATGGTCTTGGTGGTGAAGCGGGTGCCGGCGCTGGTTTCAACGTCGAAACGGCCGTCGTCGCGACGCTCGACCTTGGTCACTTCCTGGCCTAGGTGGAAGGTCGGCTCGAACGGCTCGATCTGCTTGAGCAGGTTGTCGGTCAGTTCCTGGCCGGTGCACGAGGGCACGGCCGGGATGTCGTAGATCGGCTTGTCCGGATACAGTTCCACGCACTGTCCGCCCACCGCGCCCAGCGAATCGATCACGTGGGCTTTGATTTCCAGCAGGCCCAGTTCGAAGACCTGGAACAGGCCGACCGGGCCGGCGCCAATGATGACGGCATCGGCTTCGATGACGCCTGGAGGGGTGACAGTGCTATTCATTCGTATATTCCTGTGATTTCAATGGTGGTTGGGCGAACACAAGGCTGTGCGGCGCTCGACTTTGGCGCCCGCGGATGACGCTGCCCGGTGCTGCCCGGCCAGACAAACTCGTCTTAGCGTACCAGCAGGTGCAGTTTTTCTTTGACGTCCTTGAACTCGTCGGCTTCCGGCAGCGGCGCGATGGTCTTGGTGATCGAAGGCCAGTGGCGCGCGAGATCGACGTTAATCTTGATGAACTGCTGCTGGTCGCTTGGGATGTCTTCCTCGGCGAAAATGGCGTTGACCGGGCATTCGGCCACGCACACGGCGCAGTCGATGCACTCGTCCGGATCGATGGCGAGGAAGTTCGGGCCTTGGCGGAAACAATCTACCGGGCAAACATCGACGCAGTCCGTATAACGGCAGCTGATGCAAGATTCGGTGACAACGTGGGTCATAACAGTCCTATCAATGTTGGTGTGCAGCGGCGTCGGCGGCGGTGGGATGGCCCGGCTAACCTCAGCAAAGCACTGTATTTTAAGGTAATTCGCTATTTCTCACAAATTGCGCTTATATACAATACATATAAGCAAATGCGTAGGCGCCGTTGTGGACTAGCGTGACGCCGGGCCAACTGGCATCATGTCGGCTTTGTGGATTTATTGAGGAAGCCGCATGGCGGACATTAACATCGTTCAGGAACACAACCTTGCGCCGGAGCAGGCCCGGGCGGCGGCGCAACAGGTGGCCGACAAGTTGGCCGAACAATTCGAGCTGGAATGCCGCTGGGACGGCGATGTGCTGCGCTTCGAGCGCAGCGGCGTCGACGGCAGCCTGACCCTGGAGCCGACCCAGGCGCGCTTGCAGATCGCCCTCGGCTTCCTGTTCAGCGCGTTCTCGTCGCAGATCGAGGGCAAGGTGGCCGACAAGATGCGCAAGGTGTTCGCGCCCGTTTGAACGCAAAAAAGCCCCGTCAGGGGCTTTTTTTGATCAGGCAAACTTTATTTCAAGTCTTCGATCAGGTCGATGTACTGCTGCTTGGCCTCGTCGGCGCTGGTGCCTTTGAGGGCGTCCCAGGCGTCGAACTTGGCGCGGCCGACCATGTCGGTGAAACCCGGACGCTCGCCGGTGGCGTCGCCCGTCGATGCCTGCTTGAACAGCGCGTAGATTTTCAGCAGGGTCATGTTGTCGGGACGTTCCGGCAGGTTTTTCGAGTCCGCCTGGGCTTGTTCGAATTGCTCTTGTAAGCTCATTTACATCTCCTTGGTATGGTGGCTGGTGGGTACGCGCCATCATAACCTCGGCGGCGCCGAAAGCCGCTAGAGGGCTTCCTCAAAAAAAACGCCTCCCAAAACAGAACGGCGGCCATGGCAGGTCGGGGACCTGGCCATGAGCCGCCGTTTCCGGTGCCCTCGCGGGCACGAACACAGCCTGCTTAGCGCAAGAATTACTTCTTCTTGGTCGGGTTGACGGCCGACTTCAGGGTTGCGCCAGCCGAGAATTTCGGGGTCTTCGACGCGGCGATCTTGATCGCTTCGCCGGTTGCAGGGTTGCGGCCTTTGCGTGCGGCGCGTTTGGCGACGGAGAAGGTGCCGAAGCCGGTGATGCCAACCGTGTCGCCTTTTTTCAGACGCTCAGTCACGATCGCGATCAGAGTGTTCACCGCACCGTTGGCGGCAGCAGCAGACATCTCCGTGCGTTTCGCAAATTCTGCAATCAATTCGCCTTTTTTCATTACTACCTCCTTGGTTATTAGAGCGCGCAGATTAGCATAAATATTGTCAAATGTAATGGTTTCTGTACGAAGTAGGCCTTACAGTAGTTGCCGTGCGACGCTGCGGCGCAATAAAACCCTTGTATTTAAAGGGCTTACGCGATCCTGACAGATCCGCATCCGGTGAAAAAAAGGTTTATGATGGAGCGACTAAGGACGTGAACATGAGCTTTTCGGACGAGACACTGATAGCGTACACGGTCGGCGAACTGGACGACGCGACCCGTCACGCCGTCGAGGACGCCATGCGGCGCGACAGCAGCATCGCCCGCCGCGTGGCCCGTTTGCGCGCCGCGCGCGACGGCGTGTTCGCCGAACTGTCGCCGTCGAGCGCGACGATGCGTTCGCAGCAGGCCAAGGTGGTGCAACTGGCGGCGGTGCGGGCGCAGCGCGTCGCCACGCAGCAGGCCGCGCGCAAGGCGGTCAGGCGGCATCTGGGCTGGCGCGAGTGGAGCGCGCTGGGCGCGGTGCTGGTGGTGGGGCTGGCGCTCGGCAAGTTCGGCCTGGCGTACTGGCAGCCGGCCTTCCTGGCCGATCCGGCCAAGGCGCCGACCACGGTCATCAGCCGCAACGGCATGCTGGTGGCGCAGGGCCGGCTCGATACGGTGTTAAGCCAGCAGATGGGCGGTGCCGCGCCGTCCGAGGGCGACGTGCGGGTCGGGCTGAGTTTTCTGTCGAACGAGGGCGGCTATTGCCGCACCTTCACGGTGGTGGGACTGAGCCAGGATCTGGTGGGGGTGGCCTGCCGCGCCAGCGCGGAATGGCGGATACCGGTGATGGTGCAGAACGTTCGGCCGTCGGCGCAAATGACCGCGTACCGGATGGCGGGGACGGAGATGCCGGCGGCGGTGCTGGAGGCGATCGACCAGCGCATCGTCGGCGGCATGCTCGATACGCGCGCAGAGCTCGAGGCCCTGCGGCGCAATTGGCAGCGCTGATCAAACCCGACAGCCTTTAGCGATAAGCATGCGTTACCGCTTAGGGGTCGTACCCCGCAGGGGGTACGACCCCGCATGGGGCTGCGGGTTTGGCGAACCTTAAACGCCCAGCAGTTCGACGTCGAAAATCAGGGTCGCGTTTGGCGGAATCACGCCGCCGGCGCCGCGCGAGCCGTAGCCCAGTTCCGCTGGAATGATCAACTGGCGCGCGCCGCCGACCTTCATGCCTTGCACGCCTTCATCCCAACCGCGGATGACCATGCCGGCGCCCAGCGCGAATTCAAATGGATCGTTGCGGTCTTTGCTCGAGTCGAATTTCGGACCCTTGGTGCCGTCGTCGTTGCGCAGCCAGCCGGTGTAGTGGACGGTGACGTTCTGGCCGGCTTTGGCTTCATCGCCTTCGCCAACGGTTTGTTCGATGTACTGCAGGCCCGATTCAGTGGTGATGGTGGTCATGGTTATTCCTTCTAGATTCGTTGAACACAGCCGGCAATTGTAGCAGGCGCTGTGGTTAAGCCGCCGCGCTTCATTACGGATAGGAATAATTGTCCGCTTTTACCTTGTGACGGCTCAGTTTGCACGTAAAATAAACGTTTAGTCCTTCTAAGCGATTTCTTCATGCTCCGCAGTGTCCGCCGTCTGGTTTTCTCCTGTGTTTGCGCCGCGATTGCCATCGGCAGCGCGCAGGCCAATGTTGTCGTTGTGCTCAACTCGCGTGATGCTACCGTGCAGTTGCTGGACCAGGCGACCTTCAAGGACTTGTCCACCTTCCCGGTCGGCAAGGAGCCGCACCACCTGATGGCGACGCCGGACAACAAGTCGCTGATCGTCGCCAGCTCGGTCGGCAACGAATTGATTTTCCTCGATCCGAAGAGCGGCCAGATCCAGCGCACCGTCAAGGACATCCTCGACCCTTACCAGATCGGTTTTTCGCCGGACCAGAAGTGGTTCGTGTCGGCCTCGTTGCGGCTCGACCGCGTCGACCTGTACCGTTACGACGGCACCAACATGACCTTGACCAAGCGGATTCCGCTGCCCAAGCTGCCGAGCCACATGGCCTTCAACGCCGCCAGCAACATGGTCTTCATCACGCAGCAGGGCAGCGACCAGGTCAGCGCCATCGACCTCGTCACGCAGACCGTCAAATGGACGCTGCCGGTCGGTAAGCTGCCGGCCGGTATCGCGATGACGCCGGACGACAAGTATCTGCTGGTGGGCATCATGGGCAGCGACTACGTCGAGGTGATCGACTGGAAGGCGCAGAAAACCGTCAAGCGCATCAAGACCGGGCAGGGCGCGCACAACTTCCGTTCGGCCGGCGACGGGCGCTACACCTATGTGTCGAACCGTGTTTCCAATTCGATCAACATCATTGATCAGAAAACACTGGAAAACGTCGGCATGATCAACGTGCCGGGCGGCCCCGACTGCATGGAAGTGACGGCCGATGGCAAGACCATGTGGGTCACCTTGCGCTGGATTAAAAAGGTGGCGGTGATCGACCTGACCACGCGCAAGCTGGTCAAGACGATACCGGTGGGACGCTCGCCGCACGGCGTGTTCTTCAACAACTCCGCCCAGCGCTAATGAACCCCTCCACCCCGAGGGTCAGGTCCGACATTCGGACACGAACACAACCAGCGCGTAGTTCAGCCCGTGTCCGAATGTCGGACCTGACCCCCGGGTGTAGTTCAGCTCGTGTCCGAATGTCGGACCTGACCCCGGGATGGGGGGCGTTGTTGGTGCTGGCGGCTTGCGTGGCGGCGCCGGCTTTGGCGGCGGCGCCGGCGGCTTGCAAGGGCACCATCTACCTGACCTTCGATACCGGCAGCCAGTCGCAGGCCGAACTGATCGCCGATACGCTCAAGCGCCACAACATCAAGGCCACCTTCTTCCTCGCCAACGAGAAAACCGTGCGCGGCGATTATTCGCTCGATCCGTCGTGGTCCTCTTACTGGAAGGCGCGCGTGGCCGAGGGCCATGCGATCGGCTCGCACACTTTCGATCACGATGTGCTGGTCAAGGATGGCGGCGCCAGCTTCCGGGTCAAGCCCGGCTTCGGCGCGTCCGCCGGCAAGATCCGCACGCTGACGCCGGCTCAATATTGCGAGGAAATCAAGCGGGTCGACCAGCGCTTCGTCGAGCTGACCGGCAAGCACCTCGATCCGATCTGGCGCGCGCCGGCCGGGCGCACCTCGCCCGGCACCCTGGCGGCGGCCAAGGCTTGCGGCTACGCGCATGTCGGCTGGGCGCCGGCCGGCTTCTCCGGCGATGAGCTGTCGAGCACGGCGTACCCGAATGCGGTATTGTTGCAAAAGTCGCTGAGGGAGTTGCGCGACGGCGATATTTTTGTCGCGCACATGGGCATCTGGTCGCGCAAGGACCCTTGGGCGCCAGCCAACCTGGAGCCTTTGATCACTGGCCTGGAACAAAAAGGCTTTTGCTTCGCCACCTTGCGCGAGCATCCCGATTACGTGACCACTTTTAAACAGCATTCCAAACATCCATGATTCAACACTTTTCTGACTGGCTGGGCCTGGCACAGGGCTGGTTGTTCGAGACGGTGATCCAGCCGCTGGTGTTCCAGCTCGGTTTCGGCGAATTCGTCGAGGAAGCCTTCGAGGGCACCGAGTGGCTCCTGATCGGCGTGCTGGAGCTGACCTTGCTGTTCCTGGTGCTGCGCCCGCTCGAGGCGATGATCCCGGTCCACAAGTTCAACGATCCGCGCGCGCGCTGGAACGATTTCATCTATACGGTGCTGCATCGGATCGGCCTGTTCCCGGTGTTGATCTTTTTCACGCTCGATCCGCTGCTCGACAGCGTGGCTGCCATGCTGCGCTTCGAGAGCTTCCAACCGTTCAACCTGGAGTCGCTGGTGCCCGGCATCAGCCCGCTGGGCGCCTTCCTGGTCTACTTCGTCGTGCTCGATTTCTTCGACTATTGGTACCACCGCGCCTCGCACCACTTCAACTGGTGGTGGGCGCTGCACGGCCTGCATCACAGCCAGCAGAACATGAACCTGTGGAGCGACAACCGCAACCACATGCTCGACGACATGATGCGCGACGTCTATATGGGTGTGCTGGCGCTGGGGATCGGCGTCGAGCCGTCGCAGTACGTGATGCTGGTGTCGGTGTCGCGCATCCTGCAAAGCCTGCAGCACGCCAACGTGCGCATCCATTTCGGCAAGGTCGGCGAGTGGCTGCTGGTGTCGCCGCGCTACCACCGCATGCACCACGCGATCGGTGTCGGCCACGAGTCCAACGGCCAGGGCACCCTGGGCGGCTGCAATTTCGCCGTGCTGCTGCCGATCTGGGACATCATCTTCCGCACCGCTAATTTCACGCCGCAGTTCGTCGCCACCGGCATCCGCGACCAGTTGCCGCAGACCGAAGCGGGCGGCGCCGTCAAGCCTGGCCGCGAATACGGACGTGGCTTCTTCTCGCAGCACTGGCTGGCGCTCAAGCGCATGGTCGAATACGCGCGCAAGGATACCGTCTGATGGCCGGCGGATTCTCCGCAGTGGTGCGCGCCTGGGGCCGCGCCTTCGCCTCGCAGTGGCACGGCAAGCTGCTGTTGATGAGCCTGGCGCCTTTCCTGCTGGCGGTCGGCGTGTGGGCGGTGCTGCTGTATGTGGGCTTGCAACCGCTGATCGACTTCGTCCACGCGACGTTCTCGCAATATGTTGTGTTCAGCTACAGCGGTAGCTTCCTGAGCTCGTTCGGCCTTGGTGCTTTGAAAACAGTCGTTGTGCCGTTGATAGCGATGCTGCTGTTGCTGCCGCTGATGATACTGACGGCGCTGATCTTCATCGGCGTCATCGCCATGCCGGTGATCCTGCGCCACATCGGCGCCCGCAACTATCCGCAGCTGGAGCAGCGCAACGGCGGCAGCCTGATCGGCAGCGTCGGCGTGGCGCTGGGCGGCATGGGGGCTTTCATCGGCTTGTGGATACTGACGTTGCCGCTGTACGTGTTCCCGCCGCTGGCCGTGTTCGTGCAGGCGCTGTTGTGGGGCTGGCTGACCAGCCGCATGATGGTCTATGACGTGCTGGCCGACTACGCCAGCGCCGACGAGCGCCGCCAGCTGCTGGCCGAGCACCGTTGGCCGCTGATCGCCATCGGCGTCGTTTCCGGCGTGGCCGGGGCGCTGCCGGGGGCGATCTGGCTGGGCGGCGTGATGGCGGTGGTATTCTTCCCCTTCCTGGCAGCCGCGTCGATCTGGCTGTATGTGCTGGTGTTTATCTTCACCGCGTTGTGGTTCGCCTATTATTGCCTCGAAGCGCTGGCGCGCATGCGCGCCGCCGAGGCCGTGAAGGACGTGCCGCCGGCGGCGGATTTTTGAGATAGTTAAGAAAGCGGAACTAATATGGCGATCGGACTCATCATCATCGGCGACGAAATCCTGTCCGGCAGGCGCGTCGACCAGCATTTCCCGAAAGTGGTGCAAATGCTGGCCGCGCGCGGCCTGCAGCTGGCGTGGGCGGAAATCCTGGCCGACGATCCGGCCCGCATCACGGCCACGCTCAAGCGCACCTTCGCCAGCGACGACATCGTGTTCTGCTGCGGCGGCATCGGCGCCACGCCGGACGACCACACCCGCTTGGCCGCCGCCGACGCGCTGGGCCTGCCGCTGGTGCTGCACGAACAGGGCAAGATCAACATCCAGCAGCGCATCGTGCAGATGGGGCAGGAGGCCGGCCACGAGGTCGACCTGAACTCGGCCGAGAACCTGCACCGCCTCAAGATGGCCGAGTTCGCGCAGGGCGCGGCCTTGATCCCCAACCCGTACAACAACATCGCCGGCTTCGCGCTGCACAAGCATTACTTCGTGCCGGGCTTCCCGGTGATGGCCTGGCCGATGATCGAGTGGGTGCTCGACCACCACTACGCCGACCTGTTCAACCGCGAACCGCACCTGGAGCAGTCGGTGCTGGTGTACGAGACGGCCGAGTCGGCGCTGACGCCGCTGATGGTGGAGATCGAGTCGCGCTATCCGAGGGTGAAGGTGTTCAGCCTGCCGAGCGTGGGCGACGCCAATACCCGCCGCCACATCGAGCTCGGCGTCAAAGGCGAGCCGGCCCAGACGCTCACCGCGTTCGAGCACATGTGCGCGGAACTCAAGAAGCTCAACGTGGAGTTCAACAACATTTAGTGCGCGCCGGTATCGGTTGATGTCGCGCCGCTATCGCTCGATAGCGCTTCGACATCGGCCTCGGCGGCGGCCCGACGGTGCCCCGCTGTCACGGGCTTGTCACTTGGCGGTCACATGCATTCACGGCGTTCCTCCATAGGGGAGAACGTCGTTGTTTTTTTGCGAAAAATAAACTACGGTTGCAAATTATTGTGCGTCATCACCGGTTGCCACCACGCCGATGTGGTGCAATGGTGGCTAGTAGGTTTTACTGAAACAGCTGACCGGTTTGAATCATATGTTAAGCAATCGTCGTTTCCGCCGGCCCCTAGTCAAAGCAGTGCGCAAGTTGCGCGCGGGCGCAGCAGCACTAGGCTATCGTCGCACCCGGCATCTTCATGTCGTGCCGCCCCTTAACCCCGAAGAAAGCGAGGCGCACTTGGCGCAAGCGCAGATGGACGCGCCGCCGCCTGGCGAGCCGACCAAGAGCAAGCGTTCGCGCAACGCCCTGATCGTGGTGCTGCTGGTGGGCGCCTCGTTCGCCGTGTGGTGGGGCGTGCACGAGAGCCGCACATCGACCATGCAGGCGCGCATCTTCACGGACCTGGCCAACAAGATGACGTACAAGGTGCAGCCGGGGCCGAGCAATTCGATCCGCTTCCCCCACGACAGCCCGTACGACGAGCGGCTCGGCTACGCCAGCCTGCCGGACTACCTGGCCAAGCTGCGCACGCGCGACTACCAGGTCAGCGCGCAGGCCCGCATTTCGCCGAAGATGGCGGAACTGGCCGACATGGGCATCTTCGCCACCTATCACGAGAAGACCAAGACCGGCCTGACGATCTACGACTGCCGCGCGCAGGAGCTGTTCGCCGCCAGCTATCCGGAACGCATCTACAACAAGTTCGAGCAGGCGCCGATGGCGCTGATCTACAGCCTGCTGTACATCGAGAACCGCGAGCTGCTCGACAATAAGTACCCGAAACGCAATCCGGCCGTCGAATGGGACCGCCTGGGCAAGGCCGTGATCGAGAAAAGCGTCAACGCCGTGGCCGGCGGCCATCGCGCGGCCGGCGGCAGCACCCTGGCCACGCAGATCGAGAAATACCGCCACTCGCCGGAGGGCCGCACCGGCTCGATGAAGGACAAGTTGCAGCAGATGGTCTCGGCCAGCCTGCGCTCCTACCAGGACGGGCCGGACACGACCAAGGCACGGCGCCGCATCGTCATCGATTACCTGAACACGGTGCCGTTGTCGGCCAAGCCCGGTTATGGCGAGGTCAACGGCATTGGCGACGGCATGTGGGTCTGGTACGGCCGCGAATTCGCCGACGTCAACCGCCGGCTTAGTGGCAATCTCGACAATCCCGATCCGGAGACCGCGCTGATCTACAAGGAAGCGCTCAGCCTGATGATCGCGCAGCGCCGTCCGAGCCACTATCTGGGCGACGGCGCCGACGACCTCGAAGTGCTGGCCGACAGCCATCTGCGCGTGCTGGCGCAGGAAGGCATCATCACGGCGGCGATGCGCGACGTCGCGCTCAAGCAGCCGCTGCATCCGGCCAAGGGCAACGGCCTGCAGGCGGCGCCGGAGATGACCTTCGTCACGCGCAAGGCCTCGAACGCGATCCGCAACCACCTGGCCAACCTGCTGGGCGACAACCGCATGTACAACCTCGACCGTCTGGACCTGAACGTGGTCAGCACGCTCGACGCGCAGGCGCAGATGGCCGTGACGCAGGTGTTGCGCGACCTGCGCGACCCCGAGCGCGCCGCCGCCGCCGGCCTGACCGGCAAGGGTATGCTGGGCAATGGCGATCCGGCCAACGTGGTGTACAGCTTCACATTGCTGGAAAAGGGCGTGGACAACAACCTGCTGCGCCTGCAGACGGACAACTACGACCAGCCGCTCGACATCAACGAGGGCGCCAAGCTCGACCTGGGTTCGACGGCCAAGCTGCGCACCCTGGTGACCTACCTGGACATCGTCGACCAGCTCAACAAGAAGTACAAGGGCATGAACGCCGAAACGCTGAGCATGATCCCGGTCGATCCGCAGGACAAGCTGTCGCGCTGGGCGATCGAGTACCTGACGGCGCATCCGGTCGGCAGCGCCGAGCGCGAAATCACGCCGATGCTCAACGCGGCCATGGAGCGCAAATACTCTGGCAATCCGGGCGAGGGCTTCTTCACCGGCGGCGGCCTGCATTACTTCGGCAACTTCTCCAAGGAAGACAACGGCAAGATCTTCACCGTGACCGAGGCGCTGCGCCGCTCGACCAACCTGGTGTTCGTGCGCCTGATGCGCGACGTCGCCAAGTTCTACATGTTCCAGACGCCGGGCTCGTCGGCCTCGCTGCTGGCCGACGCCGACGATCCGCGCCGCGCCGTCTACCTGGCGCGCTTCGCCGACAAGGAAGGCAAGGAGTTCCTGAACCGCTTCTACGCCAAGTACAAGGGCAAGCCGGCGGCCGACCTGGACAAGATCCTGCTGGCCAACATCCGCAGCACGCCGACGCGGCTGGCGGTAATCCATCGCACCGTGTATCCGACTGCCAGCGTCAAGCAGTTCGGCGACTTCCTGCACGAGTACCTGCCGTCGCAGAACGAGGTGTCGGACGAGCGCGTCGAGAAGCTGTACGACCAGTACGCGATCGACAAGTGGTCGCTGCCGGACCGCGGCTACCTGGCCAGCATCCATCCGCTGGAGCTGTGGATGGCCGCGTACATGCGTCTGCATCCGAAGGCGACCCTGTCGCAGATGACGGCGGCCAGCGAGAAAGAGCGCCAGGAAGTGTATTCGTGGCTGTTCAAGACGCACCGCAAGCACGCGCAGGACCGCCGCATCGCCGGCCTGATCGAGGTCGAAGGCTTCATGGAGATCCACAAGCAGTGGAAGAAGATGGGCTATCCGTTCGAATCGCTGGTGCCGTCGTATGCGACGACGCTGGGCGCATCGGCCGACCGTCCGGCGGCGTTGGCGGAGATGATGGGGATTATCGTCAACGGCGGCGTGCGCAAGAGCAGCCAGCGGATTTCGTCGCTGCACTTCGCCAAGGGCACGCCGTACGAGACGGTGGTGAGCAAGGCCAAGCCGACCACCAACGAGCAAGTGCTGTCGCCGGAAGTGGCGCGCGTGGTCGCCGACGCGATCCGTGGCGTGGTGTCGGACGGTACGGCCAAGCGGGCGCGCATGGCGTTCGTGCAGTCGGACGGCACGGTGCTGCATGTGGGCGGCAAGACCGGTACCGGCGACCAGCGCTTCGATGTGTATGGCGGCGGCGGGCGGCTGATCGAATCGCGTTATGTGAACCGGTCGGCGACGTTCGTGTTCAATATCGGCGAGCGCTTCTTCGGCAGCATGACCGCGTATGTGCACGGGCCGGAATCGAAGAATTACGATTTCACCAGCGCGTTGCCGGTGCAGTTGCTGGTGGTGCTGGCGCCGAGCTTGATGCCTTTGATCGAGCCGAACCCGGTGGTTGCGCCGGGCGCGGTGCCGCCGCCGGTGGTGGTGAAAACCGGTGGCGTGCCGGCAAACGCCGCGACGGCCGCTCCGCTGCGCGCCTGCGGCGGCTAGACGAGTGGCGGATTACGCTACGCTAATCCGCCCTACGTGTTTACGCGCCAAATCATCGGCCAATGGCCGGTCGGCGATTGCGCGCGGCGCCGGCCCGGGGCACGAAAGGCACCACAGATCCACGTAGGGCGGATTAGCGCAGCGTAATCCGCCACGCGCCGCCCGCGCCGTATCCAACGCCACCGCCCGGACCAGCCCGTTCCTGTATTCCCCTTGCATAATTGCTCATTTGTTGGCATGGTATCAGCCCATGAAACCAATGCGCCACCACATGTCCAAAATCCTCAAGTTCACGCAATTCTCGGTGCGGGACTTGTTTGTCGCCTCGGCTCCGACCATCGCGCTGATCGTCGGCGTCTGCCTGCTGGCCTACTGGCTGGTCGATCCCGCCCCGCCGCGCACTGTGCGCCTGGCCACCGGCCAGGAAAACAGCGCCTACGAGGAATTCGGTAAAAAATACGCCGCAGCCCTCGCCAAGCACGGCGTCAAAGTCACCCTGGTCCCCTCGGCCGGCTCCGGCGAAAACCTGCGCCGCCTGCGCGCCGGCGAAGTCGACATCGCCTTCGTCCAAAGCGGCTCCACCAACGAGGAGGTGGCCGAGCGCGAAGGCCTGTCGTCGCTGGGCAGCCTGTTCGTCGAGCCGCTGTGGCTGTTCCTGCGCGTGACCAAGGGCCAGCCGCCGATCACCCAGCTCAGCCAGTTAAAAGGCAAGAAAATCAACTTCGGCCCCAAAGGCGCCGGCGCGCCCCGCCTGTTCCGCCAGGTGCTGTCGCTCAACGGCCTGGAGAAGGAGGACGTCGAACGCTTCTCGCTGGCCAACACGCCCGCCACGGTGGAATTGCTGGAAGGCCGCATCGACGGCCTGGTGTTCACCTCGGCGCCCGAAGCGCCGCTGATCCAGATGCTGCTGCAAACGCCGGGCATCAAGCTGTTCAACTTCAGCCAGGCCGAGGCCTATGCGCGCAAGCTGCCGTTCCTCACGCATGTGGTGCTGCCGCAGGGTATCGTCGACCTGGGCCGCGATATTCCCAAGGAGAATTACAACCTTATCGCGCCGACTGCCACCCTTGTGGCGCGCGACGACCTGCATCCGGCGCTGGTCGATTTGTTCGTGCAGGCGGCCAGCGGCATCCACAACGGCGCGGGCTGGTTCCAGCAGCAGGGGCAATTCCCGTCGGCCAAGTACACCGAGATTCCGGTCGACGCAGAGGCGGCGAAATACTACAAGAACGGCCCGCCGCTGCTGCAGCGGTACATGACGTTCTGGCTGGCCAACTTCTTCGACCGCATGTGGGTGGTGGTGCTGGCGCTGAGCGCCTTGATTATTCCGTTGTCGCGGATTATTCCGCCGCTGTACGTGTGGCGCATCCGTTCGCGCGTCTACCGCTGGTACGGGCAGTTGCGCACGGTGGAGCAGCAGGTCGAGAGCGCGCCGGAGGCGACGCGGATGCAGGTGTACGAGGCGCAACTGAAGCGGCTCGACGAGATCGAGGAGCTGGTCAACCAGATCTCGATTCCGCTGTCGTTCGCCGATGGCTTGTATGGCTTGCGCAGCCACATCCAGTTCGTGCGCAAGCGGATACAGTTTTTGATGGGAGAGGGCGCGCCGGCGGCGACGCTGGCGGTGCCCGTTTAAACCCTAAGCCACGGCGGGGTCGTACCCAACGGGGTACGACCCCAAAATCCATGACGCCGGCGGTTCGAAATGCGTCGCGGGCTCACATTAGGCGCCGGTCCACGGCAGGCCGGCCTTGCACCAGCCGCCGATATTCTTGCGGTGGCTGTGCTCGTCCTTGTCGCCCTCGAAGCCTTCCAGGATGTCGTAGCAGTGCTGGTAGCCGTGCTCGGTGGCCAGCTTGGCCGCACCACGCGAGCGCACGCCCGAGCGGCACAGGAACAACAACACCTGATCCTTGCGCGCCACCGAGTTCAATTGCTCGATGAATTCATGATTAGCGATGCCGCCCGGATAAATACTCCACTGTACCGCACCATGTTGGGCTTCCGGAATGGCCACCCGGCCGACCCAGTCGCGCTCGGCATTGGTGCGCACATCCACGATCTTGACGGCGTTGTCGGCGCCGATCAGCTCATAGGCCTCTTGCGGCGTGACCGCGCCGGCATACGGCCAGTCCTTGCTGCGCCCACGGGCCACGGCCAAGATCTCGTCTATTTTGCTCATGGGATGTCCCTCCAAATAAGATTAAGTTTATTATAGGCGTCCTGTGCACGTCGGAGACAATGGCGCACCAAAGGCGTGCAATTTTCAGCAAAAAACGAAAATTGCACGAAGATGGTGCGGTTTGGTAATTTTGCACCAAGTTGGTGCTGCATTGATCCGGTGTAAATAGTGGTGTTTTGGTGCTCCGCCCCGTTTTAGTCTCTTTTGTCGGCGAGTTCCAAGACGCTATGAACATATCGTTATGAGTTTCAGGCTGGCATAGATACTGCTTATAGAGAGCGCACCAGTTATACACATTCCTTTAGGAGATACGCATGGCAATGACAGCCGCAGAAGTCTTGAAAATGGTCCAGGAAAACGAAGTCAAATTCGTTGATTTCCGTTTCGCCGATACCCGTGGTAAAGAACAGCACGTCACCGTGCCCGTGTCGCACTTCGACATGGACAAGTTCGAATCGGGTCACGCATTCGACGGTTCCTCGATCGCCGGCTGGAAGGGCATTGAAGCATCGGACATGATTCTGCTGCCAGATCCAAACACCGCGAACATCGATCCGTTCATGGAAGAGACCACGCTGTTCATGCAGTGCGACGTTATCGAACCGTCGGACGGCAAGGGCTACGACCGCGACCCGCGCTCGATCGCCAAGCGCGCTGAAGCCTACCTGAAATCGTCGGGCATGGGCGACACCGCCTACTTCGGTCCAGAACCAGAATTCTTCATCTTCGACAGCGTGCGCTGGAAGATCGACATGTCGGGCTGCTTCGTCAAGATCGACTCCGACGAAGCATCGTGGACCACCGACAAGGAAATCGAAGGCGGCAACAGCGGCCATCGTCCTACCGTCAAGGGCGGCTACTTCCCGGTCCCACCGGTCGACAGCTTCCAGGACATGCGTTCGGAAATGTGCCTGATCCTCGAATCGCTGGGCATCCCGGTCGAAGTGCACCACCACGAAGTGGCCGGCGCCGGCCAGAACGAAATCGGCACCAAGTTCTCGACCCTGGTCGAGCGCGCCGACTGGACCCAGAACCTGAAGTACGTGGTCTGGAACGTCGCCCACAGCTACGGCAAAACCGCCACCTTCATGCCGAAACCTATCGTTGGCGACAACGGTTCGGGCATGCACGTGCACCAGTCGATCTGGAAAGACGGCGTCAACCTGTTCGCCGGCGACGGCTATGCCGGCCTGTCGGAAACCGCGCTGTACTACATCGGCGGCATCATCAAGCACGCCAAGGCGCTGAACGCGATCACCAATCCGGGCACCAACTCGTACAAGCGTCTGGTTCCAGGCTTCGAAGCGCCGGTCAAACTGGCCTACTCGGCCCGTAACCGCTCCGCTTCGATCCGTATTCCACACGTGGCCAATCCAAAAGGCCGCCGTATCGAAACCCGTTTCCCGGATCCACTGGCAAACGTGTACCTGTGCTTCGCCGCGCTGCTGATGGCCGGTCTGGACGGTATCGCCAACAAGATCCATCCGGGCGAAGCGGCATCGAAAGATCTGTACCACCTGCCGCCGGAAGAGGACGCACTGATCCCGACCGTGTGCTCGTCGCTGGAAGAAGCGCTGGACAACCTGAACAAAGACCGCGAGTTCCTGACCCGTGGCGGCGTGTTCAGCGATTCGATGATCGACGCTTACATCGAACTGAAAATGCAGGACGTCCAGCGCATGCGCATGACGACCCACCCAGCCGAGTTCGACATGTACTACTCGCTGTAATTGCAACGCATCGGCTTGCCGATGCTTGTAGTGAAGCAAAAAACGCGGGGGGAGCCATGGCTTTCCCCGCGTTTTTGTTTGGATGTTGTATATTCAGGATGGAGCGTTCCACCCCAGGATTACGAATGACAATGAGTTTCAAAAGATGCGGTTACGCCAATGTTGGCGCGGTGTTTACGCTGGCGCTGGTGGCCTGCGGCGCGGCGCGGGCGCAGGGCGTGATCTACAAATGCACGCCACCCAACGGCAGCACCGAATACACCGACGTTTATCGCGGTAACTATTGCAAGGCGATGGACTTGCCGGGCCTGGCGATCCCGGCGCCGGCCAGGCGGCAGGCCGCGCCGGCACGCGCGGCCGGATCGACACCTGCTGCGCCGGCCGCCGCGCCGGGCGATTTTCCCCGTGTCGACAGCGCCGAGCAGCGCGCGCGCGACGCCGACCGCCGCGCGATACTGGAAGACGAGTTGAAAAACGAAACACAGAAGCTGACGGAGTTGCGCAAGGAGTTCAACGGCGGCGAGCCGGAACGGCGCGGCGACGAACGCAACTACGCGAAATACCAGGAACGGGTGGCCGCCATGCGCGACAGCATCAGCCGCTCGGAAAAGAATGTCGAAGCCTTGAAACGTGAGATCGCGAATATCCGATGAGCCTTGTTAGTAATATCGCCGCCCGCGCCGTGGCCGCCATGAACCGTCCACCGGCGCTGGCCGGCCTCGAACTGCTGGCCTCGGCCGTGGTGATGCTCGACGGCGAGGGCCACATCGCCTACGCCAACGCGGCCGCCGAGAACCTGCTGGAAAGTTCCCTGAAGGCGCTGTCGCGCCAGAAGCTGACGTCGCAGTTCCTCAACCCCGAGGAGCTCGATCACATCTGCGCCCAGGCGCGCGAGCACAAGTTCTCCGACCTGCGCCAGGACTTGACCCTGGAGCGGGCCGGGCGCGATCCGCTGCACGTGCACAGCATCGTCTCGGCGCTCGACGACCCGGCCGACCATATCCTGATCGAACTGCGCGAGCACCTGCAGCACCTCAAGCTCGACCGCGAGGAGCGCATCCTCGACCAGAGCCAGGTCAACAAGGAGCTGATCCGCAACCTGGCGCACGAGATCAAGAACCCGCTGGGCGGCATCCGTGGCGCCGCGCAACTGCTGGAGATGGAACTGCCGGCGCTGCACGCGGTGCAGCTGCGCGAATACACGCAGGTCATCATCAAGGAGGCCGACCGCCTGCAAACCCTGGTCGACCGCCTGCTGGCGCCACACCGCCGGCCGCACATCGTCGGCGACGTCAACATCCACGAAGTGCTGGAGCGCGTGCGCAGCCTGATGCTGGCCGAATTCCCGTCCGGCCTGACGATTTTGCGCGACTACGACGCCTCCATCCCCGAGTTCCGGGGCGACAAGGAGCAACTGATCCAGACGGTGCTCAACATCGCCCACAATGCCGCGCAAGCGCTCGCTGCACAAATCGAAGCGGGCGACGCGCAGATCATTTTGAAGACCCGCGTGGCGCGTCAGATGACCCTGGCCAAGGTCCGCTACGGGCTGGCATTAGACTTGCATATCATTGACAATGGACCGGGCATCGCACCCCAGATCCGCGACCGTATTTTCTACCCGCTGGTGTCGGGCAGGGAAGGCGGCAGCGGCCTCGGGTTGACCTTGGCGCAGACTTTTGTGCAGCAGCACATGGGCGTGATCGAGTGCGAGAGCCGGCCTGGATATACGGATTTCCGTATCCTGCTGCCGTTGCCATAAGCCGAGGCAAGCAGGTGCGGGTGCCGAGTCCCTTGATTGACGATCCATATTGCGGGATAACACAAACACATGAAGCCAATCTGGATAGTAGACGACGACGAATCGATCCGCTGGGTACTGGAAAAAGCGCTGGCGCGGGAAAACCTGGCCACCAAGAGTTTTGCCAACGCGCGCGACGCCATCGCCGCGCTGGAGTTCGAGACGCCGCAGGTGCTGGTGTCCGACATCCGCATGCCGGGCGACTCCGGCCTCGACCTGCTGCAACTGGTCAAGTCGCGCTTCCCGGGGCTGCCGGTCATCATCATCACCGCCTTCTCGGACCTGGACTCGGCCGTCGCCGCGTTCCAGGGCGGCGCCTTCGAATACCTGGCCAAGCCGTTCGACATCGACAAGGCCGTCGAACTGATCCGCCGCGCGCTCGACGAGAGCCTGCGCGAGACCAGCGTCGAATCGGGACCGTCGGAGACGCCGGAAATCCTCGGCCAGGCGCCGGCGATGCAGGAAGTGTTCCGCGCCATCGGCCGCCTGTCGCAATCGAACGTAACGGTGTTGATCACCGGCGAATCGGGCTCGGGCAAGGAGCTGGTGGCGCGCGCGCTGCACAAGCACAGCCCGCGCGCGCAGCAGCCGTTCATCGCGCTCAACACGGCGGCGATCCCCAAGGATTTGCTTGAGTCCGAACTGTTCGGCCACGAGCGCGGCGCCTTCACCGGCGCGCAAACGACGCGGCGCGGCCGTTTCGAGCAGGCCGAAAACGGCACCCTGTTCCTCGACGAGATCGGCGACATGCCGTTCGACCTGCAAACGCGGCTGCTGCGGGTGCTGTCTGACGGCCACTTCTACCGGGTCGGCGGGCATCAGCCGCTCAAGGCCAATGTGCGCGTGATCACCGCGACGCACCAAAATCTGGAGCAGCGGGTGCGGGAAGGATTGTTCCGCGAGGATTTGTATCACCGCCTCAACGTGATCCGCCTGCGTTTGCCCAGTTTGAGGGAGCGGCGCGAGGATATCCCTATTTTGGTGCGCCACTTCTTGGTGCAAAGCGCCAAACAGCTCGGCGTGGAGGCCAAGCGGATGAGCGACGCCACGGTGCAGTTCCTCAGCAGCCTGGATCTGCCGGGCAACGTGCGCCAGCTGGAAAACCTGTGCAACTGGATCACGGTGATGGCGCCGGGGCAGACGGTCGAAGTCAAGGACCTGCCGCTGGAGCTGACGCAGGAGCAGGCCGGCGGTGGTGGCGCCGCCTTGAGCACCGGCGTGGGCCTGGCCGCGTCGTCGGAAAGCTACAGCGCGATCCAGCACCACGGCACGGTGGTGCCGGTGGCGACGGTGGACGCCGGCGGCGCCAATGGGTTGTCCGGCTCGCCGGACGCCTGGCTCGGCCTGCTGGAAGTGCAAGCCGCCTCCATGCTCAGCGGCGGACAGCAGGAAGTGATGGCGGTATTGGGGCGGCAATTCGAGTCGGCGCTGATCCGCACCGCCCTGAAGCACACGCACGGCCGCAAGAACGACGCCGCCGTCAGGCTCGGGATCGGCCGCAACACCATCACGCGCAAGATCGCCGAACTCGGCATCGACGGCGCCAAGGACGATTAACAACGTCGGGGTGGATATTTGTACTTTAAGGTAAGCTCTTGGCTGACGAAGCCAAGGGCTTTTTTTTATGGAAACTGTATGTTGATTAATTGTGTGGCCTATCAGGACGGCCAGAAGCTGGACGACATCCCGGTCGAGGAAATCAGCGATTACATGGAGCGGCCGGAGACGTTCGTCTGGGTCGCCCTGCGCGACGCCGAACCGGACGAGCTCAAGACGATGCAGCACGAGTTCGGCCTGCACGAGCTGGCCGTCGAGGACGCCAGTCGCGGCCACCAGCGACCGAAGATCGAGGAATACGGCGATTCGCTGTTCGTGGTGGTCAAGACCATCGAGTGCCGCGACGGCGACGTGGCCGTCGGCGAGGTCGACATGTTCGTCGGCCAGAACTATATCTTGTCCTCGCGCGACGCCGAGAGCCAGCAGGGCTTCCTGGGCGTGCGCGCGCGCGCCGAGAAGGAGCCGCACATGCTGCGCCTGGGGCCTGCGTTCGTGCTGTACGCGCTGATGGACGCGGTGGTCGACCGCTACTTCCCGGTGCTCGACATGCTGGAGACGGAGCTGGAAAAAATCGAGGAGCTGATCTTCAGCCAGGGCAAGCAGCGCGACAACATCGAGCGTCTGTACGAGCTCAAAAGCAAGGTCACCACGGTGCGCCACGTGGTCGCGCCGCTGATGGAGGCGGTCGGGCGGCTGCACGGCGGCCGGGTGCCGTCGATGTGCATGGACACCCAGGAATACTTCCGCGACGTGCATGACCACTTGCACCGTATCACCGCCTCGCTCGAGTCCATCCGCGACACCATCGGCACCGCGATCCAGGTCAACCTGTCGATGACGGCGATCGAGGAGAGCGAAGTGAACAAGCGGCTGGCGGCGTGGGCGGCGATCTTCGCCATCGTCACCGCGTTCGCTGGCCTGTGGGGCATGAATTTCAAGTACATGCCCGAGCTGGAGTGGAAGTACGGCTATCCGATGGCGCTGTCGATCATGGTACTGGTGTGCCTGGGGCTGTATCGGCGCTTCAAGCGCTCCGGCTGGCTGTAGCGCCCACGGCGGCGGGACGAAAAAAAACCACCCTGTGGCGCATGCGCCGCAGGGTGGTTTTTTTGTTACGACTTCAGATTAGAAGTTGTAGGTGGCGCGCACGTACACGGTGCGGCCCGTTGGATCCGTGTAGCGTGGATCGTAACCAGCCTGGAAGGCGGTGGTCTGGTACGACAGTGGCGGCTCGCGGTCGAACAGGTTGCGCACGCCGGCGGTCAGGGTCAGGCCCTTGATCGCTTCCCACGAACCGTAACCGTCGAACGTGGTGTACGACGAAACGTGGTTCTCAGGATCCTGGTCGATATAGCCCGACTTGTAGTGCGCCGTCAAACCGGCGCCGAACTTGCCCGAGCTCCAGTTCACGTTGGCGCTGTTCTGCCAGCGGAAGACCACGCTGTCACCCGAGAATTCGCCCAGTCGGTTGCGCATCGTGTCGCCGACGAAGTTCTGGTACTCGTACTTGTGCACCCAGGTGCCGTTGTACGAGAAGTTGAACAGGCCGTAGTTGGTGGTGCGCAGCTTGTAGGCTGCAGCGAAGTCGACACCATTGGTGTTCATGTCGCCCAGGTTCTGCGTGCGCAGGTCCAGGTAGCCGCAGGTGATCGGGTTAGGGCACTGCGAACCATCGACCGCCAGGTCGCCGGCCGGATTGCGCTTGTAGTACGGCGCGAAGGTGACCGGATCGCTCAGCACGTCGTTGTCCTGCAGGTTGCCGATTTGCTGGGTCAGGCGGATCGACCAGTAGTCGGCCGACAGGGTCACGTTGTTGACCGGTTCCCACACCAGACCGACGGTGCCCGTTTTCGAACGCTCAGGGTTCAGGTTCTGGTTACCACCGTTGAGCACCTGGAACTGCTGGCCGCAGTTGGCCGCTGCCGACTTGCCAGGAATCGGATTGCCGCCCGGGCAGTTGATCGGATCGTCCATGGTGTTGGCGGCGTTGGTGTACGAGTTCGCTGCGTTGATCTCATACAGCGACGGCGCGCGGAAGCCCTTGGAGTACGAACCGCGCATCAGCAGCGAGGTCACAGGACGGTAGACGAACGAGAACTTCGGATTGGTGGTGTGGCCGAAGTCGCTGTATTTGTCGTAACGGAAGGCGGCGGTCAGGTCCAGGTTCTTCAGCACCGGCACGTTCAGCTCGGAGTAGAAGGCCGATACGCTGCGCTTGCCTTCGTTCAGGGTCAGCGGATCGATACCGGTCGAGGCGATCACTTTTTCCGCGAACTCGGTGTTGGCCGCGCTACGGAATTGCTGGTGTTCGTACTGGGCGCCAACGGCCAGGCCAGCCTGGTGGCCGGTGTTGAGCCAGTCGCCGACTTCGCGGCTCAGCTTGATATCCGCGCCCTTGCTGATGCCCTGCGCGTTCATGATGTTGCCGCTCAGCGCTGCGCTGTTCAGCAGTGCCGTGCCGGCCGCGCTCTGGTCGCCGAAGACGTTGATCACGCCGTCGAGTACGCCGCGCGAGATGATGCCGCCATCGCTATAGCCGTACAGGTTTTGCTTGACCTTGTTCTTGTTGTACGACAGCGCGGTCTCGTAGTCCCAACCGGCGACGACGCCTTTGAGGTTCACCACCAGGCGTTCCTGGCGGTTGATGTTCTCGTCGGCGCGCGAGCCGTTCGGCAGGTCGCGCCAGCGCGCGTGCACGAAGCCCGGCTGTACGCCGTCGGTGATCGAGCCGCCCGTGTCCATGAAGTTCGGGTCCAGCGGAATGCTGTTAGGAACGGTGCCGTTGCCCGGGTAGTAAGGGTTCGGGGTGCCGTCCGGGCGGTTGCGGTTGATGTACAGGCCGCCGTATGGGACCGGAGCGATCGCGCTCTGCACCTTGCTCTGGGTGGTCAGGTACTCCACGCCCAGTTCATGGTTGTCGGTCAGCTTGAAGGTGCCGCGCAGCAGGCCCGTGGTGCGCTCGCTCTTCGGAATGTAGTTGACGAAGGACGAGGTGGTCATCTGGCAGGCGCCGTTGCTGCCTGGTACCAGGTTCGGGGCGCTGGTGCAGCCCGGGCCGGCCGGGTTGCCGCTGGCATCGGCCTGGTAGTAGTTGGCCGGGCTGGTCGATGCCGACAGGCCGCCGGCGTAGCGGCGGTTGTAGTCGCGCTGGGTGCCGAGGATAGGGTTCTGGCCCTGGTGGTCGACCATCGCGAAGATGTTGAAGCGGTCTTGCTCGAGGTCGCCGAAGCCGTAGCCGATGTTGGCGTTGCGGCTGGTGCCGCCGTCCTTGCGCGGGCTGTCCGCGCCGACGGTGACGGTGCCGCCTTGCCAGTCTTTTTTGGTGATGAAGTTGATCACGCCGCCGACCGCGTCGGAGCCGTACAGCGACGAGGCGCCGTCGCGCAGCACTTCGACGCGCTCGAGCGCGGCGAATGGGATCATGTTCAGGTCGGGCGCCGAGCTGTCGAAGGCGTTGTTCGCCAGGCGGCGGCCGTTCAGAAGGATCAGGGTCTTGTTGGCGCCGATGCCGCGCAGGTCGGCGAACGAAGCGCCGCCGGTGCCGGAGCCGACGACCTGGCTGGTGCCGGTGCTCGACTGCGAGACGCTCAGATTGGCCAGCACCTGTTCGACGGTGGTGATACCTTCTTTTTTCAGGTCGGCCATCTTCACGACGGTCACGGGTACGGCGGTCTCAGCGTCGATACGCTTGATAGCCGAACCGGTAATTTCCACACGCTGGATGGGCGCGTCTGCTGCTTGTTGAGCGATTGCCGGTTGTGCCAGCACGAACGCGGCGCCGCCGGCGAACATCAGCCGCAGCGAACGCGAAATAACGGTTTCCATCATCATTGCTTCAACTCCTAAGAGATCTTATTGCTTCTTTATCATTAAACGACCCGGGCTGAATAATCCATGGGTAAATTATTCAGGGTTGCCATCAGACCACCCGAAGGGCGCAGGGTCAATTGTCTCTCTGTAACAAGTTTGACATAAACAACACTTCCTACGGTTTTTGCATGAAAAAGCACGTTTTTTACACAAAAATACAAAGTTTTTGAAAAGTAATGGCAATTTTGTGCTAGAGCTCGTTAAAAGCTTCACCCGTTTTCATGCGTGTGAATGGCGGTACAATCAATAGCCTGTCCACTTGGGGGATGCGATGACGGATGAACCGCGTGAGGAGTTGCCCGGGGCGCTGGCCGAGGCCACATTGCGCGCCATCACGGCGTCGACCTCGCGCGCGCGCGGCGACGAGTTTCTGCGCCTGATGGTGCGCGAGCTGGCGCTGGCGCTCGACGTGCGCTACGTCATCGCCGGCCGCCTGATCCGCATGGCCGACGACCACGAAGGCATCCGCACGCTGGCGCTGTGGGGCGGCGGCGACTACCTGCCCGCCATGGAATACAGCCTGCGCCACACGCCCTGCCAGGACGTGACCGACCAGAGCATTTGTTTTCACGCGTGCGGCATCCAGGCCGGCTACCCCAGGGACACCCTGCTGGTCGAGATGCAGGCCGAGAGCTATATCGGCATCCCGATGATCGACACCGAGGGCAACACCCTGGGCATCCTGTCGGCCATCGACACCCGTCCCATTTCCGAGGACAAGCGCCTGTTGGCGCTGTCGCTGCTGTCGATCTTCGCCACCCGCTGCGCGGCCGAATTGCAGCACCAGGAACGCGAGCGCACGCTCGAGCAGACGGTGCAACAGCGCAGCGAGGCCTTGCTGGCGGCGCAGGCCATCCTGGTCGAGCAAGAGAAGATGGCGGCGCTGGGCGCGCTGGTGGCCGGCGTGGCGCACGAGGTCAACACGCCGATCGGCGTGGCGGTGACGGCGTCGTCGAGCCTGAGCTCCTACGCCGAGGAGCTGGTCAAATGCGTCAGCGGCGAGCGCGTCAGCCGTTCTGAACTGGTGGCCACGGCCCAGCGGCTGCGCGAGGCGGCCCTGCTGGTCGAGCGCAACCTGGCGCGCGCCGCCGATTTGATCGGCAACTTCAAGCAGTTGGCGGTCGACCAGGGCAGCACCCATGTGGTCGAGATGGGCTTGCGCGACCACGCGCTCAGCGTGGTGTCGGCGCACGGACCGGAGTTGCGCAAGGTCGGCATCCAGGTCGGCGTCGAGATCGCCGCCGACCTGCGGGTGCGGCTGGACGCCGGGCGCTGGTCGCAGGTGCTGTCGAACCTGCTGATGAACGCGGCCAAGCACGGCTATCCGAACGGCGGCCCCGGCAAGATCGTGCTGAGCGGGCGCGGCGAACTGCAGGATGGCGCGCGCTGGCTGCTGCTGGAGTTCGCCGACGACGGCGTCGGCCTGACGGCCGAAGTGCGCGAGCGCTTGTTCGAGCCGTTCTTTACCACCAAGCGCGGGCAGGGCGGATCGGGCCTGGGCATGCACATCGTCTACACCATCGTGCACCAGATGGGCGGGCAGGTGGCGGTGTCGCCCGGCACGCCGGGCTGCCGCATCACCATCCGCCTGCCGGTCGGGGAGTGAACGGTTGTTAACCCGCACCCCAACCAGGGTCGTACCCCTTGGGGTACGACCCTATCTCGTTGCCGCTCGCGCGCCGTTACAGCGAACCGGGTTTGCCCGCGTTGTCGGCGGCCATCGACAAGGCCACCGCCTCGGCCACCTTGATGCCGTCGACGCCGGCCGACAGGATGCCGCCGGCATAACCGGCGCCTTCGCCGGCCGGGAACAGGCCGCGCGTGTTCAGGCTTTGCAAGGTGTCGTCGCGGCGCTTGATGCGGATCGGCGACGAGGTGCGCGTCTCCAGCCCGGTCAGCACGGCGTCGTGCTTGAAGTAGCCGCGCACCTGCTTGTCGAACGCCGGGAAGGCTTCGCGCAGCGCCGTCACGGCGAACTCCGGCAGGATTTGCGCCAGGTCGGTCAGGTGCACGCCGGGCTTGTACGACGGCACCACCGCGCCGAACTCGGTCGAGGCGCGGCCGGCGACGAAATCGCCCATCAGCTGGCCCGGGGCGTTGTAGGTGCCGCCGCCCAATTCAAACGCCTTTTCCTCCAGCCGGCGCTGGAATTCGATGCCGGCCAGCGGATGGCCCGGATAGTCGACCTCCGGCGAGATGCTCACCACGATGGCGCTGTTGGCGTTGCGCTCGTTGCGCGAATACTGGCTCATGCCGTTGGTGACCACGCGTCCCGGTTCGGACGCGGCCGCCACCACGGTGCCGCCCGGGCACATGCAGAAGCTGTAGACGGCGCGGCCGTTGGAGGCGTGGTGCACCAGCTTGTAATCGGCCGCGCCCAGGATCGGGTGGCCGGCGTTGGGGCCGAAGCGGCAGGTGTCGATCAGCGATTGCGGGTGCTCGACGCGGAAGCCGATCGAGAACGGTTTGGCCTCGATGTAGACGCCGCGCTGGTACAGCATCTCGAAGGTGTCGCGCGCGCTGTGGCCGATCGCCAGCACCACGTGGTTGGTGACGATCTTCTCGCCGCTCTCGAGGGTCAGGCCGCGCACCTGGCCGCCATCCGCGCCTTGTTCGATCTCGATGTCGACCACCTTGTTGCCGAAGCGGTATTCGCCGCCCATGGCCTCGATGTTGGCGCGCATCTGCTCGACCATCTTGACCAGGCGGAAGGTGCCGATGTGGGGCTTGCTGACGTAGATGATCTCCTCGGGCGCGCCGGCCTTGACGAACTCCGTGAGCACCTTACGGCCATAGTGCTTCGGGTCCTTGATCTGGCTGTAGAGTTTGCCGTCCGAGAAGGTGCCGGCGCCGCCTTCGCCGAACTGCACGTTGGACTCGGGGTTCAGTTCGCGCTTGCGCCAGAAGCCGAAGGTGTCGACGGTGCGCTCGCGCACCTGCTTGCCGCGTTCGAGGATGATGGGCCGCAAGCCCATTTGCGCCAGGATCAGCGCGGCGAACAGGCCGCACGGCCCGGTGCCGATGACCACCGGGCGCGGGTTCCGGTCGTGGCCGGCCAACTGCTCGCCGGCGGCGACGTACTTATATGAGGTGTCCGGCGACGGCATCAGGTGGGCGTCGTGCTTGAGGCGCTTGAGCAGCGCGGCCTCGTCGCGGACGTCGACGTCGAGCGAGTAGATGAGCACGATCGCGGTTTTCTTGCGCGCGTCGTAGCTGCGTTTGAACACGGTGAAGCCGAGCAGGTCGGCGGCGGGGATGTCGAGGCGCGCCAGGATGGCGGCCGGCAGTTCGTCCCCGGTATGGTTCAACGGGAGCTTGACTTCATTTAAACGCAGCATGATGGATTCCTGAGAGGGCGCTGTCTAGGCGCCATGGCCGTCGGACCGGATGGGCCGGTCCGTGAAAGGCCGTATTTTACCAATATTGCCGCCCGAACGCAGCTGTCCCGACGGGGCCGCCTTTTGAAATGCGGTCTATCGCCGTTGTGAGAAATATAAAATGCCGCGATGGCGTTTGTAGAGTATTAAATTCAGCCGTCGGCGCCGGTACGGCAAGTTGCCGCGCCGCGCGGCGTCCGCCCGGATTAATTCGCAATTGATTTAAAAGCGCTCGGGATAATCTCGGCTTATTCCCAGCATGATTATATTTCGACCTGTTTCTTCGGCGGCTTTATTCGATGGCTATTAATCTTCCAACGGGCGCCAATAGGGGTTTTGACTGCCTGCGCAAGAAAGATCGAGACCTGCCGGCGGCGCCGCAGCTCTTTGCGGAATGCAATATATTGCATTTAAGAAATGGTTTGTGCGCCGGCAACTGATGTGTTTGTTGTTAAAAGACGACTTGCACCAGATTGGGTAGCGCCCGCGTTTTATACGGTACAAGCTCTAGTTCGCCTAACGCGGCGTGCGGGCCGGTAGAAAAATCCCGCTTTCACCGCGTCTGCGATGCGCGGTTTTCGATGTTCTTTGTTTTGCCGATGAAGCGGCGGACGTTGATTTCCTGCGGTTCGTTCTTGACGACGGAGACTTTTGATGCAAATCCCCCAAGCAACGTTACTTCCGAGCAGAAAGCATCGCCATGTTGTCTTTTTGTTGTTTTTTCGCGCGTATATCATTGCCAAACAGTAAACGAAAAATGTCTAATTGAAAATATTTCTCCCGATTCCGGTGCATCTTGTTGTCAAGACGAGACAAGCAAAAAAAATATCAAATCGTCATCGATTCCGCGCATCACCGAGCCGTTCAAACCGACGCCCCAAACTGGTGCGCGCGAAATCGACGCCCCCGCCGCCGCCCGGACCAGCCCTCGGGTTTATTGACAATGGTCGAGGTGCTATGTTTTTATGAATGGCGGCAAAGTTCTGGATTATTTCGCCCATGATCCATTCCCGGACTTCGCCACCGGCAGTGAAAAGGTTTTGAAAGAGCAGGGCAGCAATTGAGTGGTTTTATCCAGACTCTCAATGAGCTTATAAAAGAAAAGGGTCGTTTTACTCGTCGTTCAAAAGATGCAGTGAAACGTCTAATAAACACACCAAGGGAATTCAATATAATGATCAAGGAAACAGTACTGTCTCGCTCGATCCGCGTGATGTTTGTCAGCGGTCTCGCGCTGGGTATGCACGCCGCCACGGCGCAGGACGCGCCGTCCGAAGCAATGCAAAAGGTCGAAGTGACCGGTTCGCGCATCCCGACCCTGAACACCGACGGCGTCAGCCCGATGGTCGTGCTGGGCGCGAAGGACATCAAGCTCGACGGTGTGCGCAACGTCGAAAGCCTGCTCAACAACCTGCCGCAAGTGTTCGCCTCGCAATCGGGTAACGTCGTCAACGGCGCTACCGGTACCGCCACCGTCAACTTGCGCGGCCTGGGCGACAACCGCACGCTGGTGCTGGTCGACGGCCGCCGCATGCCTGCCGGCTCGCCTGGCACCTCGGCTGCCGACTTGAATCAAATTCCGACCGCGCTGATCAAGCGCGTCGAAGTGATGACCGGCGGCGCCGGCGCCGTCTACGGCGCGGACGCCGTGGCCGGTGTGGTCAACTTCATCATGATAGACAACTTCGAAGGCGTGCAGGTCGAGTTGAACGGCAGTGGCTACAACCACCAGCAAAACAACCCGCGCGGCGTGGCCGACATCGTCGCCGGCCGTGCCGCGACCAACCCGAGCCAGTTCGCCGTACCGGGCAACAAGAGCTTCGACGGCCGTTCCAAGGACGCCTCGTTGCTGATCGGTGGTAACTTCGCCGACGGCAAGGGTAACGCCACCCTGTTCTTCAGCTACAAAAAGGACGACGCGCTGCTGCAGTCCGAGCGCGACTTCACCTCCTGCTCGCTGGCCTCGTCGGCCGCCGGTTTCTCCTGCGGCGGCTCCAGCACCAACGCCACCGGCCGCTTCACCAACACCAAGACCGGCACCGTCTACACCACCACCGCGTCGGGCGATCCGCGCCCGTACAACACCGCGCTGGACGCCTACAACTTCGGTCCGATCAACCACCTGCAGCGTCCCGACGAACGCTATGGCGTTGCCGCCTCGGCACGCTACGACGTGACCGACAAGCTGCGCGTCTACAGCAACTTCGCCTTCCACGACGACAAGAGCGACGCGCAGATCGCCCCTGGCGGCCTGTTCGGCAACGTCTACAACGTCCGCTACGATAATCCGTTCCTGACCCCGGCCATGCGCAACGCCATGAGCCTGTTCGCGCCCGGCGACGAGACCGACGTCGTGATCCAGCGCCGCAACGTCGAAGGCGGCGGCCGCAATGCCCTGTTCACCAACACTTCGTACCGCATGCTGTTCGGCGCCAAGGGCGAAATCGGCAAATGGGCCTACGATGTGTACGCGCAGACGTCGAAAGTGCGTTTCGCCGGCAGCTCGGACAACTACTTCTCGAAAGAACGCGGCGCCAAGGCGCTTGACGTGCGCAACGTCGGTGGCGTGGCCACCTGCGCGGCCACCGTGGCCGGCACCGATCCAGGTTGCGTACCGTACAACCCGTGGACCGTCGGCGGCGTCACGCCCGAGATGCTCGCTTACATCCAGATTCCTGGCCAGCAGTTCGGCTACACCAAGCAGCAGATCCAGAGCGGCACCATCGGCGCCGACCTGGGCGAATACGGCCTGCGCGTGCCGACGTCGCAAAACGGCATCGGCGTATCGTTCGGCATCGAGCGCCGTGTCGAGGAAATCCAGCTGAACCCGGACGGTCCGTCGCAGAACTTCGACCTCGACGGCGCCGGTGGTCCGGTGTCGCCGGTGCGCGGCCGCTACGTCGTCAAAGACATCTTCGGCGAGGTGCGCCTGCCGCTGCTGGAAGACCGCGCGTTCGCCAAGAAGCTCGAGACCAACCTGTCGTTCCGCCACACCGACATCGACACCGGCGTGACCGCCAACACCTACGGCCTGGGCCTGTTGTGGCAGCCGACGGACATGATCTCGGTACGCGCCTCGCATCAAAAGGCCGTGCGCGCGCCGAACATCATCGAGCTGTTCTCGCCTGCGGGTAACAACCTGTACGACAACGACGCCGATCCATGCGCCGGCGCGACGCCGAGCGCCACGCTGGCGCAGTGCGCCCGCACCGGCGTCACCGCAGCCCAGTACGGCAACATCCAGGACAGCCCTGCCGGCCAGTACAACTACCTGGCGGGCGGCAACCCTGCGCTGCGTCCAGAAACCTCGAAGTCGAACACCGTCGGCCTGGTCATCGCCCCGTTGCGCAACCTGACCGTGACCGTGGACTACTTCGACATCAAGGTCAACGACACCATCAGCAACGTCAGCCCATCGACGACGCTGGAAAAGTGCCTGGACTCCGGCAATCCGACCTACTGCTCGCAGATCACCCGCGACCGTCTGGGCACCCTGTGGCTGCTGCCTGAGGCATCGATCGTTGGCACCAACACCAACATCGGTAGCCTGCACACCCGTGGCCTGGATCTGGGCTTCAGCTACGACCAGAAGGTCGGCGCTTATGGCCGCATGGGCCTGGTCATGAACGGCACCTACCTGAAGAACTTCGAGATCGAAGAGCTGCCGGGCGACGGTTCCTTCGATTGCGCCGGCCTGTACAACGGCGCCGGCAAGTGCGGCCAGGCACGTCCGAAATGGCGTCACAAGCTGCGTCTGAACTGGAACACCCCATGGTCGACCGACCTGGCCGTGACCTGGCGCTACTTCAAGGCTGTCGATCTGGAAACCACCAGCGACAACCCACTGCTGAGCGGCGTCGCACGTCCTGTGGAAGCCGAACTGGGCGCGCGCAGCTACATCGACCTGGCAGGCACCTACGCGCTGACCAAGAAGATCACGCTGAGCGCGGGCATCAACAACCTGTTCGACAAGGATCCTCCGCTGACCTCGCTGGCCGGCACCGGCGTGGGTAACGGTAATACGTTCCCATCGATGTACGACGCCCTGGGCCGCAAGATCTTCCTGAACATGACCGCCCGCTTCTAATCGGCGCCATGTAAGCAAAAAGGGCGGACCCTCGGGTCCGCCCTTTTTTTTTTCGTCCCGGCCCGGTCAGAGGTCGAAGCCGCCTTGCTGTTGGCGGAAGTCGGCGATGCCGCGTGCCAGCGCGGTGATCAGCTCGCGCTCGGCCGCCGACAGGTGCGGATGCCAGATGTCGAAGATCAGCACCACGCGCAACTGGTCGCTGTCGTTCCACGCCTCGTGCTCGATGGTGTCGTCGAACACCCAGGCCCGGCCCGGCACCCACTGGCGCGTCTCGTTGGCCACGCGGAAGCCGCAGCCGGGCGGCACGATCAGCGGCAAATGCGTCACCAGGCGCGCGTTGCTGACGCCGACGTGGGCCGGAATGCGCGTTTTCGGCTTGAGCAGCGAGAACATGGCGGTCGGCGTGCGGCCCGGCTGGTCCGGCTGCGGCGCCCCGCCCAGCAGCGCCATCGTGCGCGGACACTTTTCCATGTTGCCGGCCACCGGCGCGCCGTCGCGCAGCAGGTGGTAGGCGCTCCAGCGCGGCGAGTTGTTCAGCTCGGCGAACTGCTGGTGCGGCACGTCGTCCGGGTATGTCAGGTAGGGCACGAAGTCTTGCTCGGCCCCCAGCACTTGCAGGAATTCTTCGCGGATGGCGTCGGTGCCGGCCTCGATCGCGTCGAGCCACGGGAAGTCGCCGCGCGGCAGGAACGGTTGCGGCAGCAGGCCGGGGTAGTGGTACGTCATCGACTGCGAATCGTAGCGGCGCTTGCGACCGACCATGATGTCGATCGACTCGCGGAAGCGGCGCAGGTCCTCGCCGGCGTGTTGCCGATATTGCTGGTCGAGGAAGTTGTCGAGGAAGCGGCCGAAGCCGGCCTGGTAGGTGTCGACATACTGGAGGGCGTGCTCGACGGCGGTGCGCATGCCCGGTTCGAGCTGCGCCAGCGGCGGCGCCACCTGCGCCACCGCGCCGTACACCGAGGCCGACTTGTGGGTGTCGCCCTGGCGCTCGAGCAGGTTGGCGCGCAGGATCAGCGCCACCATGTTCGACGGATCGGCCACCAGCGCGTTGTGGATCGCGGTTTCCTCGGCCGCTTCGTCCTTTTGCGCCTGGCAGGCCAGCGCCAGGTTGATCCAGCTTTGCGGATCGTCCTGGTCGGCGCGCACCAGCCGCTCGAAGGCGAGGCGCGCGGTCGCGTGGTCGCCGTAGCGGAAGGCGCGCTTGCCCAGCGACGACAAGGCCAGCGGATGGGCCGGCGCCAGCTCCAGCAGGCGCGCCCACAAGCGGGCCGCGTCCTCTTCCTTGCCGGCTTTGGTGGCCTGGATGGCGGCGGCCTCCAGGATCGCGATTTCGGGTTCGGCCATGGGCGTGTCTTTTCTTTGGGCGGTGGACGCTGGCGGATGCCAGCCGGAAAATTATAGCCCGTCGGCGGCGGCGGCGATGATAAAAAAATCCGCAAAAAAACCCGCATCGCCTGGCGGCGCATGCGGGTTGATCGAGTGACTGTGCGGCTTACTTCAGGCGCGCGGCGATGGCGGCGACGCGCGCGCCGTAGGCCTTGGCGGTGTCGAGGTCGCCTTGCGGGATTTCATCGACACCGGCGTCCGACGGCGACTGCGCCATGGCGCCGACCGAGCCGCCGATGTTGTTCAAGTCGGTGCGCTGTGCCGCCTTGGTGTTCGATGGCAGCATGCCCAGGCTGACCCAGATGCCGCCGTGCTGCGAGGCCAGCGTGTTCAGATAGACCAGGGTGTTTTGCTTGTCGCCGCTAAAGCTGGCGCTGTTGGTGAAGCCGCCGAAGACCTTGTCTTTCCAGCCGCTGCCGAACCAGACCTTGGAGCTGGCGTCGGCGAATTTCTTGAACTGCCAGCTCGGGCCGCCCATATAGGTCGGCGTGCCGAAGATGATGGCGTCGGCCGCGGCCAGTGTCTCCCAGGCGCCGTCGGGCAGGTTGCCCTCGGCGTCGATGGCCAGCAATTCACCACCGGCTCCCTCACTGACGTACTCGGCGACACGTTTGGTATGTCCATAACCGGAGTGATAGACGATGACGATTTTGCTCATGTGGCCTCTTTAATAGAAAGTGTGTGGAATCTATAGAGTAGAGCACGGATGGCGGTTCGACAATACTAACCCGAAGGTAGGGGGAGGGTGCGCGCTGCCGGCGGCGCTTGGCGGATTACGCGCTGCGCGCTAATCCGCCCTACGTGTTTGCGGGGTGCAACTACATCCCGCCCCAGATCGCGCTCAGCGCGCCGACGGCCGCCAGCGCCGCCGTCTCGGTGCGCAGGATGCGCGGGCCCATCGCCAGCGGCAGCGCGCCGTGGCGCAGCGCCATCTCCTCCTCCTGCTCGCTCAGGCCGCCCTCGGGGCCGATCACCAGGGTGACCGCCTGCGGTCCCTGGTGGCGCGCCCAGTCCGGCAGCGACTGCTGCGCGCGCGGCGTCAGGATGATGCGGCGGTGCATGTCCTGCTGGGTGATCCATTGCTTGTAGTCCTGTAGCGGCGCCAGCTGGGCCAGGCGGTTGCGGCCGCTCTGCTCGGACGCCGATTCGATGATGCCGCGCCAGTGCCCCATCTTTTTCTCCGCGCGCTCGGCCGACAGCCGCACCACGCAGCGCTGCGCCGCCAGCGGCTGGAAGCCCGACACACCCAGCTCGATGGCCTTTTCGATGATCCAGTCCATCTTGGTCCCCTCCGGCAGCGCCTGCGCCAGCGTGATGGCGAACGGCAGTTCGACGTCGCGCGCATGGTGGGCCTTGATCTCGACGGTGGCGCTGCGGCGCTCGATCTGGGTCAGGGTCGCACTGTACTCGCCCCCTTCGCCGTTGAACAGCGTGATCAGCTCGCCCTGGGCCAGCCGCAGCACCTGGATGTGATGGGCCACGGTGTCGGGCAGGGCGACAAGCTGGCCGACGGCCAGCGGCTGGGAAATGTGAAAGCGGGGCATGCAAAAGTCCGGTCGGTAGTGATCGACAATTTTAATCGCTGGACAAGCGTCCTGGTGACTTACTTGTGGTTATGACCGGAAGTTACAAAATCGGCGCGATTGTGGTGCGGGTCGGCGCGATAGTTGTGCACGGCTTAGATTCGCGATCGAAATCCGCACCAAGATGGGAAGTCGCCGTGATCGACGTTTTCGGCGTGTGAGTAAAGTTCGGTAAGAATCTAAATGAGAAAATTCTATATCGATATTACCTATTTAAACTGCATAAAAAATGTAACCAACGCTTATTGCAGGGGGAATATGTGTCTCCATCGTAAAGCAATATTATTGGATACTGTATACAATTTTGTCGGCTTTGCCTGTTTTTTAGCCATCCCGTTGTTTTATTGCATTATGAAAGTATGTTCATTGACAGTGCAATTCTGCCCATGGTTTTATCGGTTCCACAGGCCGTGAAATATCACGAACTGTGATTATTGGTAAACAGATCTCCATCAGAGAGACAACGGGCAATGGTGCCCACAAGGCAAATCTTCTTAATCGGGAAAATACATGTTCAGGAAAACAGTCTTAGTGAATGCGCTGTCGATTGCCTTCGGCACGGCGGCCTTGACCGCCGCAGTGGTGCAGCCGGTGATGGCGCAGTCGAACGCCTCGGGTAACATCTTCGGCCAGGTCGAATCGCCGTCGGGCGCCTCGATCGTGGTCGAGAACAAGCAAACCGGCTTGAAGCGGACGGCGTTGCCGGAGGCGGGCGGCCGCTACCAGGTCACGGCGCTGCCGGTGGGCCGCTACACGGTCCAGCTGGTGCGCGACGGTAACGTGGTCGGCAGCAATGAAGTCGAGGTGCAAATCGGCCAGGGCGTCAACGCTTCCTTCACCGGCGCCGTGCAGGCGGTGCAGGTGACGGGCCGCCGCAGCCGCATCGACATTTCCAACACCAACAGCGGCGTATCGTTTACCGCCAGCGAGCTGGCCAAGCTGCCGATCACGCCGTCGGTGGCGTCGATCATCCAGCTGGCGCCCAACACCACGCGCGGCGACTCGCGCTACGGCGACGGCAACGCGCCGAGCTTCGGCGGTTCGGCGGCGTCGGAAAACGCCTTCTATATCAACGGCTTCCCGGTCACCAACGTGCTGTTCCAGGTCGGCACCTCCGAACTGCCGTTCGGCGCCATCGGCGGCGCGCAAATCCTCACCGGCGGCTTCGGCGCCGAATTCGGGCGCTCGACCGGCGGCGTCGTCAACATCTCGACCAAGAGCGGCACCAACACCTGGGAAGCGGGCGGCAGCGTCAGCATCGAGCCGAACTCGCTGCGCTCGACCGAGAAGAGCATCTATTACGGCAACAACGGTTTGCCGACCGATGGCAAGCTGTACCGCTACAACCAGGACAACACCCGCGACAGCACCATCGCCAACGTGTACGTCAGCGGCCCGATCATCAAGGACACCTTGTTCTTGTACGCCAATATCGAGCGCACCAAGACCGACATCGACAATACCCGCGCCAATGCCGACAGCACGGCCCTGAACACCGGCTGGGAAGAGCGCCGCGACACCATCAACCGTGGCCTGGTCAAGATCGACTGGAACATCAACGACAACCACCGCCTGGAAGGCACCTACATCAACGACGATCCGAAGTCGGACCGCAAGTACTACCGTTTCGACTACGCCAACCAGACGCACGGCCCCGACCAGACCGGCGGCGCGCACTATGAAAGCTACGGCCCGACGCCGGTGGCCGCCAAGGTCGGCGCCGAGATCAAGATCCTCAACTACACCGGCAACCTGTCCGACGACGTGACCCTGACGGCCATGGTCGGCAAGAGCCTGACCGAGCACGTGTACGACCCTGTCGGTTACAACCCGACCCTGTTCCAGGTGACGGCGCCGGCCATCGCGCGCATCCCCGGCTTCAGCTACAACAGTCCGCAGACGACCACCGGCAACATCCTGGCTCCCGGCGCGTTCGACGAGCAAAAGGTGATGAACCTGAACCTGCAGTACAAGGTGGGTGACCACACCATCCGCGTCGGCGCCGACCAGAACAAGATCAGCTCGAAGGCCGGCAACAGCCGCGCCGGCGGCGGCACCTGGGTGTATGGCTTCGCCACCAATCCGAACTCGCCGATCAACTCGGCCATCCCGGCGCCGTCCACCAACGGCGGCTTCGGCAGCCAGGGCTACTATGTCAGCCGCGTGTTGTCGTCGGGCGTGTCGACGCCATCGGTCGACCAGGACGCGCAATACATCGAGGACACCTGGCAAGCGACGTCCAAGCTCATCATCAAGGCCGGGCTGCGCAACGAGCAGTTCACCAACTACAACGGCGACGGCCAGCCTTACGTGTCGATGCGCCACCAGCTGGCGCCACGCTTCGGCGCCACCTGGGACGCGTTCGGCGATTCGTCGCTCAAGGTGTTCGCCAACGCCGGCCGCTACCATCTGCAAATGCCGACCAACGTCGCCGTGCGCGCGGCGGGCGCCTCGCTCAACACGTCCGAATATTTCACCTATTCCGGCATCGACCCGGCCACCGGCGCGCCGACCGGCCTGCGGCCGCTGGGCGCGCTGTACTCGGCCAACAACGAGTTTGGCCAGTCGAAGGATCCGCGCGGCGTCGCCGCCCAGAACATGGACTCGCTGTACCAGGACGAACTGATCCTTGGCTTCGAGCGCGCCTATTCGCCCAGCCTGAACTTCGGCGCCAAGGTCACCTACCGCAAGCTGAAATCGACCATCGACGACTTCTGCGACCAGCGCCCGTTCGACAAGTACGCGGCCGACAACGGCATCGAGAACAACTTCGTGTTCAACTGTGCGCTGTTCAACCCGGGCAAGGACAACGACTTCCTGGTCGATTACGCCGGCGACGGTTCCAAGCTGACGCCGGTGCACCTGACGGCGGCCGAGCTGGGCTATCCGGAGGTCAAGCGCAGCTACGTGGCGCTGGACCTGTTCGCCGAGCATCCGCTGCGCAACGGCTGGTACGGCAAGATCAACTACACCTTGTCGCGCAACAGCGGCAACACCGAAGGCCAGACCCGTTCCGATTCGGGCCAGGCCGACGTGTCGACCACGGCGGTGTTCGATTATCCGGAACTGACCCTGAACTCGGACGGCCTGCTGCCGAACGACCGCAAGCACCAGATCAAGGCCTACGGCTTCTATCAGTTCACCGACCAGTTCATGGTCGGCGGCAACCTGCTGGTGGCGTCCGGCCGTCCGAAGAACTGCATCGGCAATTTGCCGCAGTCCTACTATGACGCCGGCAACGACGCCACCGGTTACGGTTCGGAGTTCTTCTTCTGTAACAACCAGGCGGCGCCGCGCGGCAGCCGCGGCCGCATGCCGTGGGACGCGCGCCTGGACCTGAACGTGGCCTACACGCCGACGTTCCTGAAGGGATTGGTCCTGCGGGCCGACGTCTTCAACGTGTTCGACCGCCGCGCCGCCCAGAACCAGACCGAGTCGTACAACACCGGCCTGGGCCAGAACGCCCTGTACGGCAACGTGATCAGCTACACCGCGCCGCGCTCGGTCAAGCTGACCGCCGAGTACAGCTACAAGTTCTAAACGTCTGCTTGTGTGTTTAATAATGCCGTCCGGTTTCGACCGGGCGGCATTTGTCGTTTTGGGCGTTGCAAATCCGCCAATTTTAGGCCGCAGGGGTGGGCTCTGGTAGAATACTGCGTTCAGCAGCACGGCAGTTGGCAGCTCCAGGATTCCAAACCTCCCGCACTTACTTACACCATGAACACTACGCTCCCGCACACCCAAATGGCTAACGCGATCCGCGCGCTGGCAATGGACGCCGTCCAGAAGGCCAATTCCGGCCACCCAGGCATGCCGATGGGCATGGCCGAGATCGCCGTTGCGCTGTGGAGTGGCCATTACAGCCACAACCCGGCCAACCCGAAATGGGCGAACCGCGACCGCTTCCTGTTGTCGAACGGCCACGGCTCGATGCTGCACTACGCGCTGCTGCACCTCTCCGGCTATGCGGTCACGATGGACGACATCAAGTCGTTCCGCCAGATGCATTCGAAAACCCCGGGCCACCCGGAAGTGGACGTCACGCCTGGTGTGGAAACGACCACCGGCCCGCTGGGCCAGGGACTGGCCAACGCGGTCGGCATGGCGCTGTCCGAATACCTGCTGGCCAGCGAATTCAACAAGCCGGGCCTGGATGTCGTCGACCATTACACCTACGCCTTCGTCGGCGACGGCTGCCTGATGGAAGGCATCTCCCACGAGGTGTGCGCGCTGGCCGGCACCCTGGGCCTGAACAAGCTGATCGCGCTGTACGACGACAACGGCATCTCCATCGACGGCAAGGTCGAAGGCTGGTTCACCGACGATACCCCGGGCCGCTTCGAAGCCTACGGCTGGAACGTCATCCGCGCCGTCGACGGCCATGACGTGGGCGCCGTGTCGGCCGCGATCGCCGCCGCCAAGAGCTCGGACAAGCCGACCCTGATCTGCTGCAAGACCATCATCGGCAAGGGTTCGCCGAACCTGCAGGGCGGCGACAAGGTCCACGGCGCCGCGCTGGGCGACAAGGAAATCGCCGCCGTGCGCGAACACCTGGTCTGGACGTCGGTGCCGTTCGAGATCCCGGCCGAGCTGTACACGGCGTGGGACGCGAAAGCGGCCGGCGCCAAGGTCGAGTCCGAATGGAACGCGAAGTTCGCCGAATACACCGCCCAGTTCCCGGCCGAAGCGGCCGAACTGACCCGCCGCATGAACGGCGAACTGCCGGCCGCCTTCGACGGCGCGCTGGCCGCCGCCATCGCCTCGTGCGTGGAAAAGAAGGAAAACATCGCCACCCGCAAGGCCAGCCAGAACGCCATCCAGGCGCTGGCGCCGGTGCTGCCGGAATTCCTGGGCGGCTCGGCCGACCTGACCAGCTCGAACCTGACCAACTGGAAGGAATCGATCGCCGTCCGTTCGGGCAAGCCGGGCAACCACGTCAACTACGGCGTGCGCGAATTCGGCATGAGCGCGATCATGAACGGCATCACCCTGCACGGCGGTTTCATCCCGTTCGGCGCGACCTTCCTGACGTTCTCCGACTACAGCCGCAACGCGCTGCGCATGGCCGCGCTGATGAAGCTGCGTTCGATCTTCGTGTTCACTCACGATTCGATCGGCCTGGGCGAAGACGGCCCGACCCACCAGTCGGTCGAGCACATCTCGTCGATGCGCCTGATCCCGAACCTGGACAACTGGCGTCCGTGCGACACCGTCGAATCGGCGGTGGCGTGGGGCGAGGCGGTCAAGCGCAAGAACGGTCCGTCGACCCTGATCTTCTCGCGCCAGAACCTGCCGTACCAGGAGCGCACCGCCGAGCAGATCGCCGACGTCGCCCGTGGCGGCTACGTGCTGAGCGAAGCGGCCGACGCCAAAGTGACCCTGATCGCCACCGGTTCGGAAGTCGAGCTGGCCGTGGCCGCCGCCTCCGCGCTCAAGGCCGAGGGCATCGTCGCGCGCGTGGTGTCGATGCCGTCGACCGACGTGTTCGACCGCCAGGACGCCGCCTATAAAGCGGCCGTGTTGACCAAAGGCATACCGCGTGTGGCGATCGAAGCCGGCGTGACCGATTTCTGGTACAAATATGTCGGCCTGGAAGGCGCAGTGGTCGGCATCGACACCTTCGGCGAGTCGGCCCCGGCCGGCGTGCTGTTCAAGCATTTCGGCTTCACGGTGGAAAACGTCGTGGCGAAAGTCAAACTGGTCATTGCATAATCTATAATTGCAGACCGGACTACCTTATTTTTTTAATCAGGAGCAGAGTATGACGATCAAAGTTGCAATCAACGGCTACGGCCGTATCGGCCGCAATGTATTGCGCGCTTTCTACGAAGGTGGCAAGAAGCAAGACATCCAGATCGTGGCGATCAACGACCTGGGCGACGCCAAGTCGAACGCCCACCTGACCCGCTACGACACCGCCCACGGCAAGTTCCCTGGCACGGTGGAAGTCGACGGCGACAACATGATCGTCAACGGCGACGTGATCCGCGTGTTCGCGCAGCGCAATCCGGCTGAAATCCCATGGGGCGACCTGGGCGTGGACGTGGTGCTCGAGTGCACCGGCTTCTTCACCACCAAAGAAAAGGCTTCGGCTCACTTGAAGGGCGGCGCCAAGAAAGTCATCATCTCGGCACCGGGCGGCAAGGACGTCGACGCCACCATCGTGTACGGCGTCAACCAGAACGTGCTGAAGTCGACCGACACCGTCATCTCGAACGCTTCGTGCACCACCAACTGCCTGGCCCCGCTGGTCAAGCCGCTCAACGACGCCATCGGCCTGGAAACCGGCCTGATGACCACCGTCCACGCCTACACCAACGACCAGGTGCTGTCGGACGTGATGCACGAAGACCTGCGCCGCGCCCGTTCGGCCACGATGAGCATGATCCCGACCAAGACCGGCGCCGCCGCCGCGGTCGGCCTGGTGCTGCCTGAGCTGAACGGCAAGCTGGACGGCTTCGCGATCCGCGTGCCGACCATCAACGTTTCGCTGGTCGACCTGTCGTTCATCGCCAAGCGCGACACGACCGTCGAAGAAGTCAACGCGCTGATGAAGGCCGCCTCCGAAGGCGCCCTCAAGGAAGTGCTGACCTATCAGACCGAACCGCTGGTCTCGATCGACTTCAACCACAACCCGGCGTCGTCGAACTTCGACTCGACCCTGACCAAAGTGTCGGGGCGCCTGGTGAAGGTATCGTCGTGGTACGACAACGAGTGGGGCTTCTCGAACCGCATGCTCGACACCACCGTGGCGCTGATGACCGCGAAGTAATCGGTCTCGGCCAGTCATGAAAAAGCCCTCCCGGCGCGCGCCGGGAGGGCTTTTGTTTTGTGGCGGCGGTTAGTGCATCAGTAGAACTTGTACTCCGCCGTCAGGCGCACCGAGCGGCGGCTGACGTCCTGGTTGTCCTGCGGGATCACGCCACCGGCCGCGTTAAACGAACGCAAATCGATCGGCGGGCGGTTGTTGGTGAGGTTGCGCACGAACAGCGACACCGTCAGGTTCCTGACGCCGGTGTAGCTGAGGTTCCAGTCGAGGCGTTTGTAGGCCTTGATCTGGCACTCGTCGGCGCTCCATTTGCGCGCGGCGCAGCCGGCCAGCGTGTAGGTCTCGTCGAAGTAGTCGTCGTTGAGCGCGGTCTTGCTCTGGTAGACCAGGCGCAGACTGTTGCTGAAGTCGCCGGTCTTCAACGCGGCGTTGAAGTTGGCCGAGGTTTTCGAGTAGCCATAGCGGCCCGCCAGGTTGTCGCCGTAGTTGTTCAGCGCCGAGCTGAAATACTTCAGGTCCAGCAGGTAGGTCGCGTTGGCGGCCAGGTCGAGGCGGCCGATGCCGGTGTTGAAACGGGTGTTGGCCGACAGGTCGACACCGCTGGTCTTGGTGCGGGCGACGTTCAGGAACGACCCCGTGGTCGAGACCAGGCGGCCGGCGGTCACGCCGTATTGGGCTTGCTCGGCGGCGGTGAAGGTCTTGTCGGCCGACAGCGGCTCGCGGTTGACCACGCCGGCGGGCTGGTCGGCTTCCGACGCCAGCAGCTCGTCGGTGCTCTTGTTGCCGATCTCGTCCTTGCGCTCGATCTTCCAGTAGTCCAGCGAAAGGTTGGTGCCGTTGAACGGTTCGAGCACGAAGCCGACCGTGCCCATGTGGGTCGTTTCCGGTTTCAGGTTCGGGTTGTTGCGCACGATGCTGGGCACGCCAGCCGCGCACTCGTTGCCTTCGACGGTGTCGGCGCGGGCCAGCAGCAGCGCCTTGTTCGGATCGCTGGCCGGCAGCGCGGCCGACTGGTTGCGCAGGTCGCCGCCGAGCGCCTGGGCCTTGCCGCAGCGCTTGGGATCCGCTAGGCTGGGACTGAAGGCGAACTTGCTCGATTGCGCGCTTTCGGTCAGGTTGGGCGCGCGGAAGCCCGATTCGGCCGTGCCGCGCAACATCAGGGTCGGCGTGGCCTTCCACGTCGCCGCCAGCTTGGGCGAGGCGTGCGCCTTGAAGCCGGGGAATTTGTCGACCCGTGCCGCGCCGGTGATGTCGATGGTCGACGTCACCGGCAGGTTGATCTCGGTGAACGCCGCCTCGGTGGTGCGCGAGGCGTCGGCGGTGGCCACGCCGTAGCCGACGATGTCGCCTGCCAGCAGGTTGGCGGTGGGGGAGATCTTGAAGCTCTCGCGCCGCACTTCGACGCCGGCGGCCATGCCGATGGCGCGCTCGCCGATCTTGCCGACCTCGCCGCTGATCTTGGCGTCGGCGAAGTATTGGGTGATCTTGCCGTCGTAGCCCTGGGCCGGGAACATGGTGTTGAGCACCGCCGGCGTGTTGACCTGGCCGATCTTGTAGCCGTGGTTGAAGAAATTCGGATCGAGCACGCTGCCGGTGTCCGGATCGAAGTTGTTGTAGTCGCCCACTTCCTGCTTGAAGCCGCTGTCGCTGAGCGAGCCGTAGGTGCGGTCCTTGGTCTTGCTGCCCATGACGCCGGCCGCCGTTTCCCAGTCGTAGCTGTTCCACGTGCCCTTCAGGCCGCCCAGCACGCGGTACTGGTCGCTGTCGGTCTCGCGATAGGCGGGCGCGTCGGCCCAGCGGTAGCGGAACTCCACGTCCTCGCCGGTGGTGTTGAGCGGATGGGTCGCGGGCAGGTACTGATAGATGAAGCTCCTGCCGTTGCCGGTGGCCGGATCGCCCCAGATGGCGTTGGCGGTGGTCGAACCGTAGGTGCCGAAGGCGTTGGTGTAGCGGGTCTTGGTGTGCGAGTACAGCGCCTCGGCGAAGGCTTCGGTGCCGCCGCCCAGGTTCAGTTTGCCCGACAGCAGGCCGTTGACGCGGTCCGACTTCGGCACCGCCTCGAAGCGGCCGAAGCGGTCGTACACGCACAGGCCGGCGCTGTTGACGGTGGCGCAACCGGGCACGGCGCCCTGGCCGATCAGGTTGCCCGGGTAGGAGAAGGTCGACGGCGCGCCGCGGTTGCCGAACATCAGGCCGCTATTCGGCGCGACTGCCGAGAATTTGTCGCCGTAGGCCGGATTGATGTCGTCGACCACATCGCGCCAGATCACCTCGCCGCGCTTGAACACCTCGATGTTGGCCAGCACATTGAACTTGTCCTTGTTGTAATCGCCGAAGCCGGCGGTGAGGCTGGCGGTCTTGGTGTTGAACTGCTGGTTCTTGAGCGACTGGTCGTAGCTGGCGCGCGCCTGCACGCCCTGGAAGTCGGAGCGGGTGATGATGTTGATGACGCCGGCGACGGCGTCGGAGCCGTAGATCGACGAGCCGCCGTTGCGCAGCACTTCGATGCGCTCGATGGCGTCCAGCGGCAGCGAATCGAGGTTGGTGAACACTTCGTTGTAGTCGGCCAGCGCGTACGGGGCGACGCGGCGCGAGTTCAGCAGCACCAGGGTGGACTGCTTGCCCAGGTTGCGCAGCGAGACGGCCGAGGCGCCGCCGGCGAAGGAATTGGAGCCGCCGATGTCCGACAGCGCGCCGTTCGAGGCGGTCAGCGTTTCAAGCGCCTCCTTGACCGAGTTCACGCCGAGGCGGGCGATTTCCTCGCGGCGCATGATCTGCACCGGGGTCGAGGTTTCGGTATCGATGCGTTTCAGGTTGGAACCGGTGATGATGACTTTTTCCAGGGACTTCGCGTCACCATCCTGGGCCAGTACGACGTTGGAAGAGGCCAGTGTCAGCGCAACCGCGACGACACCCGCTTTCAATGCTATTTTTGCCATTCAAACTCCCGAGAATTATACTGTTCGGCTTGATTGCCGTATTTTCGCTGCCGAAGGCGTCCCTTCGGCTCATTTAGTATAGTTGTCGGAATTCCCAAAATTTTCAGTGCTGAACTAAAATACAACACTTTCTTCCTTACCGATGCGTAATGTTCGGAGGGGTATGGACGTAAAAAAGCCTTCCCGGCGCGAACCGGGAAGGCTGGGTCTGAATGACTGTGACGGCGGTTACAACGTCACGCGCAGGCCCAGGTAGTAACGGCGGCCGATCGGATCGTAGGTCGAAGCGTCGGTCTCGGTGCCGGTGGTGCTGCCCGGCAGGCCGCTGATGATTGGCGGCGCCTTGGCGTCGAAGGCGTTGTTGATGCCCAGGTACAGCTGGATCGACTTTTTCAGGTCATAGGTGAACTGGAAGTCGTTGTAGGTGCGCGAACCGACGCCCACCGAACCCGGGGCGATTTCCAGGCTCTTGAGGAACTGGTCGTCCAGCGCCACCGGGCCGTTGTAGGTCGCCGTCCAGGTCGCGCCCAGATTGCCCCACTTGTAGGCTGCGTTGAACACGGCCTTGTTGCGCGGCGCGTTGATCTGGGTCGACGTGACCTCGCCGACGTCGTCGTTGCGGTCCGCATCCGGCGTGGCCTTGTTCCACAGTTCGCGCAGGCGGGTGTACGACAGTTGCGTGCTCAGACGGCCCGGACCGACCTTGTCCGCCCAGGAGACCGTCATGTCGACGCCCTCGGTGCCCAGGCCGCCGCTGTTGGTGACGGCGGTGTCGCTCAGGTCGATCGAGCCGGCGCTGAGGTTGCCCACACGTGCCGGACGGCGCGTGATGAATTTGCAGAACGCTGGGTTGCCCTGGTTATAGCACTGGGACAGCGCGTACTGACGTTCGGTCGCCACGATGGCGTCGGCGATCTTGATCTTGAAGTAGTCGGCGGTGAACGTGAACTTGCTCAGCACCGGGATCGAGCGCGGCGTGAAGACCAGGCCGATGGTGCTCGAACGGCCTTTTTCCGCCTTCAGGTTGGGATTGCCGCTGTTGTAGCCGCTGATGCCTTGCTCGTCGGCCTGGGTCAGCGTGAAGACGCCGCCGTTGGCCGCGATATTGGCGGCCACACCCGGCGCCGCCAGGCAGTTGATCGCCAGCGCCGAGGTTTGGCCCGCCATCACGCCCGTGCAGGGATCGACCAGTCCGCTCGGGAAGTCTTGCGACGGCGCCTGGTACAGCTCGTTGATGTTGGGCGCGCGGGTCGACAGGGCGCGGGTGCCGCGCAGTTTCAGGTCGGAGGTGACGGCCCATTCGGCGCCGGCGTTCCAGCTGTTGGTGCTGCCGACGGTCGAGTAGTCGCCATGGCGGAACGTGGCCAGCAGGCTCAGTTCCTTGGCGAACGGCACGTCCTTGAGCACTGGAATGCGCGTTTCGGCGAACGCTTCGCGCACATTGTACTTGCCGAAGGTTGGCGGAATCGCGTTGCCGGCGTTCTGGCCGGTCTGCGTCAGCGGATCGGGCACCGAGCTCGACTCTTCGCTGCGCCATTCGAAGCCGGCCGCGAAGCCGATCTTACCGGCCGGCAGTTGGAACAAATCGCCGCTGATCGTGCCGCCCGCCAGTTTCTGCGTGACCGCCGTTTGCAGCGAGCCTGGCGCGGTGACGTACTTCAGCGCCGCCGGCGAGATCGTATTGAAGCCGAAAATGTTGATCGGCACGCAGCCTTCGGCCACCGCGTTGGCGTCGGCGCACACCGGCGCGCCGCCGTTGGCGCCGGGAATGGCCTGCAGCGCGTTGCGCAGGTTCGGGACGTTGACCTGGCCGGCCGAGTTTTGCGATTCCTTGGTCTTGCCGTAGCTGACGTAGGTTTCGTAGTTCCATTCTTTGATCGCGCCCTTGACACCGGTCGCGAGGCGGAAGGTGTCGCGGTCGACGCTCGACTGGCGCGGGCCGAATTCGGACAGGCGGCGCGTGAAGAAGTAGTCGGGGATGCCGTCGCCGTCGGTGTCGCTGATGCGGTCGTACAAGTACTGCGGCACCAGCGGATTTTTCACCAGCACGCCATTGACCATCGCGCCGGCCGGCGCCTGGCCGTTGGATTTGTAGACGTCGTCCGAGCCCAGCGGGAAGGACTCGATATTGGTCGATACCTTGGTTGCCGCGTAGGTGCCTTCGAAGAAGGCGCTGTGGTTTTCGCTCAGGGCGCGGGTGCCGTTCAGCGCGAACAAGTAGCGCTCGGTCGGCACGGCGATGGCGCGCAGCGCCGAGCGGTTGTAGCCGGTGGCGCCGACGCCGTTGACGCCGTTGGTGCTCCACGGGATCACGTTGCCGTTGGCGTCGTAGGTGAAGTCTTCTTCGTCGCCGTAGAAGTGGCCCTGCGGCGCGTAGCCGGAGAAGTTCGGTTTCCTTGGCACGAACGCCAGGTCGCCACGGCCCTTGGAGATCGACGAGGTCTGGTCGATGGCCGAGGCGGCGCGGTTGCGCGAGTACACGGCGCCTTGCTTCGAGTAGCCGAAGTGGCCCATCAGGTTGCTGGCGCCGTCGGCGCTGGTGGTGCCGAAGGTCAGCGACAGTTTGCGCTTGCTGTCGTCGCCTTCGCGGCTTTCACCGGTCTGGGCGTCGATCAGCAAACCCTCGAAGTTTTTCTTCAGGATGATGTTGACCACGCCGGCCACCGCGTCCGAACCGTAGGTCGCCGACGCGCCGCCGGTGAGTAGCTCGACGCGCTCGATGAAGTCGGTCGGGATGGTGTTCAGGTCGACCGCGGTCTCGCCGGGCACGCCGGAGACGAAACGGCGCCCGTTGACCAGCACCAGGGTGCGGTCATCGCCCAGATTGCGCAGGTTGACGGTGGAGACGCCGCCGCCCGAGGTCAGGAAGTTGGAGTTGGTACGGCTCAGCGAAGGCGTACCCATGGTCGGGTTCTTTTGCAGTAATTCCTGCAGGTTGACGGCGCCGGAGGCGGCGATGTCGGCCGAGCTGAGAATCTGCAACGGGGACGGCGAATCGGCGTTCGGCGACGAGATGCGCGAACCGGTGATTTGCACTTTCTGGATCGGCTCCGATGCGGCTTCTTGTGCATGGGCGGCTTGCATGCCTAACGCCAGACCGGTGACGCAGATCATGCGCACCGAACGGGATAGTGTTGTCTCTTTCATCATTTGCAACTCCCTGAGTATTTTGTATGGTCTATGCCAATTGTCGAAACAATATTTTTTCGACCAGCCACTGTACTCAGTCGTTGTTGTCGCTGTAAACACAAACAGACAATAGAATCAAAAAACCAACAATATCATTATGATAGTGACGCCGCACCGTTGTGGTGCGGCCACAAACCGCGCATGACGGTTGACTTTGGCAAACATCTTTACAGCGACACGCGCAATCCCACATAGAAACGGCGGCCGATGGCGTCGTAGGTCGAGGCATCGGTTTCGGTGCCGGTCTGGTTGCCGGGCAGGCCGCTGATGATGGGCGGCGGGTTGGCGTTGAACAGGTTGTCGATGCCCAAATAGAGCTGCACCGACTTGCGCACGTCATAGGTGAACTGGACATCGTTATAGGTGCGCGAGCCGACGCCCACCGTGCCCGGGGCGATGCTCAGGCTTTTGAGGAACTGGTCGTCCAGCGACACCGGTCCGGTGTGGGTGGTGGTCCAGCTGGCGCCGTACGGTCCCCATTTGTAGGCCAGGTTCAGGGTGGCGCGGTTGCGCGGGGCGTTGACATTGTCGGCCGTGACCTCGGCCACCTCGTGGTTTTTGTCGGCGTCCGGCGTCGCCTGTTGCCACAATTTGCGCAGCCAGGTGTGGGCCAGGCGCGCGCTCAAGTTGCCCGGCCCGACCCGGCCGGCCCACGATGCGGTCAGGTCGATGCCCTCGGTGCCGAAGCCGCCGCTATTGGTGGCGGCGATGTCGCTGTAGCGGATCGAACCGGCGCTGAGGTTGCCCACGGCGGCGGGGCGGCGCGTGATGAAGGAGCAGAAGTCCGGGTTGTTCTGGTTGTAGCACTGGTCCAGCGCGTACTGGCGGTTGGTGAAGACGATGGCGTCGGCGATGTCGATCTTGAAGTAATCCAGCGTGAACACCGCCCGGCTGAGCAGTGGGATCGAGCGCGGCGTGACCACCAGGCCGACCGTGGTCGAACGGCCGGTTTCGGCGTCCAGGTTGGGATTGCCCCGGTTGTAGCCGCTGATACCCTGCTGGTCGGCCTGGTTTAACGTGAAGATGCCGCCATTTGCCGCTATGTTGGCGGCAACTCCGGGCGCGTTGCGGCAATTGACGGCCAGCGGGCTGGCGTCGCTGGCGGACACGCCCTGGCACGGATCGACCAATCCGGTGGGGAAGTCCTGGCTGGGCGCCTGGTACAGCTCGTTGATGTTGGGCGCCCGGGTCGATTGCGCGCGCGTGGCCCTGATCTTGATGTCGGGCGTCACCGTCCATTCGAGGCCGGCGTTCCAGCTATTGGTGGCGCCGACGGTCGAATAGTCGCCGTGGCGGAAGGTCGCCAGCGCGCTCAGCTGGCGCACCCAGGGGCGTTCCTTGAGCAAGGGCACGCGGGTTTCGACAAACACCTCGCGCACGGTGAACTGGCCGAAAGTGGGCGGCGTGGCGTTGCCGGCGTTGAGGCCGGACTGGGTCAGCGGATCGGGAATGGCGCTCGATTCCTCCGAACGCCATTCGAAGCCGGCGGCGATGCCGATGCGGCCGGCGGGCAGGCCCGGCACCTCGCCGGTGGCCGAAGCGCCGACCAGCCGCTGCGTGATCGTCGTCAGCAGCGAGCCCGGCGCGGTCACATAGCGAAGCGCGTCCGGGGTGATGCTGTTGTAGCCGAACAGGTTGATCGGCACGCAACCCTCCTGGCGGGCGTTGACGTCGCGGCAGACGGGCGTGCCGTCGACGTCGGGAATCGCCTCGAGCGCGTTGCGCAGGTTCATGACGTTGACCTGTCCGGTGGAGCTTTGCGCTTCCTTGGTCTTGCCGTAGGTTAGATAAGCCTCGTAATTCCAGTCGCGCACGGTCCCCTTGAGTCCGGTGGACAGGCGGAAGGTGTCGCGCTCGACGTCGGACTGGCGCGGGCCGAATTCCGACAAGCGGCGGGTGAAGAAGTAGTCGGGCACGCCGTCGCCGTCGGTGTCGCTGATGCGGTCGTACAAATACCGCGGCACCAAGGGATTGCGGACCAGCGCGCCGTTGATCAGCGAGGCGGCAGGGACCTGGCCGCCGGGTTTATAGACATTGTCCGATCCCAGCGCGAACGGTTCGATGTTGCTGTTGACGCTGGTCGAGGCGTAGGTGCCCTCGAAAAACGCGCTGTGGTCGGGATTGAAGGCCCAATTGCCGTTGGTGGCGAACAGGTAGCGCTCGATCGGCACGGCAATCAGGCGGTATTCGGAACGGTTGTAACCGGTGGCGCCGACACCGGTGCCGGGGGCGCCGTTCTGGTTCCAGGGAATAATATTGTTATTTGCGTCATAGGTAAAATCCTCGGTGTCGCCGAAGAAACGGCCTTGCGGCGCGTAGCCGGAAAAGTTCGGCCGGCGCGCCACGAACGCCAGATCGGGACGCCCCTGGGCGATCGACGAGAACTGATCGACGGCCGAGCGCTCGCGGTCGCGCGAGAAGACCTCGCCCTGTTTGGAGTAGCCGAAATGGCCCATCAGGTTGCTCGCGCCATCGGCGCTGGTGATACCGAAAGTCAATCCCAGTTTCTTTCTGTAGTCGTCGCCTTCCTCGCTCTGGCCCACTAGCGAGTCGAGCAGCACGCCGTTGAAATTTTTCTTCAAGATAATATTTACCACCCCGGCCACGGCATCGGACCCGTAGGTGGCGGACGCGCCTCCCGTTAATAACTCGACCCGCTCGATAAAGTCCGTTGGAATAGTGTTGAGGTCGACAGCGCTATCGCCGGGAACGCCGGAAACAAACCGGCGTCCATTAACCAATACCAATGTTCGTGAATCGCCGAGATTCCGCAAATTAATCGTAGTGACACCAGCGCTCGATGTCAGGAAATTGGAATTGGTTCTGCTGACGGAGGGCGTACCCATGGTCGGGTTTTTTTGAAGTAATTCCTGAAGATTGGTGGCGCCGGAGGCCGCGATATCGGCCGAGCTTAATATTTGCAATGGCGACGGCGATTCAGCGGCGGGCGAGGCGATACGGGAGCCGGTAATCAGCACTTTCTGCATCGGTTCAGCAGATTCCTGAGCATCGGCGATGGTAGCGGCGAACAGCAAACCGCTGGCGCAGATCATGCGGACCGAACGGGCGAGCAATCTTTCTCTTGTCATTATCCGACTCCTTTTGATTATTAATGGAATGTCTAAGGGGATGTCTCCATTAAATAGACAGAAGAGGCGGGCGAAGAGTTCCCCCCCTGCGCAAGCTCGTTTTTGGCTTTTACATGCCAATTTCAAGCATGATTTGCGGCGGGAATGCGCTTTCGAACAAAAAACGGACGAAAAAAAGCCGGGACGCATCCCGGCGGTGGCCAATCGGGGCGGGCCTGCCCGTGGTTATTTCTGTGGCTTACTTATAAATACCGGAGCCAACAAACATATCATCGACCTTTTCCACATAACCGGACTTGGATTCAACCGCCTTGGTCACGGGATTGGGCCATTTGAAATCGACCCAGCCGCTGCCCTTGGTTTTGGCCAGGTCCACCATTTCCTTGATCATCGGTTTGCCCTCATTATCCTTGAGGCCGATTAAAGGTTTGCCGACCATCTTGGGATTATTGCCGTGGGCTAAAGCGACGCCATTTAAATCATAAACGTAGACATATAAATCGCGGTCATGGAAATTGGCGTTGGCCGGATCGGAAATGGCGGCAAAGGCTTTTTCCTTGCCGTCCGATTTAATCAACGCGACCGCCCGTTTGACCATGGCGACGGCTTCTTCCTTGCTTCCTTTGTCGGCGGCAATAGCGGTGGTGGACATCGCCACCAGGCTGAATGCCACCGCGCCCAATAATGTTTTCATGTCAATTCTCCAGGTTAAGTGAGACAGCAGCGTGGCGCGGGTTCGAGGTTGCGCTCTCATTATTCTGACTGTACATAGTACTTCACTTAATCCAGCGCCCCGTTGTTACTCGGCAACGTTTTCTCCAAAGATCAGGTGCCATAGGGCTAACACGTGCGGAACGTGGGCGGCCATCGATGCCGGGTCGACCCGGGCCAGATCCTGGCCCTGCAGACGCAGCTGGTGCTGCAGCTTGCGTAACTGCCGGTAGGCGTCGCCGACCTTGGCGGCCAGGTCGGCGGGGATCAAGCCGAGCTCGCCGAACATCTTCAGCAAGGTGATGTTGCCGATATTGATCGTCAGTTCGGGATAGGTTGAGGCGTGTTGCAGCACCAGGTACTGGACGATGAATTCGATGTCGATCATGCCGCCAGGGTCCTGTTTCAGGTCGAACAGCTGGCTGTGGTTCGGCTTGGCGTCCACCATCCGTTTGCGCATGGCCACCACTTCGCGCTTCAGCGGGCCGTCGGCCGGACGTTCCTTGCGCAGCACCGCCTCGCGGATCCGCTCGAAGCGTTCGCCGATGGCGGCGTCGCCGGCGCAGAAGCGCGCGCGCGTCAGCGCCTGGTGCTCCCATACCCAGGCGGCGCCGTTCTGGTACTTCTCGAACGAGGCCACGCTCGACACCATCATGCCGCTGGCGCCGTCCGGGCGCAGCGCCGTGTCGATGTCGAACAAGGTGCCAGCCGGGGTTTGCGATGTCATCCAGGTAATAAAGCGCTGCGCCAGCTTGGCGTACTGGGCCGGGGCGTCCTGGTCCGTGTCGTCGTACAGGAAGATCACGTCCAGGTCGGAGACGTAGCCCAGTTCCTTGCCGCCCAGCTTGCCATAGGCGATGACGGCGAACCGCGGCACTTCGCGGTGGCGGGTGGCGATGGTCTGCCAGATCGCCTTGATGGCGGCCTCGACGATCTTGTCGGCCAGCGCCGACAGATGGTCGGCCAGCTTTTCCACCGTCAGGTCGCCGGCCAGGTCCTGCGCCAGCAGGTGGAACAGCTGGGCGTGGTGGATTTCCCTCAGGATATCCATCTGGCGCTCGGTGTCGCCGGGGGCGGCGGCCAGCTGCAGTTCCAGATCCTGGGCCAGGCTGACCGGGTCGAACACGGCGTTGCGCACGCGGTCGTCCAGTAGTTCGTCGAGCAGGATGGGGTGCAGGCTGAGGAATTGCGCGGCCCAGCCGCTGGCGTGGACCATGCGGATCACCCGCGCCAGCGTGTGCGGATACTCGGTCAGCAGCGACAAATAGGCCGAGCGGCGCGCCACCGCCTCCAGGAAGTCGAGCAGCCGTCCCAGGGTGGCCAGCTGGTTGCCGCCGCTCGACTCGGCCGAACACTGGATAATCAAGGGCAGCGCCGCGTTGACCAGGGCCAGCAGCCGGTTGCGGCTCGCTTCCGGCAAAGATTGCAGGCGCGGCGCCTGCCAGGTGGCGATCAGGCGCTTGGTCGCTACCTCGGGGGCGTCGAAACCGAGTTCGGCGAAGCGCGCGATCATGGCGTCGCGGTTGTCGGGATCGGCGCATTCGTTGCTCGATTGTGGATTGATGTCGTTGTCGCTGCCGCTGGTCTTGTCGGAGAACATTTCGTCGAACTGCCCGGCGACGAACTGGCGGTGGGCTTCCAGCTGGGCCAGCAGGGTGGCCGCGTCGGGCAGGCCCATCATCTGCGCCACCACCAGTTGGTCGGCCTCGTTGGCCGGCAGGGTATGGGTCTGGGCGTCGTCCAGATATTGCAGGCGGTGTTCCAGATTGCGCAGGAAGGTGTACGAAGCCAGTAGTTGGTAGACGATGGCGTGGCTTAACAAACCTTTCTCGGCGATGATGCGCAAGGTGGTGCGGGTCGAGCGGTCGCGCAGCGCGGCGTCGCGCCCGCCCCGTATCAGCTGGAACACTTGCGCCAGGAACTCGATTTCGCGGATGCCGCCCCGGCCCAGCTTGACGTTGTTGCTGCGGTCCGGGTGCAGCCGCTCCTGGCGGTTCACCTCGGCCCGGATTTGCGCGTGCATATTGCGGATGGCGTCGATGACGCCGAAGTCCAGGTAGCGGCGGAACACGAACGGCCGCACGATGGCGTCGAGCGCGGCGATTTCGTCCGGGTGGCCGGTGACGGCGCGCGCCTTGACCCAGGCGTAACGCTCCCATTCGCGGCCCTGGACGATCAGATATTGCTCCACCATGTTGAAGCTGGCGGCCAGCGGACCGGAGCCCCCGTTCGGCCGTAATGCCATATCGACGCGGAACGTGTAGCCATCTTCCGTGATCTCCGCGATGGCCGCGATTAGCTTCTTGCCCAGGCGGATGAAATATTCGTGGTTGGACAGGCTGCGCTGGCCCGGCGCAACGACCACCGTGTCGCCATCCTCCGGATAGACGAAGATCAGGTCGATGTCGGACGAGACGTTGAGCTCGCGGCCGCCCTGTTTGCCCATCGCCAGCACGATCAGCTCCTGCGGCTGGCCCGATTCGCGCCCGGTCGGGGTGCCGTGGGCGGCCGTCATCTCGACGGTCAGTTCGCGCAGATGCTGCTGGATGGCGAAATCGGCGAAGCGCGTCATGGTTTCCACCACCTCGGCCAGATTGGCCCGGCCCTCCAGGTCGCGGCGGATCAGCCCGCACACCAGCAGATTGCGCAACCGGCGCATGGCGCGCTGCAGCGGGAGGGGCGGGGCGCCCGCCGGCACGGCGCCCGCTTCCCTGCCCAGATAGTCCTCAAGGTCGATCTGGGCCAGCGAAACCTGGGTGATTTCATCGGCTTTGGCGGCGCGGTCGGGCGCGGCGGCCAGCCAGCGTTGATAGAAGCGCGAGGCCGACGGGGTGACAAGCTGGGTGACTGTGGAGGTAACGGCGGTTGCGTTCATTGGCGGCTATTGTCCCGATGCGAATAAGTTGGCCTCCGCCGGACACGTAAAACCGGCGCAACAAGGGCTAACAGGCGCTGTGTTAGCGGTGCGATGCGGTAGAATGCGCAGGCTGGGAAGCTTGAAAAAACCGAGTGTAGCGATTTTATTTGACGCATGGCCTGATTTATTAGCTTATTGATGCAAAAACAAGAAGAGGAGAGCGTGACAGACGAGGGGCCGTTGGCCGCCCGCTGGCATCGGCTTCGTGCGGCCTACCGCTTCTGCAATGTGGCCACCCACCATGTGCTGGGGTTCTCGGTCAAGCTTCTGTTGCTGCTGTATTTCGCCTTCACCATCCTGTTCCTGGTGCTGCGCTACGCCGTGCTGCCGAATATCGACCACTACAAGGGCGATATCGAGCGCGCCGCCAGCCGCGCCGCCGGCAACCAGGTCACCATTTCCCGCATTTACGCTTCCTGGAACGGCTTGCGCCCCAGCCTGTACCTGGGTGATGTGGTGCTGCACGACAGCCAGGGCCGGCAGGCGCTGGCGCTGCCCGGCGTGTCGGCCACGTTGTCGTGGTGGAGCGTGCTGGCGGGCGGTCCCCGTTTCGAATCGCTGGTGCTGACCCGTCCCGACCTCGACCTGCGGCGCGAAGCCGACGGCCGCCTGTACGCGGCGGGCATGTATCTCGACCCCAATAAACCGAGCGACGGCAAGGCCGCCGACTGGCTGCTGTCGCAGCGCGAGATCGTCATTCGCGACGGCCGCGTGCGCTGGACCGACAAGCAGCGGGCGGCGCCACCGCTGGCGCTGGAAGGCGTCACCTTGGTGCTGCGCAACAAGTGGCTGCGCCACCAGCTCGCGCTCAAGGCCACGCCGCCGGCGGCGCTGGCCGCGCCGCTCGACGTGCGCGCCGACTTCACCCATCCCGCCTTCGCCAGCCGCGTGTCCAATGTGTCGATGTGGAAGGGTGAGCTGTACGCCGACATCCGCGACACCGACGTCGCCGCCTGGAAAGCCTGGATCGATTTCCCGTTCGTGCTGAACAGCGGCGGCGGCTCGCTGCGCACCTGGCTCGGGTTCGACCAGTCGCGCTTGACGGCCGTGACCGCCGATGTCGGCCTGCGCGATGTCTCGGCGGTGCTGGGCAAGGATTTGCCGCAGCTGGACCTGCGCGAACTGACCGGCCGCATCGCCGCCCGCGAAGACAGTCCGCCGTTGGCGTCCCCGGTGGCCAAGGGCGCGGCCGGGCAAAAGTTCGGCGAGCGCGGCCACAGCATCGCGCTGACCAATCTGACCCTGACCACCAGCGACGGCCTGGTGATGGCGCCGACCTCGTTGTCGGAAACCTTCGTCGCGGCCACCGCCTCCAGGCCGCAGAAATTCCAGCTGCGGGCGCCGCAGCTGGACTTGCGCACGGTGGCCGGCCTGGCCGAGCGCCTGCCGCTGACGGCCGGCCGGCGCAAGCTGCTGGCCGACGCCGCCCCGCGCGGCCTGCTGCGCAATTTCTCGGCCGAATGGACCGGCGCCTTCCCGGCAGTGCAGTCGTACCGGGTCAAGGGCGACCTGGTGGGCGTGGGACTGCAGCCGCAGCCGCCGCGTCCGGCGCAGCCGAAGACGGGCAGGACGCCGGCCACCGCCGCCGTGCCCGGCGTTCCCGGTTTCGACAACCTGACGGGATCGATCGACGCCACCGACAAGGGGGGGCGCTTCAGCCTGGATTCGCAGAATTTGGTATTGCAGATGCCGGACCAGTTCAGCGACGCGGCCATGCCGTTCGACCGCCTGAACCTGAAGGCGCGCTGGTCGTTCGAACCGGACAACCAATTGCTGTTGCAGATCGACGAGATGGCCTTTCTGCAGCAGGGGCTGAGCGGCACCTTGCGCGGCACGCACACGATGCCGCTGGCCGGCAAGGGCATGGGCAAGGCCGACCTGACCGGTACCCTGGACAACTTCGAGCTCAACCGCATCGACCGTTTCCTGCCGATGCAGACGCCGCACGACCTGCGCGCCTGGTTGACCGGCGCGCTGGAAGGCGGCGTCGCCAGCGACGTCAGCGTGCGCCTGCGCGGCGACCTGGCGCATTTCCCCTTCCATGGGGAGCACGCGGCGCGCGGCGAGTTCCGCGTCGCCGGCAAGCTGACCGAGGGCAAGCTGAATTATTCGCCGAATCACTACCTGCATGACGGCAAGGTGCTGGGCAAGGACGGCAAGCCGCTGCCGTTGTGGCCGCAGGCCGAGCACATCAAGGGCAGCTTCGTGTTCGACCGTGCCCGCATGGAAATCCATGGCGACACGGCCAGCACCGGCGGCGCCGCGCTGACCAAGGTCAAGGCCGTGATCCCGGACTTGACGATCCACGATTCGATGCTGGAGATCGACGGCAACGCCGCCGCGCCGATGCAGGAATTCCTCAAATATGTCGCCAACAGCCCGGTATTGAATTGGATCTCGCACTTCACCGAGGACACCCAGGCCAGCGGCAACGCCACCCTGGCGCTCAAGCTGCAATTGCCGCTGTCGCACATGATCGACGCCAAGGTGCAGGGCGCCTTGCAGCTCAATAACAACGACATCACCCTGATGAACGATTTGCCGCCGGTGCAGGCGGCGCAGGGCAAGATCGAATTCAACGAGCACGGCGTGAACCTGAACCAGCTGTCGGGCATCTTCCTCGACGGGCCGATCGCCATCACCGGCGGCACCCAGCGCGACAACGCCATCGTCATCAAGCTGGGCGGCATGCTGACGGCCGACGGTTTCCGCAAGACTTATACGATGCCGGTGATGCAGCGCCTCGGCAGCCATTTCTCCGGCGCCACGCGCTACAACGGCACGGTGACGGTGCGCGACCACCAGCTGACGGTGGCGGTCGATTCCAACCTGGCCGGGCTGGGCCTGGACTTGCCGGCCCCGGTCAACAAGGCGGCGCCGGACGCGATGCCGCTGCGCTTTCTGCTGACCAGCGGGTTGACGCCGGACGCCAATAATTCGCTGCACGACGAGATCCGCATCGCGCTGGGCACCAGCATCGCGGCGCGCTACCAGCGCCAGAAAATCGTCAAGTCGCCATGGAAGCTGGTGCGCGGCGGCATCGGCATCAACACGCCGGCGCCGGAACCCGACAGCGGCCTGGCGGTCAACATCAGCCTGCCGGCGCTGAACGTCGATTCGTGGCTGGACTTCGGCAGCAGCGTGGCCGGCAAGAACGAGCCGGCGACAGCGGACGCCGCCGCCCCGGCCGACGCCACCGACTTCGCCCAATACGTGGTGCCGGACACCATCGCCGCCCGCAGCATCGAACTCGTCATCGGCGACCGCAAGCTGGAGAACGTCGTCGTCGGCGTCAGCCGCCAGAAGACGGTGTGGCAGGCCAGCATCGATTCCACGCAGGCCAACGGCTACCTGACCTGGAGCGAACCGTCCACCGGCCATGGCCTGGGCAAGGTGACGGCGCGCCTGTCGTCGCTGGTGATCCCGGCGTCGGCGTCGAAGGAGGTGCAGGACCTGCTGTCGGACGGCAAGAGCGCGGCCGCGTCCATCCCCGCGCTCGATGTGGTGGTCGAGCGCCTCGAACTGTTCAACAAACCGCTGGGGCAGCTGGAGCTACAGGCCAGCAACGCGCAACTGCCGAGCGAGAAGGCGCGCGAATGGCGCATCAACAAGCTGTCGCTGACCAACGCCGACGGCGAGCTGACCGGCACCGGCAAATGGGTCACGCGCGAAGGCGCGCACAACACCAGCCTCAACTTCAAGCTGGACATCGCCGACGCCGGCAAGTTGCTGGACCGCTTCGGCTTCGTCGGCACACTCAGGAACGGCAAGGGCTCGCTCAGCGGCGACATCGCCTGGAAGGGCCTGCCATATTCGCTGGACCTGCCGAGCCTGGAAGGCCAGATAACGATGAACGTCGAAAAAGGCCAGTTCCTCAAGCAGGACCCGGGCGCCGCCAAGCTGCTGGGAGTGCTGAGCCTGCAAGCCTTGCCGCGCCTGCTCAAACTCGATTTCCACGACGTCTTCTCCGAGGGCCTGGCGTTCGACGGCATCACCGCCAATGCCAGCATCCATCAAGGCATCGCCAAGACCGACAACTTGAAAATGCACGGCGTGGCCGCCACGGTGTTGATGGACGGCACCGCCGACATCGCCAACGAGACCGCCAACCTGCACGTGGTCGTCATTCCCGAGGTCAACCTGGGCACGGCGCCGCTGGTCTACGCGCTGGCCGTCAACCCGGTCATCGGCCTCGGCAGCTTCCTGGCCCAGCTTTTCCTCAGCGCACCGGTGATGCGGGCGCTGACCTATCATATGCAGGTCACCGGGCCGTGGAAGGCGCCGGTGGTCACCAAGCTCGACGGGGCCAGGGCGGATCCGCCGCAGGCCGCCAAGGGCGCGCAATAATTTGCACAACCAGCGATCACTTTACGCTTCAGCCACGATTGGAACCGCCATGACTAAAGTCGCCGCAGTACAAATGATTTCCTCGCCGTCCGTGACGGAGAACATCGCCACCGCGCGCCGGCTGGTGACGCAGGCCGCCGACGGCGGCGCCTCGCTGGTGCTGCTGCCCGAGTACTGGGCCATCATGGGCTTGAGCGACAGCGACAAGGTGGCCGTGGCCGAGCCGCTGGGGCAGGGGCCGATCCAGGACTTCATGTCGTCGCTGGCGCGCGAGCTGGAGATCTGGCTGATCGGCGGCACCTTGCCGCTGGCGTCAGACGATCCGGAAAAAGTCGTCAACACCACCCTGGTCTACAACGCCCAGGGCGAGCACGTCGGCCGCTACGACAAGATCCACCTGTTTGGCTTCACCAAGGGTACGGAGTCGTACAACGAATCGAAAACCATCGTGCCGGGCAAGAACGTCGGCGTGGTCGAGGCGCCGTTCGGCAAGATCGGCATGTCGGTCTGCTACGACCTGCGCTTCCCCGAGCTGTACCGCGCGATGGGACCGGTGTCGCTGATCGTCGTGCCGGCCGCGTTCACCTACACCACCGGCCAGGCCCACTGGGAAATCCTGCTGCGCGCGCGCGCCATCGAAAACCAGTGCTACGTGCTGGCGGCGGCGCAGGGCGGTACGCATCCGAACGGGCGCCGCACCTGGGGCCACAGCATGCTGATCGACCCGTGGGGCGCGGTCAAGGACGTGCTGGCCGAGGGCGAGGGCGTGGTCAAGGGCGAGATCGATCCGCTGTTCATCGAAGGTGTGCGCCAGAGCCTGCCGGCGCTCAAGCACCGCACGATGTGATCCCCCATACAATTGCGCAATAATTTCGAACCGGAGCATCATCATGAAGCCTTTTGAACCCAACCTGTCCACCCTGGCCGTCGCCCGCGACATCCTGCTGACGCCGTTCGGGCTGGACGAGGCCAAGCTGCTCAAGACGCTGGGCGCGATGTTCACGCACAAGGTCGACTACGCCGACCTGTATTTCCAGTTCACCAAAAACGAAGGCTGGAGCCTGGAAGAGGGCATCGTCAAGACCGGCAGCTTCTCGATCGACCAGGGCGTCGGCGTGCGCGCCATTTCCGGCGACAAGACCGCCTTCGCCTACTCCGACGAAATTTCCGAAGCGGCGCTGATGGACGCGGCCACCGCGACCCGCACCATCGCCCGTGCCGGCGCCGGCAAGATCAAGGTGGCCGGCGCGATGACGCCGACCGGCGGCCGCTCGCTGTACATGCCGAACGATCCGCTCGCTTCGCTGGACGCGACGGCCAAGGTCAAGCTGCTCGAGCGCATCGAGAAGATGGCGCGCGCGAAAGATCCGCGCGTGGTGCAGGTCATGGCGGGCCTGGCCGGCGAATACGACGTGGTGCTGGTGGTCCGCAGCGACGGCGTGCTGGCGGCCGACATCCGTCCGCTGGTGCGGGTGTCGCTGACGGTCATCGTCGAGCAGAACGGCCGGCGCGAGATGGGTTCGTCCGGTGGCGGCGGCCGCTACGATTACGGTTACTTCAGCGATACCTTGCTGGACTTCTACGCCACCGAGGCGGTCAAGTCGGCGGTCGTCAACCTGGACGCGCGTCCGGCGCCGGCCGGCCCGATGACGGTCGTGCTGGGACCGGGCTGGCCCGGCATCCTGCTGCACGAGGCGATCGGCCACGGCCTCGAGGGCGACTTCAACCGCAAGGGTTCGTCGACGTTCTCCGGCCGCATCGGCGAGCGCGTCGCCGCCAAGGGCGTGACGGTGGTCGATGACGGCACCCTGGCCGATCGCCGCGGTTCGCTGAACATCGACGACGAAGGCAATCCGACGCAGTGCACGACCCTGATCGAGGACGGCATCCTGAAAGGCTACATCCAGGACACGATGAACGCGCGCCTGATGAAGATGCCGGTGACGGGCAACGCGCGGCGCGAATCGTTCGCGCACCTGCCGATGCCGCGCATGACCAACACCTACATGCTGGGCGGCGACAAGGACCCCGGGGAAATCCTGGCGTCGGTCAAGAACGGTTTGTACGCGGTCAATTTCGGCGGCGGCCAGGTCGACATCACCAACGGCAAGTTCGTGTTTTCGGCCAGCGAGGCCTATATGGTGGAGAACGGCAAGATCACCTATCCGGTCAAGGGCGCGACGCTGATCGGCAACGGCCCGGAAGTGTTGAACCGGGTCTCGATGATCGGCAACGACATGCGCCTGGACCCGGGTGTGGGCGTGTGCGGCAAGGAAGGCCAGAGCGTGCCGGTCGGCGTGGGCCAGCCGACCTTGCGCATCGATGGCGTGACGGTGGGCGGCACGGCGTAACCCCAAACCCGCACGGCGGCCACATGGGGTCGGACCCTGCGGGTCCGACCCCGGCATCCGGGGTTCGGGTTGGCGGCGGGTAACCATTGAAGCTAGTCAAGAAATAGCTTGCCAAGCCTTGGGCGTTGGCGTTATAGTCATTCCACGATATTTACCCAATACCTGTCGAACACGTTCATGACCCACTTCTTCTTTACCGGCTACTTTTACTTTAGCGATTCCAACCCCAAGGCGGTGGAGTAGCGGCCGGTGCACGTAGAAGTAAAAACGAGTTCCCGCAAATCCTGAAAAAACCGCCTGATGAGGCGGTTTTTTTTTACCCCGACATTTTTGAATACTTGGAGAACAGCATGCCCCGTACCGACGATCTGCGCATCCGCGAGATGAAGGAATTGGTTCCACCGTCCCACCTGATCCGCGAATTCGCCTGCAGCGAGGCGGCCGAGCACACCGCCGCCAACGCCCGCATCGCGCTGCACCGCATCCTGCACGGCCAGGACGACCGCCTGATGGTGGTCATCGGCCCGTGCTCGATCCACGATCCGAAGGCGGCCATGGAATACGCCAACCGCCTGATCCACCTGCGCCGCGAACTGGCCGGCGACCTGGAAATCGTCATGCGCGTGTACTTCGAGAAGCCGCGCACCACCGTCGGCTGGAAGGGCATGATCAACGACCCGTACATGGACAGCAGCTTCCGCATCAACGACGGCCTGCGCATGGCGCGCGAACTGCTGCGCGACATCAACGAGCTGGGCCTGCCGGCCGGCACCGAATACCTCGACGTGATCAGCCCGCAATACATCGCCGACCTGATCAGCTGGGGCGCGATCGGCGCCCGCACCACCGAGTCGCAGGTGCACCGCGAGCTGGCGTCCGGCCTGTCCTGTCCGGTCGGCTTCAAGAACGGCACCGACGGCAACGTCAAAATCGCCGTCGAGGCGATCAAGGCGGCCTCGCAGCCGCACCATTTCCTGTCGGTCACCAAGGGCGGCCACTCGGCCATCGTCTCGACCGCCGGCAACGAGGATTGCCACATCATCCTGCGCGGCGGCAAGGCGCCTAACTACGACGCCGCGAGCGTGGAGGAAGCCTGCAAGGCGATCGCCGCGCAAGGCCTGGCCGCGCGCCTGATGATCGACGCCTCGCACGCCAACAGCTCCAAGAAGCCGGAGAACCAGGTGCCGGTGTGCGCCGACATCGCGCAACAGGTCGCCGGCGGCGACAGCCGCATCGTCGGCGTGATGGTCGAGTCGCACCTCGTTGCGGGCCGCCAGGATCTGGTGCCCGGCAAGGAATTGACCTACGGCCAGTCGGTGACCGACGGCTGCATCGATTGGGACAGCAGCGTGCAGGTGCTGCAGGGCCTGGCCGCCGCCGTGCGCCAGCGCCGTCTTGCCACGCAGGCAGCGGAAGCCGCCTCGAAGTAAAATCGTAGAACGCTACACCTAGGAAACACAAACGGCCCCAGTCGCCATATGGGGCCGTTTGTTTTTGCGTTGCGTTCCCCGCGCTGTTGTAAGAACCCCGAATCGAGCTCAAGATCGATTGACACTTAATTCCATGGCATGTTTTTATATCAACCACGCCAGGTGTCGATGGACACCTTCCTAAGCTCAATCACTAAACACCAGCAAAGAACGCGACCCGTTGCCACCCCGGCGGCGGGCGTTGGACCGGTGTTTTCCAAAACTATTGCGGAGGTTGGTCATGATGCAGGAAACAGTGTTATGCCGTTCGTTGCGCTTGATGTTTACAGGGGGCGCGTATTGCGCGCTCGGCCTGCTGGCCCTGCCGGCCGCAGTCCTCGCGCAGGAGGCGGCGACCGGCAACCCCATCATGCCGCGCGTGGAGATCACCGGCTCGTCGATCAAGCGCATCGCCCGGGAGGGTTCGTTGCCGGTGCAGGTGTTGAGCGCGGCCGACATCAGGCAAAGCGGCGCGACTTCCGCAACCGAACTGATCCAGATGCAGCCGTCGATGCAGGGCTTCGTGCCGTCGTCGAGCTCGGTCAATGGCGGCGGCGCCGGCGTCACCACCGCCGCGCTGCACTCGCTGCCGTCGAAGTACACCTTGGTGCTGCTGGACGGCCAGCGCATGGCGCCGAGCGCGCTCGGTTCGAGCCAGGGCGGCGGCTACGCGGTCAACATCGAGAGCATTCCGCTCGAGGCGGTCGAGCGCGTCGAGATCCTGGCCGACGGCGCCTCGGCGCTGTACGGCTCGGACGCCATCGCCGGCGTGGTCAACTTCATCCTGAAAAAAGACCTGACCAAAGGCGAGATCACCGCCACCTACGGCCAGCCGAAAAAGTCCGGCGGCTCGTGGTCGAGCGCCGGCATTACCAAGGGCTGGGGCGACCTGGAGAAGGACCGCTGGAATATCCTGGCCTCGTACAGCCACGAGGAGCAGGAACGGCTGACGGCGCTGCAACGCGACTTTTCGGCGCGCGGCGCCTTCTTCCGCTTCGGCAGCGGCGGACGCCAGTATTACTTCGACCAGCGCACCGGCAACACCGAGCCGGCCAACATCACCTTCAACGTGCGCCCGCGCGGCTCGGCCGACACGGTCGAGACCAGCGGCGTGGCGATCAACCCCTACCTGGCCGCCAACGGCAATTGCGGCAGCGCGCTGGCCGGGCCGCAGGGCACGCAATGCCGCTTCAATTACGGCGCGACGGTGGAGAACATTCCCGGCTCGCACCGCGACAGCGGCCTGCTCAAAGGCACCTTGAAGCTCAACGACACGACCTCGGTGTGGGGCGAGCTGGTGCTGTCGAGCTATGCGATGATCGCCCAATTCGCGCCGTCGGCGCAGCCGATGGGCGTCAACACCACCGACCGCTTCCCGCAGTTGTATGCCCGCTATGTGCAACCCTACCTGGACGCCAACAACCTGGAAAACCCCAGCGGCGAGGCGACCCTGGGCTACCGCTCGGTGCTGATCGGCGGGCGCGCCGACAAGTACCAGACCGACGCCCGCCATTTCGCCGCCGGCATCGACGGCAACCACTTCGGCTGGACCTGGAACGCCAGCCTGATCCTGTCGAAGACCAAGCTCAAGGATGTGGCCGCCGGCGGCTACTCCGACTACGACAAGCTGTCCGCGCTGGTCGCCTCCGGCGCCTACGATCCGGTGACCGGCATCGGCGCCGAACAGCTGCGCGGCGCGCTGGTCAACGGCACCGTGTTCTCCAAGACCGACTCCAAGCTCGACACCCTGCACGGCGCGGCCCAGCACGACATGTTCAGCCTGCCGGGCGGCATGGCCATCGTCTCGCTGGGCGGCGACTTTTCGAAGACGCGCTACCAGACCGATTACCATCCGACCATCCTGTCCGGCTCGGGGTATTCGACGCAGCCGGCGTCGGCCAACTATCCGGTCGGCGGCAACTACGGCCAGGTGCCGTTCGACGCCAAACGCGACAACTGGGGCGTGTTCACCGAGATGCTGCTGCCGGCCACCAAGACCCTGGAGGCGACCGTGGCCGCGCGCTACGACAGCTACGACAAGACCCACAGCGGCTACATCTTCGAGCGGCTGGCCGACGCCAGCGGGCTGCGCCAGCGCCTGCCCGGCGGCGATGTCGGCAACGACTTCAGCAAGGCCACCTACAAGGTCAGCGCGCGCTGGACGCCGGTCGACACGGTGCTGCTGCGCGCCTCCTACGGCACCGGCTTCAAGGCGCCCAACATCAACGATATCGCCGGCTCGCCGACCTTCTTCGGCAGCACGGCCGGCAGCTATTCGTGTCCGTTCCCAGGTTCGCGCGGTTGCCAGGTGGGCTCGGCGCAATACGATTTGCTGACCGGCCCGAACGGCGCCAGCGGCGCCGAGGGATTGCAGCCGGAGAAGTCGAAGCAATGGACCGTCGGCGGCCGGGTCGAGCCGCTGGCCGGCCTGTCGCTGGGGATGGATTTGTGGAACGTACAGATCCGCAACCAGGTGTTGTCGGCGGGCGTGCCGGAGCAGGTGGGTTTCGCCAATCCGCAGGCGTACCAGCGGCTGTTCGTCAATCCGTATCCGGACCCGGCCGGCTACACCACCATCGGTTACATCCTGGCGCCGATCAACGGCGGCGTGGCCAACTACCGGGGCATCGACTGGGACTTCACCTACCGGCTGCGCTCGCGCATCGGCGATTTGCGGGCGGGCTGGACCGGCACCTATATGCTCAAGCAGAACTACACCACCACGGCGGGAGGCGAGGTGCAGTCGGACCTGGGCCGCTTCGGGCCGGACAACGCGGTGGTGTTCCGCTTGCAGAGCCATTTGAACCTGAGTCTGGTCACGGGCAAGCTGACCAACACCCTGACGGCGCATTACCGCTCGGACTACCACGACCAGCCGTATCCGATCGACACGGCGATCTTCGCCGTGGCGCCGGATGGCGGCATCGGCGAGTCGGTGGCGTTCGAGGGCTTGCGCACGGCGTCGTACACCACGTTCGACTGGCAGGGCAAGTATGATTTTGGCGCGTTTACGCTGACGGCCGGGATCAGGAATCTGTTCGACCGCGATCCGCCGTTAACGTTGCAGAACGCCGGGGGCGGCAACCAGCTCGGGTATGACGCGCGCTACAGCGATCCGCGCGGGCGGTCGTTCTACATCACCGGTAATTACCGGTTCTGATGCGGTGTTGGCGGAGCGTGGCGGATTACGCTCCGCTAATCCGCCCTACGTGCCTCCTCGTGACGCAGGCGTAAATGGTCCACGGAGAGACGTAGGGCGGATTAGGCGGCACGCCGTAATCGGCCACGCTTCGCCCGCGACGCAAAAAAGGGCTCCGAGGAGCCCTTTCATCATCACCGTCAGAACTTGTAATTGCCCGTCAGGTAGAACGTGCGGCCCAGCGGGTCGGTGTAGCGGCCGTCGTAGCCCGACTGGTTGCCGCCGCCGGCGTTGCGCATGCTGAACGGCGGGTCGATGTCGGCCAGGTTCTTGATGCCGGCCGTCAGCGAGAACTGCTTGCTCAGCTGCGCCTTGGTCTGCCAGTCGAACGTGGTGTACGAACTGACGCGACGCGTCAGCGGCACGTATCCGCCCAGCGAGCCGTCGGCCAGGATTTCACGCACCACCGAGTTGTCCTCGTTGTACTCCTGGTCGGTGTAGCCCGAATGGTAGTTGGCCGTCAGCGAATGCATGAACATATTGGTGCGCAGCGACGCGGTCAGCTTCGAGATCACGCGGAAGGTGACGTCGGCGTACGAGTTGAAGCGGCCGATGTTCTTCTCCAGGCCGGTGCCGGGATTGTCCTGCTCGGCCTTGGTCATGAAGGTGCCGGTCCATTGCAGCGCCACCTTGCCCAGCGCGGTGCCGGTGCGGTAGGTGTGGTCCCAGTCGATGCCCTGGTAGTGCGCGGTCGACAGGTTGAACGGCGTGAGCGCCGCCACCAGCACGTCCTGCTTCTGGATCGGGTCGAAGTAGCTGCGCAGCAGGCTGTCGTACACCGTCGGATTCTCGAACACCAGGTTTTCCGACAAGGTGGCGATCTGGTTGGTCAGCTTGACGTCCCAGAAGTCGAAGCCGAGCGACAGGCTGGGGATCGGCTCGAGGCGGAAGCCCAGGGTGGCCTGCTTCGATTCCTCCGGCAGCAGCGCGCCTTCGCCGGTGGCGGCGTTGCCGCCGGTGAGCAGCGCGTATTCGGCCGGGCCGTGGCACAGGCGGAAGCGCGGATCGGTCGGCGAGGTGATCGGGCAGTTATGGAACTGCGACGAGCCGCCGTTGACCAGCGGCTTGACGATGTCGGTCAGCACCGGGGCCTTGAAGCCGGTGCCGTACGAGGCGCGCACCAGCAGCATCTCGACCGGATTCCAGCGCAGCGCCAGCTTGTAGGTGGCCTTGCTGGCGGTCTTGCCCTGTTTGCCCGAACCGAGCAGGTTGCCGTCGGTGTCGAAGTTCTTGTCGTTGGTGACGGCGCCGAAATCGTCATAGCGGGTCGACGCGGTCAGGTCCATGTTTTTGAGCACCGGCAGCAGCAACTCGCCGTAGGCGCCCCAGTTCTTGCGGCTGGCATCGATCGGCAGCGCGCCGGAGGTGCCGCCGACGACGGCGTCGTCGAAGTCCGGCTGCTGCTTGTTCGGGCCCTGGTTGTACGGGCTCGGCGCCTCCGAATATTTCTGGCGGGTGAAGTCGGCGCCAACGGCCAGCTGGGCCGGGCCGGCCGGCATCTTGAACACTTCGGTCGTCGCGCTGGCCTGGATCTGGTCGAGCGTCGACTTGGTCTCGTTGAACAGGATGCCCAGCACGGCCGGCGCCAGCACGCCCTGCGAGGTGCCCGGCGGCGCGAACGGATCGAACTGGCCGGACGTGACCAGGGCGTCGAAGGCGTTCAGGCTCATGTAGCCGCCGGCGGCGGTGTCGGTCTGCTTGTTTTCCGAGTGCGTGAACGCGGCGCGGTAGTCGAAGCCCTTGACGGTGCCATCGACGCCGAAGGCCAGGTGCTTGGCGACGGTTTTGTAGTTGTCGGCGCGGCCGCCGGCGTCGACCAGGCGCAGGCTCATCGTCGCGCTGTCGACGGTGGCGCCGGCCGGCACGCCGACCCGCGCCAGGTACGGCGCGATCGAGCGGGCGTACAGCGCGCTGTCGAGCGGCACGCCCAGCGGCTGGGCCGGCGGCGCGTACTGGGCGGTGTTGGTGAACGACGAACCGAGCGCTTCGGCAAAGAAGTTGGCGCTGTCGTTGATCTTGTAATTGAGCGAGGCGAACACGCTGTCGCGCTTGATGGCCGGGGTGTTTTGCACGGTGGCGGCGTAGTCGAACTGGCAGCGGGTCGGGCTGATGCGGAACAGGTTGCTGCCGTTGCAGGCGCCGGTGGCCAGCAGGTTGGGACTAAAGAGGACGCTGCCCGCCGACTGGTCCGGGTTGGTGTACTGGACGGTGGCGGTGCCGGGCATCGAGTTCGAGCTCAGCTGGTAGAGGCTGTAGTTCTTGCCGTTCGCGGAGAACGGGATCACGCCGCTCTTGGAAAAGTCGCGGTCGCGCGCCCACGAGGCCTTGGTTTCGTCGTGCGAGGCCGACACCAGCACGTTGAAGCCGTCCTTCTCGATGTCGCCCCAGCCCTTGGAGATCGACGCGGTCTGGGTGCGCCCGCCGCGGCTGCGCGGCTGGCTGTACGAGCCCTCGATGATGGCGTCGGTCTGGTTTTTCTTGAGGATGAAGTTGACCACGCCGGCGATCGCGTCCGAGCCGTACAGCGTGTTGGCGCCGTCGGTCAGGATCTCGACGCGCTCGACCGCCGCCAGCGGGATGCTGGCCAGGTTGACGGTGGAGCCGGAGGTGGCCGGCGCCAGGCGGCGCCCGTTGAGCAGCACCAAGGTGTAGCCTTCGCCGATCGAGTGGATCGATGCCGATTGCAGGCCGCCGCCGCCGCCGTTGACCGACATCGACGAGGTGGTGAAGCCCTGCATCGACGGCAAGGTGGCGATCAGGTCGGCCACGCTGGCCGCGCCGCTCTGTTCGATCTGCGCCTTCGACAGCGTCTGCACCGGCAGCGCGCCCTCGGCGGTGATGCGCTTGATGCTCGAGCCGGTGATCTCCACGCGCTGGATAGCCGCGTCCCCGGTTTGCGCCACGGCCGCGTGCATGCCGAAGGCCAGGCCGCCGGCGCAGATCAACCGTACCGATCGTGACAATACTGTTTCAACCATCATTGTTTAACTCCCGATTTGAACGAGACACACGGGCGGGTCTCTTGACTCATCAAATCATTTGGCCCGAATCACTGTCAATCCGTCAGCCGTCGCGTGCTAGCCAGAGCTGCGCATGCCCGCGCGGCCCGGGCGCGCGCCGAATTCGCGCCCGGAAACGCTCTAATTCGGTGAGGGGCGGGGAAGTGCGCATTGAAACCCGGCGCCGCTATCAAAACGGAAGTGATTCTGCGGCGCGTGCGTTTGCCGGTGGTGCAATGTTTGTGCGGAATTAATCACGATGAAACTGGATCAATATCGACTGTCGGCGTGGGATTTCCACAACAGCGCCCCCAACGACGTCGCCCGGACGTGAAAAACCCGGACGCGCCTGGCGGCGGGTCCGGGTTGTACAGGCGTTACAACCGCCTGGAACGACTTAGAAGGTGTAGCTGCCGCGCAGGTAGATCGCACGACCGACCGCGTCGGTGTAGCGCGGATCGTAGCCCTTCTGGAACAACGTGCCCTGGTTCGAGAACGGCGGGTCCTTGTCCAGCAGGTTCTTGATGCCGGCCGTCAGGCTCACGCCCTTGAAGCCGGTGTAGGTGCCCGACAGGTTCCACAGGCTGTACGACGGCACCTTGTTGAGGAACTCGTCGTCGATGTCCAGGTTCTGGTCGGTGTAGCCGGACTTGAACGATTGGGCCAAGGTCGCGGCCCACACGCCCTGACGCCAGTTCAGCGCGGCGTTGTGCTTCCAGCGGAACACCGGATTGTTGGCGGCGTAGCGGCCGACGTTCTGGGTGTAAGGACCGCCGCGTTCGTCCTGGTACTCATACTTGTGGACGTAGGTGCCGTCGACCGTCAACGTGAAGTTGCCGAACGCGGTGGCACCCGAACGCATCGTCAGGCTGACGTCGAGGCCATCGGTGTTGACCTTGCCCAGGTTTTCCTTCAAGTCCAGGATGGCGAACGGCGAGCCGTCCGGATTGCGCAGGAAGCGGTCCTGGTACTTGGCGTAGTCGCCGTAGATGGCTTCTTCCGGCAGCGCGTTGATCTTGTCCTTGAGCTTGATGTTCCAGTAGTCGACCGACAAGGTCGCTTGCGGGATCGGCTCGATCACGACGCCGAAGGCGAAGGTCTTCGATTTTTCCGGGCTCAGGTTCTGGTTGCCGCCCTGCAGTTTGAACTGTTGCAGGTCGCAGTCGCGCAGCGGGTTGGCGATCGGGTTGTTCGCCAGCACGCCGCCCGGGCACAGGATCGGGTCGTTGTACGAGTTGTTGGTGTCGTTCTTCGACTGCGGCGCGTTTTTCTCGAACAGGGTCGGGGCGCGGAAGCCGGTCGAGGCCGAGCCGCGCAGCACGATTTGCTTGGTCGGCTGGTAGCGCACGCCCAGTTTCGGGTTGGTGGTGTTGCCGACGTCGCTGTAATCGTCGAAACGGGCGGCCAGCTGCACTTCCAGGTCCTGGATCAGCGGCAGGTTGACTTCGCCGAACACGGCCTTGATGGTGCGCGCGCCGGAAGTCGACTGCGAACCGGACAGGCCCGAGCTGGTCGCCTGGCCGGCGATGTCGCGGTTGACGGTAAAGTCGGCCTCTTCGCGGCGCAGTTCGCCGCCGATGGCCACCGCCAGCTTACCGCCCGGCAGGTCCATCAGCTCGCGGCTGGCCTTGGCGTCGATGCCGGTGTTGCGGGTCTTGCCCTTCTGGACCTGGCCGCGCAGCGCGGTGCTGTCGAGGTAGGCCTTGCCGGTGGCGTCCTGCTTGCCGAACGGATTGAGGATGCCGTTGGCGACGCCGGCGGCGAAGCTTTCGTCGCGCACATAGCCGCCGGTGAAGTATTCGGCCGAACGGCTTTCCGACAGGTTGAAGCCGGTTTTGTAGTCCCAGCCGGCCAGCAGGCCTTCGACCGAGAACACCAGGCGGTCGGCCGCGCCCTTGGAATTGATTTCACGCGGACCGGCTTCGGTCGGACGCCAGTTGACCGACAGCGGCTGGCCGGACAGGCCAGGCATGGCCGGCACGCCGCCCGAGTTGCCCGGGTAGTATTTGCTGGTGGTCGGCAGCAGCAGGCCGGTCTGCGGCGGCGGCGCCGTGTGCGAGACGACGTCGTTTTCCGAATGCAGGTACTCGATCGAGGCCAGGTGGTCGTTGTTGAGCTTGAAGCTGGCCTTGCCGAAGAAGGCGGTTTGTTTCTGCTTGGGCAGGTTGTCGATCTGGCGCGTGTAATCCTGGCGGCAGGTGCCGTTGCTGGCGCGCGGCACCGAGAACGGCGCGTCGCAGCCGGTGGCGAAGCCGGGGTTGCCGGTCACGCTGGAACCCGGATCGAAATAGTTGCCCGGGAAGGTGGTGCCGGAGGTCAGGTTCAGGCCGCGCTCGGGAATGATGCCGGTCTTGGAGAAGTCGCGCTGCTGCGAGGTCAGGATGTCGATGCTGTGGTGGTCGAACACGCCGAAGACGTTGTAGCCGTCTTTTTCCAGGTCGCCGAAGCCGCTGGAGATGTTGACGCGCTTCTCGTCGGCGCCGGGGGCGCGCGGCAGCACGGCCTCGGCGGTGATGGTGGTGGCGTTGACCGAGCGTTTGGTGATGAAGTTGATCACGCCGCCGATGGCGTCGGTGCCGTAGATGGCCGAGGCGCCGTCGCGCAGCACTTCGACGCGCTCGAGGGCGGAGACCGGAATGATGTTGAGGTCGACGCTGGCGCCGTCATACGGATGGTTGGCGATGCGGCGGCCGTTGAGCAGCACCAGCGTTTTGTCGCCGCCCAGGCCGCGCAAGTCGGCGCTGGCCGCGCCGCCGGTCGGCAGGCCGCTGCTGTTGCCGCCGACGACGTTGCCGGCGCCGAAGCTCGAGCTGTTCGACGGGATGCGGTCCAGCACTTCCTGGGCCGTGGTCAAGCCTTGCTTGACGAAGTCGTCGGCCTTGAACACGGACAGCGGGTTGGCCGTCTCCGACACCAGGCGTTTGATCGACGAGCCCGTCACTTCGACGCGCTGCATCGGCTGGTCGGCGGTTTGCGCCAGCGCGTGACCGACCGGCGCGATCAGTCCCAGGCCCAGCAGGCCGCCGGCGCAGACCAGGCGTACGGAGCGTGCCAATGTTGTTTCAACCATCATTCTGTTGTTCTCCCAATTTTTTATGTCGATGACCACCGCGTGGTCGCTTTTTTAAAGGCGCATGCCAGTGAGAAAAACGTAACGTTTTTCGCATCCGCCATCAGATCATTCACAGAGAGTCGCTGTCAACGTACAAAGTTTTGTAAAAAGAGGTAAAAGGCGCGATTTCGTGCAAGCAACATTGCGCCATTAAAGCGCTAAAAAACGCTCTAATTTGGTGCTAATGCCAATCCGGCGCTGCGAAACATTGGCGGATCGGCATAAGATGACCGAATATCTTGGTGCGGCGTGGTCGTGGTGCCACACAGTGGTGCGCCACCGTCAGCGATCGGCAAAGGTTTAGGTACAGTTACAACGTTACATTTCTGCCACAAAAAAAGGGCGGCGCCTTGGCGCCGCCCTTCAGGGTCGCTTCACACCGCCGTCAGGCGATCAGAAGAACTTGTAGCTGGCGCCGACCTTCATGTAGCGGCCGATGGCGCCGGAAGCATCCATCGGGTTGTAGCTCATGCCGCCGTAGGTCTGTGGATCCAGCGGCGCGACCTTGTCGAGCACGTTGTTCATCGACGCGAACAGGGTCAGCTGCTTGTTGACCGCGTAGCGGGTCGACAGGTCCAGGGTGGTGAACGAGGCGATCTCGCACTTGGCGTTCGGCGCGTTGGCGCCGCCGACGAAGGTGTTGGCGCACAGCGACGCGGCGTCGGCCGTGTTACGCATCTTGTCGCGGTAGTTGACGTTGCCAGTCACGTTCAGGTTGCCCAAGTCCCACGAAGCCATCAGGCTGACCTTGTTCTTCGGGGTGCCGGCGCAGTTCGACGTGTCGCAGTTGCCGTGCGTGCCGGCGTACTGGTACGTTTTGGTTGCCGACTCGGCCCGCAGCCACGAGGCGACGTGGGTCCAGGTCAGGCCGACGACCGCGCGGCCGTAGGCGCCCAAGCGCAGGCGCTGCTTGATGTCGAAGTCCACACCGCTGACCTTGGTGTAGCTCGAGTTGCGGTACGGCGCCTGGGTCAGCACCAGGGTGCCGGTGCCTGGCTGGGCCACGCCGCCGACGACCAGGTTGTTGTCGTTACGTACGGCCGTTGGCAGCGCGGCGGCCTGGTCGTATGGCAGCGAGTTGATCTCGTTGGTGCGCTTGATGGTCCAGCCGTCGAGCGACAGGCTGGTGCCGTCCAGCGGATCCCAGACCAGACCCAGGGTCTTGCCTTTGGACTCTTCCGGCTTGAGGTTCGGATCGCCGACCTTGACGGCGGCCACGGTCAGGGCGCAGTCGGCCGAGGTGGCGCCGCCGGCGGCAGGCACGCCGCCCGGGCAGCGGACCGGATCGCGCACCGGCGCCGAGCCGGTCGATTGCGAGGTGGCGTTGCCTTCGGCCGCGCCCGGTGCGCGGAAGCCCTCGGTGTAGGTGCCGCGCAGCGCGAAGCTCTTGACCGGGGTCCACTTGATGCCGGCCTTCGGCGTCGACGAGCTGAAGTTGTCGTATTTGTCGTAACGCATGGCGGCCGACAGCTCGACCGTCTTGATCACCGGCGCCAGGATCTCGGCGTAGACCGCCTTGACCTTGGTGTCGCCGAAGGCGGCCACGTAGCTGGCGTTGATGGTGCCGTTTTCCGAGCCCGACAGCGACGGGTTCGACAACTGCTCCTTGCGGTATTCGCCGCCGACGGCCAGGCCCAGCTTGCCGCCTGGCAGGTCGAACAGTTCACGCGAGGCCTTGAAGTCGACGATGTCGAGCTTGGTGGTCGACTTCGACGTGGCGTTCACGCGCAGCGCCGCGTACAGCGAGGCCGGGTTGCGGGAGGCCTGGTCGCCGATGTAGTACGGGAAGTACTGCGAGGCGGGGTTGCCCAGCGCCGCGCGCAGCACCGTCATGTTGAGCATGTTGGTGTATTCCAGGTCCAGCGTGGACTCGGAATGGGTGTAGCCGGTGTCGTAGTCCCAGCCCATGGCCGAGCCCTTGACGCCGATGACGGCGCGGGTGAATTCGTTGTCGGCGTGGCGGGTGCTTGGGCCGACGTCGAACGCCGAGTAGCGCAGGCGGGTGGCCACGCCGTACGGGTTTTGCGGGTGGGTCGCGCCCAGCAGGGCGATGCTGCCGTAGTTGACGAAGCCCTGCGGGTTGGTGCTGTTCGGCGGGAAGGCCGGGGTCGGCGTGACCGACGACGGCGGCATCATGAACGACGTCGCGCGCTTGGAGTAGCCGGCTTCGGCGTAGGCCTGGGTGTCGTCGTTGATCTGCCAGGTGCCGCGGGCGTACAGGTTGGTCGATTCGATCTGCGGCTGCATGTCGCGGAACTGGTCGTGGTGCCACAGGCAACCGCCGCCCGCACCGGTCTGGTCCTTGGTGGCCGACAGGGTCGAGCAGCCCGGCAGCGAAACGTAGTTGTTGTTGGCCGGGTTGCGGATCGAGCCGGCCGGGCTGGCGCTGGCGGCGTTGTTGCCGGAGATGTAGCCGCCGGCGAACTGCGTGTCGACCGCGTAGCCGTATGGACGCAGGTCAGACTTGCCGATGTGGGCGCGGTCCTTGCGGTCGCTGTTTTTGATGTTGTCGGACTGGAAGTACTCGGCGTTGAAGACGAAGTTGTACTTGTCGCTGTCGAGGTTGCCCTTGCCGTAGGTCAGCGAGGCCTTGTTCTGTTTGCCGTCGTCGTAGCGCGACCAGCCGGTGTCGCCCTTGATCGTCAGGCCTTCGACGTCCTTGCGCAGGATGATGTTGACCACGCCGGCGATGGCGTCGGCGCCGTAGGTCGACGAGGCGCCGTCCTTGAGGATCTCGATGCGTTCGACGATCTGCATCGGAATGGTCGACAGGTCGGTGAAGCTTTTCTGGCCGTCGTCGGCGCGCGCGAACGGCGCCATGCGGCGGCCGTTGAGCAGCACCAGGGTCGAGGTGGCGCCCAGGCCGCGCAGCGAGATCGCCGTCGAGCCGGCCGCGAAGCCGTTGCCGAAACCGGTCGGCAGGGAGCCGGCGCCGTCGGCGGTCAGCGTTTGCAGGTATTCGGACACGGTACCCTTGCCCGATTTCAGCAGGTCCTCGCTGGTGATCACCTGGACCGGCGACGCCGTTTCGGCGGTCGCGCGCTTGATGCTCGAACCGGTGATCTCAACGCGCTGGATCGGCGCGTCGGTCGTTTGCGCCATGGCCGGCGCGGACATCAGGCCGGCGGCGGCGATACCACCCGAGAAAATAAGGCGTACTGAACGGGACAATACTGTTTCCATCATCATGCTGACACTCTCCAACTGAACTGGGACTACCGTGAAATAAGCCGTCGGCCATGCGGCAGATCGCGACATGGCGGTGCTCTCGTGCGAGAAATTTTCTTTCCTCTGTTAGTTATAAGAGCATCGGGCTTGCCGGGGTGTCAACGTGGCCCATTAGCATCAAAATTGTTGCGCCGGGCCTCCCCGGTCCCGCGCCGGGTCGCCGCCAAAGTGATAGTCGGTACCGAAAATGCGCCAATTCGCAGCTAAGTTCGACTAACCCACGTTAAGTATTTGGTTTTTAGCTAACGACGGAAACGTTAATAAAATTCCGGAAAGGATGGTTTTTGCCGGAAATTAAACTGTAACAAACCTGTCATGTGTTACTTTTAGACGACAGAATGCCGATTTCCAATTGAATGTTTGTTCGGATGAGGCTGCTTATAATTCGGTCGGCCGACAGTTGCGGCGGCCACCGATACTTACCGGCGCCGCCCGGCGTAGTCAGCGGCTGCCGGATCGGGTATAACTGCCCGGGTGGAAAATTCGATTGCGTAAGCTCGGCATAGGGAGAGGCGCGGGATGGGGGCTTTTGTGGTGCGCCGCGTATGGCAGATGCTGCCGACGATGCTGGGCGTGGTGTTGCTGGTGTTTGTCCTGTTTAACTGGGTCGGCGGCGATCCGGCCTATCTATTGGCCGGCAAGATGGCCAACGCCGAGGCCATCGCCAACATCCGCCACCAGCTCGGCGTCGACCAGTCCTACCCGATGCAACTGTGGATTTTCATCCGGCAGATCGTCACCTTCGATTTCGGCCTGAGCTGGGCGACCGGCGAGCCGGTGTCGCACATCATCGCCACGCGGCTGGGGCCGTCGCTGACGGTGCTCATTCCCCTGACCTTGCTGGAAACGCTGATCGGCGTCGCGCTGGCGCTGGCGGTCGCCTTCGTGCGCGGCTCGTCGACCGATCGCGCGCTGATGATCGCCTGCACCGTCGGCATGTCGGTCAGCATCCTGGTGTACATCATCGCGCTGCAGTACGGCCTGGCGTACAAGCTCGGGCTGTTCCCGGTGCAGGGCTGGGGGCAGGGCTTGCGCGAGAACCTGCTGCGCTACGCGGCGTTGCCGATCCTGATTGGACTGGCGGTGTCGATCGCGCCGACGTTGCGGCTGTACCGCAGTTTCGTGCTCGACGAAGTGGGCCAGGATTATGTGCGCACGGCGCGCGCCAAGGGGCTGGGCGAGCGGCGCGTGATGTGGGTGCACGTGCTGCGCAACGCCGCCATTCCCATCGTCACGCATGTGATGGCCAGCCTGCCGGCGTTGCTGATCGGCGCTTTCCTGCTGGAGCGTTTCTTCGGCATCCCCGGCATCGGCCGCGAGGTGATCCTGGCGGTCGAGCGCAGCGATTTTCCGGTCATTAAGGCCATCACGATCTACGTGGCGGTGGCGACCATGGTGTTCAACCTGCTGACGGATCTGATGTACCAGGCGCTCGATCCCCGGGTGAAGCTCGCATGACGGGCGCGACCTTGGCGGGACCGCCGGCCGGACTGTGGATGTTGGCGTGGCGGCGGCTGCGCGCGGACCGCGTGGCGATGCTGTCGCTGGCGGTGGTGGCGGCGTTCCTGCTGATGCTGGCGCTGTCGGCCGGCGGGCTGATTGCCGCCGACTGGGAGGACGAGGTCGGCGTCAATTACGCCCCGCCGGGTTTTGTCGGCGCCAAGGTTGCCGGCCTGGCCGCCGCGCCCGCCCCGGCGGAGCGGGCCGCGTTGCCGGACAATCCCTTCGATCCGCTGGCCGACGACATCCGCGCGCTGAAGGCGCAGCTGGCGGCGCGCGCCGATACCGCGCCGGAGCAGGCGCGCCGCGCCACCTTGCCTTTCGGCGGCGACAAATGGGGGCACGACATCATCAAGAAAACCATCAAGGGCGGCGAGACGTCGATCGTGGTCGGCCTGGCGGCGGCCGCGCTGGCGGTCGGCATCGGCACCTTGTTCGGCGCGCTGTCGGGCTACTGGGGCGGCGTGGTGGACGACGTCTTCAACTGGTTCTACAGCATCTTCACGGCCATCCCGTCGGTGCTGATGATCCTGGCGGTGGCCGCCGTGCTGCAGCAGCGCGGCGTGGCGACCATCGTGCTGATCCTCGGCCTGACCGGCTGGACCGGTCCGTACCGGCTGATCCGCGCCGAGTACATCAAGCACAAGGGGCGCGAATATGTGCTGGCCGCCGACGCCATCGGCGCCTCGCACTGGCGCAAGATGTTCTCGCATATCTTCCCCAATGTCAGCCATGTGGCGCTGGTGCAGTTGTCGATCCTGGTGGTCGGCTTTATCAAGGCCGAAGTCATTCTGAGCTTCCTGGGCTTCGGCGTGCCGGTCGGCGTGGTGTCCTGGGGCAGCATGCTGAACGAGGCGCAAAATGAACTGATCCTCGGACGCTGGTGGCAGCTGACGGCCGCCGCCATCGCCATGGCCTTGCTGGTGACGGCGTTCTCGCTGCTGACCGACGCGCTGCGCGACGCCCTCGATCCGAAGGTGAAATGATGGCCGACGATATCCTTCTCGATGTGCGCGCGTTGCGGATCGGCTTCCGGGTCGATCGCAACACGGTCGTCGACGCCGTCAAGGGCGTGTCGTTCACCGTGCCGCGCAACGGCACGGTGGCGCTGGTGGGCGAGTCGGGCAGCGGCAAGTCGGTCAGCTCGCTGGCGGTCATGGGACTGCTGGCCCCGGACACCACTGTCATCGGGCCGTCGAGTAGCATCCGTTTCGACGGCCGCGAGTTGCTGTCGCTGCCGGCGGCGCAGCGGCGCGCGCTGTGCGGCAAGGAGATCGCCATGATCTTCCAGGAACCGATGTCGTCGCTCAATCCGGTGTTCACCGTGGGGGCGCAGATCGGCGAGGTGCTGCGCCTGCATCTGGGCATGGGCCGGGCGCAGGCGCGCCGCCGCACGCTGGAGCTGCTCGACGAGGTGGGCATACCCGATCCGGCGGTGAAAATCGACGCCTATCCCAGCCAGCTGTCCGGCGGCCAGCAACAGCGCGTGATGATCGCCATGGCGATCGCCTGCGAACCGAAGCTGCTGATCGCCGACGAGCCCACCACGGCGCTCGACGTGACGATCCAGAAACAGATCATGGACTTGATCGCCAGCTTGCAAAAGCGCCGCGCGATGGCGGTATTGCTGATCACGCACGACCTGGCGCTGGTGGCGGAGATCGCCGACCAGGTGGTCGTGATGCGCCATGGCGAGGTGCGCGAGGCCGGTCCGGCGCGGCAGGTGCTGGTCGAGCCGGTCGACGCCTACACGAAGGCGCTGCTGCATTGCCGCCCGAGGCTGGACGAGCGGCCGTGGCGCTTGCCCGTCATCGCCGACTATATGAAGGAGGCGGGGGAACCCCAGCGCGTTGAAGATGCGGGGGAGCGCGAACGCGGCTATCGGCCGGACGACCAGCCGGTGCTGGTGGTGAACAACCTGAGCAAGAGCTTTTATCTGCGCGAGGGCTGGTTCGGCAAGCGCGAGTTCAAGGCGGTCGACAATGTGTCGTTCACGCTGGCGCGCGGCAGGACCCTGGGCGTGGTGGGGGAATCCGGTTCCGGCAAGACGACGGTCGGCCTGACCTTGTTGCGGCTGCACCATGCGACCGGCGGCAGCGCCATGTTCGAGGGGCGCGACTTGCTATCCATGACGGCCCGCGAGTTTCAGGGCTACAAGCGGCGCATCCAGATCATTTTCCAGAATCCGTACGCGTCGCTGAACCCGCGCTTTACCGTCGGCCAGATATTGCTGGAGCCGATGCGCATCCACCGCATCGGCGCCGACGACCGCGAGCGGACCGCCGCCGCCTATGCGTTGCTGAAGAAGGTCGGCTTGCCGGCGTCCGCGTTCCAGCGCTATCCGCACGAGTTTTCCGGCGGCCAGCGGCAACGGATCGCCATCGCGCGCTGCCTGACGATGAAGCCGGAGATCCTGGTGTGCGACGAGTCGGTGTCCGCGCTGGATGTGTCGGTGCAGGCCCAGGTGCTCAACCTGTTGCAGGACCTGCAAGACGAGTTCGGGCTGTCGTACATCTTTATCTCGCATGACCTGTCGGTGGTGAAATATATCGCCGACCAGGTGATGGTGATGCGGCGGGGTACGGTGGTGGAGATGGCCGGTTCCGACGAGCTGTATCGCGATCCCAAGCACCCCTACACACGTACTCTGCTGGCGTCCATCGCGGGGCGCGCGTGAGCAAAGGCCAGGGACGGTTAAGCGATTTTTAAGTTAAGATATGCGGATGCCGAATTTAATCCAACTACTGCAAGAATATGGCGTACTGATCGTGTTTGCGATCGTGCTGATCGAGCAGATCGGCATGCCGATTCCTGCTTATCCGATCCTGATCGTCGCTGGCGCCTTGTCCATCGATGGCGACTTCAGCTGGCCTGCCGTGTTGGCGGCGGCCATCTGCGCCTGTTTGATCAGCGACGGTTTCTGGTTCCGCATGGGGCGCTTCTATGGCAAGCGCATCCTCAAGCTGCTGTGCAGGATTTCGCTCTCCCCCGATTATTGCGTCAGCCAGACCGAGGACAGCTTTACCAAGTGGGGGCCGAAGATGCTGATCGTGGCCAAATTCATTCCCGGTTTTAACACCATTGCGTCGCCGCTGGCCGGGGCCATGGGGACGCGCTATCAGGTTTTTCTCGGCTATAGCGTGCTGGGCGGGGCGCTGTGGAGCGGCACCGGCATCGCGATCGGCGCGTTCTTCCATTCCAGCATCGATTCGGTGTTGACCACCTTGAGCGATCTGGGCTCGACGGCGCTGATGGTGTTGGTGGCGCTGCTGGCGCTGTTTGTCGCGTATAAGTATGTGGAGCGCAAGCGTTTCCGTCAGTCGGTGCAGATCGACCGGGTGACGGTGGACGACTTCAAGCAGTTAATGGAAGAGGGTCATGAGCCGGTGCTGGTCGATGCGCGCAGCGTGACGGCGCAGATGCTGGAGCCGGCGATTCCGGGGGCTTTGTTGTTCAAGGGTGGGGAGCCGAGCACGGAGATCATCGCGCTGGACAAGCGGCGGCATATTGTTGTGTATTGCAGTTGCCCCAATGATGTGACGGCGGCGCAGGTGGCCAAGGAGTTGAAGGCGCACGGGTTCACGCTGGCGCGGCCGTTGCATGGCGGCCTCGATGCGTGGAACGCGCGGTTCGGGACGCGGCAGCCGGCGGCCAACGAGACCATCGATACGGCGCCGGCGGCGTAGCCGGATAATGTATCGGCGGAGCGTGGCCGATTACGGCGTGCCGCCTAATCCGCCCTACGTGTTTCCGTGGTGTCTCGGTGTCCACCTAACTGTGGGCACACGTGTTCTACGTAGGGCGGATTAGCGTAGCGTAATCCGCCATGAGCCGCCGACAACGCCACGCCGACGGCGCAACGCGCCGGGTAGTCATACTACTCAAAATAAATTCCGAAAAGTAATTTCCTGTGGCAAACGATACTTATCTGTACTAAAACTACAAACTCCGCTTGCCTGGAATAGTGAAAATACCTTAAGCTTAGGCCTCAACTATTTTCAATCGACCATGACAGCCCAGTCCCTTCAATCGCCATCCTCCCCGACCACCGACTACATCGGCGGCCCGCGTCTGCTAGCGGATATCGGCGGCACCAATGCGCGCTTTGCGCTGGAGACCGCCCCGGGCAAGATTGAGGCGATCGAAGTGCTGCCTTGCGCGGCCTACCCAACCATCGCCGACGCGCTGGTCGCTTACCTGGGTTCGCCAGCCGTGGCCGGCAAGGGCGTCACCGGTATCCGCAATGGCGCCATCGCCATCGCCAATCCGGTGACCAGCGACATGGTGCGCATGACCAACCACCACTGGCAGTTCTCGATCGAGGCGTTGCGCCGCGAAGTGAACTTCGACATTCTGGTGGTCGTCAACGATTTCACCGCGCTGGCCAGTTCGCTGCCGCAACTGTCGGCGACGCAAAAGCACCAGGTCGGCGGCGGCGTGGCCGTACCGGGAACCCCGCTGGGCCTGATCGGCGCCGGCACCGGCCTGGGCGTCTCGGGCCTGATCCCGGGCAAGGACGGCTGGACCGCGCTGCTGAGCGAAGGCGGCCACGTCAGCTTCTCGCCGGTCAACGCCAAAGAAGTGGCGATCCTGCAATTCGCCTGGAAAGAATTCGAACACGTATCCGCCGAGCGCCTGATGTCCGGCGCCGGTATCGAACTGATCTACCGCGCGCTGGCCGACCGGCAGGGCGTCGCCGCCGAGCCGCTGAGCGCGGCCGACATCTCCACCCGCGCGCTGGCCGGCGAATGCCCGCTGTGCGACGACGTCATCGAGACCTTCTGCCGCATGCTGGGCACCATCGCCAGCAACATCGCCATCACCCTGGGCGCGCAGGGCGGTATCTATATAGGTGGCGGGATCGTGCCGCGCCTGGGCGAGCGTTTCGACAAATCCGGGTTCCGCGCGCGCTTCGAGCAGAAGGGCCGCTTCAACAAATACCTGTGCCAGGTGCCCACCTGGGTCATCACCGCCGAATATCCGGCCTTTGTTGGCGTATCCGCAATCTTGTCGGAACGACTTGCTGCTGCGTAAGGCAAGTTACACTTCGATGTGGCCGAAATGCGCGTTTTGCGCTTTTATCAGGTACAATTCGGCTTGTAGGATGAAACGTCATTGATTGGTCTCGCATGTTTTCGCCCGAAAATCGCGTTTCGCAGTCGCGTTTCACGTAGAAAAGCGGCGGCCTCGGTCGTCGTCGGCATGCCTCTCTCTCCCGCCCGGCGCGTATCGCCCGGGCTCGGAAAACAGCTTCAGCGAGTACTCCGGCAGGCGGCATTTTGAATGCGGCCAGTGCCTCACTGAATGTGATTGATTTCTTTCTTTGCATGACAATGCAACCACAAGATTGCTATGGATACAGCTGAGGCTAAAAGAGTCCTCGAAACCGCGTTGCTATGCGCCCATGAGCCGTTGTCGATCCACAGTCTGAAGAAGCTGTATGTCGATGTCGATGACCAGGGCAGGCCGCGCGGTCCCGGAGTAGGTTCCGATACGATCAAGGAATTGCTGGAAGAACTGCGGCTCGATTGGGCCGGCAAAGGCATCGAAGTGGTCAGCCTGTCGACCGGCTGGCGCTTCCAGAGCCGCCCCGAGATGAAGCTGTACCTGGACCGGATGAATCCTGAAAAACCGCCCAAATATTCGCGGGCGACGCTGGAAACCCTGGCGATCATCGCGTACCGGCAGCCGGTCACGCGGGGCGATATCGAAGAGATACGCGGCGTCGCCGTCAATTCACAGACGATCAAAATGCTGGAAGACCGTGGCTGGGTAGACGCCATCGGTTACCGCGACGTCGTGGGCCGCCCGGCGTTGCTGGGCACGACCAAGCAGTTTTTGGATGATTTGGGATTGAATTCGCTGTCCCAGCTGCCGCCGTTGCAGCAATTGAGCGATGTGCAGGGCGGCGGTCCGGATATGGAAGCGCTGGAGGCGGCCCTGCAAGAGAACTTTGATAAAGCCGCGCACAGCGAAAGCGTCGCGCAACAACGAGATGGTACGGATAGCGAGTTGCAAGTGGCCGACGAAGCAGTAGACGCCGCGACTAGCCCGGAAGCCGGCCAGCAAGCAATCAATCACGACCATGCGCCAGATTTAACGGTTGACGCTGAGCACAACCAAGAAACGAATAATGAACAAATCTAATACCCCCGAGACAGTCAACGACGCCACCGCAGAAGTGGTCGCCAAGCCAAAACGCCGTACCAAAGCACAGATCGAAGCCGATGCTGCTGCGTCGACCTCCGGCGCCGCCGAGGCCGCGCCTGCCGCCAAGGCCAAGCGCAAGCCGAAGGCTGACGCCGCCGTTGAAGCCGCCGCGCCTGTCGTTGCCGCTCCCGCCGCCGCCGACGCGCCCGTGCCGGTGAAAAAACCGCGTGCCAAACCGGTCGCCAAGGCTGCCGTCGAGGCTGTCCAGGCTGTTGAATCGGCGCCGCAAGCCGCGCCAGTTGTAGAAGCGGCCAAAGCGCCGGCCAAGGTGCCACGCGCCAAGAAGCCGGTCGCCGCCGTGACGGCTTCGGCCGAATCGTCCGCGCCAGCAGTGGAAGCGCAAGCCGCTCCTGCTGCAGCCGCTTCGGGTGCTGAAGGCCAGGACGGCCAGCCAGCCGCGCAGCGCGAGCGCAGCGACCGTGGCCCACGCGGCCCGCGCGGTCCGCGCCAAATGCGCGAGCAACGGGCGCTGCGCGAAGCGACGATGCCACGTCCGGAGCCTGTGGTTGCGGCCGAAGGCGAAGCGGCGCCGGCAGAAGAGGGCGCAGAGCCGAACGGCAAGCCGCGCAACGAGCGCGGTCCGCGTCCTGACGGCCAGCAACGCAACGGCAAGGGCGGTCGCGGCAAGGGACCGAAGCCGCAGCGCGTGCATGGCGCCTTCGGCAATGCCGGCAAAGCGTATGATGCCGACGCCGCATTCTCGTACGTCACCTCCGACGCCTTCGACAGCGAAGAAACCGGCAAGGGCCGCAACGCGCCGAAAGCCGTGCGCCGCGACCTGACGTCGGAAGACGACGCGCCGAAACTGCACAAGGTACTGGCCGAAGCCGGTCTCGGCTCGCGCCGCGACATGGAAGAGCTGATCGTTGCCGGCCGCGTGTCGGTCAACGGCGAGCCGGCCCACATCGGCCAGCGCATCCTGCCGGCCGATGCCGTGCGTATCAACGGCAAATTGCTCCAGCGCCGCGTCAGCAAGAAGCCGCCGCGCGTGCTGGTGTACCACAAGCCGGCCGGCGAGATCGTCAGCCATGACGACCCGGACGGCCGTCCATCGGTGTTCGACCGCCTGCCGACGATGAAGGCCGGCAAATGGCTGGCCATCGGCCGCCTCGACTTCAACACCGAAGGCTTGCTGCTGTTCACGACTTCCGGTGACCTGGCCAACCGCCTGATGCATCCGCGCTACAGCATCGACCGCGAATACGCCGTGCGTACCCTGGGCGTGCTGGAAGAAGGCATGCGCCAGAAACTGCTGGCCGGCGTCGAGCTGGAAGACGGCCTGGCGCAGTTCTCCAAGATCGCCGACGGTGGTGGCGAGGGCATCAACAAGTGGTATCGCGTGATCATCGGCGAAGGCCGTAACCGCGAAGTGCGCCGCATGTTCGAGGCGATCGGCCTGACCGTGTCGCGCCTGATCCGTACCCGCTACGGCGCGATGACCCTGCCAAGCAGCTTGAAGCGTGGCCGTTGGGAAGAGATGGAAGAAAACACCGTGCGCGACCTGCTGGCCGCCTACGGCGTCGACAAGAAAGGCAGCGACACGCCGGCGGCTGCCGCGCCGCGCGGCAAAGGCCCGCAGCAAGCCAAGCCGACCGCGCAGAACAAGGGCCCTGAAAAGCGTCCGCAGCGCGGCCGCGCCGACTTCGACGACCGCGACGATGACGACGACGAGGATGATGGCGACGAGCCGAACTTCAACCGCGCCGATGTCAGCAACGACAATGCGATGCCTTTCGCCAAGCAGCAGCGCGGTCCGCGTTTCGGTAACCAGGGTCGTCCGGGCAATGGCGCCGGTGGCGCTGGCGGTCCCAACGGCGCTGGCAATGGCCGTGGCGCGCAGGGCTCGGGTCGTCCGGGTGGCAATGGTCAAGGCGGCCAGGGTGGCGGCCAGGGCCGTCCAGGCGGCGCGCAAGGTTCGGGCCGTCCGGGTGGTCGTCCGCAAGGTATCGGCGGTTACGCCGGTGGCCGTCCGCTGGGCGAAGGTCCGGCACGCAGCGCCGGTGGTGGCCAGGGCCGGCCGCAGGGTCAGGGTCGTCCGCAAGGGCAGGGTGGTCAAGGCGGCCAGGGTGGCGGTATGGGCGGCGGCCAGTCGGCCAAAGGTCCAAGCCGTGGTCCGCGCCAGCCCGATCCGTTGCAGACGACTTTCGGCTTCGGTAACGCCGGTGCGCCGCGTCGCAACCAGCCGCCACGCGGCGGTGCGATCGATCACGGCATGCCGCGTCGCCGCAAGGGTTAATAGTCAGCAATACCCCGCAAGGCGATGACGCTGCGGGGTCGGACCCCTTGGGGTCCGACCCCTCTTACGTTGGGGGTTTAAGCGCTTGTTTTCTGGTCCATCGACCTTATTTGTGTTATGCGCTGATTGCAGCGCAGAGCAGATAAGGTTATAATAACCAGCCTAGTAAAAGTTCTTCGCGGGTAGCTCCCACAGGAATCCTTTCATCTGGCTAGGTATTACAAGAAGATGGGCAGATGCCCATTTTTTTTTTGTTAAAGCGTTTTGTACGGCCTGTTTTTGAATGATTGCAAACAGGCCTTGATTTGGAGAATTTCTTGCAGCTGCCGGAACTAATTGAAAAGACCGTCATGGGTCTGGGCTACGAGCTGGTTGATGTCGAACGGGCCGAGCGCGGAGTCTTGCGCGTGTTTATCGATTTCAGCGCAGCCGACGCGGAAGAAAAAGGCCCGATCACCGTGGAAGATTGCGCCACGGTCAGCCACCAGCTGTCGCACGTGCTGACAGTCGAGAACGTCAACTACGAACGCCTCGAAATCTCGTCGCCGGGTCTGGATCGTCCGGTGCGCAAGCTGGAAGACTTCGTGCGTTTTGCCGGTTACGAGGTAATCGTCAAACTGCGCACCGCAATGCCGGGTACGAACAACCGGAAATCGTTCCAGGGCGTTCTGCAAGAACCCCAAGGCGATAATTTGTCGTTGGAATTTGATAGCAATGATGGTCCGGCGCTGTTGGAGTTTACGCTCGCCGACGTGGATAAGGCACGCTTGGTGCCGCAGGTGGATTTTAAGGGACGCAAAGCATGAGTCGCGAAGTTTTGTTATTGGTAGACGCGCTGGCGCGTGAGAAAAACGTCGATAAAGATGTCGTTTTCGGCGCGCTGGAATTCGCGTTGGCGCAAGCCACGAAGAAACGCTATGAAGGTGAAGTCGATATCCGCGTTTCGATCGACCGCGAGTCGGGTGAGTTCGAATCCTTCCGCCGCTGGCACGTCGTACCCGATGAAGCGGGCCTGCAACTGCCGGACCAGGAAATCCTGCACTTCGAAGCCAAGGAACAAATCCCTGACATCGAAGTGGACGACCACATCGAAGAACCGATCGAGTCCGTCGAATTCGGCCGCCGCTTCGCGCAAGACACCAAACAGGTGGTCCTGCAGCGTGTGCGCGACGCCGAGCGCGAACAGATCCTGGTCGACTTCCTCGAGCGCGGCGACTCGCTCGTGACTGGCACCATCAAGCGCATGGAACGCGGCGACGCGATCGTCGAGTCGGGCAAGATCGAAGCCCGCCTGCCACGCGACCAGATGATTCCGAAGGAAAACCTGCGTATCGGCGACCGCGTCCGCGCCTTCATCCTGCGTATCGACCGCAATATGCGCGGCCCGCAAGTGATTCTGTCGCGCACCGCGCCGGACTTCATCATGAAGCTGTTCGAACTGGAAGTGCCGGAAATCGAACAAGGCATGCTGGAAATTAAATCGGCCGCCCGCGACGCCGGCGTGCGCGCCAAGATCGCCGTCTACACGGCCGACAAGCGCATCGACCCGATCGGTACTTGCGTCGGCATGCGCGGTTCGCGCGTGCAGGCCGTCACCGGCGAGCTCGGCGGCGAACGCGTCGACATCGTGCTGTGGTCGGAAGATCCGGCGCAGTTCGTCATCGGCGCCCTGGCGCCGGCCAACGTGTCGTCGATCATGGTTGATGAAGAGAAGCACGCGATGGACGTCGTTGTCGACGAGGAAAACCTGGCGATCGCGATCGGCCGTTCCGGCCAGAACGTACGCTTGGCTTCCGACCTGACCGGCTGGAAGATCAATATCATGACGGCCGAGGAATCGGCCGACAAGGCAGCCCAGGAAACCGCGGCGGTGCGCGCACTGTTCATGGAAAAACTGGACGTCGACCAGGAAGTCGCCGACATCCTGGTGGAAGAGGGCTTTGCCAGCCTGGAAGAAATCGCTTACGTGCCGATCTCCGAAATGCTGGAAATCGAATCGTTTGACGAAGATACCGTCAACGAACTGCGCACCCGCGCCCGTGACGCCCTGGTCACCGAAGCGATCGCTTCGGAAGAAGGCCTGGAAGGCATGGACGAGGCGCTGGTCGGTCTGGAAGGCATGGACCGCATCACCGCCGGCAAGCTGGGCCTGGCTGGTATCAAGACTGTCGATGCATTTGCTGCACTGGCCTACGACGAATTTGGCGCCATTCTGGCCCTGTCCGCCGACCGTGCACGCGCACTGATTACAAGTGAATTTGAAGATGTGACCGACGATGAGATGAAGTTGGTTGACTCGAAGTACGACGATCGTGCCAAAGGCCTCCAGGCCAAGGCATGGAGTCTTGCCGAATCTGCAAAGGCATAATTTGAGTATCTTTATCATCTCCGCGACACATAGAAAAGAGGACTGAATGGCGAGTAACAACGTAGCCCAATTTGCCACCGAACTGAAGATGCCTGCAGATTTGCTGCTGACGCAGCTGCGTTCTGCCGGCGTCGAAAAAAGTTCGACGTCAGATCCATTGTCGAAAGATGATAAGGATAAGCTGCTTGATCACTTGCGTCGTACCCACGGCGCATCGGCTGATACCGAAAAGAAGAAGATCACGCTGACGCGCAAAGAAACCACTGAAATCAAGCAGGCCGACGCCAATGGCAAGGCCCGCACGATTCAGGTCGCTGTGAAGAAGGTTCGCACCTTCGTCCAGCGCGACGAGCCGGTCGCCGCTCCCGCCCCCGCCCCTGTGGCGCCGGTGGTGGACGCTGCCGAGGTGGCCCGCCGTGAAGAAGACGCCCGCAAACAGGCCGAACTGATCGCGCGCCAGGAAGCCGAGCTGCGCGAGAAGCAAGACCGCCTGGCCAAGCTGGACGCCGAGAAGGAAGCCCAGGCCAAAGCCACGGCCGCCGCCGAAGCCGAAGCGAAGAAGGAAGCCGACGCCGAGGCGAAGAAAGCCGCCGCCAAGGCAGCGGCCGCCGCGACCAACGCCGGCGCCGCAGCACCTGCGCCGAGCGCCAGCGATGCCGCCGCCGAAGAGAAGAAAAAAGCCGCAGCGGAAGAGGCCAAGAAGAAGGCCGCCGCCGCCGCGAAGGAAGCCGCTGAGAAAGCCGAAGCCACCGACCGCGCCCGCAAGGCCGTGGCGGACGAGGTCGCCCAGATCAAGGCCATGATGAACGCGCCGCGCCGCGCCATCAAGGCCCCTGAGCCAGCACCTGTTCCAGTCAAGGCCAAGGTTGCCGAAGGCACCCTGCACAAGCCTGCGACCGGCGCCGTCGCCAAGCCTGGCGACAAGCCGGGCGACAAGAAGCCGGTTACCGCCGACAAGAAGTCGATCAAGTCGGCCAATGTCTCGTCGACCTGGTCGGACGACGCCAAGAAACGTGGCGCGCCGGGCAACACCGCCAACAAGGGCCGTGGCAACACCGGCACCGGCGGCCGTGACGGCTGGCGTAGTGGTGGCAAGAGTGGCGGCCGTCGTGGCTCGCACTCGGACGACCGCGAAACCAACTTCCAGGCGCCAACCGAGGCGGTCATCAAGGACGTGTACGTCCCTGAAACCATCACCGTGGCCGAACTGGCGCACAAGATGTCCGTCAAGGCATCCGAGGTCATCAAGCAGCTGATGAAGCTGGGCCAGATGTGCACCATCAACCAGGTGCTGGATCAGGAAACCGCGATGATTCTGGTCGAGGAGATGGGCCATAAAGCCTTCGCCGCCGAGCAGGACGATCCGGAAGCGCTGCTGGCAGACCAGGGTGAGCACGCTCACTTCGAATCCGTCTCGCGCGCACCGGTGGTGACCGTCATGGGTCACGTCGACCACGGTAAGACCTCGCTGCTGGATTACATCCGCCGCGCCAAAGTGGCGTCGGGCGAAGCCGGCGGCATTACCCAGCACATCGGCGCATACCACGTGGACACCCCGCGCGGCATGATCACCTTCCTGGATACCCCGGGTCACGAAGCCTTTACGGCGATGCGTGCCCGTGGCGCGAAAGCGACCGACATCGTGATTCTGGTGGTGGCGGCCGACGACGGCGTGATGCCGCAAACGAAGGAAGCGATCGCCCACGCGAAAGCGGCCGGCGTGCCTCTGGTTGTGGCGATCAACAAGATCGACAAACCGGGCGGCAACGTCGACCGTGTGACGCAGGAACTGGTCGCCGAACAAGTCGTGCCGGAAGAATACGGTGGCGAATCGCCATTCGTGCCGGTCTCGGCAAAAACCGGCGCCGGTATCGATGCGCTGCTGGAACAGGTTCTGTTGCAGGCCGAGGTTCTGGAACTGAAAGCCCCGGTCGACGCGCCAGCGCGTGGCCTGGTGGTCGAAGGCCGTCTGGACAAGGGCAAGGGCCCGGTCGCGACGATCCTGGTGCAGTCCGGTACCCTGAAGCGCGGCGACGTGATTCTGGCGGGCTCCTCGTATGGCCGCGTTCGCGCGATGCTGGACGAGAACGGCAAGCCGATCAACGAAGCAGGTCCTTCGATCCCGGTCGAAATCCAGGGTCTGACGGAAGTGCCGCAAGCCGGTGAAGAAGTCATGGTCATGGCTGACGAGCGTAAAGCCCGTGAGATCGGTCTGTTCCGTCAAGGTAAGTTCCGCGACGTGAAACTGGCCAAGCAGCAAGCCGCGAAGCTGGAAAACATGTTCGACCAGATGGCCGAAGGCGAAGTCAAAAACCTGCCGATGATCATCAAGACCGACGTGCAGGGTTCGCAGGAAGCACTGGTCAGCTCGTTGCAGAAGTTGTCGACCTCGGAAGTGCGCGTACAAGTCGTGCACGCCGCAGTCGGTGGCATCACCGAGTCGGACGTCAACCTGGCGGTGGCCTCGAAAGCGGTCATCATCGGCTTCAACGCCCGTGCCGATGCACAGGCGCGCAAGCTGGCCGAGTCGAACGGCGTGGACATTCGCTACTACAACATCATTTACGATGCGATCGACGAGATCAAAGCGGCGTTGTCGGGCATGTTGGCGCCAGAGAAGCGCGAAACCGTTATCGGCCAGGTCGAGATTCGCCAGGTCATCCTGGTCTCGAAAGTCGGCGCGGTTGCCGGTTGCCTGGTCACCGATGGCGTGGTCAAGCGCGCTTCCTCGGTACGCCTGCTGCGCAACAACATCGTGGTGTGGACCGGCGAGATCGACTCGCTCAAACGCTTCAAGGACGACGCGAAAGAAGTCCGCGCCGGTCTGGAGTGCGGCCTGTCGCTGAAGAACTACAACGACATCCAGGTTGGCGACACCCTGGAAGTGTTCGAAGTTCAGGAAATCGCCCGTACGCTGTAATCGTTACGGACAGTAGTAATAGACAGTAGTACTAGGTAGAGTGGACGGAAGCAACAGCTCCCGTCCACTTGCCGTTTATGGAAAGCAGTACCGAATCATGGCAAAACACAGTAAAACCATCCCGCAGCGCGGTCAGCGCGTCGCGGACCAGATCCAGCGCGATCTGTCCGAAATCATCGCCTACGAGTTGAAAGACCCACGGGTCGGCATGATCACCATCACCGAAGTGCAGGTCACGCCGGACTACGCGCACGCGAAGATCTTCTTCACGATGCTCAAGGACAGCCCGGAGCAGGTCAAGCAGACCGTCGAAGGCCTGTCGGCCGCCGCCGGCTACATGCGCGGCCAGCTGGGCAAGCGTTTGCACATCCACACCTTGCCGGCGCTGCACTTCGTGCACGATACGTCGACCTCGCGCGGCATGGAATTGTCGCTGCTGATCGACCAGGCCAACGCCACGCGTTCGCTGGACGACGACCAGGCCAAGCCGGACGACAAGGCCGCCGAGTAATCCCACGCGTCGCCTGCGGCAACCGTTCAACCCGCACGGCGGCGAGCCGGGGTCGTACCCGTCGGGTACGACCCCGAACTTCCGGGTTGACGGCGCCGCTCAATCACAGTCCCATGAAACAACACCACACTAAAAAAGTCCGCGACCTGGTCGACGGCGTGCTGCTGCTCGACAAGCCGGTCGGCCTCTCGAGCAACGATGCACTGATCAAAGCCAAGCGCGTGCTCAACGCCAAGAAGGCCGGCCACACCGGCACGCTCGACCCGTTCGCCACCGGCCTGTTGCCGCTGTGCTTTGGCGAGGCGACCAAGTTTTCGCAGGACTTGCTGGAAGCGGACAAGACCTACGAGACCACGGTGCACCTAGGCCAGACCACCGACACCGGCGACACCGAGGGCGAAGTCATCGACACGCGCGACGTCAACGTCACGTTGGAGCAGATCCACGCGGTGCTGGACAAGTTCCGTGGCCCGATCGCGCAAGTGCCGCCGATGTATTCGGCGCTGAAGCGCGACGGCAAGCCGCTGTACGAATACGCGCGCGCCGGCATCACCCTGGAGCGTGAGGCGCGCAACGTCATCATCCACAAGCTGGAGCTGGTGTCGTACGAAGCGCCGTTCCTGAAGTTGTCGGTCACGTGCAGCAAGGGCACGTACATCCGCGTGCTGGGCCAGGACATCGGCGAAGCGCTCGGCTGCGGCGCGCATTTGAACGCGCTGCGCCGCACGCAGGTGGGCCCGCTGACGATGGACAATATGATCACGCTGGAAGCGCTGACAGCGCACGCCGAGCCGTTGAGTCTGCTGGCCCCGGTGGACGCCTTGCTGGCCAGTTTCCCGGCCGTGCAGCTGAACGCCGAGCTCGCCAAACGCTTCCTTAACGGCCAGCGCCTGGCGTTGGGCAAGGAGCCGATATCGGTGCCGGCGGAGCAGGGCAGGGTGCGCGTCTACCTCGACGACAAGCTGCTCGGCACCGCCCTGCTGGGCGAATACAGCATCCTCGCCCCGGAACGCCTGATCGCCTTCGTTCAACCCTGAACCGAAGGGGTCGGACCCGTTGGGTCCGACCCCGGCCGCAGCGGTTTGCGGGTTGAAGAGGCGCCGCCAGCACGTAAACCAGCAACTCTTTGAAAATACTCGATTTTTTTAAGGAGTTGCAACGCACCATGCTATACTACGCGGTTCCAGAAATTGGCTAAGCAGTTGTAGCCCACGAACATCCCGGAATACCCCCCGTACAGTTTGTACGCACCCGCAGTTTTTCAGCAAATATAACGACCATGTCTACTACAAAACGCGCAATTCGCAACATCGCCATTATCGCCCACGTTGACCACGGCAAAACCACCCTCGTGGATCAGCTGCTGCGCCAGTCCGGCACCTTCCGTGAAAACCAAGCGGTCGATACTCGCATCATGGACTCGAACGACCTCGAAAAGGAACGCGGCATTACGATTCTGTCGAAGAACTGCGCGGTTGAGTACGAAGGCACCCACATCAACATCGTCGACACCCCAGGCCACGCCGACTTCGGCGGCGAAGTGGAACGTGTGCTGTCGATGGTCGACTCCGTTCTGCTGCTGATCGATGCGCAGGAAGGCCCAATGCCACAGACCCGCTTCGTGACCCGCAAGGCACTGGCGCTGGGCCTGAAGCCTATCGTCGTCGTCAACAAGGTCGACCGTCCGGGCGCACGTCCTGAGTGGGCGATCAACCAGACCTTCGAACTGTTCGACAAACTGGGCGCGAACGATGAGCAGCTGGACTTCCCTATCGTTTACGCTTCGGGCCTGAACGGCTACGCCGGCCTGACCGAAGATGTCCGCTCGGGCGACATGAAGCCATTGTTCGACGCCATCCTGGAACACGTTCCAGTGCGCGACGACAATCCGGAAGGCCCGCTGCAGATGCAAATCACGTCGCTGGACTACTCGTCCTACGTCGGCAAGATCGGCATTGGCCGCGTCAACCGTGGCACCGTCAAGGTCGGCCAGGACGTTCTGGTCATCAATGGCCCAGGCGCCACCCCGATCAAGGGCCGCATCAACCAGGTGCTGAACTTCAAGGGCCTGGAGCGCGTACTGGTCGACGAAGCCGTCGCCGGCGACATCTGCCTGATCAACGGTATCGATGAAATCGGCATCGGTTCGACGCTGTGCGCGGTCGATACCCCTGACCCGCTGCCGATGCTGACCGTCGACGAGCCTACGCTGACGATGAACTTCATGGTCAACAACTCGCCACTGGCCGGCCGCGAAGGCAAGTTCGTGACCTCGCGCCAGCTGCGCGATCGTCTGGACAAAGAACTGAAAGCCAACGTCGCACTGCGCGTTGCACCAACCGACGACGACACGATCTTCGAAGTTTCGGGCCGCGGCGAGCTGCACCTGACCATCCTGATCGAAAACATGCGTCGCGAAGGTTTCGAGATGGCTGTGTCGCGTCCACGCGTTGTGTTCAAAATGGTCGATGGCGTGCGCCACGAGCCGTTCGAGCAACTGTCGGTCGACGTTGAAGAAGCCAACCAGGGCGGCGTCATGGAAGAACTGGGCCGTCGTCGTGGCGACCTGCAAAACATGGAATCGGACGGCAAAGGCCGTGTGCGTCTGGAATACCGTATTCCAGCGCGTGGCCTGATCGGCTTCCAGGGCGAGTTCATGACCCTGACCCGTGGTACCGGCTTGATGAGCCACGTGTTCGACGCGTACGCTCCGGTCGACAACACCAAGGGCGAACTGGGCGGCCGTCGCAACGGCGTGCTGATTTCGCAGGACGACGGCGCCGCCGTGGCCTACGCGATCTGGAAACTGCAGGATCGCGGCCGTATGTTCGTGGTCCACAACGACCCGGTGTACGAAGGCATGATCATCGGTATCCACTCGCGCGATAACGATCTGGTCGTCAACCCAATCAAGGGCAAGCAGCTGACCAACGTGCGTTCGTCGGGTACCGACGAAGCGGTGCGCCTGGTGCCGCCGGTTCAGATGTCGCTGGAATACGCCGTTGAATTCATCGACGACGACGAACTGGTGGAGATCACCCCGAAATCGATCCGTCTGCGCAAGCGCTTCCTGAAAGAGCACGAGCGTAAAAAAGCATCGCGCGAATCCTGATCGTCTGCGCTAAACCCGCACCCCGCGTACCACCGGGGTCGGACCCCTTGGGGTCCGACCCCTCTGACGGTGGCCGGGTTTGACAAGAAAACCCCGGCCTCCACGGAGCCCCGGGGTTTTTTTTCGCGGCAACGGATTCAATTGCCTTTTTGCCAGTGCAGGAGTAATTTGACGCATGGCAGCATAAAACCGTATTGAGGAGTCTCAAGGTGAGTGACGAAAAGTTGAATCCGTGGTCAGGTTGGCCGACCAATCCCTTCGCCCTCGCGCAGCAGGCGACCGACTATTGGGTCGACGCCTGCCAGCGCAGCGTGCTGTTCATGGACGTGCTGCGCCAGCGCGGCGACGAGCGCAATCTTCGTACCGAAGAGACCGCTCCGCACGTGCTCAGTTTCGCCTTCGAAGTCATCATGGACGGCCGCGATCTCGAGCGTCCCGTCAACTACGGCCTATGCTATATCGCGCCGCCGGACGGCGTCGCCCCCGATCCCACCAAGCGCCCGTTCATCGTGTTCGATCCGCGCGCCGGCCACGGTCCCGGCATCGCCGGCATGAAACAGGACAGCGAGATCGGCGTCGTGCTCAAGGCCGGCCATCCCTGTTATTTCGTCGGCTTCCTTCCCCATCCTGAGCCGGGCCAGACCATCGAGGACGTGTGCCGGGCGGAGGCGAAATTCATCGCCCATGTGGCCCAACTGCATCCGCAGGCCGACGGTAAACCGGCGCTGATCGGCAACTGCCAGGCCGGCTGGCAAATCATGATGACGGCCGCGCTGCAGCCGGACCTGGTCGGTCCGCTGGTGCTGGCCGGGGCGCCGCTGTCGTACTGGGCTGGCGTGCGCGGCAAGAACCCGATGCGCTACCTGGGCGGCGCGCTCGGCGGCACGTGGGCGACCACCCTGGCGGGCGATCTCGGCAACGGCATTTTCGACGGCGCGCAGCTGGTCGAGAATTTTGAGAAAATGAACCCGTCGAACACGATGTGGAGCAAGAACTACAACGTTTATTCGAAGATCGACACCGAGGCGGCGCGCTTCCTGGAGTTCGAGCGCTGGTGGGGCAATCCTGTGCTGCTCAACGCCGGTGAAATGCAATACATCGCGGACTCGCTGTTCGTCGGCAACCAGCTGAGCGCGGCCGCGCTGCTCGACAGCGAAGGCCACCGCATCGACCTGCGCAACATCAAGTCGCCGATCGTGGTGTTTTGCTCGTGGGGCGACGACATCACGCCGCCGCAGCAGGCGCTGGGCTGGGTGCTGGACCTGTACGAGGACGACGCCGCGCTGGTCGCCGGCGGCCAGACCATCATTTACACGATGCACCAGAGCATAGGTCACCTGGGCATCTTCGTTTCCGCCTCGGTGGCCAACAAGGAGCACGAGGAATTCACGGCCGCGATGGACATGATCGACATCATGCCGCCGGGCCTGTACGAAGCGGTGTTCCTCGACAAGGACGAAGAGATGCTGCAAGCCGAGATCGCCGCCGGCGACATGATGGGCGGCGACTTCGTCATGCGTTTCGAACGGCGCGGCCTGGACGCGCTGCGCGCGCTGGGCGGCAACGACGCCGAGGACGAGCGCCGTTTCGCGACCGTCGCGCGGGTGTCGGAAATCAACCAGGGCCTGTACCGCCAGTTCGTCAGCCCCATCGTCAAGAGCATGGTGACGGAAGAGAGCGCCGAACGGCTGCGCGAATCGCATCCGCTGCGCTTGCGCTACACGGCGTTCTCCAGCAAAAACAAGCTGCTCGACGGCATCCCGGCGTTGGCCGAGAAGGTCAGGGCGCAGCGCCGCCCGGTGGACAAGGACAACATCTTCCTGCAGATGCAGGAGCACATGTCGAAGCAGATCGTCGCCACCCTGGATGCTTATCGGGACGCCCGCGACGAGGCGACGGAGAAGTTCTTCCTGAATGTGTACGGCTCGCCGGTGTTGCAGGCGCTGGTGGGCTTGCGCTCCGAGGCGGGCGCGCCGCGACGCATCGGCCGGGACCTGGCGCACGAGGCGGCGCTGAACGCGTTCCGCGCGGCGGCCGCGACCAAGACGGCCGAGGGTGGGGCGACGGAGGCGATCATCCGCGGCTTGCTGTACATCTATCGCAGTCCGGAGATGAGCGCCGCCGACGAACGCGCGTTCGCGACGATACGCCAGCTGCGCTTGCGCACCTCGGACGACGAGGAGTTGAGCGTGACGCAGTTCAAGACCATCGTGCGCGACCAGTATCTGATGTTGCAGGTCGACGAGGAGGCGGCGATGCGCGACCTGCCGCTGTTGCTGCCGGACGAGCCGGAAGCGCGCGCGGCGGCCTTGGGCATCGTGCGCCAGGTGGCCGGCGCGACCGGTACCCTGGTCGGCGACGGCGCCGTGCGGCTGGAGCGCGTGGCGGAGATGTTCGGTCCGCAGGCGCCGAAGTTGGCCGTGGTGCGCAAGAAGAAAAAGGAAGCGTGAGGGGAGGAGTGATTGAGACGCGCAACCCGAGAGGCCAAGAGGGGTCGTACCCTGCGGGTACGACCCCTGTGCGCCGCATTGCGGGTTGAACGCATGCGCCGCGCGCTATAGGATTTTGCGCATGAACACACTCATCGGATCGTCCAGATAATCGCCGAACGCACCGCAGCGCCGGAAACCGTGCCGCTCGTACAGCCCCATCGCCTCCGGCTGCGACGGCCCGGTCTCCAGCACCATCTGCGCGCAACCGGCTTCCACTGCGGCCTTTTCCAGCAAGCTCAGCAGGCCTCGCCCGGTTCCCTTGCCGCGCACGGCGGGGTCCACATACAATCGCTTGATCTCACCATATTCCGGCGACAGCACGATCGCGCAGCAACCGACGATCTTGCCGGCGGCGTCGCCCTCGCGCGCCACGGCAAACTTCACGTGCGGCTCCATCAACGACGGCAAATCCAGCGCGTAGACCAGCTCCGGCGGGTACAGCGAAAGTTGATACGCATCGAGATCGGCGATCAGGGAGATGACTTCGGGCTGGTTCGGGGTTTCAAAGGCAATATGCATGGGATGATCGGTCATTTTGTTGGACGGTAAATCCAGTATAATGGATAACATGGATATAAACAAACTAATTGCGGGCCGCGTGTTGGCTCTGCGCGAAGCGCGCCAGCTGTCGTTGACGGCCCTGGCCGAACTGAGCGGCGTGAGCCGCTCCAACATTTCCCTGATCGAGCGGGGAGAGAGCAGCGCCACCGCCACCGTGCTCGACAAGCTGGCCGGCGCCCTCGGCGTGACATTGGCCTCGCTGTTCGAGGCCGACGACAGCACGTCCGCGCCATCGCCGCTGCGCCGCGCCGCCGAGCAGCAGGTGTGGACCGATCCGGCCTCCGGCTACGTGCGGCGGCACTTGTCGCCGGCGGCGCGTTCGCCGTTGCAACTGGTCGAGGTGATGTTCCCGCCCGGCCAGCGCGTCGTCTATGAGCGCATGGCGCGGGCGTCCGATATCCACCATCAGATGTGGATGCTCGAGGGCGTCATGGATATCTCGTGCGGCGACCAGCAATGGCGTCTGGAAGCCGGCGATTGCGTGGCGATGCGCGAAGATCAGCAAATCATTTACGCCAATCCAGGCACCCGGCCGGCGCGCTATCTGGTCGGCCTGGTGACCTTGCCCTTCACTGCGGCGGCCTAGTCTTTCGACGCGGCGGAGATGGTCTTGAGTACTTTGCCGGTTTCATCGAGCATTTGAATCGCGGCCACGCCATCGGCGCTGACCAGCAGCTTCATGCGAACCCGGCCCTTGGCGTCCTTGAGTTCCAGCGACGAGTCCTTGTCGCGCGTTTTGCCGAGCCATATGCGGTTGGCCCCCATACGGCCTTGCTCCGATAGTTTTTGCCAGTACGCGCGCCGCTCGTCGGCCGGTAGTTTGCCGGCCTCGTCGCGGAAGCCGCGCTGGTCCTCGAACGATGTCACTTTGAAATATGGAACGTCGTTGATGATCAGGGCAGTCTGGTGATCCGTCGCACTGTCGGTATTCAGCAATTGGAGTGCCTGGTCCTGGCGGAAACGGTCGAAGGTCAGCGACAGGCCCGACGAGATTTTGCCGTCCGGTCCGATGGCGCCTTTCTGTATCAGGCCGCCGTTCTCGGTGCCTTCCTCGTTCACGAAGAGCATGCCGGCGAAGTCGCGCCGATCGGGCCGCGCGCCTTCCTTGCCCTGCATGAAATCGCCCGGGAACTGCGCCCGGTTGGAAAGCACGATGCGCTTGGTGCCGTCCGGCTCGACGATGTTGATGCGGCCGACGGTGATCTCGTCGAAATGCTCATGTTTGGGCGGCTCCTTGGCGCCGCTCAACAGGAATACTGCCGCCAGGGCGCTGGCCATCGTCGTGGCTCCCGCAAAGAACGTTCTGATGTGTGACACAAGGTGCTCCTTTTCTCGTTAGTTGACCGGCTTTTCCATGCCGGCGGTCGCTTTGCGCATCCGCCATCCGACGATGAGCGTCAGCCCGCCGCAAACGGCGAGCACGGCGCCCAGATACTGCAAAATCTTGTTTTCTTCCGACCGCATGCGGCGGATATTGACCTGCTCGAACTTGCGTCTGCCGTTGCCCTCCGGTTCGAAAAACACGGTGCCGCGATTGCCCCAGAATTCGATGTTGGACACCCGTACCCGATTCGTTTTGAACTCGGCCAGCCGCCGCGCGCGTTCGGCGGCATCGATGGTGTTGGCCTCCAGTTGCAAAGCCAGGATGGTGTCGAACTGTTCGAAGATGTTCTCCGACTCCCCGTCCAGGATCACGCCCTGGGACACGTAGCGATACTGATCGTTGGGAAAGAAGATGCCGTCGTTGGCCGCCAGCATCAGGGCGAAACCGAGGGCGCCGGCGGCGGCCGCGCCGTACCAGTATTTCCTGACGTCGCGGACTTTGCGCGTGGTGGCACCGTTCAAGAAAAGGCCGACTTCGGGAACGTGGCGCAGCGAAGTCTGCAAGACCTTCTTGTCGATATCGGCCAGGAAGTGCGCCGCGTCCAGTTCCAGCGCCTTGAGTATCGCGCTGAACATGTCGGCGGAGGGCTGCGATTTATCGTTCTCAAGCTTGGACAAATACGATTGTTCGATGCCGATCGCCTCGGCGAACTGCGGTTGGGTGAGGTTTTTTTCCGTTCTGATCCGTTTGAGCTTCTCGCCAAAATTCATCGACCTGACCTTTTCCTATGTGATGGACACGCGGCACGGTGCGCAGCGTCTGAGTCGTATTCTTGTGGATTCCACAATGAATAAGAAGCTGAATATAGCGGAATATCGATGAATATTGCGAATTCGGCCACATATTGCCCCTGTCGATGGCGCCGGGAGCGTCGGTGTTCGCCGGAGGTTTCGCTGTATAATGACGACCCTCATCCGTTTCCCGTAGCAGCCGCCATGACCATCATCGACCAGCCGACCACCGATACAGCCGCAGCGCCTGGCGTCAAGCCGAGCCGCCGCCTGTCGGTCGCGCCGATGATGGACTGGACCGACCGCCACTGCCGCGTGTTCCACCGCCATATCAGCCGCCACACCTGGCTGTACACGGAGATGGTCACCACCGGCGCGCTGGTCTATGGCGACGTCGAGCGCCACCTGCGCTTCAACGAAGAAGAGCATCCAGTCGCGCTGCAATTGGGCGGCAGCGATCCGGCCGACCTGGCCACCAGCGCCAAACTGGGCGAAAAATGGGGCTACGACGAGATCAACCTGAACTGCGGTTGCCCGTCCGAGCGCGTGCAGAAGGGCGCCTTCGGCGCCTGCCTGATGGCCGAGCCGCAACTGGTGGCCGATTGCGTCAAGGCCATGCGCGACGCCGTCAGCATCGACGTCACCGTCAAGCACCGGATCGGCATCGACCAGACCGAAAGCTACGACTTCGTCCGCGATTTCGTCGGCACCGTGTCCGACGCCGGTTGCAAAACCTTCATCGTCCACGCCCGCAACGCCATCCTCAAGGGCCTGTCGCCGAAGGAAAACCGCGAGGTGCCGCCGCTGAAATACGACTACGCCTACCGCCTCAAACGCGACTTTCCTGACTTCGAAATCATCATCAACGGCGGCATCAAAACCGAGGCCGAGATCGACGAGCACCTGCGCCATCTGGACGGCGTCATGCTGGGCCGCGAGGCGTACCACAACCCGTTTGTGATGGCCACGTTCGACCAGCGTTACTACGGCGACGACAGCGCCAGCAAGTCACGCGAGCAAATTCTCGAGGTGATGATTCCCTACATCCAGGCCCAGCTGGCGCAGCACGGCGCCAAGGGCCTCAAGCTCAACAGCATCACCCGCCACATGCTGGGTCTGATGACCGGATTGCCGGGCGCGCGCGCCTTCCGCCAGGTATTGTCCGATTCCAAAAAGCTCGCCGCCGGCGACGCCAACCTCCTTCTCGAAGCGGCCGCCCGGCTGCGCACCGCCGCTTAAATCCCTACAGGCGGGGCCGGATTTCCGACAATTCGGCCCTTGATGCGGTGGAACTGTTGGTATTTCCACGCAGAAATTTAAGATGCGTAAAGTAGCGGCATTTTTTTCTTGCTTTGAGGAAAAATTTGCATCTATAATTCATCAAATACCATATATTTCCAACGCCATCCGACCGCATGCTGCTGCGCAAAAACTACACCCAAGGCTTTGTGTAGCGCTAAATTTTGCATTCGCAGTCATTGTTTGCTAATGTCATGTTTTATTGATTTACGGCAATGAGTGTGCGGATAGTGTTCTCGTACCAACGAGGCAGTCCCAGGGCAAATTCTTATCAACAGTGTCACTTACGAAGAGACGAAATGAATTTAGCAAAAATGAAAGTCGGAACGCGCCTGGGCCTCGGATTTGCCCTGGTACTGTTGTTCCTGATTGCCGTGACCACGGTCGGCATCTTCCGCATGGCACAGATCCAAGAGCGCCTGGACCACGTCATCAGCGTCAACAACGTCGTCTCGCGCCTGGTGCTGGACATGCGTAACAATGTCAATGACCGCATCAGAACGCTGCGCGTGCTGACCTTGATGACAGACCCCGCCGACATGGAACCGGAGTTGAACCGCGTCAAGGAACTGGCTGGCAAGTACACCGAAGCACAGAACAAGCTGAGCGCGCAGTTCGCGATCGAAGCCACCCCTGAAGAAAAAGCCCTGCTGGCCACCATCAAGGAACAGGAAGGCATCGCCATGCCGGCGATCGCCAAGGCGACCGAACTGTGGTTGGCAAGCAATGCCGAAGGCGCGACCCGCGTGCTGATCAAGGAAATCCGTCCAGCCCAGATCAAATGGATGGCCGCGCTCGATAAACTGGATGCGCTGGAAGACAAACTGAACGCACAGATGCAGATCGACGCCGCCAACGGCTTCTCCAGTGGCCGCAACTTCATGATCATCATGGGCCTGCTGGCGGTCGCCATCTCGATCGTCGCCGCGCTGCTGATCACCCGTGGCCTGCTCAAGCAGCTGGGCGGCGAGCCGGACTACACCGCCTCGATCGCCAGCAGCATCGCCAACGGCGACCTGGCCGTGTCCATCGACACCAACGGCAACGACAAGGGCAGCCTGCTGTATGAAATGAAGGAAATGCGCAACAGCTTGGTGGACATCGTCGGCCAGGTCCGTTCGGGCACCGAGACCATCGGCACCGCCTCGCGCGAGATCGCCGCCGGCAATATCGACCTGTCGGCCCGCACCGAAATGCAGGCCAGCTCGTTGGAAAAAACCGCCTCGGCGATGGAAGAGCTGACCTCTACCGTGAAACAGAATGCCGACAACGCCCGTGAAGCCAACCAGTTGGCGTCGGTGGCGTCGGACGTGGCGATCAAGGGCGGCAAAGTCGTGTCGGAAGTGGTCAACACCATGAGCTCGATCGACGCGTCGGCCAAGAAGATCGTCGACATCATCGGCGTGATCGACGGTATCGCCTTCCAGACCAACATCCTGGCGCTGAACGCCGCCGTCGAGGCGGCCCGTGCCGGCGAACAGGGCCGCGGCTTCGCCGTGGTGGCGTCGGAAGTGCGCAACCTGGCCCAGCGCTCCGCTGGCGCCGCCAAGGAAATCAAGATGCTGATCGACGACTCGGTCGAGAAGGTCGGCGCCGGCACCAAGCTGGTCGGCCAGGCCGGTGTCACCATGGATGAAGTGGTCGCCTCGGTGCGCCGCGTCACCGACATCATGAGCGAGATCGCCAACGCCAGCCAGGAACAAAGCGCTGGTATCGAACAGGTCAACCTGTCCATCATCGAGATGGACAGCATGACCCAGCAAAACGCCGCGCTGGTGGAAGAATCCGCCGCCGCAGCACAAAGCTTGCAAGACCAGGCCTCCGAGTTGTCCCGGGTGGTCAGCATCTTCAAGCTGGTGGAAGGCGAGGAGCGCGTTGCCGCTCCGGTATTTACGCCGGCCCCGAAGGCAGTGGTCAAGCCGATCACCGCCGCCCGCGCTCCTGTGAAGAAATTGCCGTCCAAGCCGGCCGCAGCGATCGCCAAACCGAAGAAAGTCGTCAACGGCCCGAGCAGCAACGCCGCCGACGAGTGGGAAGAGTTCTAAGCTTGCCTCGGCCTGCTGTCGCCCATTGCGACACGTGTGCGGGCCTTGGCGTCTATCTAATCAGTGTCTAAAAATAATTGTTGGGAAATACAAATGAACAAGTTTTCGATCATCGCCGCCGTCGTTCTGTCCGCCGTTTCCGCCGTCACCATCGCCGCCGAAGTGCCGGCCTCGGTTGACGCCAAGAACTGCAAGGCCGAATACCCGAAGGCATCGCTGATGAATGAAGAGCAGGGCGACGTCAAGATGGCGTTCCTGGTCGGCGCCGACGGCAACGTCGTCGAGTCGAAGCTGGAAAAGTCGAGCGGTTTCAAGAACCTCGACAAAGCGGCGCTGAAAGCGCTGAGCGGTTGCAAGTTCAAGCCGGGCACCAAGGACGGCGCGGTAGCACAGACCTGGACCAAGGTCGACTATAGCTGGAAGCTGTAACACCTGTCTCAAGTGGCCATGCCGGGGCGCATGGCCGATTGCCGAATCCATCCACTAGGGGAAATCAGATGTCTACAAATAAGCGTTGGTTGAGTGTGGTTGCAGCAGTGCTCGTGTCGAGCGTTCCAGCGGCGTTCGCCGCCGAAGTGCCGGCCAGTTTCGATGCCAAAAACTGCAAAGCGGAATATCCGAAAGCGTCGCTGATGAATGAAGAACAGGGCACGGTATCGATGTCGTTCCTGGTGAAGTCGGACGGCTCGGTGGCTGACTCCAAGCTCGACAAGACGAGCGGCTTCAAGAACCTGGACAAGGCCGCCATCAAGGCGCTGAGCGCCTGCAAATTCAAGCCGGGCACCAAGGACGGCGCGCCGGCCGAAACCTGGACCAAGGTTGATTACGCCTGGAAACTGGACTAAGCATAGTCCCGCAGGGCAATACCAAAGGGAGCCGCATTCGGCTCCTTTTTTTTCGCCCGCATTATTACGTGTAACAAGCTGTAATCTGGCTGCGGACGCGCTAAACTTCCTTATATAGTACGATTCTGGAACAAGGAGATTTGCCATGAAGATTATCTTTGCCGTGGTCGGCGCAATGGTGGCGCTGACCGGGTGCGCAGTGCAGCAGCCGTATTACACCACCGCCCAGGTACAGGATCCCTACCAGTGGCGCACCGTGTCCGTGACGCCGTCGAACCGCGCCCCGGGCAGCGCTCCGACGACCGTCTACACGACCGAGGAACTGCCGGCGCCGAGCTCGCGCGTGGTTTACGCCCAGCCCGCCACCACCACCACCTATGTCGTCGCGCCGCCGGTCTACTACGCGCCGGCGCCCGTGTATTACCAGCCGGCGCCATCGTATTACTACCCACCGGTCTCCATCGGCCTGGACTTCTCGTTCGGCCGCTATTGGGGCGGGCATCGCGGACGCGGTGGCTGGGGGCGTGGCGGCTATCGCCGTTGATCGCCGGTCGCTGACTGCCGGTCGCTCACTTAGCTGCGGACACAAAAAATCCCGCCACGCCCCATCGGGCCTGGCGGGATTTTTACATCCGTCCGGGAATTAATGTCGTGCGTGCTCGCCGGCGTATCGGGGTATTAGCGCAGCACGTAGACCGATGCCTGGCCCAGTGCGTTACCCTCTACCAACACATAAGTCGAAGCGCATGCAAGACTGAGCAGTAAAGCGCCGTATGCGAAATGGAGATAGCGTGCCATGACAGACTCCCGGATTTAGGTGAGGGTTGTTGATGTCTCCAGAATAGTCTTAAGGCTACATTAAGAACATCAGCAAATCGTCCGACATCGTGTAGGACAACACGCCGTCTCTATCTTTCTACCAACTTCTTATTTAATTTTCCACAGTACGACGGGGCCGGCCGGGGCGGTGTCGGCGGCGTTGGAAGTTTCGAGCCAGCGCTGCAGGCCATCCGGCTGCTTCAGGTGGATGCCCATGCCGTCGATCAGGCCGACCAGATCGAGCATCTTGGCGTCGATCTTGGCTTTGGACACGGTGGGTGCGCCCATGACCATGCGGTCGTAGGCTTTGCGCGCCTTGTTTTCCCATTTGTGCAGGCTGCTGTCTTCGAAGCGGTTGGATTCGAAGTAGACGGTCAGCGAGCCGTCCGGGTTGCCGAACCCGACGATGCCCGAACCGCTGCGGATGGCGGCGTTGCTGCCGGGGTCGAACAGCTCCGATGGAATGAACACGCCGGCGCGGCCGTCAATGTCCGGACGGCCAACGGGCGTATCTTTGCTATAAGTACTGACTTCTGAGAGGGATTTTGGTTCAGACATGGCTGCGCTGTAGGTGAGACTTAGATGACGTAATTCGGGAAGCGAAGTGGCCGCTGATTGGTGCCGAAAGGCATCCTTATTGTAGCGTCAATCTAGTGCCATCGGGCAATGGCTTGCAAAAATATTCTTAGGTCTGGGACGCTTTTCGTAGGGCGGATTAGGCGGCACGCCGTAATCGGCCATTGCATGAGCTGTCACGACGCATGTCTTGGCCGATTACGCTGCGCTAATCCGCCCTACGTGATTTAGAGGGATTTGCTGGGCATGCGGATGGCGTCAAAGAAGAAGCCTTTCCAGTGCACCACTAAGCGATTTCGGGACTTGATGAACACGTCTGTGCAGCTAACTTCAATGGCTGTAACCGGGTTGGGCAAGCCCAGCTTTTCCGCACTGGCGTGTGCTTCCTCCCGAAACAACTTATAAGTTTCCGCCTTGGTCACTTCAAAGCCGGGGGAGGCACACACTCGATCATCAAGTTGAACTTTGTCCCGGCTAATCGTAAGCACGTGACCAACTAGTTGCTGTGCTTCGTCGTCGTCCAATGCTGAGATCTCGGAAGAGTCGAGCACAGCAGTTAGTTTCCAGCTTCCAATTACGAATTTTTCATGCCATTCCGAGGCCTGCAGATGTTGTGCTGGCAAGATGGTAAAGATTAGTACAGCCAAACAGGCGCGGAGGCGATTGCTCAGGTTCAGATGGGACATATGTTGCTCCTGGGTTTATTTCGTCGCAGTTGATCAGTTCGTCTGAGGGCTACGGAACGGCTCGCTTTCTTCCATGCGACGTCTAACTAGTCCCGGAGCCACGACTTTCCTGTTTCCGACTTTTACTTTTATGATTGTCGACATGTTGGAAGCAGCACCAGGGAAGTCTCTACGGTTCAGGTAGGCATAGGTATCTCTGGCGCCACGCATACCGGCGTTGTAGGTAAAGCTTACGATGGCATCAAATTGCGCTTGGTTCAGCTCTGCCACGACATTGCGCTGCACAGCCCGTTCAGCTTCTGATACTCTGCGTTCAAACTCAATCTCGACGGAGGAAGCACTGACTTTCCTGTTGAGCTCTTCCTCGCTGCAGACGCCCTTGTGCGCGAGAATCCCAGCGCCCCAAGTGCAATGGCCTTTGTTCTTTCCCATGTCGTTGTAGTATTTGTAGACCGCCCTTTCAGTGGAACGCATTCTCGCTTTTGCTTCGAGACTCATGCGCATGTGCGCATTGGGTTTAGCGGTGGAATTGGAGGATGGCATATCAGACTTTCCAAGTGGATTGGAAATCAAATTTACATCCCTCCCTGGCATCTAGGCTTGAGTCGTATCACGGCTGGCGTTGAGGCGTGGCATGCGTACGGATCAAAGAAGAAATCTTTCCATTGCACGACAAGACGATTTCGGGACTTGATGTAGACGGAGGTGCAACTTACGCAGAGGTCGGTATTGGGAGTGGCCGTACCGTTAGGGGAAGGCCAAGTGTGGATGATCGCTAAGCCGCGCGTTGGGGTCGGCGAGCGGGGAGGGGACGGATGGGCGCCCCGTTTTAGCTGGAGCATGCAGAACGAAAAAGCCCAGTCAGAGACTGGGCTTGCGAGACTTTAACTGAAGGCTTTTCGCTTTACTGCGCCAGTGCCCGGACCATTGTGGCGCGGATGCTGCCCGTTTGATTTGCGGGGTTCCAAATTTTGATGATCATCCATGCACCCTGTTCCCAAGTCAATGTGCCGGTTTGTCCATTGGTCAAGAAAGGGATACTTGCCTTCAGCGTCGTGCCGACGTACATGTCGAAGGAAATCTTTGCGTTTCCTTCAGCTATCGAGGTGAAAAGGAATTTCTCGCCGGCCTTGGGATAAGCCCAAGTTATAGCGCCGAGGCCGGTACTCGCAACACCGCTGGTGGCGGACTGTTGAAAGGTTGGTAACGAGCGGGCGGGTAAAACAATACTTGGTGAGTTAGCGTCGTACCGAACAGCGGGAGCATAATTGCCGCCTGGCATTTTCGTCCAATCGCCCCTCATTGAAAGGATGTTCGGATTTCCAACTTTGTCGGCGTCAGTAGACTGCCCGTTGCCGTCGATCCAGTCAGATGCATCCACGACTTGTCGGAGCTTGGCACGAATCCGATGCAATTCTTCGATGACCTCACTGTAGTTGCCAGTGGATAGGCGATAGGTAGGATTATTCTGGTCCACGTCGTTCTCGACATAGATGAAAAATGGCGTGTCGCCGTTTTCATCGACCACCCGTGCGCCGAAAAGTTTGAGGGTGTTGACGACTTTCTGCAACCTTGGGTTATCGATCTGCATCTGATAATCCGGGGGGAGCATCATCAGCGCCCCCTCGGGTACGCCAGGCGTCCCTATATGAGAGTCCTTTGAACCTACATCCGCAGCGGTAGCCGGGAAGATATAGGTTGGGTTACCGGACTTGCCGGAAAGACCCTGTTTCTCGACGGACATGGCCAAGGCGTGCTTGAAATGATCTTCACCATCATCGAACTCATGCAGCCTGATTACCCCTGCGACGCTTGGCACTCCGACCGCACGGGCTCCTTGATAGCTATGACTTGGATCTGGCCATCCCTTACCGCCCATCAAGGACCAGGCATGTTGTTTCGCCGTCCATTTACCATTGACGAACTTGAGTTGCCAAAAGCTGTGAATTTTGCCCGACACTTCGTCGAAGATGTCCGCGTGTCCGTCCCCGGAAGCTGCAGGCGTGACCAGGGCTGGCCAGCGGGGAAGCGTGACGGTCGCCGTCGGGAACCTCGCCTCCGGGTCTTCAATGCCGGATTGGCCTTCGACCGGATAAATGGTCATCGGGCCGTCGGACTCGGTCGCCCTGAAGGCTTTGGTCGAATATATGCCTTGTGAAACCATTGGGTCGAGCACCTTTGGGATTTGGTATGTGCCCAATACTGGGTTCAGAGGCCGCGAATTCCACAAGGAATCAGCGGCGAACGGCTTTTCGAAACTGCCGAACGGAGGTGTGACCTGAGCGAATGCCTGCGACACGAACAGCGCAGCCGCTGTCAGCATGAGAAATTTCTTCATTTTTGGCTTTCAAGATAATATTTGGACGGAGCCAAAGTCTATCTTATTGAAAGTATGACAATCTATCCAATTATCACATGCAAGCCACGACCGATTTTCGCCGATGCGCTCGGGCGGCTTTTGCTGCCATATGGTGTTTCCAGTGCGGTGTCGAGTACGCGCGAAAACGGTTGGAAGTTATTTTGGACAATAAAAAACCGCCATATAGGCGGTTGATTATTAAGGAAGATTTTGGGGTGGCTGATGGGGCTCGAACCCACGACAACAGGAATCACAATCCTGGACTCTACCAACTGAGCTACAGCCACCACTGTCTTACTTCAACTATCCAGCTATTCGCTGAACAGGTGCCGAATTATACAAGCCTGATTTGAATCCTGCAAATCTAAATGCAAAGTTTCCCGTGAAAGATGGAGTTTTGCTCAGACATCAACTTTCTCGACCGGCGGACGCAGCCCCAGCAGCTTGTCGAAGGCGGGCGCCAGGGCGCTGACGTCGGCCGTGGTGTAGCCACGCAGGGTGGGCTCGGCGGCACTGTCACCCTGCGCCACACGCAGCAGGCCTGCCGTCTCCAGCAGGCGCACCAGCTGGCGCGCCACGGCGTCGCCGGTGTCGATCAAGGTCACATCGGTGCGGGCGTGATCGCGCAACACGCGCTCGATGCCTGTCTTGATGAACGGATAGTGCGTGCAGCCCAGCACCAGGGTATCGGCGCCCTGGTCCAGCAGCGGGGCGACGTAGTGCTCCAGCATGGCGGCTATGGCCGGCGTCTCCAGGTCGCCTTGTTCGATCAGGTCGACCAGCCCGACGGCCGGTTGCAACAGGAATTCGGTATTGCTGGCGGCGGAAATCTGCTCGCGCAGTTGCAGGAACTTTTCACCCTTGAGCGTGCGCGCCGTCGCCAGCACGCCGACCTTGCCGTTCCGTGTGGCGCTGACGGCCGGCTTGAGGCCCGGTTCCACGCCCACCACCGGCAAATCCGGATAACGCGCGCGCACCGCCTTGATGGCGGCCACGGTGGCGGTGTTACAGGCCACAACCAGCGCCTTGGCGCCGTGCGCCAGCAGGAAAGCCGTCACGGCCAGCGCGCGGTCGACGACAAACTGTTCGGTCTTGTCGCCATACGGCGCGTGGCCGGAATCGGCAAAGTACATCAGGTGTTCGTGCGGCAGCTGCGCGCGGATATGGCGCAGCACCGACAGCCCGCCCACGCCGGAATCGAAAACGCCGATGGGCGCTTGAGCCGAAGAGTCGGCCAAAGCGTCGGCCGAACGGGGGCGGGCGCTGGTCATCAGGCGGTGACGACCGGGATGTTCAACTGCTCGATCTTGGCTTTCCACTCCGCCGGGCCAGTGTTGTGCACCGAGGTGCCGGCCGCGTCGACGGCCACCGTCACCGGCATGTCGACCACGTCGAACTCGTAGATCGCTTCCATGCCCATGTCGGCGAAGCCCAGCACCTTGGCGCCCTTGATCGCCTTGGAGACCAGGTAGGCCGAACCGCCGACTGCCATCAGGTAGGCCGACTGGTGCTTCTTGATCGATTCGATGGCGACCGGGCCGCGCTCGGCCTTGCCGATCATCGCGATCAGGCCGGTTTGCTCGAGCATCATGTCGGTGAACTTGTCCATGCGGGTGGCGGTGGTCGGGCCGGCCGGGCCGACGACTTCGTCACGCACCGGATCGACTGGGCCGACGTAGTAGATCACGCGGTTCTTGAAGTCGACCGGCAGTTCTTCGCCCTTGGCCAGCATGTCCTGGATGCGCTTGTGCGCGGCGTCGCGGCCGGTCAGCATTTTGCCGTTCAGCAGCAGCGTCTGGCCCGGCTTCCACGAGGCGACTTCTTCCTTGGTCAGGGTGTTGAGGTCGACGCGCTTGGACTTTTCGGTGTCCGGCGCCCACGAGACGTCCGGCCAGGTCGACAGCGGAGGCGGCGTCATGTAGGCAGGGCCAGAGCCGTCCAGCACGAAGTGGCCGTGGCGGGTGGCCGCGCAGTTCGGGATCATCGCCACCGGCTTGGAGGCCGCGTGGGTCGGGTGCATCATGATTTTAACGTCGAGCACGGTCGTCAGGCCGCCCAGGCCCTGCGCGCCGATGCCCAGCGAATTGATCTTGTCGCACAGTTCGATGCGCAGTTCTTCCAGCTTGTTCTGCGGGCCGCGCTGTTTCAGCTCGAACATGTCGATGTCTTCCATCAGCACTTCCTTGGCCATCAGCATGGCCTTCTCGGCGGTGCCGCCGATGCCGATGCCCAGCATGCCAGGCGGGCACCAGCCGGCGCCCATGGTCGGCACGGTCTTCATGACCCAGTCGATCAGCGAATCGGACGGGTTCATCATGATCATCTTGGATTTGTTTTCCGAGCCGCCGCCCTTGGCCGCGACCTTGACGTCGACCGTATTACCTTCGACCAGTTCCATATGGACCACGGCTGGCGTATTGTCCTTGGTGTTCTTGCGGTCGAAATGCGGGTCGGCGACGATGGAGGCGCGCAGTTTGTTGTCGTCGAAGTTGTACGCGCGGCGCACGCCTTCGTTGACGGCGTCGGTGACGGTGCCGCTGAAGCCCTCGAAGCGCACGCCCATGCCGATTTTCAGGAAGACGTTGACGATGCCGGTGTCCTGGCAGATCGGACGCTTGCCTTCCGCGCACATGCGCGAGTTCGTCAGGATCTGCGCGATCGCGTCCTTGGCCGCCGGGCTCTGCTCGTGCTCGTAGGCGCGCGCCAGGTGCTCGATGTAGTCGGCGGGATGGTAGTAGCTGATGTACTGGAGCGCTGCGGCAACGGATTCGATCAGGTCTTCTTGCTTTATGATGGTCATGATGTTCTCGCGAGGGAAGGATGGTGCTTTGTGGACTTAGTGGGATTTCGAATCTTGGTGCGTCATCGACGTCAGGCGGTCGGTGTAGGCGATGGCTAGCGCGGACAGCAGGAAAGCAATGTGAATCACGGTTTGCGCGATCAGCACTTTCTCCGTGTAGGAGCCGGCATTGATAAAGGTCTTCAACAGATGGATGGACGAGATGCCGATGATCGCCATGGCCAGCTTGGTTTTCAGCACGGAAGCGTTGACGTGCGACAGCCACTCGGGCTGGTCGGGATGGCTCTCCAGGTTCATGCGCGAGACAAAGGTCTCGTAGCCGCCAATGATGACCATCACCAGCAGGTTGGAGATCATGACCACATCGATCAGGCCCAGCACGACCAGCATGATGGTGGTTTCGTTCAGCTTGGTCGGAGTCGGGCCGCCACCGGGCACGGCCACGGCCTGGAAGATGTGCTGCAGCGCCGCCTCGTTGCCCATGGCCGCGCCGATCAGATCCTTCAGCTCGACCCAGAAGTGGAATACGTACACGCACTGCGCCAGGATCAGGCCGAGATACAGCGGCAACTGCAGCCAGCGCGACATGAAGATAAACGCTGGCAGGGGGCGCAGCTTGGGTTTAGGATCGGTCATTAAGGCAGTACTCCTGAAAATAAGGCAGACTAGATAAAGGTTGCCGACATTTTACACGTGCTGCTCAGCTACCGCACCGCCGTGTTGCGGCGCAACGCCGAAGCCTAATGCCGAAGAAATGTTGGTAAAATTGTACAGTGCAGCATCGGCCCCACAGCGGCCGCCGGTGGCTAGCAGTCTGTAAGGGCTCAGTAAGCGACAAAGTTTATGTTGGTGAAAAACATTACAACAATGGAGACACGTATGAGCAGCACTACCACGCAGCAAGGCCCACAGGAATCCCGCATCTTCACCCCACCGGCGGCATTCACGGCCCAAGCCACGGTCGGCGGCATGGAAGCGTACAACGCGCTGTGCGCCGAAGCGGAGGCCGACTACGAAGGCTTCTGGGCGCGCCTGGCGAAAGAACACCTGGTCTGGCAAAAGCCGTTCACCAAAACCCTCAACGAAGACAACGCCCCGTTCTACAAATGGTTCGAGGATGGGCACCTGAATGTCTCGTATAACTGCCTCGACCGCAATCTGCAGAACGGCAACGCCGACAAGACCGCCATCATCTTCGAGGCGGACGACGGCATGTCGACAAACGTCAGCTACCGCGAGTTGCATGAAAAAGTCTGCAAATTCGCCAACGGCCTCAAATCGCGCGGCATCAAAAAGGGCGACCGCGTCATTATTTACATGTCGATGTCGGTCGAAGGCGTGGCCGCGATGCAAGCGTGCGCCCGCATCGGCGCCACGCACTCGGTCGTGTTCGGCGGCTTCTCGGCCAAATCGCTGCAGGAGCGCATCATCGACGCCGGCGCGGTGGCCGTCATCACCGCCGACGAGCAACTGCGCGGCGGCAAGCACCTGCCATTGAAAGCCATCGTCGACGAAGCGCTGGCGCTGGGCGGCTGCGACACCATCAAGGACGTCATCGTCTACCGCCGCACGGGCGGCACGATCGCCTTCAAGGAAGGGCGCGACACCTGGCTGCACGAACTGGTCGCCAACCAGCCGGCCGAATGCGAGCCGGAATGGGTCGACGCCGAGCACCCGCTGTTCATCCTCTACACGTCCGGCTCCACCGGCACGCCTAAGGGCGTGCAGCACTCGAGCGGCGGCTACCTGCTGTGGGCCGCGCTGACGATGAAATGGAGCTTCGACATCAAGCCGAGCGACGTCTACTGGTGCACCGCCGACATCGGCTGGGTGACCGGCCACAGCTACATCGCCTACGGCCCGACCGCGGTCGGCGCCACGCAAGTGGTATTCGAAGGCGTTCCGACCTTCCCGAACGCCGGGCGCTTCTGGGACACCATCGCCAAGCACAAGGTCAGCATCTTCTACACGGCGCCGACGGCGATCCGCTCGCTGATCAAAGCGTCCGACGTCGACCCGAAAGTGCACCCGAAAAACTACGACCTCACGTCGCTGCGCCTGCTGGGCACCGTGGGCGAGCCGATCAATCCGGAAGCGTGGATGTGGTACTACACGCAAGTGGGCGGCGAAAAATGCCCGATCGTCGACACCTTCTGGCAAACGGAAACGGGCGGCCACATGATCACGCCGCTGCCGGGCGCCACGCCGATGGTGCCGGGCTCGTGCACCTTGCCGCTGCCGGGCATCATGACCGCGATCGTCGATGAAGCCGGTGTCGACGTCCCGAACGGGCAGGGCGGCATCCTGGTGGTCAAGCGTCCATGGCCGTCGATGATCCGCACCATCTGGAACAACCCCGAGCGCTTCAAGACCAGCTACTTCCCGGAAGAGCTGGGCGGCCGGATGTATCTGGCCGGCGACGGCGCCATCCGCAACAAGGACACCGGCTACTTCACCATCACCGGCCGCATCGACGACGTGTTGAACGTCTCGGGCCACCGCATGGGCACGATGGAAATCGAATCGGCGCTGGTGGCCAACCCGCTGGTGGCGGAAGCGGCCGTGGTCGGCAAGCCGGACGACACCACGGGTGAATCGATCTGCGCCTTCGTCGTGCTCAAGCAAGCGCGCCCGACCGGCGACGAAGCCAAGAAACTGGCGCTGGAGCTGCGCAACTGGGTCGCCAAGGAGATTGGCCCGATCGCCAAGCCGAAGGAAATCCGCTTCGGCGACAACCTGCCGAAGACGCGCTCGGGCAAGATCATGCGGCGTCTGCTGCGTGTGCTGGCCAAGGGCGAGACGATCACGCAGGACGTCTCCACCTTGGAAAACCCGGCCATCCTCGAACAGCTCAAGGAATCTTCCTGATTGCTTGAAGCGGTGGCGCGCCGGAATGCCAGGCGCGCCACCGGTTTAGCGTGGCGCCAGCATCCTGTCCACGCGTTCGGACAGCGCATCGATATTAAAGGGCTTGGTCATCACCTCGATGCCCTCGTCGAGCTGGCCGCCGCCGAACACGGCCGTCTGCGCATAACCGGTCAAGAACAGCACGCGCATGGCGGGCCGGTTCACGCGGCCGGCCTCCGCCATCTGGCGCCCGTTCATCCCGCCGGGCAAGCCCACATCGCTGATCAGCAAATCAATATGCACGTCCGACTGCAATAGCGCCAGGCCGGTGGCGCTATCGGCCGCCTCGATCACCTCATAGCCCATATCCTGCAAGATGTCGACGATCAGCAAGCGCACGCTCGGCTCGTCGTCGACCACCAGCACGGTCTCGTGCGTGGCAGGATGAACGGGCAGCGACGGCAAGGTCGGCACGGGCGCCGACTCCGCCACGCCATGATGGCGGGGCAGATAGATGCACACGGTCGTCCCGCGTTCCACCTCCGAATAGATGCGCACCAGGCCGCCGGACTGCTTGGCGAAGCCATAGACCATGGACAAGCCCAAGCCGGTGCCCTCGCCGGGCTGCTTGGTGGTAAAGAAGGGCTCGAACACCCGGCTCATCACCTCCGGCGCGATGCCGACGCCGGAATCGGTCACGCTCAGCGACAGATACTCGCCCTCGGGCATTTGCTGAGCGGCGGCGGCCTTATGGTTCAGGCGCTGGTTGGCGGTCGCGATACGGATATGGCCGCCGGCGGGCATCGCATCGCGCGCGTTGATGCACAGGTTCAGCAGCGAATTTTCCAGTTGGGACGCATCGACCAGCGCGGTCCACAGATCGGTCGCACCGATGACCTCGATCGCCACGGCCGGGCCCACGGTACGTCGCAACAAATCCTCCATGCCCAGGACCAGGCGGTTGACGTCGGTCGGTTTCGGATCGAGGGTCTGTTGGCGGGAGAAGGCCAGCAAGCGATGGGTCAGCGAGGCCGCGCGCTTGGCCGCATCGCTGGCCACATCGATATAGCGGGCGATATCGCCGAAGCGACCCTGGCTGGCGCGCAGCTCCAGCATCTCCAGGCTACCGGTAATCCCGGCCAACAAATTATTAAAGTCATGGGCCAGGCCGCCGGTAAGTTGCCCCACGGCCTCCATCTTCTGGGCCTGGCGCAGGGCCTCCTCGGCCGCGCGCAGCGCCTCGGCGCTCTCGCGTTCCGACGTGAAATCGCGGCCGACGGCATAGATACTATCGGCGTCGGGCTGGGTGGACCACGAAATCCAGCGATAGCTGCCGTCCTTGTGGCGATAACGGTTATCGAAGCGGGTATGGTAGCCGCCGTCGGCCAGGACCTGCGCCCCCGCGATGGTGCGGTCGACATCGTCGGGATGGAGCAGTTTCAGCAGGCTCACGCCGACCAGATCGACCTCGTCCCAGCCCAGCACGTCTTTCCACGCCGGATTGACGGTCTTGATCTGGCCGTCGAAACCGCAGCGGAGCATGATATCGGCGGACAGTTCCCACAGGCGGTTGCGGTCGCGGGTGGTTTCATCGACGGTGCGTTCGAGTGTTTCCTGGGCGCGGTGGATCGCCTTCTCCTTGCGCACCTGTTCGGTGATCTCGATCCCTTGGTTAAACAAGCCGGCGATGGTGCCGTCTTCTCCTGTGATGGGCGCGGCGGAAAAGTTCCAGATGGTTTGTTCCATCTGTCCGTTACGCATGATCATCAGTTCGACGTTAGTGCTTGAAAAGCCGATACCGGTCGCCATGGCGTCGTGAAATTGCGGGGCAACCTGGTCCCAGGCGCTGCCCCACACCTCGGCCACGGGTTTGCCGAGGGCGGCGGGGTGGCGGTCTGCCAGCGAGGGCACGTAGGCGTCGTTGTACAGCATGCACAGGTCGGGGCCCCACAGGATGGCGCCGAGGATGGGCGAGTTCAGGCAGGCGGACACGACCGAGCGCAGCGATTGCGGCCAGGTGTGGGGATCGCCCAGGGATGACGTCGACCAATCGTGGCTGCGCATTCGTGCGCCCATTTCGCCGCCGTTGTCCATGAAAGAAAGCGAAGTCGTCATAGTGGTCTTTTGGTGTGGCTTTTTTAGTTGTCCGGTTTGGTTTTGTGGACGGTTCTTGGGTGTTGCTGTGGTGCTGGTGTGTTTGTTTGGGGCTTTGATGCTGTTGCCGGGGCACGGTTTGGGGGCCAGGCTGAGGAGAAACGGGTCGCCGCCACGGGGTAAGTGGGCCGCATAGCGGCTGTGTGGGGGACGCGGGTTATTGTAGCGCAGGAATTGGCGGGGTGGGTTGCATGTGGGAGGGGAAATAAAGTTGGTGGTATGGGGAATGTTTGCTATAATTCGCGGCTTCTCCGAGAGGGGAAGGAATGCAGGAGAGGTGGATGAGCGGTTGAAGTCGCACGCCTGGAAAGCGTGTATAGGGTCAAACCTATCGGGGGTTCGAATCCCCCTCTCTCCGCCAAGATTTGGTAAGTCGCTGATTTCGTTGGAGATTGGCTGTTCATGCGGGTTTGGGTAGGTTTGTTCAACTACCTTACCCTATACATTTGGCTATAATCGCCAGATGAAGAACACTATGGCATACCCCGCAGGAATGATTGTCCCCAAGACCGGAAGCATCCGGTATCAATACCGAGTCCCCAAAGCGCTACAGCAGTTTTACCCTCGTGCAGTCATATCGGAAAACCTAAAGACTACTGACCGGGTACTCGCCATTCGAATGATCTACGCACGCAAGGCAGAGCTCGAGGTCGAGTACGCTAGCCATCGGCCCCGGCTTTTAGCTCCTGCCAAAACTGCTATTACCCCTGACGAAGCTCGTTCTGTCGCGCAGGCCATGCTCGCCTCATCTGCGCAGGCCGACGAGGAGATGCGTCACCTTGGGATGGTCGGTCCGTTCAACGAGTCCCTATTATTCGGCTACGGGTCGGCCCCGTCAGATGTGCCTTCCGGCACACCCTGCTGACCCACGGGTCCAACAACGACATCGCAAAGATCGAGGTGATTACGGGGCATGCTGTCGATACAAGCAAGGTCGTCCGGGGCTATCAAGCGGAGCGGCCCCTCAAAAAAAAGCAGGCCATCCTTGAGCGCGTCCGGTTCGATGTGGCACCTCCGAAGTGGTCACCGGGTCGCCATTGAAAGACATCCCCCTTGATGGTCCTGTCGCCCGGTATTGCTATGCAGGAACCGCCGTGGATGCCTCCCAAGGCCGGGGAGAGTGGCGGATAACCCCGTTGGCAGGGATGGCCCTGTGACTAAAGTGAATCAAGTTGGTCGGGGCAACGACTGCAAACGCCCAGCAGCCCTTGGCCTAGCGCGCTTGTTGGACTGCACTACGCGCGTTTTGTTTTTTCCAGCGATTTCGCAAGAAAGTTGACAAATCCAATAATCTCCAAGGCCTCGACAGGATCATCGGTGAGCAAGCCGTGCGCACGTGGATTTCGAAAGGCAAGCATGGCACCAGCGTAGAGATACATCATCCCTTGCTGCTCACTTTTCTCGCTGTCGTTTTGCTGCTCGTTGAATCTGAGAACAGGTGCTTTGGGACTGAACGCTATCTGCATCAATTCAGTACCCGACAGATCTCGCTTGCTTTTCATTTTGACAAGAAGATCGAGAACTTTGCATGCATCTTCCACGGCGTTTGCATAGTGGCCGCCTTTAAACAGGTCTACGCTAGCATCCGCGATATGAGGGTGTAAGTGCAAATTTTCAAGCGCTCGCATGGGACTCGCAGTAGGGCCGGCAGAGTCACATATTTTTTCTTCGAACAATTCGATAATCGTTTGAAGATTTCTGGCCGCAGTTGCAACTCCCCTTCGATAAGATGCGACTTCCTGCTCTAAGGTTGGAGTGGCACTGCCTCCAAAATTATAAGAAAGAGGTTCTGTGGAGTTATAGAATCCATAGCTCCGATAGCGCTGATACTCAATTGAATTAATACCGAAAACTTCAACCAAAGTATCGTCATATTTCTTTTCCAGTGCACTAATTGAGCGAGTTACTTCATCAATAGTGGTCCCAGGGGTGAAATTTTCTAGCTCGTTTAAACGCCTTTTTAAGCGAGGCATGAATTCATGCATTTGCATCACACCCAAATTTGCAGAGTGGGGCACTAGTGGAGCGGATTTTCTTGTAGCCATGATGCCTCGTCGCGGTTAATTAAACATGAATTGCTAAGAACCTTGCTAAAAATCCTGGTTTTGACCCCACATCAGTCCGTTTTTGCCGGAAGCGGCCTATCGCACGGCTCACTGTACATGAGCCTGCTTGTTGTCGCCACTATGGGGTCGGCGACAATCAGGGAGGGCCTGCTTCGAATGGACGCTGATGTGCTTGAATTGAGGCCCCCAATGCCTTGCATACGCGACTCATTGTGTCAGAGCAGGGCGGTGCATTTTGCTCTAGCGCTTCGTATAGCGCCTCGCGGGTGACCGCTGCGGCCGCTGCAATGGATGCCATCCCCCGCGCCCGTGCGATGTCCCCCAGTGCGGCAACTAGGAGGCCCGCGTCATTCGCCTCTAGGATGCCCGTAAGGTACGCTGCGATGTCCTTCTCGTCGGTTAAGTACCGGGACCCGTCAAAGTCCGGCAGCGTGTCTAAGTCGATAAGTTCACTCATGGTTTCGTCCGTATTTTAAGGCGCGTACGCGCTCCTCGGTATGGTTGGGTGTGCATATGCATCCCTCCGCTATGCAAATTCCCTCTCAAGGGGATGCACAGTGGCCGCTGGTGGCCTCAGGTTGCCGTGAGGTGGCCTAAGGTGCTCCCTGAGCCGTCCAGCATTACCTGGGGGGCGCTGCTTGGGCCGCTCTGGTGGTCATCTCAAATCATCATCCACCTCTGCCCCTTTGGCGTACCCCTCCCACGATTCCGCCTCACTCAGCAGTCGGGGAATGTCGTCATTGACCCCTACGAGGGCCCTCACGAACGCCTCCGGGTGCTGCGTGATCTTCTTCCCGAACTCCTTCAGTAGCCGCGCTGTCCAGTCCTTGACGAGCTTATCCTGACGCGCCTCCCAGTCGAGAGCGGGACCACTCCCGCCCTTAGCGAGTATCTGCGCCTGCCTCCACGATAGGTCTGCCATCCCCTGCCGATCAAGCTTTGGGGGAGACTCAAAATCATCACCACCCGGTTGGGGCTTCTCTAACTCGTCCCGGACTTTCCGCATGTTCGCGATAGTGCGCTCAGACACCTGTGCCACGGCTGCAAGCTGGGCCTTGGTTAGCTCCGTGATACACGTCTGCCTCCAAGCGCCGTTTAGCTTGTCCCCGAGGCTCATGTTGAGCTTGGCCTTCGAGTTGCCCTCTAGTGTCCTCCCTATGGCCTCCTCAAGGCTTCCCCGGAACTCGTCTATGGGAATGCCCTCCGTGAGGCCCCACGCCTCGCCTACGCGCTTGTGGGCCTCTAGCCGCTTGTACGCGTCTAGGAATCGCTTGTACGCCTCTAGGCGATGATGTCCATCAATCACGTAGAAACTCACGCCGCTCCACCAGACCGTCAATGGTTCCAGTGGCCCTTGACGCTTGATTGCGGAGGTGAGGACGATGACGTGCTGGTCATCCACGGCTGCGCCCCCGTGGAAGCTTCTCGGCTGGAACACGGCGGGTGCCCGCTTGATGCTCTCAAGTGGAAGCGATGTGACATGATCCGGCCTCGGCTTGCGTTTCTTGGTCTGCTCCTTTTGGATGCGCTGGAGGGCGCTGCTGAATAGTTCGTTTGGTTTCATCTGAGGGTAATAGTGAGGGGCTTCAATGGATGAGCCGATGGGGCCGCTGGAGGGGTGCTGAGGGGTGCTGAAGGGGTAACCAACACTGATAGGCAACCCCGGTCACACTCGTTACCCAGGCACCGCACAGTAGCGTTTAACGGTCGCTACGGACACCTTGAAGTGATCCGCCGTGGCTGCTATGGTCGCGCCGTGTTCAGCCCTCCACGCCTTCACTACAGTCGGGTCGAGCGTCTTCGTCCGTCCCTTGTACCTGCCGTCGTCTGCGGCTTTCGCCACTTCGATGCCGCGCTTCTGCATCTCCCTCCGGTTGGTGTAGTCGGCGTCACCCTGAGCGGCCATGAACGCCAACACAGCATCACGGGTGGCCTTCATCATGGGCTCAGTCGCGGTCCCGTCAAACTCCATCCCGTTGAGCGTACACACGACCTTCACCCCCATAGCCATCAACTCCTGCATGACTCGGTGTAGCTCATCGTAACGGCGGCTGATGCGGTCCAGCCATCGCACGTACAGCACTCCGCCATCCGCCAGCTTGTCCATGACCCGCTTCCACTCCGGCCGGTCTGCTGGCGCTACGTGGTAGCCGCTGATCCCGTGGTCGATGTGGGTATGCTTGACCGGCACCCCGTGCTTCTTCGCGTCATCGTACTGGCTGGCGCTGGTCTGCCCCTCGGTGGTGCTGATGCGACCATAGTAAACTGTCTTCATTTGGATTAGCTCATTTAGGTGAATGGCTCAATCATAGTCGCTAGCTCAATCACAGTCAACCCTGATGAGCCGCCGATAGGGCCCATTCGGAGGAGGTCATTACGCTATACCCTGATGAGCCATGGGGAATACGTGTGGGGGGCTATTGTGAGGGAGCGACGATCAATGTCGCCCCCTCGAGATTAAAGGAAGGCCCCTCGGGATCCTCTTCGTTACGGCTTGTAGTGCAACGCAATGAGCCGCTCGGTCTCCGCAGCGAACCCGGCTATGGCGATCTTGCGCATGGACATCTGAGGGACATTCTCCACGATCCATTTCAGTTTTAACTGCATGCCCGGCGACATCGGGATCGTGATCGACTTCTCTCTCATGGTATCCACAGGGACCGCCCATGGGACCAGCTTCGGTTCGGCCGCTGCACGCCCCATAGAGGGGATTAGTGCCGTCTCGCTAACACTTGGCGTCTGACGTGCGGGGGAGAGCTCTGCCGCGTTTTGCCTCGCGGTTATCATGGCTTTTGAGGAGTTTCTTAGCGCCAAATACAGTTCATAATCCTTAAGTGGGATTTCCGTCCCTAGCAGACGCCGCTTCCATCCCTGCTCCATTGGGTACCGTAATCCCAGTAATTCATATTGCCTTCGAGTAATTCCGCCCGTGCTGCCGATACCCACTTCAATCCGCTCGGGGGTAAGAGTTATTTTCGTGTTGCCTACCATATAGACCTCATTGCATAAAAGTTAGTTAAAGGTGTGGGTCGAGGCCGGCCTGATGCCATGCGCCCTATTGTGGGGGGGCGACTTTCGGGACCTATGGGGGGCAAAGTCTCACCAGTCAGCTTCGCGGAGGCTGCCTCGATGCCCGCCAACTCGGGCAGGTACGAGGGTCAAGCGGGCGGGGTTACAGACGACATGCAGCTTGCCGATCCAGAGATGGTTTTCAGTGCGGGAGAAATACCACTGGAGGCGTCGCCCCGCCATAGGAAGAACTTCGATAAAGACCTCTCGCTTGATTGCATTGAACAGCATTGATGTTACGTCTCGGGCGCTCGGGGGAACACGGATTGGCTCCCTAACGCGGCAAGAGTACACAGGCAAAACATTGCTGTAAAATAAACTTTATTGCATTGTTGAACATTCTCGAATATGGAAGCGTGAATGCTCGGGGGCTGCGGCTCCACCTCGTCCTACTACAGGGGACCACTCAGGTCACTCCCAAGTGATGAGTGCGGCGATGGTCTAACAGGTGCGCGGAGGGGGTATGGGGGGAGATATGTTGCGTTCGGGGTTAGGGGGTATGGTTTCGGATTTTTGCGGAAAAATGTTTTGAACCTGCTACGCAGCCCTGATGTCAACCGGGAAATATATTTCTGCTAAGATTGATCTTGTGTGAAATGGCTGGGAAGCTAACGCTGGCATTACTTATGGGAAACAACATGCTCAAACCGCGCGTTTTTATTGGATCGTCTGTAGAGGGACTAGAGGTTGCCTATGCAGTTCAGCAAAACCTTTTGCATGAAGCAGAGGTTACTGTATGGGACCAAGACGTTTTTAAGTTGTCGCGTACTACGATGGAATCCTTGACGGAGGCACTCAAGAGTAACGATTTTGCCGTTTTTATCTTCCGCCCGGATGATCTCTCTACGATACGTAAAGAAACGACGAATGTGGTGCGCGATAACGTCTTGTTTGAATTTGGACTTTTTATCGGAAAACTAGGGCGCGACCGTGTATTCTTTTTGCTGCCGGAGAACGAGGAGCTTCACATTCCAACTGATCTTTTGGGAATTACTCCCGGTAGGTACGATGCGCGCCGAACTGACGGCAGTGCGAAGGCGGCAACTGCCCCAGTATGTTTCCAAATGCGCTCGCAGATGAAAGAGCTAGGTATCGTCCCTGGCCGAATCACAGCAGAGGCAAGTATTAGCCGAGATGCCAATGCTGTTGAAGAACGAGAGTGGATAATGGATGTACTTGAGGAAAACTACGCGAGTGCCCGTTTGACCCTCAAACAAACGATCGCTGCGCAGTCAGGGGATGACGCCTTAGAGTCGCAAGCATGGGTAATCTATTGTGACTTCAAGGAAAAAATAACCACACCAACTTCAGTGTTGAGCGATTTCGCTCGGCAACACTCTGCGTCTCCCAAAGTTGTGACGCTGATTGCTTTCTTGTTAAGGCTCGAAGGGCATGCGGGAGAGGCGGCAAAGCTTCTAACCAATCCAAACGTCACAAAAATGGGGGACACGACAGTTGCGAGGGAGCTCGCGAGATGCTATGTAGATCAAATTGATTACCAAAGCGCCATCACTGTACTCATACAGGCACAACCGGATGATATCCCTGGGGTGGCGCTTGAGCTCGCAGAGGTATATGTTAAAAGTGACATGCCGAATGAAGCACTTAGGGTGATTCAGCGGTGCCATGTTAGCAATCCTCGGGATAAGGAGCTTCGGCACAAGTATGCCCGCATCGCTCAGGACTTGGAGCTTCATAATGTCGCGGCGTCCCTTCTATCTGACTTAATCAAGGATGAACCTGACCGAGTGGATTTTTGGGGGCATCTGGGTAACACATGCCTTCAGCTTGAGTTGCCTGATCAAGCGTTGAAAGCTTATCGAAAAGCGGAGGGCCTCTCCAAGGCAGACGACGCCTCTCAGTGGATAAGGGCAAACATCGGTAATCTTCTAATCAATAACGGTTTTCCCACTGAAGCTTGTCTGTATTTAGCACATGCTGTTAAACATGAAGCCGATTCTGAATATGGGCACGATCGTCTCGCGAATGCGATTAAACTGGCTAATGCGGAGCGCAAAGAATTTGATAAGAAGTGCACTGAAGGAAAGCGTCAGATGCGCGAACTTGAGGCGGCGGCAATGCTCCTCCCACCTGAGCACCCACCAGTTGGATTGTTGCAAAATTTCATCAAATGACCCAACAGTGCGGTTTTAGCGGAACGTATCGGCGTGTGTCATAATTATCGTGCGGTATGATATATACATTAGCGTATACATGGCGCTGCCCTATGCCGCTCAAACCCGCATAAAACCGTGCCTTGGCATCCGAATAGGGGATTCTCCCTCTCTCCGCCAAGAATAGAAATGTAAAAAAGGCCACCCTCGGGTGGCCTTTTTGCATTTCTTTCGTGGCGGAGAGAAGCAAGCCCCCTGCGGGGCTTGCGCGGGCGCCAAGGCGGCCGGTTCGAAAGCCTCGCCCGTGCACGGGCGTGCCTCTCCGAATCGCCTGACTGCCGCCGCGTAAGCGGCGGCGCGCCGACAGGCGCTGCGCGCAGCGCAAAAATTCCTACCAGTACTATTTTCCCGTTCAATTTTTTCGATTGTCCCATTGTCTCATTGTCCGATTGTCAGACCTGACTGGGTGCGGCTATGCCGCTAAGAACAGGGCAAATGAATGTCCGGAATTTTATCTATATGTTGCAGTGCCCTAGAGACTCCTTTCCCTCCTCTTGCATATTGCGATTCTTTGGAATCGCGACCAACCCAAGTAAAGAATAGGGCTGGAGAGGTGATGTAGGCTTACTCTGCAGTTGCGGGCCATATAACTATCGTGCCTACTCACTACGGCGCGCAATAAAAAGACAAGAGCCGCAAAGAATCGCATCAGTTGAAATACCGCAGAGCATAAAGGAACAACATCTAACGGAATTTAGTGACAATTCGCGCATCTTTCCTGCTGGCAAGCTGATATGCTGATCTAAAGGCTAAGTTCGGACAGAGCAGAACTGTTTGATACAAGGACCGTGGGATGTCCAAACCGGTTTTGTTGCGATGTGCTCGTTCTTGCTACAGGCACGCTAGGTTGCCTCCCTCCAGATTGGATGCGGTAGCATGCCCTGCACCAGAGGAGCGAAATTCATCTGATTCAGGGACAACGGCGAAGAGGGTGAAAGAACGGCGCAATGGCATCACTTAGTCGCATTGTATTCTTGGATTGATAATTTCCATTTGATACCGTTGTAAGCTACGCCGGCATTCCGAGTTGGGGAATTTGCTTGACGCGCTTTTGCAGCTTTCATAGAGCACAGCCTCGACGCTCTTGGTTCCGTGTTTCTAGCGGATCCGGCTGGCAGACAGAATTTTCATTGTTGCTTAAAGCTCAATTTGTTGTCAGCATCGTATATGTCCTATTCGAGTTGCCATTACTAGAAATCTGCTTTTGGTACTCCGTCGCGTTATAGAAAATGTATTATTAAAGAAGGTTGAATGTAGAAAATATCGAAAGTATTAACTAAGTTTGTGATTAACGCGCGAATTAATTGTTTCGAAGAATTTTCTTGTTAAATTAAGTTATATTTAGGATTATCTAAAATTTATGAAAATATATCTCGGCAAAAGTTCTATTGAGAGGCAATATCCGTGTATCAGGCTACTTAGGGTGTATACGCCAGAAGAGAAAATCTCAAATTTGTTTTTATGCTATTTTTTGAGTGGGCTAGATAATCAATTAAATCTTGGATACATCAGGATAGGCCATATCGGGCAAAAAGAGGGCGAACGCGTACGGCTACCTGGAGAGATGAGTGAATTGCCCGAGACATACTTTTCGCTCGGGCAGACAGTTAGGTATTACGAGAGAATTGCAACGTTGGGAAAGGTTAAAACACTTCAGATACTAACGTTAATGCGTGACGTTGCATTGTCCGAAGAATTGCGTGATACGGCTAAAACTCAGAATGTGTTCAAAAATTCTATTGCTAGAAATCTTGGTGCCATTAAAGCATTGCAGTTCTTTGATAAAGCTGTAAATTCCAAATCGAAAGAAATTGGATTTGATTATAGTTGCAATCTCAACGGTGCCAAAATTCCCACGACTTGTAGTTTTAACTTTGATAAAGAGAATTTCGTAAATGGCGCCATCAATGTTTTGATTGGAAGAAATGGATGCGGCAAGTCACAGTATCTTGCGAACCTAGTTGCGACCTTGACAGGTGAAAACTTCGTGGGGAAATTTTCAAATGCCGATCGCCAGCAATTTGATAAAGTTATAGCGGTTTCATACAGTATGTTTGACCGATTTTTTCTACCAAATGATATTAAGATAGGCACCAAAAAAGAACGTAGTATTTTTTTACAAGACCAATTGCGATACAAATATATTGGTATGCGGGATAAAAACGGAGATGGTGCTATTAAGGTTGCAAGCGCCGCTTTGCTCAGCAAGCGGTTCTCAGCCGCGATTGAAAACATTGCGAATAAAAACCAGTTGTCTCGTTGGAGGGAGATTATGTCTCCAGTTCTTCTAGACGCTGAAATTGATATTGTAAGCGCCAGCCCAGCTTTAATTCGGGCTAATTTTAGAAAATTAGGGGCGGGACATAAAGCTACACTTTCTATTTTAACAGGCTTATTTGATGAATTAGTTCCCAACTCATTGGTGGTTGTGGATGAGCCCGAGAATCACCTACATCCAGCTTTGCTTGGTCACCTTCTTCAGTCACTTCAAAAAATGCTTGTGTATAAGAGGTCGGTCGCCATCGTCGCGACGCACTCACCAATCATTGTTCAAGAATTTCCGTCTAAATACGTACGAGTCATCCGCAAGATTGATGGGGTAAGTAAGATTTCTTCCTTGAAAGAGAGATCTTTTGGTAGGAGCTTAGACTCCATAGTCTCTGCGGTCTTTGGTGTACCTGCGGAGGTTCCTGGCTATATGACTTTGCTGCAAAATTTAATTGAAAAAAAATGGTCGTTAAAAAAAATTGAACAATACATCGGCGAAGAGCTCGGGCCGGCGGCACGGAGTTACGTAATATCCGAATTGGGGGAGCCGTGAAAACAGGTTTAAAATCAGTAAGATTGACTGAGGATAAAAATGATCTTTCAGCTGTCATTGCGGCCTCTATTGGGCAAAAAAAGAGGAATCTTGTTGCCCAGCAGGCAGCTGTGGTAGCAGCATACGATTATTACGCAAATGAGCTATCAAACTCCAAGCTGAAGCCTTTGACTTTTTCTCCTGCTGTACACAAAGCTTATTATTCTCTATTCGACGGAAAAGGCCCAACGGTAAAAAAAATAAAAGCTTATATAAAATCGGATGCGGAGGATGTCTGTCTTTATTGTTCGTTAAATGACTATGATTCCCTGGATCATTATTTGCCACGTGCTAATTTTCCAGAGTTCTCTATGTCTTCGCGGAATTTGGTGCCCATTTGTACTATTTGCAATAGAGATTGGAAGAAACAAATTTGGGGTGGCGGTAGTGCTAGACCTTTCTTGCATCCTAATTTTGACTATATTGATAGCGTGGATTATTTGGTGTGTGATGTCTCTATTAAGAGTAATGCGTTGCTGATTAAGTTCAATATTGACAAAACTAAGATTGAAGATGGCGTGTTGGCGGATGTATTGGCGAATCATTTTAAAAATCTTGATTTGGCCAGTCGGTTGCGGAAACGCACGCAAAAGGACGAGGTTGATGATCTTATCCGCAGTATGCAGGGAAAACTCACCATTGTCGAAAAGGAAGCGGCTCTACGCGGCTACGTCACACAATTATTGAGAAATAAACAAGATATCCGATTGCAAGCATTTTACAAGGGAGTCCATGATGTGATACCTACCATAGCTGCAACACAATGGGCGCTTGTGTAGGGCCCGCTAAACTGTAGCTAAGATCTATAAGTGTACAAACCGAGGAATCGTTGTCGAGGCGTACACTGGTCGAATTTTCGAGGACGACGTAGATTATGTATACATGCGGTCGTTTCTTGTGCGCCTGAGTGCGAGTTTGAGGGAATGAGGTAAGCTCGAGGGGGGCAAAGGCCAAGCAACGCATGGGTTTTAACGTATGGGTTTTTTTCTATGAGATGGATTCGCCTTTCGAAAATGAAAAAAGGCTACCTTTGGTAGCCTTTATATATTTCTTTGGTAGCGGAGAGAAAGATGCCTTCTTGAGGCTGGCACAGACCGCAGTGCTCAGCACATGTTTGTGGTTCACATGCCAAGAGAAATGCTAACTTCTAGCTTGTGGCGGATGCTGCCGTTCATCGAACGCAATTTGCCAGATAAGCTTCAGTGATGACTCTGTGACCGATGAAGGCCGCTGCCACGCCTCTAGATATATCCGAGCCTCCTCCCACCCATTTACCTTCACAGGCCAACTAGACGACGTGTTATGCGGCGCGGCAAACAGCACGCCCTGTCCGCCAAAACGTGCTAAGTGACGCTCAGTATCATCCACAAGAAGGTCTGCCGCGATAATGCTCTTGTCCCCGCAGAACACGATATTGAGCGGAGAAATAAACGGAAAATGTTCCGCGAGCCAAGCGAACTTGAAGGCGCACGACGCGGGATACTCCATCGCGGCCGTCACGATGAAAACGTCGAACCGTTCAGTGAGCCGTTTGATGGCGTCTTGAGCACCCGGCATCACGGGGAAGTCTCTGAATATTTCGCCCTTATGTAAGAACACGTGCATTGCTTTCGCGTGGTCGTGACTCACCAGTGATCTGAGCGACCCACTCTGTAATTGAGCCTCAGTGAAAGCATATCCATGATTCTCGGCTTGCCAGTCGGCGAGGGCGGAGTGCGTATCGGCCATGACCTCATCCATATCGATAGCCAGGCGGGGTTTCGAATTCAATTGATGCTCCTTTGTGTGGTCTGGCTATGCCAGCCGTGTTCATGTTGATAGTGCGATTCCGGCGGAGGCCCATGCCCATCAGTTCACCGGATTTTTCATCCAGTTCGCCATCAAGTCCACCACCTCTTTTTCCTGGCCGACGAAGCCATGGTAATGCATGGCCTCGCAAACGTCGCCGCTGGGATTGACGCCGCCGTTGACCATCACCAATTTCTTGACGGACGTGTTTTTCAAACCTTTCATGATCCAGTCCAGGTCGTAAGGCTGGCAGATCGGACAGGCGTCGCTGGCGTGATGCACCACCAGCACGGGCAGCTTGAGCGCGGCCAGATTCTGCGACGGCACCGCGCCCTGTTTTTTGTACGCGGTCACGCTGGAGGTGAGCACCAGGCCGGCGATACCGGTGTCACCAGTACTGCTAATGGCAACATAGGTGGCCGAGATAGTGCCGCGACTGGTGCCAACCAGCCAGATCGGCGCCGCGCTCTTGATGCGCACGAACTCCAGCGCGGCGCGCACATCGGCGAGGTGTTTTTCGTTGACGCGGTCGCTGTAGTCCAGCGCCGGCGTATCGCTGGGCAGTCCGAAGATGGCGACGTTGAAGCCGTCCGCCAGGAACAGCGCCACGCTGCGCGCGAGGAAGTTGCGGCTGGTCGGTTTGCCATCGACCACTTTGCCGTAGCCGCCATTCCCGCCTGTGAACAGGAACACCGTCGCCTTGGCGCCGTCCTGCGCTTCCCAGTAGACGCTGGCTTCAACGCCGGGGCGGGTGGGCACCTTGAAGGTCTGCCCATCTGCTTGCGCCGCAAAGCTGCAAACCAGCAGCGTCCATCCAGCCAACCAGCGGATTATCGTCATCGTATTTCTCGGAGAAAAAATACGAAATAGCATAGTCTTCCATGGAGAGCGAATATCCCACTCTTGCTCATCAGGTGGTGTTTGCGGCGTTGGTTGCATTTCGCTCATGTGCGCCAAGTAACGGTGTGAATTCCGTCACCGTGCAATCCTTAGCACACCATTATTCAACGGAGGATGTCATGAGCGATGATCTGACCAAAGCCGGCGCGCAAGACCGCGCCCGCATTAATGTCAACGAGGCACACGAAGTTACCTACTGGACCAATGAGCTAGGTGTAACCAAGGACCGGCTGCAGCAGCTGGTCAAGGAAGTTGGGCCCAGCGCCAAGGCCGTCCGGGAGAAGCTGGCCGCCGGATAGCCTATTCGGCAAACTCGGTCCGACACAGTGATGGCGGCGTACGGATAGGCTAGCCCAGCCGATGGCGACAGGTCGGCATCTTTCATTCCACTGCCGCCTGATCGAGGGCGTTTCAAGCCATTTTGAAGACGAAAGATAATCCGTCTCAGGTTTGAGGCGTTTCTTTTTTTATCGCCACATACTCAGAAATGTGGAAACTACATAATCACTCCACTCCAGACAGGTAAGCAAAAAGACCAAGAGCATGGCTGGAGTTTTGCCTTTGCGCAATTAGTTGCGCCCGCCTTTCGACTTACGCTACAGTGCTATCGGCGCTGTCGACCGCCGCGTTAGCGAATCTCATACAGCGCCTCGACAATCCAGGAAAGATCGATACCGGGCTCGTCGCGATAGGTGCGGAAGAATGACGTTGCCCATGCGGGATCGAGCAGAGTATTCCAACGAGCGAATTCGGCTTCGGAGTGTGTGGATAGGAACGCGGCGCAGACCGAGTTTTCCGCGTCGGCGAACGTGCGGGCAGGGTCCCAATACATGCAGAATTGAACTGCAAGAACGAGTTTTCTCATGGCGCCACCCTCCGGTGCATTCCAGCGGAATGTGCTTTTGCTTAAACAATTTATACGTCGAAGCAGCGGCAACGGATTCAAGCGAAGTTGAACTGGGGAGCGGAAATGAAAGTGAGCGCGCTGTTGGCAGGATGGGCGGTACTGACCGTTAGCACGCATGCGCTTGCGGCGAAGCCAGTCAACCCATGCCCGCCCACGAAGTCCGGCGCCGAATGGTCGGCGCAATGCTTCACAGGAAAGGGGGGCGAACGCAAAGTGAAGCCGCGGTACTTAAAACGCATAAACGCCAACCGCCACGGCATGGCCGTTATCACCATCGGAGACCCGCGCGAGATGGTTGCCGTCAATCGGCGAGGCGTTGTGGTCGTACCGAATATCCGTCACACCGGCGATTTCGACTACCCAACGGCGGACCGTGGGATCGGACGTTTTGCTATCAATGTGGCCGGCGACGATACGCATTCAGTGTATAAATGCGGCTACTTCAAGGCAGAACAGTTTCGTGTCGTGGTGCCCGCGCAGTACGATCAGTGCGGCCCCTTTCGCGAGGGAGAGGGAGAGGCCTGCACAGAATGCGTCAGTTATTGCACCGATGAGGATTGCCACAACAGAATCTTGGTAGGCGGCAAAGGCGTGGTGCTAGCGCCGAACGGCGACATTTTGCGCACGTACACCCCGCCGGGTCTCGACAAGGTTTGCGGCGCCGGCCAGCGGGCGGAGACGCGTGCCGCTCCCGGAGGCGGCACGCTATTCCTTAATTGCAAATCGACTACGGATTCGCCATTGAAGATGTGACAGGACGGAACTGCAGGGGCTGCGTCACCCCGCAGTCATCGGGTGATCGGGTTCCCAATGCTGCGACGTTTGAGTTCCCGTTAATTTGCTCGCGTTGCTACGTTCGAAGGCGAAGTAGCCGATGATTGCCACGAGCAACGCAACGAGGACATAGATGGAGATCTTGTTCATGGTCAAATTCCTTTCCGGCGAAGAAGGCGGTTCATCCGTGCTGTGAGATCAAGATACCATCGTTTTTGCGGCGTACGTTTCATTGCTAAAAGATCCTGCTTCTCTCCGATGCGTAGGTTTCAACAGGAAATGCGCCAACGCCGGCAGCAACACCAACGCTCCCACCATATTCCACAAGAACATAAACGCCAGCAGTATCCCCATGTCCGCCTGAAACTTAATCGGCGAGAAGATCCACGTCGCCACCGCGATCGCCAGGGTGATCCCGGTCAGCAGCACCACGCGGCCGGTGAACTCCAGCGCATGGTGGAAGGCGTCGGACAGGTTCGCGCCGCCGCGCATCCGCGCCAGCACCACGCTCAGCACATACAGCGCATAGTCGACGCCGATGCCCACCCCCAGCGCGATGACGGGCAGGGTGGCCACCTTCACGCCCATGCCTAGCCACACCATCAGCACCTCGCACAGGATCGAGGTCAGCACCAGCGGCAGCACCGCCACCGCCACCGCGCGCCAGGAGCGGAAAGTCGCGTAGCACAGCAAGGTCACCGCGCCGTAGACCCAGAACAGCATCTCGCGCATGGCTTTCTTGACGACGATGTTGGTTGCCGCCTCGATGCCCGCGCTGCCGGCCGCGAGCAGGAACCTGGCCTCCGGCGTGCCCTGTTGCGCGGAGAATTGCTCGACCAGTCCGACCACGCCGCTCAAGGTCGCGGCCTTGTGGTCCTTCAGATACACGTACAGCGACAGCATCGAGCAGCTCTGGTTGAACAGTTCGCGCGGCGCGCGCGTTTGCACCGCGCCGAGCGCGCTTTGGTTCGGCGTCAGGTTGTACCACTTGAAGTTGCCTTCGTTGTAGCCGGTCGCGGCCAGCTTGCTGAGCAGGGCCATGGAATTGGTCGCCTCCACGCCGGGCAGTTGTTCCAGTTGCCAGGCCAACGCGTCGACCTTGGCCAGGGTGTCGTATTGCGTGCACTGGTCGGCGCCGGTTTTGATCATGACCACCAACACGTCCGCGCTGGCGGCGTAGTTGCTGACCATGAAGGCGTTGTCGCGGTTGTAGCGCGAATCGGCCCGCAGTTCCGGCGCGCCGGGATCGAGGTCGCCCACCTGCAGTTGCAGGCTGACCGCGAAGCCGAGCACGGCCAGGATGCCGCTGACAACCAAAGTGAGCGTGGCCCAGCGGCGCTGGGTGAAGCGGTCGAGAAACACCCACAACCGTGGCTTCGGGGAGTCCTGCGCGCCCGCCTGCAGGCTGCGCTCGGCCGCCTTGAGGCTGACGCCGGTGTATGACAGCAGAATCGGCAGCAACACCAAGTTGGTGAAGATCAGCACGGCCACGCCGATGCTGGCGATCACCGCCAGGTCCTGGATGACCTTGATCGGAATCATGGTCAGCACCATGAAGCCGACCGCGTCGCACAGCAGCGCCGCCATGCCGGCCGCGAACAGGCGGCGGAAGGTGTAGCGCGCGGCCACCACCTTATGCGTGCCGCGTCCGACATCCTGCATGATGCCGTTCATCTTTTGCGCGCCGTGGCTCATGCCGATGGCAAACACCAGAAAGGGCACCAGCACCGAATACGGATCGAGCGCGTAACCCAGGGTGGCCAGCAGGCCGAACTGCCACAGCACCGCCACCAGCGAGCACAGCATCACCAGCATGGTGCTGCGCCAGCAGCGCGTGTACCAGTACAGCACGGCCGTGGCGATGCCGATGGCGACAATGAAGAACACCAGCACCTGTTGCAGCCCGTCGATCAGGTCGCCCATGATCTTGGTGAAGCCGGTGATGTGGATTTGCACGCCTTGCTGCTGGTACTTGGCGCGGATCGTTTCCAGTTGTTGCGAGAAGGCGTGATAGTCGAGCGCCTTGCCGGTCTGCGGATTGGTGTCGAGCAGCGGCACGAACAGCACGCTCGACTGATAGTTTGCGGCGACGATCTGGCCGATCTCGCCAGACCGCGCGACGTTAGCGCGCAGCACGTCGATGCTGGCCGCCGAGCCGTCGTAGTCGCCGGGGATCACGGTGCCGCCGTCGAGGCCGTCTTCGGTGACGGCTGTCCAGCGCGTATTGGCGGTCCACAGCGATTTCATGTACGGACGGTCGACGCCGGGCAGCAGGTAGATTTCGTCGTTCATCTTCTGCAACGTGGTCAGGTAGGCCGGCGTGAAGATGTCGCCTTGGGGCACGGCAACGGCGATCCGCAGCGCGTTGCCCAGGCCGCTCAAATCGCTCTTGTTCTCCAGATAGTTGACCACGTAGGGATGGCTGGTCGGGATCATCTTTTCGAAGCTGGCGCTGAGCGTCAGGCGGGTCGCCTGGAAGCCCAGCAGCGCCGTGATCAGCAAGCACAGCAGCACGATCAGCGGCCGGTGGTTGAACAGCGCCCGCTCGGCCAGGTTGCCCGAGCGCTTGTCGAAGTCGCGCAGCGCACGGATCACCGGCTGCTGCTGCATGTCATTGTCAATGTTCATGAATTCAATTGGTGTTGAGTAGCTGCTGGCGCTTGAGGCCGCGCAGGCCGGCGACGATCAGGTGCTTGTCATCGGCCTGGACCAGCGCGGCCGCCGGGGAGGGCTGTGGATTGGGCTGGCGTTTGAAGGTTCGGCCGTGGTCGCCGCTGAGCAGCACGTCGCCGCCCTGGCTCAGCACCGCCAGGGTGCCGTCGGCTAGCTCGACGCCGGCGCTGAAGGTTTGCTGCGAGCCGGTGTCGATCTGTTTCCAGCTATTGCCCTGGTCGCCGGACCAATAGGCCGTGCCGCGCAGGCCGAAGACAACGACCTCGCCGCTACGCGCCGTCACCAGCCCGAAGTAGCTGCCCTTGTAGGGCGAGGCCAGCGCCGTGAAGCTGGCGCCGCCGTCGAGCGAGCGGAACAGGCTGCCCTGTTCGCCGACCAGATAGAGCGCGCCGCCGCCCGCGCGCATGCCGTACAGATGCAGGCTCTTGGGATTAGGCACGCGGCCCTGCCATGGCGTCCAGGTTTTGCCGGCGTCGGTGGTACGGAACAGCAGATTGTAGGCGCCCAGGATGTAGCCGGTACTGGCGTCCTGGAAATACAGGTCCAGGAAGGGTTTGTCCGGACCATCCGCGCGCAGGTGCTCGGCGGCTGTTTTCTCCTGCGGCGTGGTGGCGGCGCGCAGCGCGAGCTCGGCGGCCTGGATGCCGTCCAGCTGCTTTTGCCAGCTCAGGCCACCGTCGGCCGTGTGCAGCACCACGCCCAGGTGGCCCACCGCCCAGCCGCTGCGCTCGTTGGTGAATTGTACGGCCGTCAGGCTCACCTGCACCGGCGTGCGGACCTGGCGCCAGCTGCCGCCCTGGTCGTCGGACAGCAGCACGATGCCGCGTTCGCCCACCGCCACCAGACGTTTGCCGGCGCGCGTCACCGCCAGCATGGCCGCCGTGCCGGACTTGGCGGCGATGATGGATGGTTGGGTCAGCGCGTCCGGCACCGCCGGGGCTGTGGTCGCAGACAGGGCCGCAGACGATGCGAGGGAACCCAGCAGCAACGCCGCCAGCACATGATTCCGCGTCATCATCAGCGCGCACCCTGGTTGGCCAATTCCTCCGGCCCGAAGTAGCTCAGCGGCAGGCGTGGGATCGCCTTGTACTGGTTCGGCGTTTCGTTGGCGGAAGCGTTGAGCAGGTAGGCGCCGGTCTGCACGTTATAGACGCCCCACATGACGTTGGCGAGCAGGGCCGGCAGGTCCGGCGCCAGCAAGGTCAGCGCGTAATTGCTGCGCCAGATCTGGCCCTGGGCATCGTAACCGTCGATCTGAATGATCTGCCAGGTATCCTCGTCCAGGTAGTAGCGGCGCTTGCTCACCACATGGCGCTTGCCGGGGGCGACGGTCGCCTCCACTTCCCACACGCGATGCAACTCCCAGCGCACCAGGTCGGGATTGAGGAACTGCGGGCCCATCAGATCGGCGATCTTGGCGGACGCCGCGCGGTTGTTGTTGTACGGGATGTACATTTCCTTCTTGCCGATCAGCTTCAGCTGGTGGTGGTCGATCGGCCCGAACAGCATGAACGCCTCGTCCACGAAGCCGATGCCGGAGGCGACCGAGTCCGGCGTGTCGTAGGCCACCGACGGCGCGCGGCGCACGCGGCGCTGGCCCACCAGGTATTGCCACAGCGCGCGCGGGGCGGCGGCGTTCAGGCCGTCGTGCGCGAGGATGCCTTCGCCGGCCTTGGAGGCCGGCGCGCGCGTGATCAGGCGGCCGTACTGGTAGATGCCGTCCATCTTGTCCAGGCTGCCTTCCTTGAAGTAGTAGGGACGGGTTAAAGTCTGCTCGGCCTCGTTGGCCAGGGTACGCTTGCCGTCCGGCGGCACGATCCAGGTGCGGCTGGCGTAGATGGCGGTGTCGCCGACCCAGGCCAGGCGGTGGTTCCAGATCGCCTCGTAGCCGGTCTTTGGAATGGGAAACGGAATGCCGCCATAGGCGCCGTCGACCCCGTAGCCGTCGTCGACGGTCTTGGCGCTGGTCGCGTTCTTGAAGGTGTTGTCATAGACCCAGGACGGCGCGCCGCCGGTGCGGTGGGTCGGAAACACGTCGAGCCGGTAGGTGGGATATTTCTTCAGCATGGCGATCGTGCCGGCCGACAGTTTGGCGGCGTACTGGTCCACGTTCTTGCCGGTGATGCTGAGCACCGGTTTTTCCGACGCGAACGGGTCGGCGCGGGCGTCGCCCGGTTTGTAGCCGGGGGCGACCTTGCTGTAGACGCCTTCCCAGGCGGGAATGGTGCCGTCCTTGTTGGCGGCTTTCTCGGCGCCGAACGGCGTCAGTGTGGTCTTCAGCGCGGCGGCTTCCTCGGCGGTGGCGGCGTGCGACTGGCCGGCGACCAGGCCGAGGGCGATCGCGCAGGCGAGCATGTTCAATTGTGGTTTCATGATGTGTCCCTGATCTTAGAATGCGCGTTTGAGGTTGAACGAGATGTAGTTGCGGTCCTTGAGCGGCTGGGCATAGCTCAGCATCGGCGCGTTCGCGGCGGGATTGTTCGTCAGGAAGGTGCCGCTGCGGCCCAGGAAGCGCACATAGCTGATGCCGAACTTCCAGTCCTGCTGGTAGCTGCCGCTCAGGCCGATACTCAAGTCGCCGCCGTGCTCGGCGCCGCCGTTGAAGTTGAAGACGGTCGACGAGCGGCCGTCGAGGTTGTAGCCGATGCCGATGGGCACCGTCAGGTCTAGTCCGCTCAGCACCTGGTAATACGCCGGCTCGAAGGCGATGCGGATGGCGCTGGCGTCGCGCGTCGTGTTCACGTCGAGCGAGCCCTGGTGGGTGACGCTGAGGCGGCGGTTCCACGCCAGCTCGCCGAGCAGCGCGCCGCCCTCGAACAGGCTGTTGGTCGGCATCACGTACACGGCCGACAGGTTGACGTGGGCGCTGTTGCCGACCGCGTAGGCCGGGTTGTCGGTGTTGTTGGCGATGATGCCGACGCCCTGCGCCGACAGGAAATTCGGCGTCGGGCCGCTGACCAGCGGGTTGTTGCGCCGTATCGAGCCCTCGATCGCCACGTTGACGCCGCCCAGCACGGTGCTGGCGCTGGCGCCATAGGTCTTGATGCCTTCCGCGTAGACGGCCTGCACGGTGGACGGCGCGCCGGGCGGGAAGGCCGGCGAAAAGCCCAGGTAGTAATTGGCGCCCTTGTCGTGGTAGCGCGCCGCGTACAGGCCGAACTCGATGTCCAGGCCGACCGGCGCGATGCGCAGCTGCACGCCGCCCTGGCCGGAATCCTTGGCTTTCATGTCGGCTTGGGTGATGAAGGCGGGCGCGCCCGAACCGACCGGGGCCACCAGGAAGGCAGTGGAGCCGGCGCCGGCCGCGTCGTAGGAGCTCAGGTAGCTGCCCACGCCGGGAATGATGCTCGGCTTCCAGTCCAGCTGGTAGTAGGCGCCGAGCGAGACGGTGGGCGCCAGTTGCAGCTGGCCGGAGATCTGGTTGACCGGACGCAGGATTTCTTTGAACTGGGCGCCGGGCACCGACAGCAGCTTGACCAGGTCGACCGGCCCTTGGGCGGCGGCGATGCCGTTGGCGCCGAAGAACAGGCTCTCGCCGTACTGCAGCGTGTGGCGGCCGGCGCGCAGGTTGCCGGAGAGGCCGCCGACGGTGCCCTTGACGTAGACGAAGGCGTCCAGCAGTTCGGCTTTGCGCCCGTGCAGCTTGCGCGTGCCTTCGGTGAATTCGTTGTTGGCGACGCCGGCCAGGCCGGCCGCGTTCGACGACGGCGAGGCGTTGTCGTTGCGGCGGTTGTAGACGGTGTCGTACCAAGCGGCGCCGGAGGCGCGCATGCCCATATTGTGGGTGCTGATGTCGAGCTCGGTCAGCCAGTCGACGCGGTTCGAGACGATGCCTTTCTTGCGGAAATTCTGGTTGCCGTCGTCCAGGTTCAGTCCGGTGAAGTCGCCGGGACCGGAGGCCGTGTAGCCGCCGGCCAGCAAGCCCGGGTCGGCATCCTTGAGGCGGTAGGCGGTGCTGTACTTGATGGTGTTGTTCCAGCTGACCTTGATGTCGGAGCCGGTGTCGAATTCATAGGCCAGCGCCGATTGGCAGGGCAGGGCGGCGGCCACGGCCAGGGCCATCGTCAAGCGGGCGGTTTTGCGCCGTGGTTGTTGTGTTGGTTTCATGTCTCCCCCAGGGGTATTTATAGGTATTGTTGGATTGCTTGCTTGGGTGCTTCAGATGAATGTCGACATCAGCCCTCCGTCCACAGGGATGTTCACGCCGCTGACCCAGCGCGAGGCGTCCGACATCAGGAAGGCGACCACCGGGGCGACCTCGTCGGTGTAGGCGGGGCGCTTCATGCGGTTGGCGTTGCGTTCCACCACGTCCTGGCCGAGCATGGTGACGAAGTCGCCGAGGATGGGCGTGAAGACAGGACCGGGCGAAACGCAGTTCATGCGGACCGAGCGCTCCAGGAACCAGCGCTGCGATTGGACGAAGGTCCAGACGAGCAGGGCTTCCTTGAAGTATTGGTAGCAGGTTTCCTGGGGGACTGGGTGGTCGCGCAGCCAGGCTTGGACGTTTTGGTAGCCTTGGATGTTGGCCAGTTCGCGGTGGAGTTCCAGGCGTTGTTGCCATTCGGCGCCCAGGGCGGAGGCGATGTTGACGATGGCGCTGCCGGCTGGCATGCGGTCGAGTACTTTTTCGGACAGGTGACGCAGGCCGAGATAATTGACGCGGGCGACGAGGTCGCCGTTGGCGGTGCCGGGGACGCCGGCGATGTTGCAGAGGGCGTCGACGGTCGGTGGAAGTTGTGCGGCGGCGGCGTCGATCGATGCCGGGTCGCCCAGGTCGGCCTGGATGAATTGGTCGAGCGTCAGGCCGGGTGGGTTGCGGTCGATGCCGATGACCTTGGCACCGCCAGCGCGGGCCAGACGGGCGACCTCGGCGCCGATGCCGGAACAGGCGCCGGTGATGGCGATGGTTTTGTTGGTGAAGTTCATTTTTGGCCGCCGTTCAGAAGGGGTAGCGGGGTGCGTCGCTTTTGATGGTTAGCCACTGCCATTGGGAGAATTCGTCCCAGTCGGCGGGGCCGCCGTGGCGGGCGCCGTTGCCGGAGGTGCCGCTGCCGCCGAACGGCACGTGCGCTTCGGCCAGCACCGTTTGGTCGTTGATGTGGGCGTGGCCGCAGGGAACGCGGTTGACGATGTGCAGCGCGCGCGTGATCGATGGCGAGATCACGCCCAGCGCCAGGCAGCCCTCGGTGAGCGAGGCCAGCGCGATGGCTTCCTCGTCGGTGTCGAAGACGGTGATCGAAGCCACCGGGCCGAACAGTTCTTCCTGGAAGCAGCGCATGCCGGGCTTGACGTCGGTCAGTACGGTGGCGGGATAGAAGGTGCCGTCGGGTTGGCCGCCGGCCAGCAGTTTAGCGCCGGCCGCTACGGAGTCCTGGACGATGCCGTGCAGCCGCTGCACCTGGCGCGCGTTGATCAGCGGGCCGAGGGCGACCTGGCCGCTCATCGGGTCGCCGACCGGCAGGTGGTTGGCCTTCTTCAGCAGCCGCTCGGTGACGGCGGCGGCGATGCCGCGCTGGAGCAGGATGCGGCCGGACGCCATGCAGATCTGGCCCTGGTGCAGATAGGCGCCCCAGGCGACGTTGGAGGCGGCCACGTCGGGATCGGCATCGTCCAGGATGACCAGCGAGTTTTTGCCGCCCAGTTCCAGCGCGACTTTCTTGAGCGTTTTGCCGGCCAGCTCGGCCACCCTTCGTCCGACCTGCGTCGAGCCGGTGAACGAGATCATGCCGACGTGCGGATCGAGGCACAGCGCCTCGCCCGCCTCGGCGCCGCCCGGCAGCACGTGCAGCACGCCCGGGGGCAGGCCGGCCTGCTCGAAGATGCGGGCGATGATGACGCCGCCGCTGACCGGCGTTTGCAGGTCTGGCTTGTGCAGCACGGCGTTGCCGACCGCCAGCGCCGGCGCGACCGAGCGCAGCGACAGGATCAGCGGGAAGTTGAACGGCGAGATGATGCCGACCACGCCATGCGGCAGGCGCCGGGCGATGCTCAACTGTTCGTTAGGGGAGGCCAGCAACTGGCCCGTCGGCTGCGTCAGCATCGCGGCCGCCTCGTGCATGTAGACGATCGCTTCGCGCACTTCCAGATCGGCCTTGGGCATGATGCCGCCGGTTTCGCGCGCGATCCAGGTCGCCAGTTCGGCGTGGTGTTGTTCGAACAGCGCGGCGGCCTTGCGGAAGATGGCGGCGCGGGCCTTGTAGTCGGTGGCGGCCCAGGCGCGCTGGGCGGCGCGGGCGGCGATGGCGGCGCGCGCCACGTCCTGCGCGTTGGCTTTGCCGGTGATGCCGAGCTGCTGGCCGGTGGCCGGTTCGGTGATGGGATGCGTGCCGCCGTCGGCCGCGATCCAGTCGCCGTTGAAGATTTTTCCGGTCCAGAGCGTGTCGTTCAAAAATGCGGGCGCAGCGGTGCTATCCATGAGGTCTCCTATGGCTTGTAACGGGGTGTTGAGTGCGCCGCATCCTCTGAGGGATGTTTTGCCGGCATGGCGTTGTTGAACTTAGTATCGATGAAGCCTGTCGGGAGCGCTCTGCAATGTCCGCTGCAAGGCCTTCGAATTTGCTTATCGGGGTTGTGCTTGCGTGCAGCCGGCCTGGGTGGCGGCGAAGCGTCGGATCGTGGCCATCAACTCCAGCGCGCCCGGGGACGCATGGCTGTCGCTGCGCTGGGTGATGCCGATGGTGCGGCTGGTGTGCGGCACTTCCACATCAAGCACGGTCAGCAGGCCGGCCTCGATTTCGTAGCTCAGTTGCTGGGGAGAGATCGCGGTGACGGCGTCGCTGTGCATCAGCATGCCGCGCAGGATGGCCAGGTCGCTGGTTTCGACGGCCGCGCGCGGCACGGCCAGGCCCAGCGACTGGAAGGACAGGTCGAACAGCGCGCGCGCCGGCGTGGACTGGTTGGCCAGCACCCAGCGGGCGGAGACCAGGTCGGCCATGCCGAGCCCGGTTTGTTTGGTGAGCGGATGGCCGCTGCGCACCACCAGCGACATCCGGTCGTCGAGCAAGGGTTCGCCGCTCAAGTCGCTCGCATAGTCGGCCGGCCGCAGCGCGCCGAGGACGAAGTCGATGTCGCCGGCGCGCAGCTGCGCGGCGAGCTGGTCGAACGGCCCTTCGACGGTGGAGAAGCGCAGGCCCGGATGGCGCAGTAGCACGTCGCTGATGGCGCGCGGCAGGATGGCGGTGCGCCCCAGCGGCAGCGCGCCGATCACCACCTTGCCTTCGGTGTTGCCGCGCAGGGCGGCGAGGTCGGTGTCGATGTGGCGCAGTTCGGCCAGCGCGCGCTTGACGCGAAATACCAGGATGTCGCCGGCCTCGGTGGGCTTCATGCCCTTGGACGAGCGTTCGAACAGGTTGGTGCCCAGGCTCGCCTCCAGATCGTTGACGAAGCCGCTGACGGCCGGCTGGCTGATGCCCAGCGTCTTGGCTACCGTCGGCATGTGGCCGGATTCGGCCAGCCGGACCAGGCAAAGCAGGCGGCGCTCGTTAAACATCGCCATCGGCACCCGGCCGCGCGCAAGGGCGTCGCAACCTTGTTCGAATTCGTTCACGACGCGGCGCGCGCGGAACAGCACCAGGTTGCCGAAGGCGGTGCGCAGCATGCCGCTGGTCTTGCGCTCGAACAGATCGACGCCCAGCGTCGTCTCCAGTTGGCGCACGGACCTGGTGACGGCCGATTGCGCCCGGTACAAGGCGTCGGCGGCCTTGGTCACGCTGCCCATGTCGGCCACGGCGAGAAAGGCGCGCAGGTGGCGCAGGCTGACTAATTGGGACATGGCTGGGAGCGCGTTCATCAAAAGTCGGGTGGGGGTTCCAATGTTAAAAATGTATACATTGGAGCTTGCGCTGTCGAGCTATAAATTACTATCGACGTGATAGATACCAGTAAACTGCCAGAGAACATGCGTATGCGATAAGGTAATTAGATTGGCTGTGCACATAAAATGTATACATTTGCTTGGGCAAGCCGGGCATAATCGCTTCATCAGCATCCGCGCCTACCGCAGCAGTCAACGTGGAGTAAGCATGACAAAAATGAGCGGCGGTCCTCCGACCTCCCAGGAACAGGCGGTCATCGATTTGCGCGAGATGATCCTCAACGGCGAACTGGCCCCCGGCCAGCGCGTGACCGAGACGGCGTTGACGGAGGCGCTGCGCACCTCGCGCACGCCGGTGCGCTACGCCCTTACAGCACTGTCGCAGGAGGGCCTGTTGAGCAGCCTGGGTAAGCGTGGCTACGTGGTCAGCACCTTCCATGTCGACGACGTGCTGGGCGCGATCGACGTGCGCGCCGCGCTCGAAGGCCTGGCCGCGCGCACCCTGGCCGAGCGGGGCCTGTGCCCCGAGCTGCGGCAAGAGTTGCTCGCCTGTCTGACGAACGGCGACGCGTTGTTCGCCAAGGGCCATCTGGTCGCCGGCGACGCCGCGCGCTATTCGGAGATGAACCGGCGCTTCCACGATCTGATCACCGGCGCGAGCGGCAACGATGCACTGAACGACGTACTGGCCTTCAACCGCCGCGTGCCGTTTTCCGCCGCCGGCGCGTTCGCCTTCGACCATGCCGAACTTCCGCAGCAGTACAAGGTGCTCAACTTCGCCCACATGCAGCACCACGCCATCGTACAGGCGCTGGAGCAGGGCGACGGCACTCGGGTCGAGGCGCTGATGCGCGAACACACCCAGGCCGCGAAACACAGTTTGCACCTCGCGGGCGAGAGCCTGTTCGCCGGCGCGGAGGAGGCGCCATGAGCCAGCAGGACCGGATCGTATTGCAGCTGCGCGAATTGATACTCAGTGGTGGACTGGCGCCGGGGGAGCGCGTGCTGGAGGTGGCGCTGGCCGAGACGCTGCAGGCGTCGCGCACGCCGGTGCGGCGCGCGATCAAGATTTTAGAGGGCGAAGGGCTGCTGGTTTCGAACGGCGCGCGCGGCTACCAGGTCAGGCAGTTTTCGTTCCGCGACGTGGTCAACGCGATCGAGGTGCGCGGCGTGCTCGAAGGCCTTGCGGCGCAAGCCGCCGCGCGGCGTGGACTGCCGCCCGAGGCTTGCGCGCGGCTCGAAGAGTGTATCGAAATCGGCCGCGCGCTCGCCGGCAAGAGCGCGATGACGGCCGGCGACGAGGAAGTCTTCGCCAACATGAATTTGACCTTCCACGACACCGTGATCGACGCTGCCGGCAACCGTTCCCTGAAACATGCGCTGGCTTTCAACGACCGCTTGCCGTTCGCCGCCGCCGGCGCGGTGGCCATCAACGTCAGCGCGGACGCCAGGGAGGCGCAGATGGCGTTGCTGGTCAGCGCGCAGCGCGACCACGTGATGATCTATCAGGTGCTGCGCCAGCGCCAGGGCGCCCGGGCGGGCGCGCTGGTGCGCGAGCACGCGTATGTGGCCGTCGAACATATGCGGCTGGTCCTGGCCGGGCGCGGCGCGGAAGATGATGCGGATGCGGGTTCGGATGCAATAAGCAGATTCGATGGTTGCGGCCAGTGATTGGGCTAGCCGCCATTTGAGCGGCGTTTGAAAATGGATGAAAGGCAGTTGTATCGAAAAAACGATTTTGACAATCACGGAGAACAAGCATGGAAACGACGCAGCACAATGAAGAGCGCCTGGTCGAGCGCGAGATCGAAGGCGAGATCGCCACCATCACCCTGAACCGCCCGCACAAGCGCAACGCGCTAAGCCTGGCGATGGTGGCCCAGTTGCGCAGCTGCGTCGAGACCTTGCCGGCCACCGTCAAGGTGGTGATCCTGGCCGGCGCCGGCCCGCACTTTTCGGCGGGTCTGGACCTGGCCTCGTTGAGCGAGGCCACGCCGGCCGAGGGCATGCAGCAATCGATGATGTGGTACGAGGCCTTTGGCAAGATCCAGTTCGGCCGGGTGCCGGTGGTCTGCGTGCTGCAAGGGGCGGTGGTCGGCGGCGGCCTGGAACTGGCGTCGGTGGCCCATGTGCGGGTGGCCGAGGAAAGCGCCTATTTCGGTTTGCCGGAAGGCCAACGCGGCATTTTCCTCGGTGGTGGCGGTTCTGTGCGGGTGACCAAGCTGATTGGCTTTTCACGCGTTACCGAGATGATGTTGACCGGCCATGTGCTGACCGCCGCCGAGGGCTTCGCGGTCGGACTGGCGCATTACGTCACGCCGGCCGGGGAGGGCATGCGCAAGGCCCGTGAGCTGGCCGGCAAGATCGCAGGCAACGCGCCGCTGTCCAACTTCGCCATCCTGAACGCCTTGCCGCTGATCGCCGAGCAACCGATGGCGCACGGCCTGCTGACCGAGGCGCTGATGGCGACAATCACCCAGTCTGCGCCTGAGGCGAAGGAACGGGTCAACGCCTTCCTGGAAAAACGCGCGGACAAGATCGCGCCGGAGGGCAAGGCATGAACGCCGTCGCCGCCGCCACTCCCGCTTTTCGCGCGCTGTCGCTTGGGCCCTATGCGGGCAAGGTCGAGCGGCGCGCCGACGGCGCCATGCTGCTTCGCTCGGACGAACCTCTCGGCCCTGCCGCCGCGCGCTACACCGAGCCGCTGGTGCGCTGGGCGCGCGAACGTCCGCAATTGTCCTATCTGGCGCAGCGCGGCGCCGATGGCGAATGGCGCCATCTGAGCTATGCCGACGCGCTGGATAAGGTGCGCCGCATCGGGCAGGCGCTGTTGCAGCGTGGCCTGGGCCCCGATCGTCCGCTGCTGATCCTGTCCGAGAACGATATCGAATCCGCGCTGCTGTCGCTGGCGGCGGCCCACGTCGGCGTGCCGTTCGTGCCGTTGTCGCCCGCTTACTCGCTGCTGTCCAAGGACGGCGAGCGCCTGCGCCACGCATTGGCGCTGCTGACGCCGGGACTGGTGTTCGCCGCCGACGCGGCGCGCTACGGACGCGCGATCGAGGCGTGCGTCGATCCCACCATGGAGCTGGTGTTCACCCATGGCAGTTTCGCGGGCCGTTCCTGCACCGCTTTCGACGAGCTGCTGGCCACCGTGGCCGGTCCGTTGGTGGAGCAGGCGCACCAGGCGATAGGGCCGGACACCATCGTCAAGTTCCTGTTCACGTCCGGTTCGACCAAACTGCCCAAGGCCGTCATCAATACCCACGGCATGATGTGCGCCAACCAGCAAATGCACGCGCAGTGCTACCCCTTCCTTGACGAGCGGCCGCCGGTGCTGCTGGACTGGATGCCCTGGCATCACACGGCCGCCGGCAACCTGATCTCCGGCATGGTGATGTTCTGCGGCGGCACCCTGTACCTCGACGACGGCAAGCCGACCCCCGACGACTTCGCGAAAACGGTGCGCAACCTGCGCGAGATCGCGCCCACCATCTACTTCACCGTGCCCAAGGGGCTGGAGATGCTGGTGCGGGCGATGCAGGAGGACAGCGCCTTGCGCGACCATTTTTTCAGCCGTCTGAGTTTGATCTTTCCGGCCGGCGCGGCCTTGTCGGCGCCGCTCAAGGCGGCGGTGGACCGGCTTGCGGTGGAAGCCTGCGGCGCCCGCATCGCCATGACGATGGGCCTGGGAATGACCGAAACCGCGCCGTTCGCGCTGTCGGCCCACCTGCCGGACTGGAAGGCCGGGTTGATCGGTTTGCCCGCGCCTGGTGTCACCGTCAAGCTGGCGCCGGTGGGCGACAAGCTCGAAGTGCGCTACCGCGGCCCCAACGTCACGCCGGGCTACTGGCGCCAGCCGGAACTCACGCGCGAAGCCTTCGACGACGAGGGATATTTTTGCAGCGGCGACGCGGCCCGTTTCATCGACGAGGCCAAGCCGGAACGCGGGCTGCGCTTCGACGGCCGCATCGCCGAGGACTTCAAGCTCATTAGCGGCACCTGGGCCAATGTCGGCAGCCTGCGCGGGGGCGTGATCGCCGCCGGCGCGCCCTACATCCATGACGCCGTCATCACCGGGCATGACCGCGACACCCTGGGCATGCTGGTGTTCCTGCTGCCGGCCGCCTACACCGCCATGACGGCGCCGGCCAGGCGTGCGTGGCTGCAGGCGCTGCTGGACAAGCTGGCGGCGCAAGCCACCGGCAGCTCGCAACGCATCATGCACGCGATGGAGATGGAGGAGCCGGCGTCGATGGACCTGGGCGAGTGCACCGACAAGGGCTCGATCAATCAGCGAACGGTGCTCAAGCTGCGCGCGCATCTGGCCGAACTGCTGTACGCGCCGCCGGTCGATCCGCGCGTGCTGCACGCATCCCTTATCAAGAACAAGGAGACCGTATGATCAACCTCGATGACATCGTCGCCATCGACATGCACATCCACGCCACCGTCTCGACGCGCAACGCGCCGGACCCGGTGGCCACGGCCTTCGACGCCGCCATGGCCAAGTACTTCAAGGAGCAGACGACGCGCCTGACGATCGCCGAGACGGCCGCGTACTACCGCGAACGCAAGATGCTGGCCGTGATCTTCTCGGTCGACACCGAGCGCGCCAACGGCCAGGTGCGGATCGCCAACGAGGAGGTGGCCGAGGAGGCCGCCGCGCATCCCGACGTGCTGATTCCCTTCGCCAGCGTCGATCCGCTGCGCGGCAAGATGGGCGCGCGCGAGGTGCGGCGCCTGATCGAGGACTATGGTGTGCGCGGCTTCAAATTCCATCCGTCGGCGCAGGAGTTCTATCCGAATGACCGCGCCGCCTACGAGGTGTACGAGGCCATCGCGCAGGCCGGACTGCCGGCGATTTTCCACAGCGGCCAGACCGGCGTGGGCGCGGGCATGGCGGGCGGCGGCGGGGTGCGGTTGAAGTATTCCGATCCGATGTTTTTAGATGACGTGGCGGTCGATTTCCCGATGATGCCGATCGTGATCGCGCATCCGTCGTTCCCGTGGCAGGAGAACGCGCTGGCGGTGGCCACCCACAAGCCGCAGGTGTATATCGACTTGTCGGGCTGGTCGCCGAAGTACTTCTCGCCGCTGCTGGTGCAGTACGCGAACGGCCTGCTGAAAAAAAAGATGTTGTTCGGGTCCGATTTTCCGGCGTTGACGCCGGAGCGCTGGATGTCCGATTTCGAGCAGATCGGCATCAAGGACGAGGTGAGGCCGCTGATCCTCAAGGAGAACGCGATTCGCTTGCTGGGATTGGACCGCCATCCGGTCTACGGCCGATACCAGCGGCTGCAACCGCCGGCCGGCGCCGACTGCTGCTGATCCTCCAACCATCCCGAAAGGTACGACATGCAATTACAAGACACGGCCGCCCTGGTCACGGGTGGCGCATCGGGCCTCGGCGAGGCCACCGTGCGGCATCTGGCGCGCCAGGGCGCGAGGGTGGCGATCCTGGATATCGACCGCGAACGCGCCGAGGCGCTGGCCAAACTGGTGGGCGGCCTCGCGCTGCATTGCGACGTCACCCATCCGGCCAGCGCCGCCGAGGCCATTGCGGCCGCGCGCGAGCGGCACGGCGTGGCGCGGGTGCTGGTCAACTGCGCCGGCGGCGGCAAACCGAAGCGGGTGGTCGGCAAGGACGGGCCGATGCCGTTGGAGGATTTCGTCAAGGTGGTCAACCTCAACCTGTTCGGCGGCTTCAACATGGTGCGCCTGGCCGCCGCCGACATGATCGCCGCGCCGCCGATCGATGGCGAACGCGGGGTGCTGCTGTTCACCGCCTCGGCGGCGGCATTCGAGGGGCAGGTGGGGCAGTCGGCCTACGCCGCCTCCAAGGGCGCGTTGGTGGCGCTGACCTTGCAACTGGCGCGGGAGTTCGCCCAGTTCGGCGTGCGCGCGATGACCGTGGCTCCCGGGATTTTCGAAACGCCGCTGATGGCCAACGTCAGCCCGGAGGTGATGCAGGCGCTGATCGATAGCTCGGTCTACCCCAAACGACTGGGGCATCCGGAGGAATTCGCCGAGTTGGTGGGGCATGTCATCGGCAACCGCTTCCTCAATGGGGAAGTGATACGCATCGATGGTGCCGTGCGGCTGGCGCCCCGTTGACGCAGGCTTCGTAGCAAAGTGCTTTAGCTAGCTGTTTGACCAACCAAGGAGGAGACATGGAAAACAATCGTGGTGTGGTGTACATGGGGCAGGGCCAGGTGCGGGTGCAGGACATCGCCTATCCGAAGATGGAGGACCCGCGCGGCAGGAAGATCGAGCACGGCGTGATCCTGCGCGTGGTGTCGACCAATATCTGCGGCTCCGACCAGCACATGGTGCGCGGCCGCACCACGGCTTCCGTCGGCCTGGTGCTCGGTCATGAGATCACCGGCGAGGTGCTGGAGGTGGGGCGCGACGTCGAAACCTTGAGCAAGGGCGATCTGGTGTCGGTGCCGTTCAATGTGGCCTGCGGCCGTTGCCGCACTTGCAAGGAGCAGCATACCGGCGTTTGCCTCAACGTCAATCCGGCCCGCGCCGGTGGCGCCTACGGCTATGTCGACATGGGCGACTGGATCGGCGGCCAGGCGCAATACGTGCTGGTGCCGTATGCCGATTTCAACCTGCTCAAGTTCCCGGACCGCGACCGGGCGATGGCCAAGATCCGCGACCTGACTTGTTTGTCCGATATCCTGCCGACCGGCTACCACGGCGCCGTCACCGCCGGCGTGGGGCCGGGCAGCACCGTGTACATCGCCGGCGCCGGCCCGGTGGGCATGGCGGCGGCGGCCTCCGCGCGGCTGCTGGGCGCGGCCGTCACCATCGTCGGCGACGTCAACCCCGCGCGCCTGGCACATGCCAGGGCAGTGGGCTTCGAGACGGTCGACCTGTCGCTGGACGCCAGCCTGGCCGACCAGATCGCGGCGATCTTGGGCACGCCGGAAGTCGACAGCGCGGTCGATTGCGTCGGCTTCGAGGCGCGCGGGCATGGCCATGCCGGCGCCGCGCACGAGGCGCCGGCCACGGTGCTCAACGCGTTGATGGAGGTGACGCGCGCGGCCGGCAAGATCGGCATTCCCGGCCTGTACGTTACCGACGATCCCGGCGCGCCGGATGCCGGCTCGCGCCATGGCAGCCTGCAGATCCGCTTTGGCCTCGGTTGGGCCAAGTCGCACAGCTTCCATACCGGCCAGACCCCGGTGATGAAGTACAACCGCGCGCTGATGCAGGCCATCCTGTGGGACCGTATCAATGTCGCCGAGGTGGTCAACGTCCAGGTGATCGGGCTGGAGGATGCGCCACAAGCCTATAACGAATTCGACGCCGGCGTGGCGAAGAAATTCGTGCTCGATCCGCACGGACTGATCGCCGCCTGACGATGAAAACGATCTATCTACTTTGCGGTTTGCTGTGCGACGAGGAGGTGTGGGCGGCGCAGGCCGGGGCGCTGGCGCGCGACTTCGACGTGCGCATCGTCAGCTTCACGCGGCAGGACAGCCTGACGGCGATGGCCGGGCACGTGCTGGCCGATGCGCCCGAACGCTTCGCACTGGCCGGTCATTCGATGGGCGGCAGGGTGGCGCTGGAGGTGTATCGCCAGGCCCCCGGGCGTGTGGAGCGGCTGGCGCTGCTCGACACCGGTTACGAAGCGCCGCAGCCGGATGAAGCGGCCCGGCGCGCGGTGCTGGTCGACCGGGCCTGGGCCGAGGGCATCGACGCCATCGCCGCCGAGTGGGCGTTGCCGATGCTGGCGCCGCGCCACCGCTTCGACGCGGAGCTGGTGGCTGAGATACTGGAGATGGTCGGGCGGATGTCGCCCGAGATCTACGTGGCGCAGACCCGCGCGCTGCTAAGGCGGCCCGACGCGGCCGACGTGCTGGCGCGGGTCGACTGTCCGGCGCTGGTGCTGTGCGGCCGGCAGGACGGCTGGAGTCCGCCCGAGCGGCACGAGCGCATGGCTGCGCTGATGGCGCGGCCGCCCATCCTGCGGCTGATCGACGCCTGCGGCCATATGTCGATGATGGAGCAGCCGGAGGCGGTGCTGGGCGCGCTGCGCGACTGGCTGGTGCTGCCATGACCGCAAGAACCGTCCCGCGCGGCGACGAGGCCGCGATCAAAAGCGACTGCGCCGATTTGATCGTCCGTTACGCCTACCTGAACGACGAGCGCCGCTTCGACGAACTGGCCGCGCTGTTCACCGAGGACGCCGTGTTGTTCCGGCCATCGGCGCCGGAGCAGCCGATCGAGGGCCGCCAGGCCATTCTGGCCGCGCTGTGCAAGCGGCCGCCGGAGACCGTGACCTTCCATGTCACCAGCGATGTGCAGGTGGAGGTGGATAGCGCGACGACGGCGCGCTGCCGCTCGCGCATCCTGATGATGAGCGGGACACGTTCGCCGGAAGGCGGTGCGCCAACCGACGTGCGGGCGCCGGTGCCGGGCGTGTTCGTCGACGTTCTGCGGCTGACGGCGGACGGCTGGCGCTTCGCATCGCGGCGCGGTTCGCTGTGGCTGCCGGCCTGACACGCGGCGCAATCAAGATTCAATCACAAGGACCATCATGGCAAAAATTATCGGCGGCATCGGGACTTCGCACGTGCCCACCATCGGCCTCGCGTACGACCGCAAACGCCAGAACGATCCGGCTTGGGCGCCGCTGTTCGAGGGCTACGAACCGGTGGCCAAATGGCTGGAGGAGCACCAGCCGGACGTGCTGCTGTTCTTCTACAACGACCACGCCAACAGCTTTTTCTTCGACTGCTATCCTACCTTCGCGATCGGCGTGTCGCCGGAATTCGACATGGCCGACGAGGGCGCGGGCCGGCGGCCGCTGCCCGGCATCAAAGGCAACGCCGCGCTGGCGGCGCACGTGACCGATTGCCTCGTCAACGAGGAATTCGACATGGCGGTGTTCCAGGACCGGGCGCTCGATCACGGCTGCAATTCGCCGCTGGGGTTGATGTGGCCGCACGAGCCGGCGTGGCCGGGCGCCATCCTGCCGATCGCGATCAACGTGTTGCAGTATCCGCTGCCGACGGCGCTGCGCTGCTACAAGTTGGGCAAGGCGGTGCGGCGCGCGGTCGAGTCCTTCCCGCAGGACTTGAAGGTGGTGGTGGTGGGCACCGGCGGCTTGTCGCACCAGATCCATGGCGAGCGCACAGGTTTTAACGACACCGAATGGGACGAGGAATTCCTGCGCCTGTTCGTCGACGCGCCGGAGACGCTGACGGCGATGACGCATGCGGAACTGGTGCGCCGTGGCGGCGCCGAAAGCGCGGAAGTCATCATGTGGCTGGCCATGCGCGGCGCGCTGACCGACACGATACGCTGCGTGCACCAGAACCACTACCTCGCCACCACCACCAATATGGCGGTGGCCATCTACGAGCAGGAGGAGGCCGGCGGCCCGCCGACTACGGCCAGGCGCGAGCGCTCCAACGAGCAGCTTGCCGGCATCGAGGAGATCGAGGGCACCTATCCGTTCGATGTCGCGCACAGCGTCAAGGCGCTGGACTTGAACCGCTTCTTCTGGCGCCACCGCGAGCCGTTGTTCCGCGAACTGGTGGCGCGCGATCTCGAAGCGGCCTTCGACGAATCGGGATTGAGCGAGGAGGAGCGGGAGCTGGTGCGGCGGCGCGACTGGCTTGGACTGGTGCGGTATGGGGTGAGCTTTTTCGTGCTGGAGAAGTTCGCGCGGGTGCAGAAGATGTCGAACTTGCAGGTGTACGCCAGCATGCGCGGGGAGACGCTGGAGGCGTTCCTGCAAACCCGGAGGGTGCCCGCCTCGGCGTGAGGCGGTAGCGGGCGAGGACCGGGCCGGCTCCAAGATTGCGCTATCATTTGCCCTGGAAAGTGTGTTAATGTTGCCGCTCCATGGTGAATGATTGCGCAAACATGTCTTTGAGAAAGATCAAGGGATTACGCTGGTGGATGATCAGTCTGATCATGCTGGGGGCGGTCATCAACTATCTGACGCGCAGCACCTTGGCCGTGGCCGCGCCGACCTTGCTCACCGAGCTGGGCATAACCACCAAGGAATACTCGTACATCACGGCCGCGTTCCAGGGCACCATCATGTTGCAGCCCTTGTGTGGCTACATCCTCGATGTGATCGGCCTCAAATGGGGCTTCGCCATGTTCGCCGCCGCCTGGTCGGTGATCTGCATGATGCACGGCATGGCCACCAATTGGCAGACCCTGGCGGCGCTGCGCGCCCTGCTGGGGCTGGCGGAGGGCTCGGCCAATCCCGCCGGCATGAAGGCCGTGTCCGAATGGTTCCCGGCCAAGGAACGGGGCCTGGCGGGCGGCATCTTCAATATCGGCGCCTCGTTCGGCTCCATGCTCGCGCCGCCGCTGGTGGTATGGGCCATCCTCTATTACAACTGGCAGTCCGCGTTCGTGATCACCGGCGCGCTGGGGCTGGTGTGGGTGGCGGCCTGGCTGCTGCTGTACGACGCCCCGGCGCGCCATCGCCGCCTGTCCGTCGCCGAGAAAGAGCACATCGCCGCCGGCCAGGAAAAGCACCTGGAAGGCGACGGCAAGCGCCCGTCCATCGTCAGCATCCTGAAGATGCGCAATTTCTGGGGCATCGCGCTGCCGCGCTTCCTGGCCGATCCAGCCTGGGGAACGCTGTCGTTCTGGGTGCCGCTGTATCTGACCACGGTGCGCAACTTCGACCTGGCGCAGATCGCGATGTTCGCCTGGCTGCCGTTCCTGGCCGCCGACCTGGGCTGCATGTTCGGGCCGGTGGTGGTGCTGGCGCTGCAAAAGCGCGGCGTGCGCCTGATTAACGCGCGACGCGGCGCCTTCACCCTTGGTGCCTGCATGATGATGGGCGTGGCGTTCGTCGGCTACGTCGACAGTCCCTATGCCGCGATCGCCTTGCTCAGCCTGGCCGGCTTCGCGCACCAGACCTTGTCCGTCACCGTCATTACGATGTCGTCCGACCTGTTCCGCCGCAACGAGGTGGCCACCGTGGCCGGCATGTGCGGCACTTTCGGCAACCTCGGCCTGCTGATTTTCTCGTTGCTGATCGGCGGCTTGATGGCCACCGTCGGCTACACGCCGTTTTTTGTCAGCTTGGCCGTGCTCGACCTGGTGGCCGCTGTGCTGCTGTGGACGCTGGTGCGTGAACCCGCGGCGACGATTCCAGAACCCCTCATCATCAAACCAGCATGATCCAGAATCCCATTTTGCCCGGCTTCAATCCCGATCCGTCCATCGTGCGGGTGGGGGACGATTATTACATCGCCACGTCCACCTTCGAATGGTATCCGGGCGTGCAGATCCATCATTCGCGCGACCTGGCCAACTGGCGTTTGCTGTGCCGCCCGCTGACGCGCGCCAGCCAGCTTAATATGCTGGGCGCGCCCGATTCCTGCGGCGTGTGGGCGCCTTGCCTGACCTATGCGGATGGCTTGTTCTGGCTGATCTATACCGACGTCAAGCGTTACGGCCGCACCTCCACCGGGGGCGCGGCGGGCAGCGCTTCGCTGCGCGACTTCCACAATTATCTGGTCACCAGTCCGGCCATCGACGGTCCGTGGTCCGATCCGGTGCATCTGAACAGCAGCGGTTTCGATCCGTCGCTGTTCCATGACGACGACGGCCGCAAGTATCTGCTGAACCAGCTGTGGGACCACCGGCCGGGCGGGAACCGCTTCGCCGGCATCGTGGCGCAGGAGTATTCGGTGGCGGAGGGGCGCTTGACCGGCCGCCGCGAGAACATCTTCAAAGGGACGGCGCACGGGCTGACGGAGGCGCCGCACTTGTACAAGCGCGACGGCTATTACTACCTGCTGACCGCCGAGGGCGGCACCGGCTGGAGCCATGGCGTGACAATGGCTCGGGCGCGCGATCTGCACGGGCCGTATGAGTTGCATCCCGATCAGACCATCCTCAGTTCTCGTCACCGGCCCGATGCCCAGTTGCAGCGGGCCGGCCACGCCGATCTGGTGGAGACGCCGGACGGGCAGACCTATATGGTGTATCTGTGCGGCAGGCCGCTGCGCAATCGCGGCACCTGCACGCTGGGGCGCGAGACTGCGATCCAGCCTGTGGTGTGGGGCGCGGACGGCTGGCTGCGCACTTTGGACGGACAGGGTACGGCGCAGCTTGAGGCCGCCGCGCCGGGCTTGCCGCCGCATCCCTGGCCCGCCGAGCCGGTCCGTGAGGAATTCGACGCGCCGCAATTGCCGTTGGCCTTCCAGTGGCTGCGCACGCCGTGGCCGGAGGAGCTGTTCAGCCTGACCGAGCGGCCCGGCCATTTGCGTTTGTACGGCCGCGAGAGCCTGGGCAGCCAGTTCCGCCAGGCGCTGGTGGCGCGACGCCAGCAGTCCCACTGCTACAGCGCCTCCACGGTGGTTGATTTCGAGCCGGAGCATTACCAGCAGCAGGCGGGGCTGGTCTGCTATTACGGTGGCGCCAAGTTCCACTATCTGTACATCACGCATGACGAGGTGGTCGGCAGGCATTTACGGGTGATGAGCAGCCTGCCCAACCATGTGCAGACGGACACCTTCACGGCGCCGGTCGCGCTGCCTTCGGGCGGGCCCGTGGGGTTGCGGGTGGAGGTGGACGAGGAGCGCCTGTACTTCGGCTACCGGATCGCGGACGGTGACTGGCAGTGGCTGACCCAGCAGTTCGACGCCAGCATTTTGTCGGATGAGGCCAACGCGCCCGGTCAGCCCAACTTCACCGGGGCGTTTGTCGGCATGGCGTGCCAGGATATGGCCGGCACGGGCTTGCATGCGGACTTCGATTATTTCGAGTATCGCGAGCGGGCGTATTGCATCGATCCGAAGCGAGCCCCGGAAGCTTGACGCGCAACAATGAACGACTCCACCGACGCCAGCTTCGACGCTGGCGTTTTTTTATTGGAACCAGAAACGCCGGGGTACCGTTTGATAGGCGAGCCGGCCGGCCAGGATCAGCCGCCATTCGGTTCCGGCACCGGGCAGGCTGCGCAACGCCAGCCGGGCGCCGATCCGCGCGGCCCGTTCGCGCATGCCGGCAAATCCCCAGTGATTCGGGCGGCCGCCGGCGGCCAGCACCTCCGGCGCGATGCCGACGCCGTCGTCGGCAATGTCGAGACGTAGTTCGGCCGTGCCGTAGTGCAGCCGCAGCTCGATGCGGCCGGCGGCCGCGTGGCGGTAGGCGTTGGCGATGGCCTCGCCGGCGATGGCCGCCACTTCCTCGTGCACGATGGGATGCAGCGCGCGCGGCGTACCGCTCAGGAGCAGGCGCGGTGGCGGGGCGTCCGGCGGCCGCAGTTGCTCGCCCGCCGACATCAGCGCTTCCGCCAGCCCCTGCGCGCCGATGTCCTGGCCGCGCAGGTCGCGCACCCGCTCGCGGCCCTCGTGCAGCACGTCGTCGGCTTGCAGCAGCGCTTTTTCGATCAGTCCGCGCGCCGGTTCCGGCGACGGCAGGCGCATCGCCGCCGCGTGTACTTGCAGGATCAGGCCCTGCACCGATTGCAGCAGCGTGTCGTGCAGCTCGCGGGCGATGCGCTCGCGTTCGTGGATGCGCTCCTCCAGCCGTCCGGCCAGCCGGCGGGCGAGCAGGCGCGTGCGCCAGCGGTAAAGCATCCATGCCGCCGCCAGCAGCACCAGCGCACACAGGCCCTTGAACCACCAGCTCTCGGTCGCGGTGGGCGCGATGCTGAAGTCGAGCGTGGCCGGTTCCCCCGACCACTGGGCGTCGGCGGCGGAGGCCATGACCGCGAACCGGTACCTGCCCGGTCCGACGTTGCTGTAGTAGGCGGTGCGCCGGGTGCCCGCGTCCTGCCAGGCCTGGTCGACGCCGTCGAGCCGGTAGCGGAAACGCACCCGCTCCGGCATGGCCAGCGCCAACGCCGTGTACTCCACTTGCAGTATGCGGGTGCCGGGCGCCAGTTCCATCCCCGCCAGCGCCGGCCGGGCCATGCCAGTGGCGCCGATGGCGCGGATCAGCACCGGCGGCGGCGGCCCCGGCGCCGGGCCGCGCGCCGGATCGAGCCGGAACACGCCGGTGGTGGTCGTCAGCCACAAATGGCGGTCGGTTGCCAGGATCAGCGACGGCGTCGGCAGCAGCACGGGAGCGCTGCCCTCAAGGCCGTCGAGGCTGTCGAGCCGTTCGTAGCGCACGCGGTAAGCCGGCGTCGCGCGCAGCCGCGCGATCTCGGCCGCCGGCACGCGGAACAGGCCGGCGGCGGCGTTGAGCCAGAGGTCGCCGTCGTCCAGTTCGACGATGCCGGAGATGCCTTCGAACGCCTGGCCGCCGACGCCGCCGACGGCGATGAAGCGGTCGTCCTGGCGCAGCGCCAGGCCGTTCTCGCCGCCGGCCCACACGTGCCCGCCGCGCAAATGCAGCGCCATGACCATGCCGACGCCGACGCCGTTCTCGGGACCGTAACGGCGCCACAGGCCGTCCTCCAGGTGCAGCAGCCGGCCGCGCGGATAGCCCAGCCACAGGCCGGCCGCCTCGTCGTGCGCCATGGTGCGCGGCGTTTCGTCGGGCAAGCCGGCCACGCCGTCCTTGCGCTCCCAGGCCCCGTCGGGCGCCCGCCGGTACAGGCCGCGTTGCGCCAGCGCCACCCACAGCCCGCCGGCGCGGTCGCGCGCCATGCTGTTGATCACCACGCCGTCCACGCCGGGCGGCAGCGCGACCGCACGGATGTCGCCGCCGCGTTTGCGCCACAGGCCGCCGTAGCCGCCGGTCCACAAGGTGCCGTCCGGGTCGCGGTAGGAGCAGGTGACGACGTTGCGCCAGGCCAGCGGCGAAGCCGGCCAGAGCGCCGTGGCGGGCGGCGCGTTGGCGCCGGGCCGGGCGACATGGTGGCGTCCGACCCAGGCGCCGCCGTCGTCGTCCGCCGCCAGCGCGTGGGTGCCGGGGTTGTGCGCCAGCGGCACCTGTGCCACGCGTTTGGCGCGAAAGCGGTCGATGCCGTTGGAGGTCGATGCCCAGATATTTCCCTCGCGGTCCTCGAACAGGGCGGCCACGCCGCTGCCGCTCAGGCCGCGCTGCGTTCCAGTGGCGGCGACCGCGCCCACCGTGTGGTACTCCAGGCGCTCCTGGCGGCCCACCCACAGGTCGCCGGCGCGGTCGAACAGCATGCTGCTGACGTCGCCGTGCACGTCCCAGCGGCGCGCCCGGGCGCCGTTGAGGGGCGGGGTCAAGCGGTTCAGGCGGTTGTGCAGTCCGTCCCAGCTCCAGATGCTGCCGTCGGGGACGTCGAACAGCACGCCGGTGCCGGTGCCGGGTACCGACTTGACGAAGCGGGTCGCGCCGGCGGCGAGCGAGTAGACCCCCTCGTTGCCCTGGGCCCAGAGGATGCCCTGGCGGTCGCGCATCAAGGTCTTGTAGCCGGTGCGCGGCAGCAGCCAGGCCGGATCGGCCGCCAGCCAGCGGCCGCGCTCCAGGCGGTACATGCCGGCGCTGGTGGCGGCCCACATGCGGCCGGCGCCGTCCTGTTCCAGGCCCCACACGGCGCTGTGCGCGGGCAGGCCGTCGCGTTCGTCGTAATGGCGCAGGCGGCCCTGATCGCGCACGCTGGCGCCGCCGAAGCGGTAGCCTATCCACAGCGCGCCCGAGGGCAGGGCGTTGAGGATGCTGATGCCGTTGGCGGGCAGCGGCGCACCGGGTGGGACGTAACGCTCGAAGCGCACGCCGTCGAACCGGAACAGGCCGGTGGCGCCGCCCAGCCATAGCCAGCCGTCGGCGGTCTGCGCGATGGTGATGACCATTTGCGGGGCGCCGTCGCGCGCGGTCCAGCTGGCGTGGTGCAGGTCGATGGCGGCGGCGGACGCGGACGCCGCCGTGGCCAGGCCGAGCAGGCCGGCCAGGAGGTGGGCCAAGGCGCCGGCCGCGAGGTGGGCCAAAGCGCCGGCCGCGAACCGGCCCATCCGCGCGGCGGCCATGGAAGAGGGTTTTGCCATTTTCACCATACTATAACAAACCCGCCGCGCCGACTCGCTTAGTCGATGAACGACACCAGGGCCGGCACCACCTGCTCCGGCGCCTCGTCGATCAGCCAGTGGCCGGAGCCTTTGATGATCACGCTTTGCACATTGGTCGCATAGAGTTTGGCCTGGTTGCCGACGAAGGCGCCGGCCGACTTCTCGCCGCCGATGGCCAACACCGGCATGGTCAGCTTGGTCTGGCTCATCGGACCGAAATCGGCGGCGTCCTGTTCGAACCCGCTGAAGTAGGAGAAGCCGGCGCGCATGCCGTCCGGCTGCGCGTACGCGGCCGCGTACAGCTTGCGGTCGGCTTCCTTGATCGACTTGCCCTTGTCGGCCGAGAAGTCGTTCCAGAAGTGCTCAAAGTAAATTCGTTCGCGGCCCTTGACGAGGGCCAGCGGTGTGTCGCCGTAGAAATGGAAATGCCACACCGCCTGCGCCGGGAAGGCGGTGCGCCAGTCGCCGACGCCGGGCACGAAGGCGTCCATGACGACCAGCCGGCTGGTGTCGGCCGGAAATTGCGCCGCGTAGCCATAGGCCACCATCATGCCGATGTCGTGGCCGACCACCGCCGCCGGCCCGCTGCTGACGGATTTGACCAGTTCATGGATGTCGACCGCCATGGTTTTCTTGTCGTAGCCGCCGGCCGGCTTCTCGGAGCCGCCGGCGCCGCGCAGGTCGGGCACGATGACCGTGTGCTTCTTGACCAGCTCGCGCATCGCCGGCCCCCACATGTGACCGGTTTGCGCGTAGCCGTGCAGCAGCACCACCGGCGTGCCCTGGCCGCCGATCTTGTAGTGCAGGCGCACGCCGTTGACGGTGGCGTACTTGTCGCTGAAGCCGGGCACCGGCGCGTCGATCGGCGCGGCTGCCAGGGCCGCGTGGGCGGCAAGGACCAGCAAGGCTGCGGCGGCGCCGCGCAAACCGGTGCGGTGTAGGGGAGGGACGGGTTTCATGGTGTGCTCCTGGAGGATGCCGACGGGCGGATGGTGCCGGCGGCGGGCTGCGATGGATGCCGTGGTGGCATGCGTCGCCACGGCGCTGAAACAGCACAGCGTAGGCTGGCGCACCGCGCCGGCCTATACCCGAAAGGGTAGCGCGCCGCCACTGGCCCGATCGCCGCTTTCCCTGTACGATTTGGGCACGGGATGGATGCAATTGCGCGACGGAGGGCAACGATGGAGCAGGTTCTGGAGGCGCCGGTACGGGTCATGGTGGTCGACGACCATCCGCTGATGCGCGACGGCATCGCGGCGATGATCGCCTGCCACGGCAGCCTGTCGCTGGTGGCGGAGGCCGAGGACGGCCGCCAGGCGGTCGAGTTCTACGGGCGCTACGCGCCGGACGTGGTGCTGATGGATTTGCAGATGCCGGTGATGAGCGGCACCGAGGCGATCGGCGCCATCCTGCAAGCCGATCCGGCGGCGCGCATCATCGCGTTGACCACCTACAGCGGCGACGCGCAGGTGATGCGCGCGTTGCGCCAGGGCGCGGTGTCGTATCTGTTGAAAAACACCGCGCGCACCGAGTTGCTCGAATGCGTGCTCAACGTCCATGCAGGCGGACGGCCGATGTCGGCCGACGTGGCGCGCCAGCTCGGCGTATTCCGCCATCCGGGCGACGCCCTGACCGGGCGCGAGGTCGAAGTGCTGCGCCTGGTGGCGAACGGCAACTCGAACCGGCGCGCGGCGCTGCTGCTGGGCGTGACGGAGGACACGGTCAAGGCGCACATGAAAAACATTCTGTCCAAGCTGGCGGCCAACGACCGCACCCACGCGGTGACGATCGCGCTCAACCGGGGCATTCTGGGCGTGTGAGCGGGCGGCGAGGCCAATATCATTCGACCGCTTGGTGATTTTCGCAATTGCGGCAGCTCCGGGCTGCTTGCAGAATAGGCGAAAATACTATCCCTACGAGACACCTCAATGATCATCCCCCATCGGCGGGCCTTCGCCGTCATCGCGCTCGCCTGCGCCGCCCAGGCAGGCGCAGCCGTGCCGTCCAGCGAACTCAACATTTACAGCGGGCGTCCGCTGGGTTCCTTGCAGGCCGCCGCCGCCGATTTCGAATCGCAAAAAACGCTGGAGGGCGCCAAAGTCGTCATTTCGCAGGCGAACAAGTCGCCGAACGGCAGCGTGAGCGTCGGCAAGTCCGGCATGAAGAAGGCGGACGACGCGCTGACCCTGCAATGGACGGATACCTGGTACGCCAGCCTGCGCATTGACGGCGGCAAGCAGCCGCTCGACCTGCGTCCCTACATGGCCAAGGGCGTGCTGGCGCTGGACGTCAACGTCAAGGAATTGAGCAATGGCGGCATCAACTTCAAGGTCGGCTGCGGCGAGAATTGCGAGCGCGCCGTGCCCTACGTGGTGCAAGGGCGCGAGGCGGCCGGCAAGGGCTGGCGCCATCTGGTGTTTGCGATGAGCTGCTTCGCGCGCGAGGGCGACGATTTCAGCAAGGTGGCGCGGCCGTTCGCGCTGGAGGGCACCGGCACCGGCGAGGTGGCCGTCGCCAACGTCAAGATCCTCAAGAGCGGCAAGCCGAACGCCAGCTGCCCCGACTACCGCACCGTGTCGGTCACGCCGGATAAGCTAAACGAATCGTGGGCCATCAGTTGGTGGACCGGGCGCCACGAGGCGAAGCTGAAAGAGGTCCAGGCGATGGGCAAGAAGAGCCAGATCGTCTTTATCGGCGACTCCATCACCCAGGGCTGGGAAAAGGAGGGCGCGCCGGTCTGGGCCCGCCATTACAAGCCGATGAACGGCCTGGCGCTGGGCTTCGGCGGCGACCGCACCGAGAACGTGCTGTGGCGCCTGCAGCATGGCGAGGTCGATGGCATCGCGCCCAAGGTCGCGGTGCTGATGTTCGGCACCAATAACACCGGCCACCGCCAGGAGGACCCGAAGACCACGGCCGCCGGCATCAAGCGCAACATCGAGGAATTGCAGCGCCGCCTGCCGGACACCAAGATTCTGCTGCTGGCGATCTTCCCGCGCGGTGAAAAGCCGAACGACCTGCTGCGCGAGATTAACAACAAGGTCAACGCCATCATCGCCGGCTACGCCGACAACAAGAAGGTCTTCTTCGCCGATCTCAATCAGCAGTTCCTGGCGCCTGACGGCACGCTGTCGACCGACATCATGCCGGACCTGCTGCATCCGAACGAAAAAGGCTACGAGATCTGGGCCAAGGCGCTGGCGCCGGAGCTGAAAAAGCTGATGCCGGCGGGTGAGAATTCTGGCGGAAGTTCGGGCGTCCCCTACGCCTGGCAGCCGGTGGCCATCGGCGGCAGCGGTTTCGTCTCCGGCATCATCACCAGCAAGACCGAGAAAGACCTGATCTACCTGCGCACCGACGTCGGCGGCGCCTATCGCTGGGACGCGCCGAGCAAGCGCTGGATCGCCCTGATGGACTGGGTGTCCGACCGCGAGACCGGCATTCTGGGTGTGGAGTCGATCGCCATCGATCCGACCACGCCGGGCCGGGTGTATATGTCGACCGGTATCGAGTATTTTAACGGCGGCGCCAGCGCGATCCTGAAGTCCAGCGACTACGGCAAAACCTTCACCAAGATCGACGTCACCAATCAGTTCAAGGTGCATGGCAACGGCATGGGACGCGGCAACGGCGAGAAACTGCAGGTCGATCCGGCCAACGGCAAAATCCTGTACATCGGCACACGCGCCAACGGCATGTTCAAGAGCGTGGACGAGGGCATGACCTGGCGACGTCTCGATGGCCTGGACGTGACCACCACGCCGGTCAACAAGAACGGCGTGAGCCTGGTCGTCCTCGATCCGTCCAGCGTGAAGGATGGCGCCACGCAGCGCCTGTTCGCCGGCGTTTCGCGCTTCGGCAAGGACGGCGCCAATATGTACGTGTCCGACGACGCCGGCAAGACCTTTACCGCCATGGCGGGCGGGCCGTCGAAGCTGATGCCGCACCGCGCCGTTCTGGCGGACGGCAAGCTGGTGGTGACGTTCGCCAAGGGCGCCGGTCCGTGGGGCGATGTCGCCCACGGCGAGGGTCTGGAGGAGGGCGGCGTGTGGCAGTACGATATCGCCGCCAAGAAGTGGACCGATATTTCGCCGCCGCTGAACCGCGCCTACGCCGGCATCACCGTCGATCCGGGCAACCCCAAACGCATGGTGGTCACCACCATCAGCTACTACCGCAACAACACCAACGCGATACGCGACCAGTTCTTCGAGACGCTGGACGGCGGCAAGAGCTGGAAGAGCATCGTCGACCAGGGCGTGAAGATCGACGCCAATGGCGTGAGCTGGATCGCCGGCAGCTTCATACACTGGGCGGCCAGCGTGGAATTCGATCCCTTCGACACGAAAAAGCTGATGGTCGTTTCCGGCAACGGCATCTTCAATTCGACCGATATCAACGCCTCGCCGGGGATCTGGAAGTTCGAGGACGAGGGCCTGGAGGAGTCGGTGCCGCTCAACCTGGTCAGCATTCCCGGCGGCCCGGTGATCTCGGCGATCGGCGACTATGACGGCTTCCGCCACACCGACCCGACCAAATACTCGCCGATCCATACGCCGACCATGGGCACGACCTGGGGTCTGGACTTCGCAGCCAAGAATCCCAACGTGGTGGCGCGCGCCGGCAGCGCGATCTACATCTCCAACGACATGGGCGTGAGCTGGAAGAAGGCCGCGTCCATGAACGGCACCAAAGGCCAGCTGGCCCTGAGCGCCGACGGCAAGGTGATCGTGCACAGCCCGGAGAAATCGGACACCAGCTACGTCAGCGTGAATGGCGGTGACAGCTGGAACCCGGTCAAGGGCCTGGGCGGCGCCCGTCCGGTGGCCGATCCGGTCGACGCGAAGAAGTTTTACGCCATCGGCGGCGACCATGTGCTGGTGAGCACCGACGGCGGCGCCAGTTTCGCCCCGGCCGGCGCGCTGGCGTCGGCCAAGCGCACACGCGCGGTGCTACGGGCGGCGCCGGGCCGCGAGGGCGACATCTGGACGCCGCAATACGACGCCGGCCTGGCCCGTTCCACCGATTCCGGCAAGAGCTTCAATAACCTGCCGGGTGTCACCTACGCAGCGGCGGTGGGCTTCGGCAAGGCCGCCCCGGGCGCCAATTATCCCGCCGTCTACATCTGGGGCACCGTCGGCGGCGTGCGCGGCGTGTTCCGCTCAACCGACACGGGAGCGACCTGGCTGCGCATTAATGATGATGATCATCAATACGGCGGCCCGGGCGATGCCCAATTCGTTATCGGTGACATGAATACTTTTGGCATCGTTTTCATGAGTACGGCGGGCCGAGGCATTGTATTTGGGAAACCTACCCCTATGACAGGAGAAAAATAGCCGAATAGATGGTGTCATTTACGGACGGGAACGTCTTTTTCATCTAAATCGTGACGGAATCATGCCACAATACAAATCGCATCCCCGAGAGGGTGCGATGAGACGAGCCGTTTCCGATTGAGGTAGTTGAAGATGCAGATGAAGTCCCACCGTATTGCGCTGTTATTTAACGCAAACAAGATTTTTGACCGCGAAGTCATCGCCGGTATTGCCGCGCATTTGAGCAGTACCCGCGCGTCCTGGGATCTGTTCCTGGAAGAGGACTTCCGCTTGCGCCTGCCCGGCATCGAGCACTGGCAGGGCGACGGCATCATCGCCGATTTCGACGATCCGGCCGTGGCCGCCGCGTTGTCGCGCACCCGCATCCCGGTGGTGGCCGTGGGCGGCTCCTACGCCAGCGAGATCAACTATCCGACCGGCGTGCCCTACGTCGCGACCGACAACTTCAAACTGATTAAACTTGCCCACGATCATCTAATCGAGGCGGGCTTGCGCCATTTCGCCATGTTCAGCCTGCCGGAGGCGCAGGAAAACCGCTGGGCGCAGGAGCGTGAGACGGCGTTCCGCAAGCTGATGACCGACGACAAGATGGAGCCGCAGATCTATCGCGGCCTGGGCACCAGCGCCGCCTCGTGGGACGAGGCGGTGGAGCAGCAGATCAAATGGCTGCATAGCCTGCCCAAGCCGGTCGGCATCATCGCCGTTACCGACGCGCGCGCGCGCCAGCTGCTGCAAGCCTGCATCATGGCCAATATCGAGGTGCCGGAGCAGGTGGCGCTGATCGGCATCGACAACGATCCGCTGGCGCGCATGCTCACCCGCATTCCCCTCAGTTCCGTGATCCAGGGCGCCCAGGAGATGGGCCGCACCGCCGCCCACCTGCTGGACCAGATGCTGCACGGCGTGCGTCTGCAGGGCACGCGCGTGATGGTGCCGCCGGTCGGCATCAACGTCCAGACCTCCACCCGCCACGAGGCGCCCAAACATCCGCACGTGATGCGCGCGCGCCATTTCATCCGCCAATACGCCTGCCAGGGCATCAAGACGCACCAGGTGGCCGAATATGTCGGGATTTCGCGCTCGTCCCTGGAGTCGTACTTCCGCCAGGAGCTTGATTGCAGCGTGCACGATGTGATCCTGCGCTTTAAACTGGATGCGGCCACCGAGCGCCTGGCGCGCGGCGACAGCAGCATCGCCGAGGTGGCGCTGACCTGCGGCTTCACTTCCGTCCAGTACATGCACGCGGTGTTCAAGCGTGAGCTGGGCTGCACGCCGCGCGCCTACCAGGACCGCATGCTCAAGTGCCCGGAGACGGCAGCCGCGCCGGAGGGCGCTGCGCCCGCCTTGCGCAGCGTCGCCTGAAACCCGCACCCCATGAGAGGGGTCGTACCCCTTGGGGTACGACCCCGCAGCGGATCGCCGTGCAGGTTTAACGTATTTGACCAAAATACGCGTAAATCATGACCGTGCTTGGTGGTTTTCGTAATTGCCCCCACCCCTGAATAAGGTGAAAATCTCCCACGCAGTTTGCTAGCCTGCTTGGAGAGAGAGACCTTGGAAAATAATATAAATTCGATGCTGCCGGACGATGTAAGCCGCGCAGTGCTGGTGGGACGTGTATGGCGTGATGGCGTCATCAATGGTCCTTGTGTGGTCGCCGTACGCAACAGCGAGGTGTTCGACATCACCGGCCACGCCCCGACCATGTCCGATTTGCTGGAGCGCGACGACGCGCTGGAAGTGGCCCGTTCCGCTCCCGGCGAATCGCTCGGTCCCGTGCAGGCCTTGCTGGCGAATGCTATCGGCGGCGCCGCCGACGGCGGCATCCCGCGCCTGCTGGCGCCATGCGACCTGCAGGCGATCAAGGCCTGCGGCGTGACCTTCGCGGTCAGCCTGCTGGAACGCGTGATCGAAGAGCAGGCCGCCGGCGATCCGTCGCGCGCCAACGCCCTGCGCGCCGAAATCCAGACCATCATCGGTTCCGACCTGTCGGCCATCCGTCCGGGTTCGCCGGAAGCGGCCAAGCTGAAGGCGGACCTGATCGAGCGCGGCCTGTGGTCGCCGTACATGGAAGTCGGTATCGGTCCCGACGCCGAGGTGTTCTCCAAGTCGCAGCCGATGTCCGCTGTCGGCGTGGGCGCCGACGTCGGCCTGCACCCTGATTCGAAGTGGAACAACCCGGAGCCGGAGATTGTCCTGGCCGTCAACAGCCAGGCCAAGGTGCTCGGCGCCACCCTGGGCAATGACGTCAATCTGCGCGACATCGAAGGCCGCAGCGCGCTGCTGCTGGGTAAGGCCAAGGACAACAACGGTTCGTGCTCGATCGGCCCGTTCATCCGCCTGTTCGACGAACACTTCACCATCGATACCATCCGCAACGCGGAAGTGAGCATGCTGATCGAAGGCCGGGACGACGATTTCCGTTTGGCCGGCGCCAGCCGCATGCGCGAAATCAGCCGCGATCCGCTGGACCTGGTCAGCCAGGTGTGCGGCCGCCATCACCAGTACCCGGACGGCTTCATGCTGTTCCTCGGTACGATGTTCTCGCCGATCAAAGACCGCGACGCCGTCGGCGGCGGTTTCACCCACCACCTGGGCGACCGTGTCAGCATCTCGACGCCTTCGCTGGGCGCCCTGGTCAACCATGTGCAGCGCAGCGACCAGATCGCACCGTGGACCTACGGCGTGCGCGCGCTGATGAACCGCGCCCGCGCTTCGGCTCCAGTGGCCGCCAAGCCGGCCGCGCAAACCAAGCCGGAACAGGCGATCTATCCTAGCCTGGCCGGCAAGCGCGTGGTCGTCACCGGTGGCGGCAGCGGCATCGGCGCCGGCATCGTCGAGGCCTATGCGCGCCAGGGCGCCCAGGTGACCTTCCTCGATATCGCGGAAGCCGATTCGCGCGCGCTGGAGGCGACCTTGTCGACCCTGGCGGTGCCGCCGAAGTACCTGCACTGCGACCTGACCAACCTCGATGTGCTGGCCAAGACCTTCGCCGACATCGGCACCGTCGATATCCTGATCAACAATGCCGCCAACGACGACCGCCACAACCTGGCCGACGTCACCCCGGCATACTGGGAAGGCCGCATGGCGGTCAACCTGCGTCACCAATATTTCTGCGCCAAGGCCGTGGCGCAGGGCATGCGCGAGCAGGGCGGCGGCGTGATCCTGAACTTCGGTTCGATCTCGTGGCACCTGGCGCTGCCGGACCTGACCCTGTACATGATGGCCAAAGCCGCCATCGAAGGCATGACCCGTGGCCTTGCGCGCGATCTGGGACCTGATAATATCCGTGTCAATTGCATTATTCCTGGTGGCGTACGTACGCCGCGCCAGGAAGCGTTGTGGCACACGCCGGACGAGGAAGCTCGCATCCTGGCCGGCCAGTGCCTGAAAAAGCGCGTGCAAGTGGACGACGTGGCGGCGATAACGCTGTTCCTTTCCTCGGACAGCGCCTCGGCATGCTCCGGTCGTGAATACTTCGTCGATGCCGGCTGGTACGGCGCATAAGAAGCACAGGGACGCTTAAACAAAATGAGCAATGACATGAACAACCAGCAGCCACGCCGCTACCGCTCGCAAGACTGGTTCGACAATCCAGACCATATCGACATGACCGCGCTCTATCTCGAGCGCTTCATGAACTACGGGATCACGCCGGAAGAGCTGCGCTCGGGCCGCCCGATCATCGGCATCGCGCAAAGCGGCAGCGACATCAGCCCGTGCAACCGCATCCACCTGGAGCTGGCCAAGCGCGTGCGCGACGGCATCCGTGATGCGGGCGGTATCGCGATGGAATTCCCGCTGCATCCGATCTTCGAGAACTGCCGTCGTCCGACGGCGGCGATCGACCGCAACCTGGCCTATATGGGACTGGTCGAGATCCTGCACGGCTATCCGATCGACGCCGTGGTGCTGACCACCGGCTGCGACAAGACCACGCCGTCGCAGATCATGGCCGCATCGACGGTGGATATTCCCGCCATCGTGCTGTCCGGCGGTCCGATGCTGGACGGTTGGTTCGAGGGTGAACTGGCCGGTTCCGGCGCGGCGATCTGGAAAGGCCGCCGCCAGCTGGCCGCCGGCACCATCGACAACGAGAAGTTCCTGCAGATCGCCGCCGCCTCGGCGCCGTCGGCGGGGCACTGCAACACCATGGGCACCGCGTCGACGATGAACGCCATCGCCGAGGCGCTGGGCATGTCGCTGACCGGTTGCTCGGCGATTCCGGCGCCGTACCGCGAACGTGGCCAGATGGCGTACGAAACCGGCCGCCGCATCGTCGAGATGGCAAAGCTGGACATCAAGCCGTCTTCGATCCTGAACCGCGACGCCTTCCTCGACGCGATCGTGGTCAACGCCGCCATCGGCGGTTCGACCAACGCGCAGCAGCACATCGTCGCGATGGCGCGCCACGCCGGCGTCGAGCTGCATTCGAGCGACTGGATGGAATTCGGCCACAAGGTGCCGCTGCTGCTGAACATGCAGCCCGCCGGTAAGTTCCTCGGCGAGCGTTTCCACCGCGCGGGCGGCGTGCCGGCCGTGATGTGGGAGCTGGAGCAGCAGGGCATGTTGCGCTCGGAGCGCGCCACCGTCACCGGCCGCACCATGCGCGACAACCTGACCGGTAAAGAGACGCAGGACCGCGAAGTGATCTTCCCGTTCAACGCGCCGCTGAAAGAAGATGCGGGCTTCTTCGTCTTGAAGGGCAACCTGTTCGATTTCGCCATCATGAAGACGAGCGTGATTTCGCCGGCCTTCCGCGAGCGTTATCTGAGCAAGCCTGGCCAGGAAAACGTGTTCGAGTCGCGCGCCGTGGTGTTCGACGGTTCAACCGACTATCACAACCGTATCAACGATCCGGCGCTGAACATCGACGAGGATTGCATCCTCGTGATTCGCGGCGCCGGCCCGGTGGGCTGGCCTGGTTCCGCCGAGGTGGTGAACATGCAACCGCCCGATGCGCTGGTCAAGCGCGGCGTCAACTGGCTGCCGACCTTGGGCGACGGACGCCAGTCCGGCACCTCGGACAGCCCGTCGATCCTGAACGCGTCGCCGGAAAGCGCCGTCGGCGGCGGTCTGGCGTGGCTGCGCACCGGTGATATGATCCGCGTCGATCTGAACGCCGGTACTTGCGACGCGCTGGTCCCGCAGGCCGAGTGGGAAGAACGCAAGAAGGGCGCGCTGCCGGCCATTCCGGCCAGCCAGACGCCTTGGCAAGAAATTTATCGCAGCACCGTGGGCCAAATGGAAAACGGTGCGTGCATGGAACTGGCTGTACCATACCGGGGCGTGGTGGATAATCCGGCCCGGCATAATCATTAAAGGTGACGCCGCTGGCGGCGCATGGCGGATTACGGCTTTGCCTAATCCGCCCTACGAAAATCTGTAAAAGTGGGCATAGACCTGTGCAGTAACGAGCTAGAAATGTAGGGCCTGTGTCAGGCAAAACGGCATTCGAATCAGGAGACGAAATAAATGAAGAAATTACTGAGTGCGGCCGCCATCGCGGTCATGATGGTGTGCGCCGGCGGTAACGCCATGGCGGACGCCAAGAACCCTAAAATCGGCTTTTCCATCGACGACCTGCGCCTCGAGCGCTGGGCGCGCGATCGCGACTACTTCGTCGCCGCCGCTGAAAAGCAGGGCGCCAAAGTCTTCGTGCAGTCGGCCGACGCCAGCGAGCAGCGCCAGATCGCCCAGATCGAGAACCTGATCTCGCGCGGCGTCGACGTGCTGGTCATCGTTCCTTACAACGCCACGGTGCTGAACAATGCCGTCAAAGAGGCGAAGAAGGCCAAGATCAAGGTCATCTCGTACGACCGCCTGATCCTCAACGCCGATATCGACGCTTACATCTCCTTCGACAACAAGATGGTCGGCGAGATGCAGGCGCAGGGTGTGGTCGCCGTCAAACCAAAGGGTAACTACTACCTGCTGGGCGGCGCGCCAACCGACAACAACGCCAAGATGCTGCGCGAAGGCCAGCTGAAGGTATTGCAGCCGCTGATCGACAAGGGCGACATCAAAGTCGTCGGCAAGCAGTGGGTCAAGGACTGGAATCCGGCCGAGGCGATGTCCATCGTCGAAAACGCGCTGACCGCCAACGGCAACAAGCTCGATGCGGTGGTCGCCTCCAACGACGCCACCGCCGGCGGCGCGATCCAGGCGCTGGCTTCGCAAAAGCTGGACGGCAAAGTGGCCGTCTCCGGCCAGGACGCCGATCTGGCCGGCGTGCGCCGCGTCATCGCCGGCACCCAGACCATGACCGTCTACAAGCCGCTCAAGCTGATCGCCACCGAGGCCGCCAAGCTGTCGGTCCAACTGGTGCGCGGCGAAAAGCCGGGCTTCAATTCGCAGTATCAGAACGGCTTCAAACAAGTCGATACGCTGCTGCTGAAGCCAACCATGCTGACCAAGGCGAATATGGATGTCGTCGTGGCCGACGGCTTCTATACCAAGGCCCAACTCGCGGCTGCGAAGTAATAGCCGCTTCATGAAGACCGGGGCGTCGTCTTAGGACGCCTCGCCGTGCGTTCGCACTGTCTTTCGCCACGCCCTGTTCCGCTCCGTGTAGCGGCTTGCGCGTGGCGAGTTCCACCACCTCTGCGAGAACCAGTATGTCCGGCTATTTGCTAGAAATGAAGGGCATCGTCAAAAAATTTGGCGGTGTTCCGGCGCTCGACGGCATCGACCTGCAAGTGCGGGCCGGTGAGTGCATCGGCTTGTGCGGCGAGAATGGCGCCGGCAAGTCGACCCTGATGAAAGTGCTGTCCGCCGTCTACCCGCACGGCACCTGGGACGGCGAGATCCTCTTCGACGGCAAGCCGCTGCGCGCGCAGTCGATCCGCGAAAGCGAAGCCGCCGGCGTCGTCATCATCCACCAGGAACTGATGCTGGTGCCGGAGCTGTCCGTCACCGAGAATCTGTTCCTCGGCAACGAGATCACCTTGCCGGGCGGCCGCATGGATTATTCGGCCATGAATCAGCGCGCCGAGGCGCTGCTGAAGGAATTGAACCTGACCGACGTCAACGTGGTGCTGCCGGTGTCGAACTACGGCGGCGGCCACCAGCAGTTGATCGAGATCGCCAAGGCGCTGAACAAAAACGCGCGCCTGCTGATCCTGGACGAGCCGTCGTCGTCGCTGACGACCTCCGAGATCCAGGTGCTGCTCAATATCATCCGCGGCCTGAAGGCCAAGGGTGTGGCCTGCGTCTACATCTCGCACAAACTCGACGAGGTCGAGGCGATTTGCGACACCATCGTCGTCATCCGCGACGGCCAGCACATCGCTACCACGCCGATGGACAAGATGGACGTCAAGCAGATCATCGCGCAGATGGTCGGCCGCGAAATGAACCAGCTGTATCCGACGCTGGAGCGCGCGCCGAGCGAGGAAATCGTGTTCGAGGCGCGCAACGTGATTTGCTACGACGTCGAGAAGCCCGAGCGCAGGAAGGTCGACAACGTCTCCTTCGCGCTGCGCAAGGGCGAAATCCTCGGCATCGCGGGCCTGGTCGGCGCCGGCCGCACGGAGCTGGTGTCGGCGCTGTTCGGCGCCTATCCGGGCCGTTCGGAAGCCGAGGTATGGCTCAACGGCGCCAGGATCGATAGCAGCACCCCGCTCAAGGCGATCCGCGCCGGCCTGGCGCTGGTGCCGGAGGACCGCAAGCAGCACGGCATCGTGCGCGACCTGGACGTCGGCCAGAACATCACGCTGTCGGTGCTGGGGCGCTTCTCGAATTTCACCCGCATCGACCGCGAGGCGGAACTGAAGGTGGTCAGCGAGGAGATCGCGCGCCTGGCGCTGAAGACGGCCAGCCCGTTCCTGTCGATCACGTCGCTCTCGGGCGGCAACCAGCAAAAGGCGGTGCTGTCGAAGATGCTGCTGACGCGCCCCAAGGTGCTGATCCTCGACGAGCCGACACGCGGCGTCGACGTCGGCGCCAAGTTCGAAATCTACAAGTTGATGCTGGAACTGGCCAGCCAGGGCGTCTCCATCATCATGGTGTCGTCCGAACTGGCCGAAGTACTGGGCGTGTCCGACCGCGTGCTGGTGATGGGCGAGGGCAAGCTGCGCGGCGATTTCGTCAACCAGAACCTGACCCAGGAAACGCTGCTGTCGGCGGCACTCGATCATTCGTGATGACTTACCTTTGAAATCCATGAAAACCTTAAATCTCAAACAGCTCTTCACGCAGTACAAGATCCTGGCGCTGCTGATCGCCATCGCCATCATCTGGGCCTTCTTCAGCTGGAAGACGGAGGGCGGCTTCATCTCGCCGCGCAACCTGTCGAACCTGATGCGCCAGATGGCCGTCACCGGCATCGTCGCCTGCGGCATGGCTTTCGTCATCATCGCCGGCGAGATCGACCTGTCGGTCGGCTCGCTGCTCGGCCTTCTGGGCGGGGTGGCGGCGGTGCTCGACGTCACGCACCACATGCCCCTGCCAGCCACCGTCGCGGTGGTGCTGGCCTGTGGCCTGGTGCTTGGCCTGTTCAACGGCTATCTGACGGCATATAAACATATACCGTCCTTCATCGTGGGCCTGGGCGGCATGCTGGCCTACCGCGGCATCGTGCTGGGCGTGACCGACGGCGTGACGGTGGCGCCGGTGTCCGAGCCGCTGGTGCACCTGGGCCAGGGCTACCTGTCGCCGCAAATGGGCGTGGTGCTGGGCATTGGCCTGTTCATCCTGGGCGCGGTGCTGACCTGGCGTCAGCGCGTCAGCCTGGCCCGCCACGGCCTGCCGGTGCCGCCGATGTGGCGCGACGGTTTGCGCCTTGCGGCAATCGGCGTGGTGCTGTTCGCTTTCGTGCGCACCTTGAACAGCTACGAGGGCATTCCGCTGCCGGTGCTGTTGTTGCTGGCGCTGCTGGGTATCTTTAGCTATGTCGCCACGCAGACCGTGTTCGGCCGCCGTATCTACGCGGTGGGCAGCAACATGGAGGCGACCCGTCTTTCCGGCGTCAACGTGCAGGCGGTGAAGCTGTGGATCTTCGGGATCATGGGCTTGATGTGCGCACTCGCCGGCTTGATCAACACGGCCCGTCTGGCGGCCGGTTCGCCGTCGGCCGGCACCTCGGGCGAACTCGATGCGATCGCGGCCTGCTTCATCGGCGGCACCTCGATGCGCGGCGGCTCGGGCACCGTGTACGGCGCCTTGATCGGCGCGCTGGTGATGGCCAGCCTGGATAACGGCATGTCGATGCTGGACGTCGACACCTACTGGCAGATGATCGTCAAGGGCTGCATTCTGACGTTGGCGGTGTGGGTCGATGTGGCGACGCGCTCGGGCCGCCGTTGAGTTTGAATAGCTGAGTCCGGTTTCACCAGCACGCGGCCCGCAACGACGGGCCGCGTTGTCGTTTACGGGTGTTGTTTTCTGAGGGGGTGTGTTCGGGTTTGTGTGAGAGTTTGTCGAAAGTACGCGACGCTTGCGGATTATCATTCCGCCGCTTGGTGAATTTCGCAATTGCCACACTTTTGCGTAACTTGCAAAATGTTTGCATATCATCGTGTGGCCTTGGCACCCTGCCAGTAAAGCCAGAACGAAAAAAAATATTAAAGAGCGAGACGTCCCAATGAAGATCAAACAACCGCGCCTTGTGGCGCCTGCGGGTGTCGTTCGTCCCGCGTTCGGAATCACCCACCCCAGGCTAGTCCCAAGTGCCGCTGAAAAGCACCAATAACAAATAGCCTAAGAGCTATGAAAAATTCGTATACCTTTTGGAGAGCGTAACATGAAACAGTTTAAAAAGACAGCGATCGCACTGGGCCTGGCCCAGATGGCGATGATGGCCAGCGGTGCTTCGCACGCGCAGACCGCCCAGGCTCCGGCCGCACAATCCGACACTCCGGCGCCAGCCGCGGCGCCGGTGGCCGTGGTCATCACCGGCCAGCGCGCGGCGCTGCAGTCGGCCCAGAAAATCAAACAGAACGCCGACGAGGTGGTCGACTCGATCTCCGCCGACGATATCGGCAAGCTGCCGGACCGCTCGGTCACCGAGGTGCTGCAGCGCGTCTCCGGCGTGACCATCGACCGCGCCATGTCGCGCGCCGACCCGGATCACTTCTCGGTCGAAGGCTCGGGCGTGTCCGTGCGTGGCTTGAGCTACGTGCGCTCGGAACTCAATGGCCGCGATTCGTTTTCCGCCAACGGTGGCCGCTCGCTCAACTTCGAAGACGTGCCGCCAGAGCTGATGGCCGGCGTCGACATCTACAAGAACCCGTCGGCGGAACAGGTGGAGGGCGCCATCGGTGGCCTGATCAACCTGCGCACCGCGATGCCGTTCGATTACAAGGGCTTCAAGGCCTCCATCAGCGGCTCGGAGACCTACTCCGAACTGCGCAAGGGCAAAGCATCGCCATCGGGTTCGGGCATGGTCTCGAACCGCTGGAAAACCCCGTTCGGTGAAGTCGGCGCCCTGATCGACCTGGCCTACTCGGAATCTGCCACCCGCACCGACGCGATCCAGGTCGAGCCGTACTACCCGCGCAACGACATCGAGCCTGGCCGCACCGTCTACGTGCCGAAGGGCGCGCAATGGCGTTCGCTGAACTTCGACCGCACCCGCGAAGGCGCGTACGGCGCGTTGCAGTGGAAGCCGAACAGCGAGATCACCACCGGCCTGACCTACTTCAAATCGAAGTACAAGATGACCTGGGACGAGCAGGCGATCTTCGCCCAGTCGAGCCCTTACAACATCCAGGTCGCGAACGGCAAGTACGCCGACAACGGCACCTTCATCAGCGGCACGCTGAGCGATCCGGCCGACGGCGGCATCAACTTCAACAATGACACCCGTACCGCGTGGCGCAAGTCCGACACCACCGACGTGTCGTGGAACATGCGCTGGCGCCCGAACGATCGCTGGACCATCACCACCGATCTGCAGCGCATCCGCGCCAACACCGAGAGCGTCGATTCGACTGTGGCCACCGGCCTGAGAATGCCGAAGGAACAGCTGGACCTGTCGGGCAGCCTGCCGAACATCATCTTCGACGCAGCCGACCGCGCCAACCTGGCCAATCCGAACAACTACTACTGGGCGTTCACGATGGAGCACCTGGATCGCGCCAAGGCCGATTCGGATGCGGGCAAAATCGATCTGAAATACGACTTCGACCACCCGATCTTCCGCGACATCAAGTTCGGTGCGCGCATGACCAACCGTGATTCGATCACCGAGAACTCCAACCCGAGCTACAACTGGGCCGCCGTCACCCAGCCATGGCAGGGCGAGATCAGTGGTCTGGCCTACCTGGGCGATCCGCGTTTCTCGGGCAATACCTCGACCCACGCCTTCGATAACTTCTTCAACGGTAAAATGAGCGTGCCGGCCGTGGTGTTCCCGAACTCCTCGCTGTCGCAGGGCTACCCATCGAGCTACGCCACGCTGCACTCCTACCACGATATCCTGTGCGCAGAGAAGAACGCCACGCTGGCCGCCGCCGGCCAGCAGACCAACACCTGCACGCCATGGAAGGCAGCCACCTTCGGCGGCGACCCGGCCGGTCGCAACTCGCAAAGCGAGAAGACCAAGGCGCTGTACACGCAAACCCGCTTCGGCTTCGACGACCTGAAGTTCCCGATCGACGGTAACGTCGGCCTGCGCTATGTGAAGACCGATTCCACCGCCAGCGGCTACACGGTGTTCAACTCGACCGCGCCTAGCAACCCGGCGATCCCGGTGTTCAATAGCTTCTCCCGCGCGGACACCTTCGAGAACTCGTACCACAACTGGCTGCCTAGCCTGAACCTGCGGATGAAAGCCAGCGACACGCTGCAGTTCCGCTTCGCCTACGCCGGCGCGATGTCGCGTCCGGACCCGTCGCAGCTGCAGGGTTACACGACCTTGAGCCAGAGCGCCGACGTCGCCGCCAACGGCACCGTCAACAGCATCACCTACTCCGGTGAAGCCAAGGGCAATCCGAACCTGCGTCCGATCACCGCCAAGCAGCTCGACCTGACCGCCGAGTGGTACTTCTCGCCGGTTGGTTCGTTCACCCTGGCCGTGTTCAACAAGCGCCTGAAGGACGTCATCGTCAACCAGACCACCGCGTTCCAGCTGACCGATGTCACCGGACGGGGATACAACTTCATCACCACCGCACCGGTCAACGGCGCCAAGGGCCGCGCACGTGGTTTCGAGCTGGCTTACCAGCAGTACTTCGACAAGTTGCCTGGCGCCTGGTCGGGCCTTGGCCTGCAGGGTAACTTCACCTTCGTCGACAGCGAGCGCACCCTGTACAACGGCGTGTTCCAGCAGTACTGCACCGGCAGCGGCGGTGGCGCGGCCAACCTGAACCTGAACCTGAACGGTTGCGACACCAACGGCACCACCTTCGGCAATCTGCCGCTGGAAAACCTGTCCCGTCGTTCGTACAACATCGCCCTGATGTACGACAAGGGTCCATGGTCGGCGCGCCTGGCCTACAACTGGCGTTCGAAGAGCCTGCAGGCGGTCAACGTGAACGGCACCCAGGGTACCGACGGCACGGACACCAATCCGGCCAGCGCCACCTTCGGCCAGCGTAACGTCGCCTGGGGTCTGCCGACTTGGGCGGACGACTACGGCCAGGCCGATGCCTCCGTGTCGTACAAGATCAACGAGCGTATTCAGATCGGTCTGGAAGCCCAGAACATCACCGACTCCAAGTACAAGGTCCTGATGCAGCAAAACATCGGTATGATGGGCCGCGCATGGTTCTCGTCGGGCCCGCGCTACACCGCTCGCGTGAGCTACAACTTCGACTAAGGAAACCAGACTGCATGAAGATTACCGCCCGCCAGCTTGTAAGCTCTTTTGGTTTTGTTATGTTGGCCGCAGCTGGCGCGGCGGCCGCGCCTATCCCCGAACTGGTGCAAAAGGATGGCCGTCACGCCTTGATGGTGGACGGCGCGCCTTTTGTCATGTTCGGGGGGCAGGCGCAGAACTCGAGTAACTATCCGCTTGCACTGAACAAGGTGTGGGCGGCGATCAAGGACATGAACGCCAACACCCTCGAGATCCCGGTCGCATGGGAACAGATCGAGCAGGTGGAAGGCAAGTTCGATTTCAGTTACGTCGATACCCTCGTGGCCGAGGCGCGGAAGAATAAGGTGCGCCTGGTGCTGCTGTGGTTCGGCACCTGGAAAAACACCGGCGCCAATTACGCGCCGGAGTGGGTCAAGTTCAACAACGCCCGCTTCCCGCGCATGCTGGACAAGGAAGGCAAGCCGATTTACTGCCTGTCGCCGCAAGGCGAAGAGACGCTAAAGGCCGACAAGAAGGCGTTCGTCGCGCTGATGACGCACATCAAAAAGATCGACGAGGCGCACCGCACCGTCATCATGATGCAGGTCCAGAATGAAGTGGGCACCTATGGCTTCGCGCGCGACTACGGTCCCAAGGCCGAGGCGCTGTTCAACCAGCCGGTGCCCGAAGCGGTATTGAAACGTAAGAAATCGCCGGTGGCGCTGGCCGCCAGCGGCACCTGGAAGCAGGTTTACGGCGACTACGCCGACGAGTACTTCCACGCGTATTCGATCGCGAGCTACATCGGCGACATTGCAAAGGCGGGCCGCGCGGTCTACAACCTGCCGATGTACGTCAACAACGCCGTGCGCGATCCGCTGGAAGAACCGCTCAAGCCGTGGAACAAGAACTTCGCCAGCGGCGGCCCGACCTTCGACGTGATCGACATTTATAAAGCGGCGGCGCCGGCGATCGATTTCGCCGCGCCCGATATCTACAACCCGGAATCGAAGAAGTTCGCCGCCACGCTCGACAAGTTCCAGCGTCCGGACAATGCGCTGGCCGTGCCGGAGATGAGCAACGCCGCCGAGTACGTGCGCTACGCTTACCTGGTGCTTGGCCGCGGCGCGATCAACTTCTCGCCGTTCGGCATCGACTACGCGGACTACAGCAATTTCCCGCTCGGTCACAAGGCCACCGACAAGACCATGGTCGAGCCGTATGGCAAAATCTATTCGGCCTTCCGGCCGATGGAGCGCCAGTGGTCCAAGTGGGCCTTCGAGGGCCGCACCTACGGCGTGGCCGAGGGCGACGACCGCGCGACGCAGACCATCGCGATGAAGGGTTGGAAGGGCACGATCTCGTTCCGCGAATGGCAGTTCGGCGAACGTGAGTATTTCAAGGAAGTGAAGGACCTGCCGGCCGGCACCGAGAAGCCCAACGGTGGCGTGGCGATCGCACAGATCGCCGACAATGAGTTCATCATCGTCGGCCAGCATGCGCGCGTAAAGATCGACCACGCGGACGGCAAACCAACCATGTGGGCGCGCGTCGAGGAAGGGTATTATGATCCATCCGGTAAATGGATCATGGAACGCAACTGGAATGGCGACCAGACGGACTACGGCCTCAATCTGACCGGCAAGCCGGTGGTGTTGAAGGTCAAAGTCGGTACGTACTGAGTAAAAAAAACAGGAGATAGAGAATGCGATTCAAAGCGATAGTACCGGCGGCTTCGTGCCTGGCGGTGATGATGTCCGGCCAGGCCCTGGCCGGCACGTTTGAGAAAACCTCCACCGGCGTGGTGGTCAAGCCGGATTCGGGCGCCAAGGAAGTGCGCCTGGAAGTCATGAGCGACAACATCATCCACGTCGTCAAGACCGACAAGGAAGGCAAGGAGCTGACCCCATCGCTGATGACGGTGGCCGCACCTGTTAGCGGTATCTTCAGCGTCACCGCTTCGGGCAAGGACAAGGTCACGCTCAAGGCCAAGAAAATCTCGGTGGCGGTGTCGCTGGCGACCGGCCAGGTGCAGTTCTTCAACGCGGCCGGCAAGGCTTTCCTGAGCCAGGCCTCGGAAAGCATGTCGCCCGTCGATGTCGGCGGCAAGCCGTTCATGGCGGTCAAGCAGGGCTTCAACCACGGCACCAAGGACGCGTACTACGGCTTGGGCCAGCACCAGAACGGCCAGATGAACCTGAACGGCGAAGACGTGCTGCTGATGCAGCACAATATGGTCATCGCGGTGCCGTTCGTCGTCTCGGACAAGAACTACGGCGTTTTGTGGGATAACAATTCGATCTCGCGCTTCGGCGACGCCAAGCCATACGGCTTCCTGAGCCGCGACCTGAAACTGGTCGATGCCGAAGGCAAGGCCGGCGGCCTGACCGCGCGCTACTACGTCAACGATAAACTGGTGCTGACGCGCCAGGAAAAAGACATCGATTTCCAATACCTGAAGGACGTTGCCGAGAACTGGCCGAAAGAAGCGGGCGATCCGAAGACGGCCAAAGGCGTCAAGGTGGTGTGGGAAGGCACGCTGACGTCCGACAAGGCCGGTGTGCACAAGATGCAGATGTATTCGTCGGACTACGCCAAGCTGACCATGGACGGCAAGGAAGTCATGGACGTGTGGCGCCAGAGCTGGAATCCTTGGTACCACAACTTCGAGCAGAAGTTCGAAGCGGGCAAGCCGGTCAAGCTGCACCTGGAATGGAAACCGTCGGGCGGCATGATCGCCATGACCCACAACGATCCGCTGCCGGCGCCTGAGCGCCACTCGCTGACCTTCTCGTCGGAAGTCGCGCAGAGCATCAACTATTACGTCGTCAACGGCGAGACCAGCATCGACAACGTCATCGCCGGCTACCGTCATCTGACGGGCCAGGCGCCGATGATGCCGAAGTGGTCCTACGGCCTGTGGCAGTCGCGCCAGCGTTACGAGACGCAGGAGCAGCTGCTCGGCGTGTTGAAGGAGTACCGCAAGCAGGGCTGGCCGGTCGACGCCATGGTGCAGGACTGGTTCTACTGGCCGCAAGACGGCTGGGGTTCGCACGACTTCGACAAACAGCGCTTCCCGGATCCTAAAGGCCTGGTGGACGAGGTCCACAAGAACAACGCCCGCATCATGATTTCGATCTGGGGTAAGTTCTACGACAACACCGCCAACTACAAGGAGCTCGCGTCGAAGGGCTACATGTGGACCAAGAACGTCGAAAACGGCGATCTTGACTGGGTTGGCCCTGGCTACAAGAACAGCCACTACGATCCGTACACCAAGGGCGCGCGCGAGATGTACTATCGCCAGATGAAGTCCAAGCTGGTCGACCTGGGCTTCGACGCCTGGTGGATGGACAACACCGAGCCTGACGTGCTGTCGAACACCCGCCTGGAAGACTTCAAGAAGCTGATCGGACCGACCGTTTACGGCGCCGGCGAAATCACCTTCAACCCGTATAGCCTGGTGCATACCGAGGGCTTCTACCAGGGTCTGAAAAACGACCAGCCGGAGAAGCGCCAGTTCATCCTGTCGCGTTCCGGTTTCGCGGGCATCCAGCGCAACGCCACCGCCCTGTGGAGCGGCGATACCGTCGGCCGCTGGAACAATCTGTACGATCAGATCTCGGCCGGCGTGAGCATCTCGATGTCGGGTATCCCGAACTGGACGCACGATATCGGCGGCTACGCGCAGGAAGAGCGCTTCCAGGACGGCGCCACCGGCACCGCGCAGGAGAATCGCGCTGTCGCGGCGGTCAAAGCCAAGCCGGAGGACATGAAGGAATGGCGCGAGCTGAATCTGCGCTGGTGGCAGTTCGGCGCGTTGTCGCCGCTGTTCCGCTCCCACGGCGAAGTGGTCAAGCGCGAGATCCACGAGATTTCGCCTGAAGGCTCGCCGATGCGCGACTCGATGGTCTGGTACGACAAACTGCGCTATCGCATGATGCCGTACATTTACTCGACCGCCGCGACCACCCACCACGAATCGGGCACCATCATGCGCGGTCTGGTGATGGACTTCCCGAAGGACGACGCGGTCAAGAACATCGCCGACCAGTACCTGTTCGGCCACAATCTGATGGTCGCTCCGGTGTACGTCTACGGTGCGCGCGAGCGTAGCGTCTACATGCCGAAGGGCGCCAACTGGTATGACTTCTATACCGGCGAAGTGCACAAAGGCGGCACCAAGACCTCGATCAAGGCGCCTGAAACCCGCATGCCGCTGCTGGTGAAAGCCGGCGCGATCCTGCCGCTGGGTCCAGTGACGCAGTACGTCGACGAGAAGCCGGACGCGCCGATCACGCTGAACATCTACACCGGCGCGGACGGCAAGTTCAGCCTGTACGAGGATGACGGCGTGTCGAATGCCTACATGCGTAACGAGTTCACGCGTATTCCGCTGAGCTACAACGACAAGACCGGCACCGTCACCATCGGCGAGCGCATTGGCCAGTACAAGGGCATGGTCGCCAAGCGCGAGTTCAAGGTTCGCTTCATCAAGCCTGGTGTTTCGAGCTCGGACAACTTCGACGCCGCCGACAAGACGGTAAGCTACGAAGGCAAGGCGGTCACCGTCAAGCGCTGATTGCCGCACTGACGATGATTCCTCGATGACGGCGGGGGCGGTACATGCCGCCTCCGCCGTTTTTGTTTCGTTTTACAAGAAAATATTCATGAAAATTTTGCTGCGCTCCACACTGTTCTTATCCTCGGCGTTGGTCGTCGTCGCGGCGACGGCGGCCCCGGATCTGACGCTGCGCTACAAACAGGCGGCGCCCGATACGCCGCAAGGGTGGGAGCGCGAAGCGCTGCCGATCGGTAACGGCCGTATCGGCGCCATGATCTTCGGCCAGCTGGCGCGCGAGCGCATCCAGTTCAACGACATCACGCTGTGGACCGGCGACGACAAGGTCATGGGCTCCTATCAGCCGTTCGGCGACGTGTATGTGAACCTGCCGGGGCATGACCAGGCCACCACCGACTATTCGCGCCGGCTCGATATCGGCCAGAGCCTGCACAGCGTCAGCTACACGCACAAGGGCGTGAAGTTCAAGCGCGAAGCCTTCGCCAGCTATCCGGCGCAGGTGATCGCGGTGCGGCTGACCGCCGACAAGCGCGGCCAGTACACCGGCTCGATCGAACTGACCGACATGCACGACGCGCAGATCAACGCGCTGGGCAATCGCATCGTTGCCACCGGATCGCTGCGCGGCAAGGGCGATGCATCGTCGAACGCGATGGACTACGCCAGCCAGGTGCAGGTGCAGAACGAGGGCGGCGCCATCGCCATTGACGGCAACAAGATCACTTTCACCGGCTGCGACGCCGTGACCTTGATACTCGGCGCCGGCACCAGCTATGTGCTCGATGCGGAGAAGAAGTTCCAGGGCGAGCATCCGCTGGCGCGCGTGTCGGCCCAGGTGGGCGCCGCGACGCGTCCGTGGCCGGCGCTGCTGGCGGAACACCGCAAGGATTTTCAGGCGCAGTTCAACCGCGTGAGCGTGGACTTCGGCGCGGCCACGGCGGCGCGGCGCGCACTGCCGACCGATCAGCGCATCGAGACCTATACGACCGAGGGCAGGGACCCGGAGCTGGAGGCACAGTTCTTCCAGTATGGCCGTTACCTGCTGATCTCCAGCTCGCGCGGCTCGCTGCCGGCCAACCTGCAAGGGCTGTGGAACAACAACCTCAACCCGCCGTGGAGATCGGACTACCACACCAACATCAACGTCCAGATGAACTACTGGCCGGCGGAACCGGCCAACCTGTCGGAACACGCGCTGCCTTTCCTGAACTTCGTGCAGGGCGTGGCGCCGGTGTATCGCCAGCTGATCGCCGACACGGCGGCCAAGGCGATCGCAGATCCTTCCTCCGTGGTGATGGCCGCGCCGGACCTGAGCGGCGAGGCGGTGCAGAAGGAGGAAACCTTCGTCAGCGCCGCCGGCAAGCCGGTCCGCGGCTGGACCTTGCGCACCGAGTCCAATCCGTTCGGCGCCATGGGATACATCTGGAACAAGACTGGCAACGCCTGGTATGCCCAGCATTTCTGGGAACACTACGCCTACACGCAGGACAAGACGTATTTGCGCGAAGTCGCCTATCCGGTGATGAAGGAGGCTGTCGCCTTCTGGCAGGACTATCTGAAGGTGCTGCCCGACGGCCGCCTGGTCGCGCCGCTGGGATGGTCGCCGGAGCACGGCCCGATCGAGGACGGCGTGACCTACGACCAGGCCATCATCTGGGACTTGTTCAACAATACCGTCGATGCGGCGGATGTGTTGGGTGATGTTCAGTTTCGCGACCAGATAGCGGGTCTGCGCGACAGGCTGGCCGCGCCGCGCATCGGCAGCTGGGGCCAGCTGCTGGAGTGGATGGAAGAGAAGAAGAACGATCCGGTGCTGGACAAGCCGGGCGATACGCATCGCCACGTGTCGCATCTGTTCGGCGTCTTCCCGGGCCGTCAGATCTCGCCGACCAAGACGCCTGAACTGGCCGCCGCCGCCCGCAAGTCGCTGGAGAGCCGTGGCGACGCCGGCACCGGCTGGTCGATGGCATGGAAGACGGCTTTCTGGGCACGCCTGCTGGACGGCGACCGCGCGCACAAGATGCTGCGCGGGCAGCTGGCGAAGCCCGGCACGCGCGCCGCGCAGCAGGGCGGCCAGGGCACGGAATCGAACAACGCCGGCGGCACCTACGCCAACATGTTCGATGCGCATCCGCCGTTTCAGATCGACGGTAACTTCGGCGCCACCGCCGCGATGTGCGAGATGTTGCTGCAGTCGCAGACGGGGGAGCTGCACCTGCTGCCGGCGCTGCCGTCGGCTTGGGCGACCGGCTCGATCAAGGGCTTGCGCGCGCGCGGCGGCTACGAGGTCGATCTGGCGTGGAAGAACGGCAAGCTGGCATCGGCGACGATACGCCGCACGGCGGGCGAGGGCGCCGGCAAGGTACGTTACGGCGACAAGGTCATACCGCTCAACCTCAAGGTCGGGGAGAGCAAACGTCTGGGAGAAAAACTATGATGCGACAGGTCCTTGGAACGCTGCTGCTGGCATTGAGCGGACTGGCTTTTGCGGAAGCTACGCAAATTAAGTATTTGAGCGGCACGGACAAGGACCATCGTGTCAACTGGGATTTCATGGTCAACGGCGGGCGCAATAGCGGATCGTGGAAGACCATACCGGTACCGTCGAACTGGGAGATGGAGGGCTTCGGCACGTACCGCTACTTCGTCGATTGGGGAAAGGACCCGGCGCCGGACACCACCGGCATGTACCGGTACAAGTTCGACGTTCCCGCCGACTGGCAGGGCAAGCAAATCGACATCGTGTTCGGCGCGGCGATGACCGATACGCTGGTGAAGATCAACGGACAGCCGGCGGGCGCCGTCCACCAGGGCGGCTTCTACGAGTTCCGCTACGATATCTCCAAGTTGCTGAAACCTGGACAGAGCAACCAACTGGAGGTGACGGTCAATCGTTTCTCCGCCAACGAGTCGGTCAACCGCGCGGAGCGCAATGGCGACTTCTGGCTGTTCAGCGGTATCTACCGGCCGGTGTGGCTGGAGGCCAAACCACAGGATAATATCGACCGCATCAGCCTCGATGCGCGCCACAACGGCGATTTCAGCGCCGATGTTTTCCTGGCCGGCCAGCACGACGGCAAAGTCGTCGCGCGCGTGACCACCCTGGACGGCAAAGCGCTCGGTAGGGAGATGGCCGCGCAAGTCGTCAACGGCAAGGCGCAGCTGAAGGGCAATGTCGCCAGGGTGACACCTTGGTCGGCGGAGAATCCGCAGCGTTACAAGGTCAATTTCCAGCTGGTCAGCGGCAAAAAGGTGGTGCATGAGGTGAGCAAGACCATCGGCTTCCGCACCATCGAACTGCGCCCGCGCGATGGCGTGTACGTCAATGGCTACAAGGTGCGCTTCAAGGGATCGAACCGGCATACGATCTGGCCGACGTCGGGGCGCGCCAGCAGCAAGGCGCTGAGCTACCAGGACGCGAAGCTGATGAAGGAAATGAATATGAACGCGGTGCGGATGTCCCATTATCCGCCGGACCCGCACTTCCTCGACGTGGCCGATGAAGTGGGCCTGTACGTGATCGACGAGTTGACCGGCTGGCAGAAATCCTACGACACCGATGTCTCGACGCCGCTGGTGAAGGAACTGGTGACGCGCGATCAGCATCACCCGTCGATCGTCTTCTGGGCCAACGGTAACGAGGGCGGGTTCAATCACGACCTGGACAAGCTGTATCCGCAGTGGGATACGCAGAAGCGTCCCGTCATCCATCCGTGGGCGAACTTCGGCGGCATCGATACCGCGCATTATCCGGCCTACAACTGCTGCGCGGCGTCGCTGTTCCATGGGCGCGATGTCTTCATGCCGACCGAGTTTCTGCATGGCCTGTACGATGGCGGCGCCGGCGCGAGCCTGGACGACTGGTGGAAGGATATGCTGTCCAATCCACTCAGCGCCGGGGGCTTCCTTTGGGCGTTCGCGGATGAAGGTATTGTTCGCGACGATAAGAATGGCGCCATCGACGTCGCCGGCAATCTGGCGCCGGACGGCATCGTCGGGCCTTACCGCGAAAAAGAGGGCAGCTTCTTCGCCGTGAAGAAGATCTGGACGCCGGTGTATCTGCCATTATCGGAAATGGCCTTCCTGCCACCTAGCTTCGACGGCAAGATCACGCTGGAGAACCGCTATGACATCAGCAATCTGAATCAGGTGAAGCTGAGTTGGCAGTTGGTGAAGTTCGGCAGCGAGGCGGGCCACAAGGTAGTGGCCAAAGGCAGCGCTAAGGCGCCGGATGTCGCCGCCGGCATGCGCGGCACCACCAGCATCGCCTTGCCGGCCGACTGGACGCGGCAGGATGCGCTGTACTTCACGGCGACGGACCGCGATGGCCGCGAAATCTATACGTGGTCGTGGATGATCGCCAACGCGCAGCAGGTGGCGCAGCGGATGCAACCGGCGACTGCGGCATCAGGTGCAGCCACCTTGACGGAAGAGGGCGACGGCTTCCAGTTGCAGGCCGGCGCGCTGAATGCCGTTATCGACAAGACCACCGGCTATCTGCGTTCGCTGAAGAAGGGCGATACCGTGGTGCCGTTGACGAACGGCCCGCGTCTGGTGGCGGGGAAGGCGACCTTGAAGAGCATCGCCGCGCGCCAGGATGGCAACGACGTGGTAGTGCAGGCGGAATACACGGGGAACCTGCGCAAGGTGAACTGGCGTTTGAATGCGGCGGGCACGTTGAGCGTGAACTACGCCTACGGTATGGAGGGGGGCAAGCCTGCCGATGCGTTGGGCGTGACCTTTGATTATCCGGATGCGCAGGTGCAGTCGATGCGCTGGCTGGGACGCGGTCCCTATCGCGTGTGGAAGAACCGCACGCAGGGTGTGGAGTTCGACGTGTGGCAGAAGGATTACAACGACACCATCACGGGCTTGTCGTGGAATTATCCGGAGTTTAAGGGCTTCCATGACAAGGTGTATTGGGCGGAGCTGGCGACGAGGAATCTGCCGATCAGGTTCGTCAACCATAGCGACGATATCGCGCTGCGGGTGTTTACGCCGAGGGAGGCCAGCGGCGAAGGCTTCGAGCCGAAGGCGACGCATATGGAATTCCCGCCGGGGGATATCTCGTTCCTGAACGCGATTCTGCCGATAGGGACCAAATTCCATCCGCCGCATGAACTGGGACCGTCGGCGCAGCGGGCGCACACGCCCAACCTGGGGGCGTGGTTTGAGAATACGATCGATATCGTGATCGGTGACGGCAAGTGAGAGCGGTCGGACCACGTAGGGCGGATTAGCGAAGCGTAATCGGCCATCGGTGCGCCGTCGACGGCTCATCGATGGCCGATTACGGCGTTCCGCCTAATCCGCCCTACGTTGTCAAAGGGTTTTGGCCAGCCACGCGGCGGTGATGTCGATCACGCGCTTGGCCGCCGGGCTGTTGGCCTCGAACACGTTGAACACATGATCCGCCCCATCGATCATCTCCGCCTGCGCCGGTTTGCCCGGCGCGATCCTGATCAAATCAAAATCCCTCTGCGGCAGATAATCCTTGCTGCCCCGGACCGTCAAAAACGCTCCCCGATACCCGGCCAGCGCCTTGTCCAGATCCACACCCTTGAAGCTCTCGTAGAACGCCCGCTTGGTGGTGATGGTCTTCCAGCCCGGGATCACCTCCGAGGCGACGCCATCCCGCACCGCTTTCTGCGGCGTCGGCTTCGACATGAAGTACTTATACAAATCGCCGCTAGGCGTGGACCACACCACCATGCTGCGGAACCATTCCGGGTGCTTGCTGCCCACCACCATCGCGGTGGCGCCGCCCAAACTCCATCCCAGCACCGCGCTGTGCGCGATCTTGACGCCCGCCTGCTTCTGCAAGAAGGCATACGCCGCCTCGGTGTCCGCGACCCGCGTGTCGAGCGTCGAATCGATGTCGCTGCGCATGCGGCCACCCTCGCCACGGAAGTTGATCCGCAACGACGCGATTCCCATTTCCGCCAGCCGCGTGGACATGCGCTTGCTCAGGTCCCCGGCGCCATTCAGGTCGTCGGCGAAACCGTGCAGCATCAGCACCGTGCGGCCATCCCAGGCGCCATCCGGCGTGACCCATTCTCCGGTGACCTCCGGCGCCACCGTCACCGGCTTGACGGCGGCATGCGACAGGGCGGCAATGCCGCTGAACGCCAGTGCCAGCAAGCCGCGTTGAATGAGCGAGGACACGCCGCGCGATGGGAGATTGGTTTGCATGTCAGCCTTGGGTCAGGTCTTCACCGCGCAGGAAGGCGGCAATGGTGGGGTTGATCGCGTCGCCGTGGGTGATCGGTCCCATATGGCCGCCGCGTGTTTGCAGCGCGCGTGCGTTGGGCAGCGCGGCCGCCAGCTGCGCGGCCAGCGATCGCGTCGAGGCGGGACTGAGCTGGCCGGACAGCACCAGCGCCGGCATCGTCAGCACGGCCAGATCGGCCAGGGAGACCGGCTCGCCCAGCAGCGCCTGGAAGTCCAGCTTGACCTTGGCGATCTGCGCGATCATCTTGTCCTGGGCCGATGCCGGCGCGGCGTCGAACGCGCCCGGACGGTTCCAGTAGTCGATGAAGATGCGGGTGGCGTCGCGGTCGGAGGCGCATGCCACGATGCCGCCGACGACGGTGACGATTTCCACCCGCGCAGCGTCCTGCTCCGGCAGCAGGTGGAAGGCGACCGGCTCGAACAAGGTCAACGTGCGCACGCGTTCCGGCATACGGCGCGCCAGGTGCAGCGCGGAGACGCCGCCGAACGAGTGGCCGACCAGGTGGAACGCTTCGTCCGGCGCCAGCTGGGCGGCGATGGCTTCGGCGACGGCGTCCGCTTCGTGGGCCAGCGTATGGGTGTATGCTTCGCTCTGGCCGGCGCCCGGTGGATAGGGCGCGGCGCCGTAGCCGAGCAAGTCGAGCGGGATGCAGCGGAAATCGGGCGTGAGCAGTTCTACAAGTGTCGCCCATTGGGCCTTGGAACTCATGGAGCTGTGCAGCAGGACGATGGCCGGTTTCATAGGGGGCGGGAGAGCAAAACGAAGCGCCGATTATACCGGTTCGCCCCGTTTACCTTGAGAAACAGCCGGCCTGCCCGCATTTGGTGTTTGCCACGGGCAAATGTATTTGTACGCTGGCGTACAGCAGAGAGTCAAGACGAGGGTAAAGTAGAGGGATGGACAATTCAAAAAAAGTCGCCGGTTTGGCCGGCATTGTCAGCGTGCTGTGGATGGGATTGACGGCGGCGGTCGCGGCCAACCAGAAACGGCTGCTGTTTAATCCTCTCGGCAGCCGCCGCGAGGTGCTCAAGCCTTACAGCACCGGCCACCGCACGCGCCCCGTCGTGATCCGCGCCAAGGACGGCACCCGTTTGTCCGGATGGCTGATGACGCCCCTGGTGGCGGGGCAAACGCCAGGCGTGGTGTATTTCGGCGGCCGTTCGGAGGAAGTGTCGTGGGTGGCACGGGACGCCGGCAAGCTGTTTCCCGGCATGGCGGTGCTGGCGGTGAACTATCGCGGCTACGGCGATTCGCACGGCGATCCGGCCGAGGCGCACTTCGTCGAGGATGGGCGCATGCTGTTCGACTGGCTCAGCGAACGCCATCATGTCGATCCGACGCGCATCGCCGTCGTCGGCCGCAGCCTCGGTTCCGGCGTGGCGGTGCAGGTGGCGATGGAGCGCGAGGCCAGCGCCATCGTGCTGATCACCCCCTACGATTCGATCCTGGCGATCGCCAAGCGCAAATTCAGGACGCTGCCGGTGGAGTATGTGCTGCGGCATAAATTCGAATCGGTGAAGTACGCGCACCAGCTCAAGGCGCCGACTTATGTGCTGCGGGCGGCGTTCGACGATGTGGTGCCGCATTCGCATACCGATCTGCTGGTGCAAAAACTCGGCACCTTGCATGCGGACGAAATCGTGCCCGATTCCGACCACATGAACATTCCGTATCTGGAGGCGACGCAGCAGCGCATCGCCACCTTCCTGGCGAGCCGCTTCAGCGGCCAGTTGCTGCAACCGGTCCAGCCGGACCAACCCGGCCAGCCGGTCACCGTCCAGTTGTGATCAGGCGGCGTGGCGTTGCGCGGCCGTCGTGCCGCGCGCCGTCAGCTGCTTGTGCACCCGGCGTAGTCCCATCCACACGGCCAGAATCACCACCGGCACGGCGATGCCCTGCAGGATGTCCGGGTTGACCGGCAGGCCGCCGGCCTTCATCGCTTTGCCGGCATAGCCGATCAATCCCAGCGTGTAGTACGAAATCGCCACTGCCGACAATCCCTCGACCGCCTGTTGCAGCCGCAGTTGCTGGGCCGCGCGCGCGTCCAGGGATTGCAGGATCTTGCGGTTCTGGCGTTCCTGCTCGATGCCGACGCGGGTGCGCAGCAGGTCGTTGCTGCGGGCGATACGCTTGGCCAGCGCTTCCTGCCGCTGCGATACCGAGGTGCAGGTGTGGATCGCCGGCGCCAGCCTGCGGCCCATGAATTCGGCCAGGGTCGGAATGCCGGTCATGCGCACTTCGCGCAGCTCCTGGATGCGCGCCTGCACCAGGCTGAAATACGCCTGCGACGCGGAGAAGCGGTAGCTGTTGTTGACAGACAGCTTCTCCAGCCGCGCGGCCAGGCTGGTGATACGGTGCAGCAGGTTCTGTTCCTCGTGCGCGTCCGGGCCGCGCGCGTCCAGCGACTGCGGCATGTCCGCCTGAACCAGCGTCGCGGTGAGGTCGGCCAGCTCGTTTTCGATGCCGTTCAACAGCGGCTGCGAGGCCTCCGCGTGCGGCAGGCCGAGGAGGGCCATCATGCGGTAGTTCTCGATCTCCAGCAGGCGCCCGACCAGGCGGCCGGCCTGGAATTCGCGCAGGCCCAGATCGCGCACGATGAATCGGCTGAAGCCATCGGGCTGGATCAGGAAATCGGTCCACACTTCCGCGCCGCTGCCTACGCTGCTGCCGACCATCGATTTACCTTGAAACAGTTCGGCGATGGCTTGTTCGTCGGCGCCGGCGCTATCGCCGTTGCGCAGCACGACGTGCGAGGCGACGATGATTTTTCCATGCAGGCCGGCCAGCCATTCCTGCGGCACGTGCTGCAGCGGCATGCGGTCGAACGCCGTGCGGAAGTCCAGTCCCGGCTCGCCGCGCTCGACGAAGGTGTAGGTGGCGAACTCGGTGTGGCATTCCCACTTCAGGCGAAAACGCCCGAAGTCATGGAAGAAGTAGCGCGCCTGCGGATGCGGGCCGGCCACGCCGTAGTGGGTGCACAGCTGCTGCAAAATCTGGTGCTGCGTGCCGCGATGGTATTTTTGGGAGGGCTGATCCTGCTGCACGTAGAGCGCGAAATGGGTCAGGCTTTCCGGTGCCTGCAATTGCAGGAAGGGGCGTGAGTGGATCTCCGCCGACAGCGGCACCCGCATCGGGTGGTTCAATTTGGCGAAATCGGCGGTGGCGCGGTAAGCGAGGGACATGACCTTCTCCGGTGGATCGGTATTATTAGTTATAGAAAAGCCGGATTGTTGCAGTGCAGTATAAGCCAGGCGCGGCGCGGCCACAACCGCGCAGTGCGCATGGCGGTCATGCGTACGGGTGATGTTACTAGCGATATTACCGGGGAAAACGGCACCCGGTGATCACTTTTTTGAGGATTGCGATGCTAAGTCGGTGGCGCGTGGGCCGCCAGCGCGTTGGCCGTCGGCTCGCCCTGCATGAAGGCGGCCAGGTTGACGAAGGTGACGGCGGCGATTTCGCGCATCGCTTCGATGGTGAAGAAACCCTGGTGGCCGGTGACCAGCACATTCGGGAACGTCATCAGCCGCTGGAAGACGTCGTCGTCGATGATGTCGCTCGAATGGTCGTGGAAAAACAGGTCGCTTTCCTGTTCGTAGACGTCGATCGCCAGCGCCCCCAGTTGCTTGGACTTGAGCGCGGCGATGACGGCCATCGTGTCGATCAACGCGCCGCGCGAGGTGTTCACCAGCATCGCGCCGGGCTTCATCAGCGCCAGGCTGTGGGCGTTGATCAGGTGGCGGGTGGCGTCCACCAGCGGGCAATGCAGGGAGACGATGTCCGATTGCGCCAGTAGCTGGTCGAGCGTGACGCGGGCGGCGATGGCGCCCAGTTGCAGCTGCAGCTGCGGCGCCGGATCGCTGACCAGCACCGTGCAGCCGATGCCTTTGAAGATATGGGCGGCGGCGGTGCCGATCTGGCCGGCGCCGACGATGCCGACGGTCTTGCCGTGCAAGGTCATGCCGAGCAGGCCGTCGAGCGCGAAATTGCCCTCGCGGACGCGCGCGTAGGCGCGGTGCGTGCGGCGGTTGAGCGTCATCACCAGCGCCAGCGCGTGTTCGGCCACCGCTTCGGGCGCGTAGGTGGGCACGCGCGCCATGAACATGCCGAGCCGCTCGCCGGCCTGCACGTCGACGTTGTTAAAGCCGGCGCAGCGCAGCAGCACGGCGCGCACGCCCAGCGCGTGCAAGGCTTCCAGCACCTCCGCATCGAGGATGTCGTTGACGAAGACGCAGACCACGGCGCAGCCGTGCGCCAGCGGCACGGTGTCGATGGTCAGGCGGTTGGCGAAGTAGATGGCGTCGATCGGCGACGCTGGCGTGGCTTCCACCGCTTCAAGCCGCGCCTCGTCGAGGAAGCGGCGGTCGTAGGGTTGGGCGCTGTAGACGGCGATTTTCATGGACTTGTCGGTTCCAGGTCGGGTACCCACAGCAGCAGGTCGGTAACGCCGATGTCGACGCCCGCCTGGGTCAGCAAGGTGCTGGCCTGTCCCCGGTGGTGGGTCTGGTGATTGAAAAAGTGCGCCAGCACGCTGCCGAAGTGCTTGCGGTAGACGTCCCCCTTGGTGCTGCGGTATTCGAATGCATGCGCCAGGTCGGCGGCGGTGAGCTGCGGTACCCAGTCGCTGATGATGGCGTCCAGCTGCTCGCGGTGGCGGCGCAGGGTGGGCAGGTCGTCGCTGAAGCTGTGCGCCAGCCCGCCGGGTTGCGGCATGCCGTCCATCGTGACCAGCGCCGGGAAATTGGCCGGGTGCGTGGCGAAGCGTTTGAGCCAGATGGTGTCGCCCGCCAGCAGGTGGTTCATGGTGCCGGCGAGGGAGCCGAAGAAGGCTTTGCGGTCCGCCGTCAGTTCGCCGGGCGGCAGCTTGGCCGCCGCCGCGTACAGGTTGCGGTTCATGTCGGCGTTATACCTCGCCAACAGGACGAAATGTTCGGGTGTGCTCATATGCTCACTCAGCTGCTATCGCGTCGGGATTCGATTGCAGGAAGATGGCGTCGTTCACCTTGGACAGCATCTGTGCGCGTTCGAAATCGCCCATGGATTGGCCGCCGTCTTGCGGCTCCAGCGTTGGCAACAGGTCGCGCGTGATCGCCTTGCCGGACGGCGTGGTGTGGTCGTCTTTGAGCTTGCCGAACATGTATTCCAGCACCCGAGTCGATCGGCTGGCCTGCATCTCCAGTGAGGCCTTCACCAGCTTGCCCTTGTCGTATTCGATGCTGGTGGTACTGCTGGCCGATTCGTCGATCATCATGTATTTGTAGTTCTGCGATTGCGGCTCCAGGTCCAGCGCCAGGGTTGCGGTCGGGGCGACCGGCGCGTGGTAGCGCGCCTTCAGGTGCGACTGCTGTTGCTGCGAGAGCGCGAGGTCCATTTGCGAGCGGCCGGAGATCTTGGTCTTTTGCGACAACTCGTAGGCGAAGCTGTCCTTCTCGGTGGACTTGGCGGGATTGGACGCCACCTCGGTTTGCGAGACGGAAGCGGTGAAGTCGGCCAGGCCGGTGGTGGTCGCGCGATCGCGGTCGGTAAGCAGCATGTCGCGCGGCGCCACCGGGGGCGTGCCGTAGTCGCTGTTCATATCGACCAGCGCGTCCTTGAACATCGTGAGCATGGCGGCATTGCCCTGGCCGCGCATGCCGGCCTGGTCGACCTGCTGCAGGTAGCGGTTGAGCGCCTTGGCCTGCTGCTCCTTGTTGCCCCAGCTGGCGGGCTGGCTGAGGTCCACGCCGATCTTGGCCACGCCATCGGGCCCGCTGAAACTGACCGTGCGCTTGCCGCTGTCGGCATGGAACTCGAGCCGCTGCGTTTCCTTGGGATTGAGCTTGATCTCGCCCTTCAGATCGACCGACGACAGGACCGCGCTATCGAACTGCGTCAGGCCGGCCAGGTCGACGCGCGGCGGGTCTTCGGTCAAGCCGTCGACGGCTTTCTGGAAGGCTTCCGACAACTTGCCCAGCGCCTTGCGTTCCACTTCGGTGAGCTTGCCGCTGCTTTTGGCTTCGACCGCGATGCTGTTGTCGCCGGCGTCCAGCGACAGTTCGACCGTGACGCCGCTGCGGGTGGTGATCGTCAGGCCGACGCGGTTGTCGCCCATGCCGTGCTGCGATACCTGCGACGGCGATACCAGCATGTCGTAGGTATCGGCTTGCACGCCAGTGGGGGCTTGCTGGATCGATTGCGAGAAATCCTCGCCGTCGTAGGCGACCTGTTTCAGCAGCTCGCCGCCGAGGCCTTTGAGTCGACCCGCCACCGGCTGATCGGCGAAGTTCCGCGCCATCATCGTGCTGGAGGCGCTTCTGGTGCGGTTTTCCCAGACCACCGCCTTGGGCTGCCGGGCATCCTGGCCGCCGCTGAGCGATACCATGGTCGACGCGCCGCCGGAACCGGTGACGGCGGCTGGGCCGCCGGTGGTCGGGGAAGAGAAGCGGGAGGTCGATGCGGTGGCGCCGGCCGCCGCGTTAGCGGCCGTGTCCCGGGTTAGCGAGGTGATGGTCGTCATGAACCCATTATAGAACGGTTCCACGGCGCTGGGCACCGGGCACCATCAACCCGGAATGCCTTTAGCGATACGCCAGCGTTACCACTTAGGGGACGTACCCCGAGGGGTACGTCCCCGTATGGCAGTGCGGGTTTGGCGCTAATGCAATCGCACCGGCGGCAGGATTTTCCCGCGCAGCCAGTCCACCAGCGTTTGCGCCGCCATGCGCAAGCTGCCATGCAGCTGGAGCAGGTGTTTTTGGTACATCAGCGCATACAGCAGGCTCGCGGCGGCGCCGCCAACGCGGATGCTCTTGCCGGTCAGGGCGCCGGTCAGCACGCCGACCGCCGCCTGCGGTCCGAGCGAGACCAGCGAGCCGTAGTCGTGGTAGCGGAACTCCGGCCGTGGCCCGTCGTCGCGGCGCGACAGCAGCTCGGCCAGGAACATCGCCTGCTGATGCGCGACCTGCGCGCGCGGCGGCGCGGCGCCCTTGATCGGGCAGACGTAGCTGGCGCAGTCGCCGAAGGCGTAGATGCGGCTGTCGCAGGCGGCGCGCAGGCTGGAGTCGACCACGATCTGGCGGATGTGGTTGAGCGTCAGGCCGAGCGTGGCGCACAATTCCGGCGCTTCGACGCCGGCGGCCCATAAGGTCAGGTCGGCGCGATGGGCTGCGCCGGCGGCGTCGATCACCGCGTTGTCGGTGACATGGGCGACGGCGGTCGCGGTGCGCACGTCGATGCCGAGCGAGCGCAGATGGTTTGCGGCGCGCTGCGATTGCAGCGGGTGCAGGTGCGGCAGCAGGTTCTCGCCGCGCTCGATGACGGTGATGCGGATGTCGCGTTCCGGATCGAGCGTGTGCACGCGATAGTCGGCCAGCGCGCGGGCGCTGTTGCTTAGCTCCGCCGCCAGTTCGACGCCGGTGGCGCCGCCGCCGACGATGACGACGTTGAGTTGTTCCTTGCGCTCGCCGGCGCTGATGCAGCCGTCGACGAAGCGGCGGCGGAAGGCTTCGGCGTCGGCCACGCTGTCCAGTGTCATCGCGTGGCGGGCCGCGCCGGGCACGCTGTAGAAGTTGGTGACCGCGCCGAGGGCCAGCACCAGCTTGTCGTAGCCGATGGTGCGGCACACGCCGTCGTCCTGCCGGCCGCCGCGCGGGGTGAGGGTGATGGTTTGGTGGGCGCGGTCCACGCACAGTACTTCGCCTTGCATGAATTCGAAGTCGTGGTCCAGGGCTTGCGCGGTGAAGGCTAGTTCCGTGACCTGCGGGTCGCATTTTCCCGAGGCGACGGTGTGCAGCAGCGGCTTCCAGAAGTGGCCCGGCGAGCGGTCCACCAGCAGGATGCGGGCGCGCTTGCCGGCGCCCAGTGTGTCTCCAAGACGGGTGGCGAGTTCCAGTCCGCCCGCACCTCCCCCTACGATGACGATCGTTTCCATTTTTTTCTCCAGGTTGGTGAGTCGATTTGCGCTCGTGGCGGAGCTTGGCGGATTACGCGCTTTGCGCTAATCCGCCCTACGTGTCTCCGTGGTCATGCTGCTTGTTGCTGGTGTTGCTGTTGGTCGGGCGTGTAGGGGCTGGAGCGCAGTTCGTTCAGCGCTTCGAAGGTGATGAATTGGCGGGGACGCACCACGTCGGCGCCGTAGGGGGCGACCGATACGGTCCACAGGCCGGCTTCTTCGGCGGCGCGCAGGCTTGGGACGGCCGTATCGATGGCGATGGCGTCGCCCGGGGTCACGCCCATCGCGTGCAGCGCCTTGGCGTAGGGGCCGGTGCCGGACGGGCCGTCGAAACTTGCGCCGCCGGTGACGACCGTGAACACGCTGTTGACGTGCGCGCCGAAGCTGTTGGCCAGCAGCGCCGAGGTGGCGGGCGCCGGCAGGTCGGTGAGGATGCAGATCTTGCAGCCGGCGGCGATGGCGTCGTCGATCAGCGTGAGCGCCGCCGGCAGCGCCACCGGTGGATGGTCGGCGATAGCTTGGTGGAACTGGCGGTGCTTGTCGGCATACAGTTCGGCCGCGCGGCCTCGGTCTTTGCCGCGGCCGAACAGTTCGCGGGTGATGACGGTGCCGATGGCGCGTGCATAGCCGTGGGTGGCGGCGGCCGCGCGCAGGGCGGGCAGGGTCCAGCGTATCGACAGCCCGGCGTTGGCGAAGGCCGCGTTGCAGGCTGCCAGGTGCAGCGCTTCGGTGTCGAACAGTACGCCGTCGAGGCCAAGGAAGATCACGTCTATGCTCATATCGTTCTCGCTAAACAGTGCCGGGGTTGATCTTGTGCGACTCACTTTAAAAAACTTGATCTATCGCATGGACATCGCATTGACGTAAATATAACGGTAGAATCTACAAAAGAAAAATTAAAGATATTCGATAGTTGATAAGGGAGAGCTTATGTATCACGCCAGTTTCCGCCAGCTGCAATCGCTGGTGTTGGTGGCCCGCCACGAGAGCGTGTCGCGCGCGGCCGAGGCGATGCACGTCACGCAGCCGGCCGTTTCGCTGCAACTGCGCACGCTGGAGGACATCGCCGGCATCGCGCTCACGCGCAAGGTGGGACGCAACATCCAGCTGACCGCCGCCGGCGAGGTGATGGCCACGTTCTCGGAGCGCATCCTGCGGTTGCTGGAGCAGGCCGGCGACGAGCTGGCGGCGCTGCAGGGCGTCACCAGCGGGACCTTGCGCATCGGCGCCGTCACCACCGCCGAGCATTTGCTGCCGCCGATGCTGGTGCCGTTCACGATCAAGCGGCCGGACGTTCGCCTCAAGCTGCAGGTGGGGAACCGCTCGGAGATCGTCAACATGCTGGCGCGCCAGGAGATCGACCTGGCCATCATGGGCACGCCGCCGCGCGAGCTGCGCACCAACGCGGCCAAGTTCGCGCGCCATCCGATGGCGTTCGTCGCCAGTCCCGCGCATCCGCTGATGAAGAAGAAAAAAATCACGCTCAACGACGTCATGGCTGCCAACCTGATGGTGCGCGAGCGCGGCTCCGGTACCCGCACGGCGGTCGAGAAGCTGCTGCGCGAGGCCGGGCACCCGGCGGAATTCGGCTCCGAGGTGTCGAGCAACGAGGCGATCAAGCGCATGGTGTCGGCCGGGCTGGGGCTGGGCTTCCTGTCGGTGCACGCCTGCGGGCTGGAGTTCGAGGCCGGCTTGCTGGCGATCCTGCCGATGCAGGAAAATCCGGTGGAGGCGGACTGGCACATCATGCACCTGAGCGGCCAGCCGATTCCGAAAGTGGCCGCCTCGTTCCAGGATTTCGTCATCGAGAACGGCCAGGACCTGGTGCGGCGCGAGCTGGAGAGCTTCTACAAGCTGCTGGGCGGCCAGCGCAAGCCGGCGCGGGCGGCGGCGAAAGCGAGGCCTGCCAAGGTCGTATCGGCCAAGTGACCAATACACGTGGGTGCAAAGTGTGCGTAACTGTACTGGTACGCGCCAGCACAGTTGCGTCTACAATAAAGCCGTTGATTCCCACCATCGATTGTCACTGGAAAATTTATGTCGCCCGAACTCTTGCTGCCTTTGTGCACCTTCGCCGCCGTCACGTCGATCACCCCCGGGCCGAACAACGCGATGATCATGGCCTCGGGATTGAACTATGGTTTCAAGCGCTCGCTGCCGCATTTGTTCGGCATCACCTTCGGTTTCGCCTTTATGATCTTCGCCACCGGGATGGGCTTGCATGCGGTGTTCGTCCGGTTTCCGATGTTGCAGCTGATACTGAAGTATGTCGGCGCGATTTACTTGCTGTGGCTGGCGTGGAAGCTGGCCAACGCGGCGCCGATGAACGCCGAGCCGGCGGCGCGGTCCAAACCTATGGGGTTTGTCGGCGCGGCGGCGTTTCAGTGGGTGAATCCCAAGGCCTGGGTCATGTCCATCAGCGCCATCACCACCTACCTGCCGCAGGGGTTCGGTGCCGTCGACGTGGCGCAGCTGGCGCTGGTGTTCAACGCGGTCGGCACCTTCGGCGTCGGCGCGTGGGCGATGTTCGGCGTGGCCATGCGCCGCCTGCTGCAGGACCCGCGCTCGGTGCGCATTTTTAACGTGGTGATGGCGCTGTTGTTGGTGGCCACGCTGTATCCAATTCTCGTGGGCTGATACCATGGCGGCTCGATTTGAATTTTGAGGAATGTCCATGTATCGCCGTCTTGTTTCCTCCTTCGTCCGCGCCGCTTTGCTGGCCGCCTCCGCGTTTGCCGCCCATGCCGGCGCCGCCACCTTGCCATCGAACCTGATGCTGCCCGACCCCGTGCTGGCCGCGCGCGGCGTGGCGGAGCGCTGGGTGTTCAGCGTCAAGCTGGAATCGTTCGATTTGAAGGGTCTTGAGCCTTGCCGTAAGATCCTTGCCGAGCGTGGCTATGCGCCGGTGCTGTCGAAGACCGCCAGTTCCACCATGCCCGATCTGCATTTCAAGATCGAGGGGACCAAGGAATATCCGCTGGCGAGCGAGGAGGCCGACGAGACGTTGTCGGCGGTGGTGCGGGCCAAGTGCACCGGCACGCTGGCCTGGACGGTGACGTCGAAGCCGGTGCCGGCCGCCAGCGGCGCGGCGCGGTAAGGTAACCCGCACAGCCATACGGGGTCGTACCCTTTGGGGTACGACCCCTAAGTGGTGAGGCACGCGTATCGATGCGGGAAACGGGTTTGGGTTCAGTGCGGCAGCTTGAGGTGGTGCAAGGTGTCGCGGATCTGGTCCAGGTCGACCGGCTGTTGCGACTGCAGCGCTTGCAAGTAGCCGCGCGCGTAGCCGATGGTGTCGGCCGCGTCCGGATGCTGCTCGGCCATTTCCTGCAACAGCCGGTCGGCGATGATCAGGTCGTTGTGCTGGCCCAGCTCCGACTGGATCGCCGCCAGCGTCTTCAGATATTGGCGCGAGCCTTTCTGCCGGTACAGCGAGTGAAAAAATTCCAGCGCATAGCGGGCGCGCTTGGCGGCGATGCGGGTGCGGTGGATGGAGTCGGCGTCATCGTCGTCCATGCGGTTGGCGCGCTTGATCAATTGCTTGTGCAGCCGCTGCATCGTGGAGTGCACGAATTTCGGCAGCGGACTGTCGGGAACATCCGTGGAGATGTGCTGCATCCATACGCCCATCGATAGCAACAGTTGCGTGTAGCGCGGCGACAGCAGCGCTTTCGCGGCTGTTTTGCGGTAGCCGCGCGCGGCGGCCAGCGCCAGCGCCTGCAGTTCCAGCAGGCCGTTCTTGCCGCCTGGGTTGGACTGGATGCGCGGCAAGGTCGACATCAGCAACACGTCGGCGTCGCGGGCGCCGCCCAGTTCCGTGCCTAGCCAGGCGATGTCGCCAGCCAGCGCTTGCGGGCAGGGGGCGGCGGCGTCGAACAGTTTTAAGGCCGAACGCAGGCGGCGCAGGCCGACGCGCATCTGGTGCAAGGTCTCGGGATCGTCGCCATGGATGACAGCCTCCTCGTTGCGCTGGATGTGTTGCAGGCAGTTGTCGAGGATGGCCTTGAGCGCTTCGCCGACGGTGTTGTCCGGGGCCAGGCTCAGCGCCTGGGCGCGGTAGGGCGCGGTGCCGGTTTGGCGGCATAGCAGATAGCCCCGTTCGGCCTTGCTGATGTTGCTGAGCCGAAGGGGGATCTGCTTGTGCAGTTCCAGCGCGAAGGCGTACAGCGCGGCCGGTTCGCCTTCCTTGAGTTCCAGTTCGATTTCGTTGATGTCGGTTTTGCGGCCGTGGCGCTCGATGTGGCCCTGGTCGAGCACCAGCTCGATCGAATTGCCTTCGATTTCCAGATCCCATGTGTGGCGCTCGACCTCCACCAGGAACAGCGGCTCCAGCCGCTCCTTCAGGTCCGGCAGGTCCAGCATGTCGCGCCATTGCGGGTCGTTGCCGATCAGCTTGCGCAGGCGGCCGAGGCGCGGCCAGGCGCGGTCCACCGGGCATTCCCACTCATTGCGGCTATGCAAGCCGCTTTGCACGCTGCCGCCGGCCTTCATTGTCTGTATCCATTCCTCGCCGACCTTGCGCACGCGCAGGCCGGCGCCGTGGTGCAGGAAATGCAAATCCGGCGTATCGAAATAGCGCGCAGTCATCCGCTGCGCGCGCGCGGGACCGCTGGCGTGGGCGGCGATCAACGGGTGACGCATCAGCGCCTCGTTGTCGGCGGGGGCGAGTAATAGTTTGAGTTCGACTTCCATGGCGCCAGTGTAGATGAAAAATCCGGGCGGGCGGCGCACGGCTCTGCCGGGCTTGAGCGAGGTCGAGACTACCGCGAAATAGGCGGATTCCGCAGAACTTGTGCCCAGGCCGGCGTGGCGACCCGCCAGAAGGCTTCGATCGTGTCGGCGCGGAAATCCATGCCGAGGAAGCGCGCGGCCGGCAGCAGCGCCTGTTGCAGCAGCAGGTCCGGCGGCGCGCCGTTGTCGAAGGCCAGGGCGCCGGTTTGCTTGGATAATTTTTCGCCCAGCTCGTTGACCACCACCGGCACGTGCAGGTAACGCGGCTGCGGCAGGCCGAGCGCTTGTTGCAGATAAATCTGGCGCGGCGTGGAGTCCAGCAGGTCGCCGCCGCGAACGATGTCGGTCACGCGCTGATCGCCGTCGTCGACCACCACCGCCAGTTGATAGGCCCAGAAGCCGTCGGCGCGCTTGATGACGAAGTCGCCAGCCTCGTCGGTCAGGTCCTGGCTGACGTGGCCGGCCCAGCGGTCGTCGAAGCCGATCACGCAATGCGGCGATTGCGGCACTTTCAGGCGCAGCGCGCGGGCGCTCTTGCCGGGCGCCAGGCCGTGGCGGCAGGTGCCGGGGTAAATCAGCGCCTGCGCCTGCCTGCCGGTCAGGCTCAGTTGCGAATCGGCGATTTCCTTGCGGGAGCAGCCGCAGGGGTAGGCCAGGTCGCCGAGCCGCGCCAGCGCTTGCTCATACAGGCCGGTGCGCCGGCTTTGCCAGGTGACCTCGCCGTCCCAGCGCATGCCGCTGCGTTGCAGCGACGCCAGGATGTGCTGGTCGGCGCCGGGGACGTTGCGGTCGCCGTCGACGTCCTCGATGCGCACCAGCCACTGGCCGTTGTGTACCTTGGCGTCCAGGTAGCTGGCCATGGCCGCCACCAGCGAACCGATGTGCAGTGGGCCGGTGGGGGAGGGCGCGAAGCGTCCTATGTAGTTGTCAGCGGTGTTGATGCGATCGGTCATGCTGTCATTTTAACGCGGCGGCCTATGCTGCGCTGCGCAATGGATGGCGTTCGGCGGCCTCGGCAAATGTCTTACAATGTGCGCGCGCCAATTTGGCCGCATTCATCATCCACGCCTTCAGGACATCATGCAAAAAATGACCCCATCCTTTGTTGCCTCCGCCTTGGCCATCAGCCTGGCGCTGGCCTTCCCCGCACACGCGGCCAGCGGCAAAACCGCTGCCGTGGTGCAGGAAGCTCCGCTGCGCGCGCACCTCGCCTTCCTGTCCAGCGATTTGCTGGAGGGCCGGGGCACCGGCCAGCGCGGCGCCGACCTGACCGTCTCCTATCTGGAAACGCAGTCGCTGGCGCTGGGTTTGAAACCCGGTAACGGCGACAGCTATCGCCAGGCGGTGCAGATCGCCGGCGTCAAAACGTTGCCGGCCGAGAGCACGCTCAAGCTGGAAGCGGGCGGCCAGGCGCTGCCGATCAGCTTTGGCAAGGACTGGGTGTTCGCGCCTGGCGACGCGACCGCCGCGCACAGCTTCAACGCCGACCTGGTGTTCGTCGGCTACGGCATCACCGCGCAGGACGAGCAGTGGGATGATTTCAAGGGTGCCGACCTCAAGGGCAAGATCCTGGTCATGATGGTCAACGACCCGCAGCCGAGCGCCGAGCAGCCGAACCGCTTCAACGGCAAGGGCCTCACGTACTACGGCCGTTGGACCTACAAGTTCGAGGAAGCCAAGCGCCGGGGCGCCGCCGGCGTGCTGCTGATCCATACGACGCCCACCGCGTCGTACGGCTGGAGCGTGATCCAGAACAGCTGGTCCGGCGTGGAGCGCTTCCAGCTGGCGGCCGGCACCCTGGGGACCGAGCTGCAGGGCTGGATCACCGACGACACGGCGCGCGCCTTGTTCAAGGCCGCCGGGCAGGATCTGGACGCGCTGCGCACCGCCGCCGAGGGCAAGGACTTCAAGCCGGTGCCGCTGGCCGCCAAACTGAGCGGTGAGATGAAGGCCGCCGTGCGCAAGGTCGAGCAGTTCAACGTTGCCGCCGTGGTGCCGGGCACCGATCCGAAGCTGAAGGATGAAGTCGTCATCTACAGCGCGCACTACGATCACCTGGGCAAGCAGGGCGATAGTGGGGATACGATCTTCAACGGCGCGGTCGACAACGCTTCGG